>JBBJMM010000038.1:0-8634 GCA_037720515.1 Ferruginibacter sp.
CCTGTTTTTCTTCTTAACGCCTTCCGCTTCAATTTTCTTAACGGATTTTTTATGAAACCGGATGAAAGCATTAATAGAACAATTGTTTTTATAAATCGGGTATTACTGTTACTTCATAAACCCCATTGAAAAGAAACCATTTCCGTGTAGCTATTTCCTGGCATTTGAAGCGGGTTCGTAATTTCATTCCTTTTCTGAACACCCGGCCTCCCCTTATGGAGAAAAGACTGTTTTCCGGCAATTGCTCTACCATTAATTTACCTTCTTCAGTAACATCATATTTTCGTAAGGTCCGGAGCAATGCTTCATCACCACAACTGCTTGCAGCAGGATTGTGAAGGGTTTGCAAAAGAGCTTGTTCAATATCGGGTGGGAATACTTTTTTTGAAAGAAACTGGGTAAGGATCTGGCTAAAATCTTTTTTCCATTCAGTGCCATGAGGTAATACCCGGTGGCCGTATTTTTCAAAGGTTAGTAAATGAGCCAGTTCATGTAACAGGGTTATCAGAAAATTATATTTATTTAAATTTCCGTTCACACTTATACGATGCGCTTTACCAGGATGGCTGTGCCGGTAATCACCTAAAATTGTTTCGCGTTTACGGGTAACAGTTAGCTGTACTTTATATATATTCAGATAATGCAACACATCTTCCACACTTTCTTCCGGCAGATATTTCTTCAGATGTAATAAGGGGACTTCCTGTTTAGGCATTTTTATTTTTATTCAGCTTCATTAGTACTATTACCTCTGCAGATAAATAAACCAGGTAAAGAAGCAATGCAATAAATACAGACTTTTTATTGTAATTATCCCCGGTAAAATAAACATATAAGAAAGTTGCCACCAGGCATACCACCATTTTTATCATCATACTGCCCATCACACTTCTTACAAATACATTCGGATTGCTATGCCGAATTCCCTTCAATACTATAAAAAAAGAAATGATGCTAAGTACAAACAAAAGAATGTTGGCACCGGTTAACACAATGGTATCAACACCTGCTTCTGCCAGTTTGTTTGAAAAAATCAACAGCACGAGTGAGATAAATAAAAATATATAAAAAACGGGAAGCAATCCTTTGGATCCATTACTCATTCAGAAAATTATTTTGATCCGGTGTCCTTTATGATCTTTATAATAACCCCGGTTATGAGCAACAAAGGTAATACCCACACGGCAACCGGTATCTGAAATCTGAGCCACTTGTCTAAAAGGATACCAATATAAACAGACAACCCAATCCCTACAAGGAATTGGGTTGCAAGCCCTGCATATTTTAAAAGTTGTTTATTTCCGTTGTTATTCATTTACTGCCTTCGCAATATCGGTATTTAGTTCAACAATGTTTGCACCCATCCTGCATTGCCCGTTAAAGCTAACGGTAGGTTCAATTAATAATTTAGCTGAATGAATATCTCCCAAAACAACAGCCTGTCCTTTCAGGTATAAAAGATCATTTACCTGTAATCGCCCTTCCACTCTGCCGGAAACATCTGCCTGCTGACAAATTATATCCCCTTCAATAATGCTGTCGGCTCCAATAATTACTTTGGCTTTGGCCAGCAAATTTCCTTTTAAGATTCCATCTATCCTAATGTCTCCCCCTGATTCTATATTTCCGGTAATTACAGTTCCCATACCGATAAGTGTTGTGGATACGTTTGCTGGCTGGTTATCAGAGTTTTTGGATTTAGAAATAAACATGTTGGTGGTTTTTGAGGTTAAGAAAGCATGTCTTCTAACTACCAACGTATAATATTGTTTTTTATTCTTATTCCCGGCTATTTTCCAATTTTGGTAAGGTAAGATGTGTAGTATCCAGTTTGGAAATATTGCCCTGCAGCATCTTTTGCAGGTCATCATTATATTTACGTTGCAGGTTAAGGGAATGTTCCATGGAATCTGTTCTTATTTTAAGCTCCCGGTACTCTTTCACCTGCTTTGCATTTCCATAACCGATTCCCGGGAGATAATATTTTAATGGTGTAAAAATGATGAGAGCCGCAGTAAGTCCTACCATCAAAACAAATAAAGTGCTCATTGCAATATAAACACTCATCCTTGTAAGTTTAAATTTTACAACTTCTTCATAAGTATCTTCATTCATTACAACCAGCCTGTAATGATTTCTCAATCGCTTCAATGTACTATTGGCATCTATTTTTGCCATAAAATTATTTTATTAATATTAAAAATAAGAAACGCCGGTCAATATAATCGTATACCTTATTTTATATCCCGATCCACTTCATATTTAACATTTAATACACTTGTATTCAGGGGTTTTTAACTTCGGTAATGGTACATTTGAATCACTTATTGCTAAAAAAATCCGATATTTAGCCCTGTTTTTATTAACTATAATCATGCACAAGAAAACACTTTTCTTTGTTACCCTGCTTTTATTTCTATTTTCTTTTCTTAATAAAGGATATGCTCAGCCAACATGGACGATAGATCCATTTGGAAAGGAAAAGAAACCAGAAAAATATGAAGATAAAAAACTGGGATCTGAAAAAACTGCCGATAAAAAATTTACTCCTGTACGCAGGTTCATACAAAATAATGTTTCTCATTATAATTTTTACTTTAACGCAAATAACAAACTGAACGCAGTTATTGAGCGGGCAAAAATTTCTCAAAAAGATGATTACAGTAGACTATTGTCTTTTTATCCCTATTCATTTGAAAACACTTCATCACAGAAAATAGAGCTTGATTCCGTAATCTATAAAGCAACTGCCGGAATATTATTACACGATCTCAGGAGTGATTGGGTGGATAATTTATACCTGCTTATAGGAAAGGCCTATTTTTTAAGGAACGAACTGGATTCTGCTGCACTAACTTTTCAATTTATAAATTACAACCTGTTCCCCCGTAATAAAAAAGAGGATGACAGCAGGATCGTGGGAGCTAATGAATCAGCAAAGGACAATGTTATATCGATTGCCAATAAAGAAAACCGAAATTTAGTTAAGAAGGCACTTACTAAACCACCCAGCCGCAATGACGCATTGATCTGGCTTACAAGAACTTTAACGGATAGGAAAGAATACGGAGATGCTGCCGGACTTATAAATATTCTTCAAAATGATCCCAATCTACCTGCACGCCTCCGAAACGACCTGGAAGTTGTTACTGCTTACTGGTTTTACTCGCAGGACCATTTTGACAGCGCTGCCATTCATCTTGAAAAAGGTTTGTCCGCCTCTGCAGATAAACAGGAAATGGCGCGGTCAGAATTTTTACTGGCACAATTATATGAAATGAGCGGTGAGTATGAAAAAGCTTCTGATTTTTATGCAAAGGCATCTAAACATACTGTTGATCCGGTAATGGATATTTATGCAAGGCTCAACGATGCAAAAATGATGCGGGATAACGGAAATACGGAGGAGTTGGCAAATAGTATTAACCGCCTGCTTAATATGGCAAAAAAAGATAAGTATGAAGCTTATCGTGATATAATTTATTATTCAACAGGGCAATTAAGTTTACAACGGCCGGATACTACAAGCGGAATTGGTTTTTACAACAGGAGCCTTCGGTACAATGAAAATAATACTGCCTTTAAATCCAAAACCTTTTTGCAGCTGGCTAATATTGCTTACAACCAGAGAGATTACCGCAATGCATTTGCATATTATGATAGTATTCGCAATGATACCTCCGGCCTGGAAAAACAAAGTTTTAGTATAAATGACAGGTATGATATCTTATCTGGTGTGGTTGAACAGATCAACATTATTGAAAGAGAAGACAGTTTACAAATGATATCTGCTATGTCACCTGCTGACCGTGATGCCTTCATAAAAAAACTGGTAAGGCAATACAGAAAAGAAAGAGGTTTAAAGGATGATAATTTTGAAGGCAATTCTATTATCACATTTAATAATGATAAATCAGGACCTGTTGATCTTTTTGCAAGCACTTCCAATCCCTCTAAAGGTGAATGGTATTTTTATAATGCTTCCTTGAAATCACGCGGCTTCAATGAGTTTAAAGCCAAATGGGGTAAAAGATTGAATGTAGATAACTGGCGTAGGAAATCTTCCTCAGATGCTCTTATAAACAGGAACAGTGGAGGTTTAGATCCCTTTGGACCGATCGATTCTTCCAGGATAAGAGATAATGCACGATCATCTGACATATCCTTTGAAGCAATGTCAGCAAATATTCCGCTAACCACAGAAAGATTAGACAGTAGTAATTCAAGAATTGCCTTAGCTATGTTAGAGCTGGGGAAACTTTTTCAATTTGAAATGCAGGATCATTACCAGGCGATCGAAACTTTTGAAATTTATTTGAACCGTTTTCCTGCCTTGCCTGCCGACCAGGCTTACCTTGGTCTATATTACTCGTACACTAAACTGGGCAATACAACAAAAGCAACAACTTATAAGAATATGCTGGTGTCTAAATATCCGCAAAGCAATGCTGCCATTTTACTTGTAAACCCTGCATCAACCCAACCCAATAAAAAAAATCCTGAGGTTACTAAGCGGTATGAATTGATTTACGATATGTTCATAGAAGGAAAGTTTGATGAAGCCAGGATTGCAAAACAAAAGGAAGATAGTTTATATGGAAAAACTTATTGGTCGCCACAGCTTTTGTATATTGAATCTATTCAAAATATAAAAGAGAAAAATGACAGCGCGGCAAAAATAGTTTTAAACAATATCATTCAGTTGTATCCTGAGTCTCCATTAAAAGATAAAGCTCAAACAATGATCAGCGTATTGAACAGGAGAAATGAAATTGAAAAATATCTGACTGATCTGCAGGTTACAAGGGCAGAGGAAGAAGTGCTTATTATGGGGGATGATAAAACGGCGGTTGTTTTACAACCAGTGGTTAAACCTGTTGTAAAGAAAATAGAGCCCAGCAAGGTACCAGTCACATCAATTCTTAAAGATTCGGTTATTAAAATTTTACCGGGCAGAACAAACGGAGTTTTTTTAATGGAACCTGATAAGCCCCATTTTGTAGTAATGATCCTGGATAAAGTTGATGGTGTTTATGTAAATGAATCAAGAAATGCTTTCCTGAGATATAACCGTGAAAAATTTTCCAGTAAACCTCTTACTATAACCAAAGAGCAGCTGGATGCAGAAAAGTCGATCCTTGTTTTTACTCCTTTTGAAGATGCAGATGCGGCCCTGATTTATTTTGATAAAATAAAAAAAGCAGCTCCGGCTGAAATCTCCTGGTTACAGCCTGCTAAATATTCTTTTCTTATTATTACAGATAATAACATGCAACTGCTTAAAACCAATAAAGACTTAAAAAGCTATAAAGCCCTTCTGAATTCTCAATACAATAACAGGTTTTGATCTGTAATTTTCTGACATGAAAACCAAAAAACCAGCACAATCAATGAAACGTTCCGTTAAGATACTATGGAGTTTATTTTTAGGTGGACTTGGATTTTTTATTATCCTTTTGCTATGTGCAAATTTTGGTGTTTTCGGTAAAATGCCATCTGTAAAACAACTGGAAAATCCGGAAGCTGACCTGGCAAGTGAGATCATTAGCAGTGATGGTTTACTGATGGGTAAATTTTATTCAGAAAACAGGAGCGAGATAAAATATAATGAGATATCACCCAATGTGATTCATGCACTTATTGCTACAGAAGATGAACGCTTTTATGATCATTCAGGAATAGATGCACAAGCCCTGGCACGTGTGCTTTTTACAGCAGGAACACAAGGTGGAGGAAGTACGATAACCCAGCAACTTGCAAAAATGATGCTGGGACAGGGCAGGGGAAATTTGTTAACAAGGGGGGTTCAAAAATTGAAAGAATGGATCGTAGCTGTGAAGCTGGAAAGAAATTTTACAAAGGAAGAGATACTCACGTTATACCTTAACCGCGCGCCCTGGGTAAATGTTTATGGCATAAGGAATGCAGCCCGTACTTATTTTCAGAAAGAACCTATAGATCTGAAACTGGAAGAAGCTGCAGTTTTGATTGGTATGCTGAAAGGTATTATCTATGAACCGATAAGACATCCGAAATCATCGATAGATCGCAGAAATACAGTGTTACAACAGATGGTTGTTGCAAAAGGAAAATACCTGACCAAAGAAGATGCAGATAAACTTAAGGCAAAGCCATTGATCACTAATTATCGTAAAATTGATGAGAATGTAGGAATTGCACCTTACTACCGCACCGTTCTTGCAAAAGTATTAAAGGACTGGTGTTTGAAAAACAGGAATCCAAAAACAGGAGAACCTTATGATCTTTACCGGGATGGTTTAAAAATTTATACTACGATTGATTCGAGGATGCAGAAATATGCAGAAGAGAGCGTTGAATCACATATGCCAGTTGTACAAAAAAAATTAGACAATGATTTAAAAAGGAGGGGTGCAAAGCTTTGGAAAGGGCATGATAATATTATTGAGGCCGCAATGAAATTTACTGAAAGGTGGAAAACAATGAAGGAAGAAGAAATAGGTGAAGAGGAAATAAAAAAATCTTTTCATGTTCCTGTAAAAATGAAAATCTTTTCCTGGACGGGAAATGATAAACATGAAAAGGATACAGTAATGACTCCGTATGATTCTATTAAATATCATAAGCAATTATTACAAACATCATTTGCGGCTATGGATCCCCGTACGGGAGAAATAAAAGCATGGGTAGGAGGAATTAATTTCAAATGGTTTAAATATGATCACGTTACCGCAAACAGGCAGGTTGGTTCAACATTTAAACCCTTATTATATACATTAGGTTTAACAGATGCGGGGTTCACACCGGAAACCTATCTTCCGGGTGGGCCGCTTACCTTATCTGGACAAACTATTACCACCAAAGGAGGAAGTATGGCGAGTTGCCTGGCATGGTCGAGAAATGGTGCAGCCTGGTATTTAATGTCAGTTATAGGTGTAAGGCGTACGATTGAATTTGCGCAGCAATGCGGCATAAAAGTAAAGTTGCCACCTTATCCATCTATTGCTTTGGGTGCTGCTGAAATACCTATGCTTGAAATGCTGCAATCCTTTACCATGTTTCCTAATAAAGGATATAATACAGAGCCTATTTATCTAACCCGTATCGAAGATAAAAATGGTAATCTTTTAAAAGAATTTCCTATCTCACAAAGTAAACAGGTTATCGGCGAAGCTGATGCCTATACCATGGTGAAAATGATGGAAGGTGTTATACAGGCTGGTACCGGGCAAAGAGTAAAAGGTTATAAGATCCCGGTGGCAAAGGCAGGTAAAACAGGAACTACCAATGGCAATACTGATGGCTGGTTTATAGGATATACTCCTGAGTTACTGGCTGGAACGTGGGTAGGTTGCGATGATCCTTTTATACCGATCTATCAGAATAATACAGGTGGTGGAGAAATGGCAGGTCCGAAATGGGGAATGTTCATGAACAAAGTATACGCTGATAAAAAATTGCTATATGGTTCAGTAAAAGAATTTATTCAACCTTCTGAATTAAGGAATGACCCCATAAACGCTGATGGTTATATTGAACGTTTGTTAGAAAACAGCGGAGAAACATTGAATTACGATGAAGGAAATGGAGATGGAAGCGATTTTTTCAGTGAGGAACCTGATGCTAAAAAAGTGGAAAAAACCGATGACATTTCAGATCAATGGAAGAAGCCTGATTCAACATCCCGGAAACCAAAACCTGTAGATAAAAAAGATATAAAACCTGCTGATCCATTGATAAAAGATGATAAAAAAGTAAAGCCTAATTCAAAAGATAAACCGGTTTCGAATAACGAATATTAAAAAAATACTTAAACAGAAAAAGAGGCAGCAATTCATTGTTGCCTTTTTTTATTTCAAAAAAATAATAAATCCATTTTTCAAAACCCCACGTAGATAGAACTAATCAATAAATTAAAAACTAAACTTATTAAAATGAAAAAGGGAAAATTATTTTTAGTAGCCATCGCACTAATGGGCAACGCTGCTTTTGCACAAATGGAAAAAACTGTAATGGTTGGTGGTGCTGCCATGTATCCTTCTAAAAACATAGTGGAGAACGCAGTGAACAGTAAAGATCATACCACACTAGTTGCTGCTGTAAAAGCAGCGGGCCTTGTAGAAACTTTAGCCAGTGCCGGACCTTTTACCGTTTTTGCTCCAACCAATAATGCTTTTACTTTGTTGCCTGCCGGAACTGTAGACGGCCTATTAAAGCCAGAAATGAAAAGTGCTTTAACAGGTGTGCTGACTTATCATGTTATCTCCGGAAAGTTTTCAGCAAGGGATCTTATTAAAATGATCAAAGAAAACAATGGTACTGCAACTCTTAAAACAGTAGCTGGTGGAAATCTTTATGCAATGCGTAAAGGAAAAAAGATCATACTAAAAGATGAGAGTGGTGGTAAATCTTATGTTACTATAAAAGATGTAAATCAGAGCAATGGAGTTATCCATGTAGTGGATCATGTTCTTTTACCAAAAATGTAATTCATAAAATATTTTTTGTTTGTTATAAAATGAATAGCCCCGGAATTAATAACCCCAGACTTTAGTCTGGGGTTTGTGTTAGGAAAAAAATAGTCCCCGAAAATCAATAGTCCCAGAATTTCGCCTGGGGTTTGTGTTAGGAAATAATAGTCCCCGAAAATCAATA
>JBBJMM010000014.1:0-82394 GCA_037720515.1 Ferruginibacter sp.
CGTGCAAACACCAGGAGAACAGAGATGACTGATAGCAATTCTTAATAACGTAATGAATAATAAGAAGCCCTTTCAGTTTTGAAAGGGCTTTTTGTTTGGGGGGTGAAAGGTGAACGGTCCATGGTCCATCGCCCATGGTTCTTCTCAACCTACCACCTATTTATATTCATATTGAATAGAACCCATCAGCCTTTTTTCCTTTGAGTAACATTTTTCACTTAACCGCAGGCCATTATCATAAGTATATTTCCAGATATAATAATAATTACCTCCTTCTTCTGTAGTTGTCATTTGAGTTAATAAACCACCCTGGTTGTATTCAAATAAATAATCAGCCAGCAACTTGGGTTTGAATTCATTTGAATGTGCAATATCAGTTAGCCTGCTTTTCTGATCATAATAATAATAATATTTGCTGCCGGTTTTTGTATCTTTTTCAATAGATATGTTATTATTTTCATCATGCATGAACAGGATGACCACACTGTCTTTTCTATTCTTTACACGTATCATTTTATTTGGAAGAAATTCATCATCATAAATAAAAATATGTTCTTCCCTGATCTCGTTCACAAAATCATCATCTGCAGAACGCAATGAAGTATTGATGCTTTTGATCCTTTCCTTTTCATCATATTCATAACGGGTATTGGTGGTTGAAATATCAGAACTATCGTTTGAACTGATCACCTGCCCTTTATCATTGAAAAGCGTTGTTAACAGGGAAGCGCCGGAAACATTAGAACGGATAAATACTTCTGACTTTTTATAATCCCTGGATATACGCCTTTCTCCAAAAAAGCCATCACTTACAGAACCATCATCTTCAAAGCTGTTGATCTTAATTGTGCGTACCTTATTTTCTTTATATTTTGCCATATCTGCACCGGCCTGCTGGCTGCTCACAATATCTTTGAAATAATACTGCGCACTTGCAGAATTTGCTATTGCCAGAAAACAGAAAAAGGTGATAACATTTTTTATCATAATAAACTTATTGCATTCAAAGTTAGCTGCTAAATTATCCATAATTAAACATGCGGTTAAACTTTGTTATTTTTAACAAAATTAACTGCATTGAGCCATCTGCGAGAACGTGTTCAAAAAGATTGTCTGAATTGTAATGCCCGTGTGGCAGGACGTTATTGTCATATCTGTGGACAGGAAAATACAGAAATAAAAGAATCTACCTGGCAACTGGTTACTCATTTTTTTAATGACATCACGCATTTCGACGGTAAATTTTTCAGCACGCTTCGTTACCTGCTTTTTAAACCCGGGTTTGTGAGCACTGAATATATACATGGCCGAAGGGCAAGCTATCTCAATCCTATTCGAATGTATATTTTCACGTCAGCATTATTTTTTCTGATATTCTTTTCAATTTTTAAAGTGGATCAGGAAAGCGTTACTGTGAATACAGAATTTAATAAAGATAAAATAGCCAGGATTGAAAAAATGGATAGCGCCTCATTTGCAGCATATACTTCATCTTTTAATAATGGAAAGCCAATGACGCGTAAAGCGTTCAGGAAATATAGTGGCAAATCAAATGATACCCTCGGTTTAAAAGTTTTAGGAAATAGTTATAAATCTAAACATGAATATGATTCATTACTGAAATCAGGCAAGCTGAATGATAATTGGCTGGAGCGTACCCTTAATTACAGGGAGATTGAACTGAATGAAAAATACAAGAATGACAAAGGCAAGATCATGAGTATTTTTATGAATATACTGGTTCACAGTTTTCCCCAGATGTTATTTATTTCATTACCCTTGTTTGCTTTAGTACTGCAGTTAGTTTATGTACGCCGAAAACAATATTATTATACCAATCATTTGATCTTCAGCGTTCATTTATATATTTTATTCTTTATTGTTTTACTGATCATTATAGGGTTTACCCAGCTTAAAGAGTATGTATCATGGAATATAATAAACTGGATAATTGCTTTCCTGTACATTTCACTTTTCTACTATGAGTACCGGTCTATGAGAAATTTTTACCAGCAGAGAAGAGGTAAAACAATAATGAAATTTTTAATTTTAAATTTTATACACCTGGTTATAATTATCTTTTTACTGGTTATGTTCACCCTTTTTTCTTTTCTGAAAATCTAGTTTCATGAGTATTGAGAATGAATTTTTGCGTCTTGTAAAAATTATGAATGAATTAAGGGATAAATGCCCCTGGGATAAAAAACAAACGATCCATACTTTACGTCATTTAACAATAGAGGAAACTTATGAACTTGCTGAAGCTATTTCTGAAAAAGATTGGAAAGGTATAAAGGAAGAGTTGGGCGACCTGTTATTACATATTGTATTTTATGCAAAAATAGGAGAGGAGCAAAATGAATTCACCCTGGAGGAAGTTATAAATGGTGTATCAGAAAAACTGATCAGCCGACATCCACATATTTACGGAGATGTGGTGGTTAATAATGACGAAGAAGTAAAGCAAAACTGGGAAAAACTTAAATTGAAAGAAGGGAACAGGTCGGTATTAGGTGGAGTACCTAAATCACTGCCTTCCATGGTAAAAGCAATGCGATTGCAGGATAAATCCAAACAGGTTGGCTTTGAATGGGATAACAAAACGCAGGTATGGGAAAAGGTAAAAGAAGAACTGAATGAACTAACTGAAGCTATACAAACGAATAATAAGGATAGTATTGAAGATGAATTAGGTGATGTATTTTTTTCACTGGTTAATTTTGCAAGGTTTTTGCAGGTAGATGCTGAAAACGCTCTTGAAAGGACCAATAAAAAATTTATAGACCGGTTTACAAAAATGGAAATTGCGGCCGCTGCTGAAAACAGGTTATTACATGATATGACATTATCTGAAATGGATGCTCTCTGGAACAAGGCAAAAAAATAGTATTTAATATTCCAAAACCTCAAAAATTTCTTGCAAAACCAAAATACTTTACGTGGCTTTTTGAATAGGAATATTTACCTTCTTATTATCGGGGCATGGCTTATAACAATTGCGATAGTAGTTGATAATTACTGGTCACCAAATTCATCACAAAAAAGCGTTCAGAAAAAAGTAGAAGGTCACATAAATAAAGCAGAGAATGATTTCAAAGCACTGATGACGGATACGTCGTTCCTAAATAAGATCAAGAAAGGAAATTACGATGATGATTTTATAGAAGAGCTTAATGATAAAAAATATTTTCTTTTTTTTTACAGGCCGGACAGCATTAATACTTTTAAATTATTTCTTTGGAATACACAGCTTGTACAGCCATCCCCCCAGATACTCTACCTGAAAGACCGATCCGGTTTTACTGTACTGCAAAATGGATATTATGTTTGGAATAATTACGGTGATAGTGAGATAAAAGTATTGGCCCTCATTCCTGTTAAATGGAATTATATTGTTACAAATGAATACCTGCAGAATGGGTTTGCTGTAAATGGTATAACTCCAAATTATGATATCACATTGCGGAAAAATGGAGGAATAGTACGCTCAATTTTTGGAACAGAACTTTTTTATATAGAGAAAAAATCAGATGTTGTTAGCCTGCGTAATAATACGGTGGCAGTATGGTTCCGTATTTTATCCGCCTTTATTATTTTATTGTTTATTCATTTAATGGCCGACCACATTGCTTCACTTAATCTCGGTAAGGGTATACTTTTCTTTTTTATAACCGTTTTATTTATACGAATATGCAGTTATTACTTTCCTATTCCAATTAATTTCAGGCAGTTTGAATTATTTGATCCCTCTATTTATGGATCCAATATGGTTTTGAGGTCATTAGGCGACCTGCTGATCAATTCTATATTGTTTTTATGGTTCATTTTTTTTCTGCGTTCACAGACACAGTTACGATCATTTGAAATTAAAACAGATGTACCCTGGAAAAAATGGACACTTGTTGTACTTGGAAGCCTGCTAATCGTTGCTATAACTTTCACCGGAACAATAATAATACGAACACTGGTATCTGATTCGCAGATCTCATTTGATGTGATCAATTTTTTTACACTTAACATTTACAGCATAATAGGTTTTATAATATTGTGTTGCATTGCAATTGGATATTACTTTTTTGCTCAGATTATTATTTATTTATTAAAACCTTTATTTCCTAAAAACTACATACCGCTGGTTTTGTCGATTACATGTATAGGATTGCTGCTATTGAGTTTTCGTGTAGGCCTGGGCAACGGGGGAGAATTGTTCGTATTGTTATGGTTGCTTTTTTTTCTTTTTCTTTTGAATACAAGAATATTGAATTTGCTTTCCTCTCATATTATATCTTCGAAGCTGGTTTTTTGGCTTTTCTTCTTTTCAATTTCCATCACATCCCTGATAATAATAGAAAACGGGCGAAAAGAATTACGCAACCGCCAGCATTATGCAGAAATACTTTCCACCAAAGCTGATCCATCCAGTGAAACACTGATAAACTCAATGCTGACAGATTTCCGGGAAGATTATCTTTCAGAGAATTTTTATAAGTTTACTATTGAATATACCAACCAGGCATTTAAAGACAGCCTGTTACAGGGGAATCTTTCAGGATATACAGAGAGGTATGGTACAGAGATATTTTCTTTTGATGCCAGGGAAAAGCCTTTGTTCAATACAGACTTAACTGACTTTAATGAACTAAATACAATTTTACACACCCAGGGCAAACCAACAGGTATACCAGACCTGTTTTATTATGATGTTTCATATGACAAATTCAGTTATATAAGTAAAAAAGTTTTAAAGAACAGTGTGGGTCAATTGTTAGGATATGTTTTTATCATAGCCAGCCCTAAAAAATTTAAAAATGAATTATATCCCGAACTTTTTGGCCGGGGGCAGAATAATTCAATTGAAAACAGTTCGCAATATGCATTCGCAATATATAATAACTGGAAACTGATAAACAGCCACAATGATTATCCATTTGCCACCACATTGAATAAAAAAGATTTTCCCAGACAGGAATTTTTTGAGAAAAAAGTTAATGGCTTTAATGAGTTATGGTATAAATTCAGTCCCGACAGGGTGGTGGTAATTGCCAAAGAAAGTAGTGTGTCAATTGAGTCGATCACCCTTTTTTCTTATTTGTTCTGTTCATTCCTGTTTCTGTCTTTCATGATCTGGCTCGTGAATATTTTCGTAAGCTCCCGTTTCAACTTTAAAAAATTAAAAACCTATTGGCAGTTAAGTATCAGGAACCAGATACACGGTACCATTATCTTTATAAGTGTTCTTTCTTTTTTTGTGATCGGAATTGCAACTATCCTGTTTTTTATAAGCCGGTATGAAAATAACAACAGGGAAAAGTTAAGCCGCACTATTCGTATCATGGAAAATGAAGTGAAGAATTTCATTAATAAGGGGTGGACAATGAGTGATTCATTCCGTTTAAATACAGGAGATGTTAAGCAGGATATCGAATACAATATCAATAAGATCTCACAGATACATGGTTCCGATGTAAATCTTTATGATCTTGATGGCAACCTGCAGGTGTCATCATTGCCGCTGCCTTATATAAAAGGTATAATAAGTACTATTATGGATCCTGTTGCTTATTACCACCTGAATAATAAAAGTGAAGTGCAGTATTTTCAGAAAGAAAAGATAGGGAACTTAAATTATGTAAGCAATTACATTCCTGTTATAGATGCTGCCGGAAATAAATTTGCGTACCTGAACATACCCTATTTTACTTCCCAGAGTAATCTGCGGGATGAGATCTCAAATTTCCTTGTTACAATAATAAATCTGAATGCATTTATATTTTTAATAGCCGGCATAGTTGCATTATTTATCACTAACCGTATCACCAATAGTTTTTCGCTGATAGGAGATAAAATGAAAATGGTAAACCTGGGCAAAAGAAATGAAGCTATTTTTTGGAACCGTGCCGATGAGATCGGGGAACTTGTGATAGAGTACAATAAAATGGTAAGCAAACTTGATGCAAGTGCGGAAGCACTGGCTAAAACAGAAAGGGAAGGTGCCTGGAGAGAAATGGCCAAGCAGATCGCCCATGAAATAAAAAACCCGCTTACTCCCATGAAGCTGAGTATGCAATATTTGCAAAAATCAATTGAACAAAATGCTCCTAATGTTAAAGAATTAAGTGCTACTGTAGCAAATACACTGGTTGAACAGATCGATCACCTTAGCCATATTGCCGGTGAATTCAGCCAGTTCGCTAATATAGAAAATTTGAAATTAGAAATCGTTAATTTGAATGATGTGCTGGGAAATGTTTTACAATTATACAGCGTTAATGATAAACTTACTTTGGTTACTTCCCTGGTTAACCAGGATATTTTTATTGAAGCAGACAAATCACATATCAACCGCGTTTTCACCAACCTGTTGCAAAATGCAATGCAATCGGTTGATGAGGATCAGAAAGTGATAATTCATATTGATGAAAAACTGGATGATAAAAATATAATTATAAGTATCCGGGATAATGGCGCAGGCATAGAAGAAAGTATACAATCTAAAATATTCACACCCAATTTTACAACCAAAACCTCCGGCACAGGCCTCGGCCTTGCTATGTGTAAGAGAATGGTAGAACAGGCGAAAGGGGATATCTGGTTTGCTACAATTGCTGGGGGCGGTACTGCTTTTTATGTAAAGCTGCCTTTGTATGTGCAAAATCAAACTTCATGATTAGCCATATACTTATTTAACTCACCGAGCAATCGTGCTCTTTTTTTCAGTTATATATTTTTGAAATTCAATTCTGCTGAAACTGCTCAGGTTATTTTCTTTTGTAAGCATTCCTTTTTGCGCAACTAAAACCCCATAATGAATATCCTCCAGCCCCTCTATAAAATGAGCGTCAGGATCTATTGATATCAGCACACCCTTTTCAAGAGCGTACCTGATATACCTCCAATCCATATCCAGCCTGTTGGGATGTGCATTCAGTTCTATTACCACTTTGTTTGATGCACACGCTTCTATTATCTTTTTATGATCAACTGGGTAACCATTTCTGCTAAGTAATAACCTGCCCGTCATATGGCCTAAAATAGTTGTGTAAGGATTCTCAATTGCAGTAAGAAGCCTTTTCATGGCTTTTTCCTCCGTCATCTTTAAATTACTGTGTACTGAAGCAATGATGAGGTCAAAAGAGGATAAAATAGTATTATTATAATCCAGGCTGCCATCATTGAGAATATCGCTCTCAATGCTTTTAAATATTTTGAAAGGCTGCAAACGTTCGTTCAATTCATCAATGTATATGTGTTGCTGGATTATTTTTTCTTCACTGAGCCCGTTGGCATAAAAAGCAGACTTTGAATGATCGCTTATCACCAGGTATTCAAGGCCTTTTGTTATGGCCGCTTCCGCAAGTTCCTCTATTGTATTGCTTCCATCACTCCAGTTGCTATGGCAATGAATTATTCCTTTTATATCCTTTTTTTCAATCACAACCGGCATATCTCCACTTTTGGCTATCTCAATAATAGCTTTATCTTCCCTTAAATAGGCCGGGATAAAAGCCATCCCTGCTTTTTCAAAAAAGGCTTCCTCTTGTGAACAATTTTCATAATTTATACTGGAAAATTGTTCTGTTAAGGCATTTGAAAATTCTAAGGAAGAGGAAGTGTATACCAGGTCTTTGACGAGGTTTGCCGGATCGGTGGCTATCAGTTTTATTTTAACTCCTGAACTGGATTTATACACTACAAAATCATCATTTTTTTTCTCTAAACTTAACCCGGTTAGCCCGTTTAATTTGTTTTCAATTTCGGTAAGTGAGTGTACTATTAAAAAGTCAATATCATCCACAATTTCTGATTGCATTTTTAATTCCCCGGTGATAAAAACATTTTTCTCACCAAATAATTTCTTTAATAAAACAGTGGTTTGCTCTGTTACTAAAACTACCTGTGAATAAAGATGACTTTCCCTGTTTTTTAAATAGAATTCAATCGTATCAATTATTGTTTGTTGGGTTTTTTCTCCAAAGCCTTTATAAATTTTTAACCTGTTTTCCTGGCAGGCATATAATAATTCACCTACACTTTCAATTTCCATTTCTTTCCAAATAGTGTTGATTTTTTTTGGGCCTATACCTTTAATATTCATCATCTCAATAACACCCGGAGGGGTGTTAAAAATAATTTCATCAAGAGCTTTTAAATGCCCTGTTTTTAAAATTTCAATGATTTTTTGAGAAGTTGAGGCTCCTATTCCTTTTAGTGAAACTATTTTTTCTTCCGGAATTTCACTTAATTGTAAGTCAGATTTTTCAATTGCAAATGCTGCGGATGAATAAGATTTGGATTTAAAACTATTCTCTCCATGAATATCCATTAGCTTAGAGAGTAATGAAAACACATCAGCTATTTGATAATTATCCATAGATCAAATGTAATTATTCGCAGATTATAAAAAAGTATAAGTTATACCAGGCTGTTTTTAAATAGGGATTATTTTTCAAGCGATGGCTTGAAAACCTTAGCTGGTATAAGTTTGAGAGGAATAGCAAAAAAAAACCCCGGAAAACCGGGGCTTATTATTTTATGCTCTTTAATAAAGCATCGCTTACCTTTTTTTAGAAGTGCTGCTTTTTTTAGCGGCTGATTTCTTTTTAGGAGCAGCTTTTTTTGCAGCAGCTTTTTTAGGAGCAGCTTTTTTTGCAGCAGCTTTTTTAGGAGCTGATTTTTTTGCTGCAGCTTTTTTTGGAGCAGCTTTTTTCTTTGTTGCCATTTTTTTGAATTTAATTGGTTAGTAAATAATACCTTAAAAATAAATACTATTTCCAAACTTCCAAAAAAAATATCAAAAATTATGCAGAGGCATTCACCTCATTAACAGAAACATACGTTCTGTCAGCTTTCGTTTTTCTGAATTCAACAACGCCATCTGTTAATGCAAAAATGGTAAAATCTCTTCCAAGTCCCACATTATTTCCCGGGTGATAAACAGTTCCTCTTTGACGGATAATAATATTTCCGGCAATGGCTGGTTGTCCTCCGAATATTTTTACACCTAATCTTTTGCTTTGTGAATCACGTCCGTTTTTTACAGAACCTTCACCTTTTTTATGTGCCATTTAAATCAGTTTTAATTTTAAGTTTTTTGTTTGATGCAAAATTTATAATTATAATTTTTTGCGATCATCCTGGTAACTTTTTATTAAGCAATTTCTGTTACTTTTATTTGCGTAAAATGCGTACGATGTCCGTGTTTTTTACGGAAGCCTTTTCTTCTTTTCATTTTAAAAGCAATAACCTTGTCACCTTTGATCAGGCCATTCACAATTTCTGCTTTTACTACAGCTTTTACATCTGCCCCGGAAATAACATTATCTCCGTTATGCGTGATCAGAACGTCTGAAAATTCTATGGCGTCCCCAACATTGCCCTCTATATGAGGAACATATAAATTGTCTCCGGCTTTTACTTTAAATTGCTGTCCTGCGATTTTAACTATTGCTAACATATACCCATTTTTAGGACGGCAAAGGTAAGGGAATTTTGCTATAAAAAAGCTATCATGGCAAAATCAGCTTTTTTAGAATTTCTCTATTTTCCGCTATCCCACACATAGTTAGCGGAAGGTAGTATCAAAAAGGGCCAATCTGGTTATATTCGCAGTTTATGGCTCATTTTAAACGTTTTATCCAAACTGTATATAGCCTTTATGGGTTTATAATATTTATACTCCTTCTCTTTCTTGTTTTTCCCTTTGTGTTTATTGCCTCTTTTTTTGGGAAGGTGAGAGGTGGAAATATGATTTATCATATATGTACGTTTTGGGCTGTTTCGGCAACAACTTTGTGGGGGATGGTACATAAAAACTATTATGAAACTCCCCATGATCCATCTCATCCCGTTGTATTTGTAGTGAATCACATATCTTATGTAGATATACCACTTTGGGTGATCGCTTTCAGCAAACAACATATTAGAGTACTGGGGAAAGCGGAAATGGCAAAAATTCCCGTTTTTGGGTTTATTTACCGTAAAGCTGCCATACTGGTTGAAAGAAGCAATTCTGAGGGCAGGGCAAAAAGTGTAGCTGAATTGAGAGATGTATTGAAAAATAATATTTCTATAGTTATTGCCCCTGAAGGAACTTTTAATCTTTCGGATATGCCATTAAAAAACTTTTATGATGGAGCTTTCAAAATTGCAATTGAATCTCAAACTCCAATTAAGCCCGTAATTTTCCTGGATACTCACGACCGGCTGAATTATAAAAGTGTATTTTCTTTGTCTCCGGGACTTTCTCGCGCTGTTTATTTAAAGGAGGTAAGCGTAACAGGGTTAACATTGGATGATGTTGCCAGGTTAAAAAAAGAAGTATATGATAATATGGAAGAAGCACTATACCGGTACAAACCAAGCTGGGTAAAATAATGAATGATACAGAGATAAATTTTCCTGTCGATAAGCCTGCAGCGTGGGCACTTATCATTTTACCACTTGCTCTGCCTGTAGTGTATACATATGCAATACCACTTCAATTTCTGCAACAGGCACAACCCGGGTGCAGGGTGGAAGTGGTATTTGGAAAATCAAAAAAATATGCAGGCATCATTAAAAAAATTATTACTGAAGAGCCGGCGTATAAAACAAAATCCATTTTAAATGTATTAGATGATTCACCCCTGCTTTATAAAGAACAGCTGGAATTATGGCAATGGATAAGCTTGTATTATATGTGCACAGAAGGAGAAGTGATGGCAGCTGCATTGCCGGCAAACTTCAAACTAAGCAGTGAAACCATCCTCATCTATAATGAAGATGCGGGAGAGGATTTTACAAATTTGAATGAAGAAGAATTCCTGGTTGCCGAAGCATTGCTGCTGCGAAAACAATTGCACATAACGGAAGTACAACAGATCCTGGATATCATGCATGTTTATCCTGTTATTAAAAAACTGATCGATAAAAATGTTTGTTTCATCTGGGAAAAGCTCAATGAAAAGTATGCAGCCCGTAAAGAAAAATTTGTTTTATTAAACCCTTTACTGGATAATGATAAAGACCTCAGTAGCCTGCTAAATGAATGGAAAGGTGCACCCAAACAAATGGAACTCATTCTTGCTTTTTTACATCTTTCAAAAACAGAAGGAGAGGTTACACAAACCACATTATTAAAAAAATCCGGAGCAACAACTCTTCAATTAAAAGGGTTAATGCAGAAGAATATCCTTTTAGTTGAAAAAAGAAATATTGACCGTATTAAAAGCCTTCCAAAAGATGTAAAGATTGAATTTGAACTTAGCATTTTGCAAAAGCAAGGCCTGGATGATATAAGAAGGTCCTTTGAAGAAAAAGCTGTATGCCTGTTGCATGGTATCACAAGTAGTGGCAAAACTTTATTGTATATCAAACTGATCGAAGAACATTTTTCAAAAGGGGAACAAGTACTTTATCTCTTGCCTGAGATCGCTTTAACAGCTCAGATCATTCGCAGGCTGCAAAAACATTTTGGAGGCAACATCGCCATTTATCATTCTAAATTCAACAACCAGGAAAGAATTGAATTGTGGAACAAAATAAGAACAAGTGAGATAAAGATCTTACTGGGGGCACGTAGTGCAATTTTTCTACCATTTAGAAAACTGGGTCTTATCATTGTTGATGAAGAGCATGATCCATCTTACAAGCAACAGGATCCGGCTCCGCGTTATAATGCACGTGACGCTGCTGTATTTTATGCAACCCTGTTCAATGCAAAAGTTCTTTTAGGAAGTGCAACTCCTTCATTGGAGAGTTATTATAATGCAGTAAATAATAAATATGGATTGGTATACCTGGGTGAAAGATATGGAGGAATAAGCCTCCCTGAAATGGAGATCATTAATACTGCTCAAATAAGCCAGAAAGGTAAAGTGATGATCAGTCCTAAACTAAAAGAAGCTATTCAGAAAGTACTGGATGCAAAAAAACAGGTTATCTTATTTCAGAACAGGCGGGGTTATAATCCTTATCTTATTTGCGGTACTTGTGGTTATATTCCTCAATGTACCCATTGTGATGTTTCACTTACATTGCACAAGTTCAGTAATAAACTTCATTGTCATTATTGCGGAAGTACGTATCCACGTTTGGTTGCCTGTATGGCCTGCGGCAGCACAAACTGGCTGGAAAAAAATTTCGGTACTGAAAAAATAGAGGAGCAGCTGGAAGAATTTTTTTCTAATTATAAAATTGCCCGGATGGATGTGGATAGCATTAAAGGTAAAACAGCACACGATCATCTTATCCAGCAGTTTGAGCAACACAAGCTGGATATACTGGTGGGTACACAGATGGTGGTTAAAGGCCTTGATTTTGAAAATGTAAGCCTTGTAGGAATACTGGACGCTGATGGTTTATTGAGTTTTACTGATTTTCGGGTAAATGAGCGGGCGTTTCAATTAATGGAACAGGTAAGTGGCAGGGCCGGCAGAAAAAATGAACAAGGAAAAGTTTTAATCCAGGCATTGAATATTAATCATCCCGTTCTTAAAATGGTTCAGCAACATGATTATAAAAATTTCTATGCGTACGAGATAAACAACCGTAAAGAATTTTTCTATCCACCTTTTAGCCGTGTGGTTTTAATAACACTGAAACATAAAGAGAAAGAGATCGTAATGGAAGCAGCTGAAAAATTAGCCCGTTTTCTCAGGCAGGATCTTAAGGAATATGTAACAGGGCCTGCTGTACCCGTGGTGGGAAGGATCAGGAACCTGTACCTGGCAGAAGTACTTTTAAAACTGCCTAAGGAGCCGGGAATGAGCCTTACATTTAAAAAGGTAATTAGAAATTACATTAGTTTATTAATAAGTGAAAAAAAATATGCCGGCGTTCACATTATCCCGGATGTAGATGCAAATTAAATGGATATCAAAAACAATATATCCCTCAGGAAGTACAATACATTTGGAATTGATGTAGCTGCAGCACATTTTACAGCTTTTAGTTCAGTGGAGGAATTGAATGAATCACTTGAATGGAGCAAAAAACACTTACCCGAAACCGATAGTTTGTTGATTTTGGGCGGAGGAAGTAATATTTTACCGGTTAACAATATTAATGGGCTGGTAATAAAAAATGAGATAGCCGGGATTGAAAAAACCGCGGAAGACGATGATAGCGTGTTGATAAAGGCAGGCGCGGGTGTTAACTGGCACCAGTTTGTATTGTACTGCCTGCAAAACAATTATGCAGGTGTGGAAAACCTGGCCCTGATACCAGGATGTGTTGGAGCTTCCCCTATGCAGAATATTGGTGCGTATGGTGTAGAGTTAAAAGATGTATTCCATAGCCTGGAAGCATTTCATTTAAAAGAAAAAAACAGTGTTATCTTTCACAATGCTGATTGTGGTTTTGGATACCGGGAAAGTGTATTCAAAAATAAACACAAAGGTGAATTTGTTATAACGTCGGTAACATTCCGATTGAAAAAGATTCCGGATTTTAAGATAAATTATGGAGCTATCAAAGAAGAGCTTCAAAAAATGAACATCACTTCATTGAATATACAATCTATTGCAGAAGCGGTGATGAATATCCGTAGAAGTAAATTACCAGATCCTGCGGTGATCGGTAATGCAGGAAGTTTTTTTAAAAACCCATTGATATCCAAAGAGCACTTTCTGAAATTAAAGAATTCCTTTCCTGGCATGCCGGGTTATGAATTGAAAAATGAATTTAAAATTGCTGCTGGCTGGCTTATAGAACAATGTGGCTGGAAAGGCTACAGGCAGGGAGATGCCGGATGTCACGACAAGCAGGCACTCGTTTTGGTCAATTATGCAAATGCCAAAGGGAGCGAAATAATTGAGTTAAGTAATAAAATCACAGAAAGTGTAAAAGTAAAATTTGAAATAGAATTGGAAACGGAAGTGAATATAATTTAGTATTATGCAGCAATATTATTAAAACCGAACTCTTAACAAAAACTACTTATGAAAAAATTAATCATTTTGTTGTTAGCCTTTGGCTTTACAACGGGACTTTTTGCACAGGATAAAATTTATAAACTCAAAGGGCCAGTTATCAATGCAAAAATTATTGAAATTGGAACTGATGATATTAAATACAAACTTTTCGACAGCCCGGATGGACCCGTATACGTTGTTGATAAATCTACATTAAACCGGATAGAATATGCTGATGGCCGGGTTGAAAAATATAAAGTAAGTTATAAAGATCCTCAGAATTATGAAGGCCAGTTAACCAAAGCGATTAAATTTAATTTTTTAGCTCCTCTCCTTGGCTACTCACATATTTCTTTTGAAAAGTCTCTTTCCCCGTTAAAAAGTTATGAAGTGGGGTTAGGTATTATAGGGGCTGGCAAAAATTTTCAGATTGATGGTTATTATGTTAACGGCCAGTACCTGCCTTATAAGAGGAGTGCAAAGGGCGTTTTTATAGATGGAGGATACAAGTTTAATAAGTTGCCGAATTTCTTTAATAAAGGCATGAGGATGACACATGTTATGCAGGGCAGTTACGTGAAACCTTCTGCCACTATTGGTTTTTATTCTGATAATGCCCTTGATTTTAAAACAGGTAATGCGGTATTAGAAAGAAGAAGCAATGTTTTCGGTGCCGTTATTCTAAATTTTGGGCGCCAGTGGGTTTTTGGCGATAAATTCTTAGTAGATATATTTGGAGGTTTTGGTTATGCGTTTGACAATACTAAACCTGATCCCGATAACAATTATTACTACTATGATGATTACATATCAAATCACTTTACAATTCAAAAGACCGGGCCGGGTGCAAATCTTGGTGTAAATGGTGGACTAAAGATTGGCTTGTTACTGAAATAAAATTAGAACGATTAACAAAAAGACCGGAACTAATTCCGGTCTTTTTTACTTAATTAAAATCACTGTCATCAAATCCTTCCTCTGTATTAGTATTTTTAAAGTTGAACATACTACCCATCAGGTCTTTAAATTCAATTTTTCCTTCAAATATTTTTTTACTGATCAGGGAATAAGAGGCAAGTCCATGTAAAACAAATTCCATTAACAGGGCAGTTTCCTTTTCACTGGAAGCATTGAAAAAAGTTTTTACCAGTGCATGCAATCCATCCACTTTATAGAGGAGTTGAATTTTATCGGCATCTTTTGATTCAAGGAACAGGTTCAGGTTGTTGCCGCTGTCGAACCAGCGTGTAACAGATTTATAAGGACTTTCAGCCTGTTCTTTTCCTTTCTTCTTTTTTAATGCGTCCGGGTTTGGAAAGTATTGAATAAACTGACTACGTATCGCTTTTTCCAGCAGATTGAATGCCACCTGGTAAGGACCTTCCTGTTCCCCTTCATAAACGAGTTCAATCTTACCGGTAATGGAAGGTATTATTCCTGCCAGGTCGCTCAGCCAAACCTGTGTTGTTTTTTCATTATTGATGTATGCCCTTCTTTCAGCTGCGCTTATGGCGTTTTCATAAGCAGATATGGTAAGCCTGGCACTTACACCGCTTTTTTTATCTACCAGTTCACTCTCCCGGGCTTCAAAGGCTACCTGTTCGATAAGCCTTTTGATCAGGTCACTAACCTTTACGCGTGCATGCTGTTCTTCAATAATTTTAGCTTCCTGTTCAGTGATCAGTAAAGATGTTTCCAATAAACGTGGGTAATGGGTAAGTATCTGGCTTTCTATCCTGTCTTTCAATGGCGTTACAATGCTGCCACGGTTTGTATAATCCTCGGGGTTGGCTGTAAACACAAACATAACGTCGAGGGGTAAACGTAATTTAAAACCCCTTATCTGCAGATCGCCTTCTTCAAGGATATTAAAAAGAGAAACCTGTATCCTTGCCTGCAGATCTGGCAATTCATTTATTACAAAAATGCATCGGTTACTGCGCGGAATGATACCGTAATGTAACACCCTTTCATCCGCAAAGCTTAGTTTTAAATTGGCTGCTTTGATAGGATCTATATCCCCGATAAGGTCTGCTACGCTTACATCCGGTGTTGCCAGCTTTTCACCATAACGCTGACTGTAATGCACCCATTCAACAGGAGTATCATCTCCTTTATCACTGATCATATCCTGTGCAAAACGGGAAATAGGTTTTAAAGGATCATCGTTTACTTCGCTACCTGCAACAATAGGGATATATTCATCCAACAGGCCGGTCATCTGCCGCGCCATTCTTGTTTTTGCCTGTCCCCTTAAACCCAGGAATAAGATGTTGTGCCGGCTGAGCAATGCCCTTTCAGTATCGGGTATCACAGAATCTTCATAACCCAGTATCCCCGGAAAAGCATTTTCTTTTGCTTTGATCTTTTTTACCAGGTTGTCCCGTATCTCATCTTTTATAGTTTTTGAAACGTATTTGCTTTTCTTTAATTCGCCTAATGTTTTGATCTTAGTTACATCCATTTTTAATTCATGTTTTTTTTGCTACAAAGACGCTAAGACCAAAAAATAAATAAGTTTTATTTTGTATTGATAAGCGTCTTTTGTCTTCGTGGCCGTTTAATACACTGTTTTTCTTTTCCCACTTTCAAAATCCTTAAATATAAATGAACCCAGTTTATCCAACGATGCAAAAAATGCTTTTCCATTGTTTGTCTCTGTAAACTCCTGTACAAATTTCTGCAGGTAAGGATCACTGGCGATCATAAAAGTGGTTATTGGTATTTTTAGTTTCTTGCATTGCGTGGCAAGGCTCATACAACGCGTCATGATCTTACGGTCTATTCCAAAACTATTCTTATAATAGTTTTTTCCAACCTTTAAACAGGTAGGTTTACCGTCAGTAATCATAAAGATCTGCTTGTTAGGATTTCTTCTTCTGCGAAGAAGGTCCATGGCAAGTTGTAATCCCGCAACTGTATTTGTATGATAAGGCCCTACCTCTAAATAAGGAAGGTCTTTCACTTCGATCGTCCAGGCATCATTTCCAAACACAACAATATCCAGGGTATCTTTTGGATACTTGGTTTGAATAAGCTCGCTTAGTGCCATCGCCACTTTCTTTGCAGGCGTTATCCTGTCTTCTCCATAAAGGATCATCGAATGGGAAATATCGATCATAAGCACTGTGGATGTCTGCGATTTATAATCAGTTTCCCTGATCTCCAGATCCCCTTCATTCATATTAAAGCTGTCGATGCCATGATTGATCTGGGCATTGCGGATCGATGTTGTAAAATCGATCTGTTCCATAGTATCACCAAACATAAAGGAACGTGTTTCCGAATTGATCTCATCTCCACCACCCGGCCTGAAAGTATTGTGATTGCCTTGACGGGTTTTTTTAAGTTTGCCAAATATCTCTTCCAGGCTTCTTTTGCGTATTGACTGTTCGGATTTAGCAGTGATCTTTATTTCCCCAGTTTCATTGTTCTCATCAATATAACCTTTGGTTTTCAAGTCTTCCAGGAAGTCTCCCATGCCATACTCATCACCGGTTAATTTGTGTTCTTTATCCAGTTCATTCATCCATTTCATTGCTTCAGAAAAATCTCCATTGGTATAAGTCAGCAATTGCATAAAAAGATCCAGCAGCTTTTCGAAGTCTGATTTACTGTTCTCATCCGGATCATATTTAGAAAAATTAAAACCACGCATTTTGGTAATGTTTTTAAACACGAATTATATTCACGAATTCCACGAATTAAAAACTGCTATCACTCACCAGCTTTCAGCTTTTAATTCTCCATTTTTTATAGCCACTCACATTTCACCCTTCACATTTTTCACTTTTCACTTTTCACCTTTCACCTTTCACCTTTCACTTTTCACTTTTCACTTTTCACATCTTTCCCCCGCCCAACAATTTACGTAACAATCTTACTCTATGTTTGTTGCCTGTGTTAAATAAAAAAAGTCCCCGCAAGCAGGGACTTCAGGAAAATATTTTTATTTCTAATTCATCGGGCTGTCAGTAGGAGCCAGTGGCGTATTCTGAATGGGAGGTGCAGTTTCCATCTGTTGCTGCAGTTTAAACTGCTGTTCAATTCCCATAAGGGTTTTGATAAGATTTTCATTTTGTTCCTCTTCATAAGACATATGATCTCTTCTGTTATCGGAAAGCGACTGGTAATAAGACTGCTGTTGCTCCATATCTTTTTTAACGCTTGCTTTAACCCTCTCAGCAAGCTTTGTATCACCCGCTTTCATTGCTGCATATAGAAACTGTAAGGAGATCTGGTTATGCAGCTGATTGCGGCTTACCAATCCGTATGGAAAATTCTCCTGCAACATCATTTTATCTGCTTTGTTCAAAAGCTTGCTTGCTTCTTCTTTTCTGCCCGCATCAACAAGACTACTGGCTGCCTGTGCATAAGCCTGCCTGATACTATTCAAATGGCGACGATTCTCTTCATCAAAATAAACGCCCCGTTTATCCGCATTGCCAAATACAAATTTATTCATCATAACATTCGCTACCCAGTCATTATTCACAGGCGTATTTTGTACCGGTACCAACCTGTATGTCAAACCTTCCTGGCGTAAATAACTTTGAAAACCTAATTCCCTGTAAGGAGATGTAAAATATATAGGACGCTTCCATTTATTGGCTGCAATGATATTTAATATAGCTGCATCATTTTTATACAAAGCGCCTTTAGGAATATCAAATTTTACAGACGATACTACACTGTCAGATGCATTTACGGTTCCATTTTGTTTTACAAGATTTATATCAACAGGGATTGAAACTTTTTTTGTGGGAAAAATAGAAATAGGTGTGCCATCCCTGCCCTGTGCCATTTTATTATTATCATCACTTCCGGCAAAATCCTTCATCATGGTATAAAGGTCCATGGTCTCATCAGGATTTAATTTCACTCCTGCCTTGTTCCTAAACTGGGCTATCATATCTGTATTATTACCATACAGTGATTCGGGAGCGTATATCACATCCCTGTTGGAACCTTCAATCTGTGTAGCGCTCCAGATAGGATCAATCGGGTCGCTGTTATTAACCTTATATCTTAATTGGTTAATGTACCAGTCAGTACCCAATAAGCTGCTATTGATAACACGAACATCTTTTCTTACACCTTCCACTTCCTGGGCATACCATAAAGGATAAGTGTCATTATCACCAAATGAGATAACTATTGCATTGGGCGCACAACTTTCCAGGTAATTCGTGGCAAGGTCACGCGCAAGGGTTTTATTACTCCTGTCGTGATCATCCCATTCCTGGCTGGCCATCAGTACAGGCACCAATAATAAACAAGCCACTCCGGCCGCAATTGTTGCGGTACGAATATTCTTAATATATTTTAATAGAAAATCGCGTACAAACAAAACACCTAAACCGATCCAGATAGCAAATGCATAGAACGATCCTACATAAGCATAATCCCTTTCACGGGGTTGGTTACCTGCCTGGTTTAAATAGAGACAGATGGCGAAACCTGTAAAAAAGAACAACAGCCCTACAACAAACGCATCCCTTTTATCTTTTCTAACCTGGTAAATTAATCCGAGAATACCCAGGATAAATGGCAAGGCAAACAACTTATTATTTGCCTTGTTATTTTGTATGCTGTCAGGTAGTGCAGATTGATTTCCTAAGCGAAGGGCATCAAAAAAACCGATACCCGTCTTCCAGTTTCCATCCCGTACATTACCCATATTCACACCCTGTATATCATTTTGTTTACCGGCAAAATTCCACATAAAATACCTCCAGTACATCCAGTTTATCTGGTAGCTCATAAAAAAACTAATATTATCACCCATAGTGGGCTTGCCTTCCCAATTACCTTCCTGGTCTTTGCCGATGTTTGCAAAGGCTGCATAATAATCTGCATGACCCTGATCATTGCTTTGATCCCACATGCGGGGAAAGAAATGAAGGTCTTCAGGAGCGTACACATATTTTATCTTCTGGCCACTCTCCTCATACTTTCCATTAGACTTAATATAAGTAGGTGTAATTTTTGAATCCTGGATCTGGGCGGTAAAATCCTGGCCATGTAAGATCGGCCAGTCACCATATTGTTCACGGCTTATATAGCCAACCAGGTTTACAGGATTATCAACATTGAACATATCAACGGATGGATCTGCACTGCTGCGTATCATGGTAGTAAGGTAAGTGGAATACCCTACGAGCATAAAAACAAAACTCCATACACCGAGTTTTAAAAAGTTCCAGTTCTTTCTGTTTGCCAGGCGCAATAAAAAATATAATATGGCTGCCAACAGTACAAAGAAGAACGCAAAACCACTAAAGAAAGGAAGTCCAAGATCATTTACAAAAAATATATCCATATTACCTGCCCCTTTTATACTCCATTGTATAACGGCTTTCTGCACGATCCCGGTTATGATACATCCGATTATAAATGCGAGTATAGTGCCCTTGCG
Organism: Ferruginibacter sp.; assembly: GCA_037720515.1. Taxonomy (GTDB): domain Bacteria; phylum Bacteroidota; class Bacteroidia; order Chitinophagales; family Chitinophagaceae; genus Ferruginibacter. The sequence goes on from JBBJMM010000014.1 coordinate 20,311, forward strand.
CGTAACTTTGTATCTTTTAAAATAGTATATCATTACAAGCGCTGGCAGTGTGAGAAGGTTTAATAAATGGACCCCTATAGAAAGACCCATCAGGTAAAATATAAGGATTATCCATCTGTCTGCTTTTGTAAATCGTCCTTTAATACCTGCTGCCTGTTCTTCCGTTACATTTTGTTCCCATTTCAATATTGCCCAGAAAACAATTGCTGTGAAAAAAGATGACAATGCATACACTTCCCCTTCTACGGCACTGTACCAGAAAGAATCACTGAATGTATAAGCCAATGCACCCACTACACCTGTAGCCATGATCGCTATGATCTTGTTCGTGCTCATGCTCATTCCATCTTTCTGAAGGATCTTTAAAGCAAAATGTGTGATCGTCCAGAAAAGAAACAGGATAGTAAAGCCACTGGCTAAGGCACTCATCAGGTTAATTCCGGTAGCGGCCTGGTCAGCGGCAAAAGGTGCCATAAATAATCTGCCCATTAATACAAAGAGTGGGGCTCCTGGGGGATGGGGTATTTGTAATTTATAAGCACTGGATGCAAATTCTCCTGTATCCCAAAAACTACCGGTAGCTTCCATTGTCATAATGTATACGCAACATGCAATAAGGCATACAACCCATCCGGTAATATTATTGATTCTTTTAAAGCTCATATATAGTTGTTGGTTATAAGTGGGCAAATATAACCATGTTTGCATTTGAGTTGGTACCAGTCATGTTTTTTTGAAAATTTTTTTGCAGAAGGCAGTTGCCCGTGGGAAGCGGTATAAATAACATAGAAAGGAATAATACAGGTAAGGGTTAACTATGGTATTATTGTGAATCTAATACTGATCGATAGTAACATGAAAAAGGCTTTTATTCAATTACATATTGCCGTTTTTCTTGCAGGCTTTACCGCTATACTGGGAAAGCTGATCCTGTTAAATGAAGGATTACTGGTATGGTACAGGCTGTTGCTGACCGTCATCATTCTTCTCTTTATCATGCTATTAAAAAAACAACTCAACCCTCTTTCTGCCAGGGATGTTTTAAAAATGGCCGGGGTAGGATTAATTATTGCCTTTCACTGGGTTACTTTTTATGGAAGCGTTAAGTATGCAAATATTTCTGTTGCCCTTGTTTGTTTTTCCGCCACTGGTTTTTTCACAGCCATCTTTGAACCAATTATTTTAAAAAGAAAGATCATTGTTGCCGAATTATTATTGGGTATTATGGCGATAGCAGGTATTTATATCATCTTTGATTTTCATCCTCAGTATAAAACAGGGATCATATTTGGTATCCTGTCGGCAATGGGTAGTGCGTTGTTCCCTGTTTTTAATAAAGAACTTTTGAAAAAATTCACTCCGCGAATACTTACACTTTATGAATTGGGAGGAGGGCTGATATTTCTAACAATTGTTTTGCCGGTTTACTTTATTCGGTTTCCTGCAGAATATTTTTTACCCACAATCGTCGACTGGTTTTGGTTGATAATACTGGCAGGTTTATGTACCGTAGTAAGTTTTGACCTTCAGTTGAAAGCTTTGCAAAAAATATCTGCTTTCACTGCTAACTTAACGTACAATCTTGAACCTGTGTATGGGATCATCCTGGCCTTTATTTTTTTCAGTGAAAGTAAAATGCTGCGAGGTGAATTTTATATCGGCCTTATCCTGATCTTGTTTGCGATCATTCTGCAAATGTGGCGGCTGCAAAGAATAAGTAAACTTAAAAAAACTGCCTAAAATTTTTATATATAAGTGATCACTGATTCAACAGTAGTAAATGCCCTGAACATTGCACTAACGCCACAATATTTTTCCTGTGAGAGGTTAACGGCTCTTTCCATTTTAGAACGGTCTTCCATTGCCAGTTTAATACTGTAATTGATGATAACATCTTTATAAATCTTAGGATGTTCATCAGTGAGGCCGGCCTCAACATTAATTGTGAGGTCACTAAATGGTACTTTCATTTTATTTAATATGGATACTACATCTATACCCGTACATCCTGCCAGGGAAGCAAGTATGAGTTTTTTTGGACTGGGGCCACTGTCTGAACCGCCTTCATCCGGCGTATCCATGATAATTTTATGACCATAAATGGAAGCAGAGAAGGCCATTCCGGCTACATAACTGGAAGTGATAAAATGTTTATTCATAACTATATTCAGAAAAATTTGGGGTGTTACAAAAGTATTATATACATTTTTACAAAATTAAGCAGTTACAAAGAGTAATTATTAGTAAAAATCGCTACCTTCGCCGTCCAAAATTTTAGGACAATGGCCAGAGTATGTCAGGTAACAGGAAAGAAACCAATAACAGGTAATAAAGTTTCCCATTCCAATATTAAAACAAAGCGGAGATTTTTACCAAATCTACAAACCAAGCGTTATTTCCTGGCTGAGGAAGATAAGTGGGTTACCATGAAGATATCTTCTGAAGCAATAAGGACTATCAATAAAAATGGTTTGTTTTCAGTGGTTAAAGAAATGCGTGCCGCAGGAGTAAAAATTTAATAAGCGATATTAAAACATAAATAATGGCAAAGAAAGGAAACAGGGTTCAGGTAATATTGGAATGTACAGAGCATAAGACTAGTGGTATGCCGGGTACAAGCCGTTACATTTCAACCAAAAATAAAAAGAATTCACCTGAACGCCTTGAGTTGAAAAAATTCAACGCAACGTTAAAAAAAGTTACTCTGCATAAAGAAATTAAATAAAATTTGAAAATTGCTCAATTCGAAAATGTGAAGCACATTACGGGTTGTTTAAAATTTTCAAATTTGCATATTTTCAAATTTTCAAATTATACAAATGGCTAAAGCAGCTAAAACCGCGATAAAAACCAAAGACCAGAAAGCAGCAGCAGATGCAAAAAACTGGACAAAAGTGATCCGTACTTTAAAGAGCCCTAAAACAGGTGCATATACTTTTAAAGAGGCGATCGTACATAAAGAAAAGATCAAAGATTTCTTAGCCGGCTAAGATCTCAATTAAAAAATATGTAAAGCTTCCCGATTCTTCTGGAGGCTTTCTTTATTTATAACCTTCGGTATCTATCAGTTAAAGTGAAATTTTATGGGATTATTTGATAAACTTTTCGGTAAAAAACAACAGCAGGAATCATTGGATCAGGGACTTCAGAAAACGAGGGAAGGTTTTTTCAATAAGATCACAAAAGCAATTGCAGGAAAAAGTACAGTGGATGAAGAAGTGCTGGATAACCTGGAAGATGCACTGGTAGGGGCTGATGTGGGTATTGAAACAACTGTAAAGATCATTGAGCAAATTGAAAAAAGAGTTGCAAAAGATAAATACCTGAATACAACGGAGCTTCATAAAATATTAAAAGAGGAAGTTCAAAATTTGCTGGTTGCCTCTCCGGCTGATACAGGTTATGAAAGTTTTGAACTACCTGCTGCGAACAAGCCGCATATCATTTTAGTGGTAGGTGTAAATGGTGTAGGTAAGACCACTACCATTGGTAAGCTTGCACATAATTTTTCGAAAGCAGGGAAATCTGTATTACTGGGTGCAGCTGATACCTTCAGAGCGGCAGCTGTTGATCAGCTGACAATATGGAGTGAACGAACCAATGTACCAATCGTAAAAAAAGAAATGGGCAGTGATCCTGCGTCTGTTGCATACGATACAGTAATAAGTGGAGTGGCCAGGAAATCGGATGTTGTAATTATTGACACTGCCGGACGATTGCATAATAAAGCTTACCTGATGGATGAGCTTATTAAAATAAAAAAGGTAATACAAAAAGTTATTCCCCAGGCACCGCATGAGGTTTTATTAGTATTGGATGGCAGCACCGGGCAAAATGCGCTGGAGCAGGCTAAACATTTTACTGCAGCTACAGATGTTACAGGGCTTGTTATTACAAAATTAGATGGAACAGCAAAGGGCGGGGTCGTGTTAGCTATTGCAAGCCAGTTTAAAATACCCGTTAAATTTATTGGGGTAGGAGAAAAAGCCGAAGACCTCCTGGTTTTCAATAAGGAACAATTTGTAGATGGATTGTTTCAATTGGATCAATAACCTGCTTAAGATGCAGTTTAAATTGTGCTTTTAAAAATTTATACCTGCAATTGATCGAATATTTTATATTGTCTGGGGTGATGATATAAAAAAAATCTACACTTACTTTTAGTAAACCGTTTTGATAATCAGTATCACAGCACCATAGATCATCGTAGCTATAAATATTCCCTTTGCAGTAAGGTCTTTGTTTGTATTGATATATAAAGTAAATAAAAGGGCATTCATAATTAAAGAAAGGCTTAACGCAGCAGAAAATATCCGTAAGCCGGGCTCCACGAGCATAAATTGAAATCCTTCATAAATTGATAGGTTGCTAAGTTTATACAATATAAATATGACCATGCCAATTACCGGCGCTATTAAGCCAAGCACCAGGCCCAGTTTCAAATCATCTCTTTTAAATATCATTTAAAAATCTTCTTTTTTTCGAGTTGTTTCTTTAAAGTATAGTTTGTAAGATCAAACTGTACGGGAACAACACTTACATAATTATGTTGCAAGGCCCAAACATCGGTGTCTTTTGATTTATCAAAATTTTTAAATACGCCGGTCAGCCAGTAATATTTTTTACCATGCGGATCAAGTCTTTCAGAAAAATCTTCTTCATATTTGGCATATGCCTGTTTGCAGATCTTTATTCCTTTAATTTTTTCAAAGGGTATGGAAGGAATATTTACATTAAGCAAAAGGTGTTTGTCTAATTGTTTTCCCATGATCTCCATAACAATTTTGCGTACGATCTTTTTTGCCGGCTCAAGGTCGGCTTCATAACTGTAATCCATAAGCGAAAATCCGATACTGGGTATCCCTTCAATAGAAGCTTCCATAGCAGCCGACATTGTACCACTGTAAATAACATTAATGGAGTGGTTTGCGCCGTGGTTGATGCCACTCAAACACAGATCTGGTTTGCGGTGCAGCACTTTATCAACCGCAAGTTTAACACAGTCAACCGGGGTGCCAGTGGTTTGCCAGGATTCAATCTCTCCGAATAAATTCATTTTCTGCATCCGCAAAGGATTACCAATAGTTATCGCGTGGCCCATTCCGCTTTGAGCGCTGTCGGGTGCTACAACTACTACAGTGCCCAGGTCTTTTACAGCTTCTACCAGTGTTTTTATTCCGGGGGAAGTGATGTCATCATCATTGGTAATTAATATTACAGGCTTTTCTTTTTTCTTAGTCATTAAAACAAGTATATTTTAAACCCTGCTTTTGCGGGCATCAACAAAGCTTTTTATAAAAACAATAAGAGCGAGAGAATTACTTAGTATACAGGCAAGAAATATATATTTTTTAGAATCCCATTCTTCGATCTTTAAGAACCGCATGATACACATGATCAGTAAAATAAGTGTAAGCAACACCACTATATGAGTGATGGTCTTGTTTTTATTTGCAACTCCTTTGTGCATTAAAAGGAAAAGCAAACCAAATGCGGCAGGAATAAGCGCTGTAAGAGAATTAGTTCCATCGGCAGCTGTAATACCAAAATAACCATATAGCCCAGCGCCAATAAGAACAAGTGCATTTAAAATATTAACACCGGCTGTATTCATGATGTAAAGTTTTGCTTCAAAGATAAGTTTACCGGTTTATCCATATCCATAAAAAAATCAGTTGGTTAAAAAATAATTTTGGTAAACTAAACAATTTAGTATATTTGTACTAATCAAATTAGTTAACATGTCAATAGCCGGTTTAAATTTGAAATATTTACGCAAGTTGCGTGGATGGACGCAGGAAGAGTTTGCCAATAAATTGAATATTAAGCGATCCCTGATTGGTGCGTATGAGGAAGAAAGAGCGGATCCCCGCCTGGAAGTTCTTGAGATCATAAGCGAAATGTTCAAGCTTAGTCTTGATGAACTTTTACTCAAGGATCTCAGCAATACCGGAAATTCTTACTGGATGAAACGCAGGCAGCAAAAAATGGCAACTGCAGACAGGAATGTAATTCATTTTGTTCCTGTTAAAGCAGCGGCGGGCTACCTGGCCGGTTATGCCGACAGTGAGTTTATTGACGAACTCAATACTTTTACGCTGCCTATGTTAAGTGGTGGTAATTACAGGGCTTTTGAAATAATCGGAGATAGTATGATGCCTACACCTAGTGGAAGCATAATTGTAGGTGAAAAAGTTAACAGCCTGGAAGATGTAAAAAGCAATGCAGCCTGCATAGTGGTGAGTAAGAATGAAGGGATCGTTTATAAAAGAATTGTAAAAAATAACAGGGCTAAAAATAAAGTCTCACTGGTGAGTGATAATCCCGCCTACCAGCCTTACCAGGTAAATAGTGACGACATAGCAGAGATATGGATGGCGCAGGTAATAATTGGTAAAGTAACTCAACAACAAAGGTGGGATGTAAATTCATTGGCAAATCTTGTTAATAACTTACAGGACCAGGTGAGTACTTTAAAAAAGAAGATGAATTAATATTGTTTTTCAAACATAACTATTAGCAAAACCAGATACATCGATTAATAATTAAAAAAAACAGTTATGATTAAGTTACAGATTGTAGGCAATCTTGGTAAAGATTGCATCGTAAAAGAAGTGAACGGAAAGAATGTGATCAATTTCAGTGTGGCGCACACAGAACGTTACAAAGATGCACAGGGAAATCAAAAAGAAAGAACTACCTGGGTTGAATGTGCCTACTGGACCGACAGGACCACGGTTTCCCAATATCTGACAAAAGGTAAAATGGTATATGCTGAAGGTTCTCCGGAAGCAGATCCTTATACCAATAAAGATGGCCAGGCTGCTGCTACATTGCGTATGCGTGTACAGAATATTCAGCTTCTGGGTGGTGGAAGTGGTGAAAGCCAGGGATCAAACTCAGGAAACGTTAGTAATGCAGGAATGGGGAATCCACCGGTAGTTAGAAACACTAACCCTGCTCCCGTTTCAAACAATCCTGTACATGTGGATGATGATCTTCCGTTTTAGTAAAACAGATTTTTATTTGAGCCCTGCTTACAGCGGGGCTTTTTTTATTTGTATAAATGCTCCGTTCTAAAAAAATTCTTTCTTCTCCACTGGCTGTTAGATATAAATCTGTGTTCATCTGTGTTATCTGTGAGAAAAAACAATACTTATATTTATATACAATTAACCATATGAATAAATCTGCTTCATTTGTTACAATGTATAAAAAAATAATAGCTCCAATCATCTTTTGCATTTTATCTCTTACAGGCTTTACTCAAAAAAATTATGTGCAATATGTAAATCCATTTATCGGTACGGGCGGTCATGGGCATACCTATCCGGGAGCCACACTTCCTCACGGTATGGTGCAGTTAAGTCCGGATACCCGGCTTGATGGATGGGACGGTTGTGGCGGTTATCATTACAGTGATAGTTTTGTGTATGGCTTTTCCCATACACACCTGAGTGGTACGGGGGTTAGTGATTACGGGGATATCTTAGTGATGCCGTTTAGTGGAAGTCCTTCTCCGGATAGTAAAGTATACGGCTCCAGGTTTTCTCATACTAAGGAAAAAGCAAGTGCGGGATATTACAGTGTATATCTTGAAGATGACAAGATCAAGGCTGAACTTACAACAACAGAAAGAGTAGGTTTCCATCATTATACTTTTTCACCGGGAAGTAAAAGCTATATCCTGCTTGACCTCCGGCACAGGGATGAAGTAATTGAATCATCTATTCTTATTGAAGACAGTGTAACGGTAACAGGTATGCGAAGAAGCCGGGGATGGGCAGTAAACCAATATGTTTTTTTTGTTATGAAATTTTCAAGCCCTTTTGTAAGGAACGGCTTATGGGACAATGAAAATTTGATCGTGGATACAAAGGTTCTTACTTCGCGGAATATTAAAGCATTCTTTAATTTCGATTTACCAGTAGCAAAGGAACTTTTTGTTAAAGTAGCCATATCAACAGTAAGTGTGGAAGGCGCAAAAAGGAATTTAGTTTCAGAATTACCCGGATGGGATTTTGCAGCTACAAAAAACAAAGCAGAAAAAAAATGGAATGATGAATTATCAAAAATTGAAGTTGAAGGCAGTGACCCTGATAAATTAAAAATTTTTTACACTGCATTATATCATACTGCTGTTGTGCCTAATATAAATATGGATGTTGACAGTATGTATCGTGGCCGTGATGATAAGATACACAAGGCAAAAGACTTTACTAATTATTCTGTTTTCTCTTTATGGGATACTTACCGTGCCGCACACCCGCTGTATGTGATCATCGACAGAAAAAGGTCACTGGATTATATCAAAACATTTCTTGCACAATATGAACAGGGTGGAAGGTTGCCGGTGTGGGAGCTGTCGTCTAATGAAACGGATTGCATGATAGGGTATCACAGTGTGCCTGTTATTACAGATGCTTATGTAAAAGGAATTCGAGACTTCGACACCCGCCTGGCATTGGAAGCAATGAAAAAAAGTGCCAACTGGGATCACCTGGGTTTACCTGCCTACCGTTCAAAAGGAATGATTGAAACAGATGATGAACATGAAAGTGTAAGTAAGATGCTTGAGTATGCTTATGATGATTTCTGTATTGCATTGTTTGCAAGTAACACTGGCAATAAAGATGATTACGTAACTTTTATAAAAAGAGCCCAGTATTATAAGAATATTCTTGATCCGGAAACAGGATTTATGCGACCACGTAAAAATGGTGACTGGATAAAACCTTTTGATCCACGTGAAGTGAACAATCATTTCACTGAAGCGAACAGCTGGCAATATTCTTTTTATTTTCCACAGGATATTGGCGGTTATTTAAAAATGCGCGGCGGAATTAAAAAGCTGGAGGAACATTTAGATAATTTATTTTCAGCTCCCTCTGAAACAACAGGGCGGGATCAAAGTGATATAACCGGTTTGATCGGGCAATATGCACATGGTAATGAACCAAGCCATCACATTGCTTACTTGTATAATTATACATCGAAACCTTTTAAAACCCAGGAAAAAGTACACCAGGTAATGAGTACCATGTATAAGAATACACCGGATGGACTTATTGGTAATGAAGATTGTGGCCAGATGAGTGCCTGGTATGTATTCAGCGCATTGGGATTTTATCCTGTAATTCCGGGAACCAGTAACTATGTAATGGGAACTCCTGCATTTCATTCAATGAACATCAACCTGGAGAATGGTAAAACTTTTGAAATAAAAGCACATGATCTTTCGGATTCTAATTATTATGTTCAAAAAGCTTCTTTGTACATTAATAATGATAAGGAGGATTTTTTTAAAACATTTTCTTATCTGCAACATGCCAATATAGTTTCGGGTGGAAAGATGGATTTCAAAATGGGAAATAAGCCTTCAACATTTTTTTCACTGGGTTACCCAAAAAGTGAAATAAGTGATTCTGAAAGGAGTATAAAAATTGTTTTAAATCCTATTATTCATGGGGGTGGAGTTGCATTCAAAGGTTCCAAAAATGTAAAAATAACATCTGAATTATCTACCAGTATATATTATACAACAGATGGTTCTTCTCCAACGGAAGCCAGTTCTGTTTATGTAAAACCTCTTTTAGTAAACCGATCTCTTACGTTAAAAGCTATTGCGATTGATAGTGAAAATAATAAAAGTTTTATCACTACAGCTCAATACAAAAAACTTCCCCATAACTGGTCAGTAAAAATAAACACGCCATTTGAAAAACAATATGATGCAGGAGGTGCAGATGGCCTGGTAGATGGAATAAAAGGAAATATTGACTGGCGCAAGGGATATTGGCAGGGATACCAGGTGAATGGCGCTGATGTGATAATAGACCTGACAAAGATTATGAGAATATCAGAGGTTCATGCGGGTTTTCTTCAGGATACAAAAGCCTGGATAGTGATGCCGGGATCAGTTAGTGTAGAAGTATCATCTGATAATAAAAATTTTATACCTGTTTATAATGGTAAAGATTTTCTTAACGTTGAAAACCTGGAACCTCAAATAAAAATCGTACAGGCCCGGTTTCAACCGGTTTCTGCCCGATATGTACGTATCAGGGCATCACAATACGGAAAGCTGCCTGCCTGGCATGAAGGAGCAGGTGGTGACACACATATTTTTATGGATGAGATAGAAATAAAATAACAAAGCCGCCACTAAAAGTGAAACGGCTTTGTTATTTATCAGGGAGAAAAATCTATTAAAGCGGGTTTAAAGGATCTATCGGATCTTTATCGATCACTGTTTTACCTTGTTGCAGTTTACTATGTTTTCTGCTGTACAGGAAGTAAATGACAAACCCGATCAGGAGCCATCCACCTAACCTTGCCCAGTTGGTCCAGCCTAATCCAAAGATCATTGCAGAACAAACAATGATACCAAGAATTGGTACAAAAGGTACCAATGGTGTCTTAAACTGTCTTGGCATATCAGGTTCGGTTTTTCTTAGTATTATAACGGCAACGCATACCAGTATAAATGCAAATAAGGTTCCGATACTTGTCATATCGCCTACCACATCACCCGGAACAAAGGCGGCAAATAAACCTACAATCACAAATATGATCATATTGGCCTTATAAGGGGTTTTGAATTTAGGGTGTACATCGCTAAAAACTTTTGGTAGTAAACCATCGCGGCTCATAGAATAAAACACACGGCTTTGTCCTAAAAGCATAACCAGTATCACAGATGAGAAGCCTGCCAAGATTGCTACAGTTACCAGTTTACTTAGCCAGCCGTAGCCCGGCATAAACTGGTCAATGGCTATGGAAACCGAAGCTTCTTTTCCTGTTGTTCTGTAAAAATCCACGGGGGCCACACCGGTTAAAACGTGTGCAAATAAAATATAGAGAACTGTACAAATGGCCAGTGATCCCAGTATACCAATTGGCATCGCGGTTTTAGGATTTTTTGTTTCCTGTGCTGCGGTACTCACCGCATCAAAGCCAATGAAGGCAAAGAAGACGACACCGGCTGCACCGAGAATACCCATAATACCTCCATAACTATGTCCTATTCCCTGGCTGTCAACATAAGTGGACGGCTCAGGTATATAAGGTGTATGATTGGCATCATTTATAAAACCCCAGCCAATAATAATTATTAGTATAACAATAGCCACTTTTGTAATTACTATAATTCCATTTACAAAAGCAGATTCCTGGGTTCCCTTAATAAGTAAAAGAGTGAGTAAAGCAATGATCCCTAATGCAGGCAGATTCATAATTCCCTGCTCTCCTAATTCTGAAGTTTGAAAAGGGGAATGGCACCATGCATAAGCAATGGGCTTCCAGTGCAGTACATTCGTTAATAAGTTATTTAAATACTCGCTCCAGGCTATTCCTACAGTGGCAGCACCTACAGCATATTCCAGAACCAGATCCCATCCTATAACCCAGGCTAATAATTCACCCATCGTAGCATATGTATAAGTGTATGCACTCCCTGAAATAGGTATTGATGAGGATAGCTCAGCATAGCATAATCCGGCAAGTGCACAACCAATGGCAGCAACTATAAATCCAATGGTAACAGATGGCCCGGCATTTTGAGCAGCGGCAGCAGCAGTTCTTACAAAAAGTCCGGCACCTATTATAGCGCCTATACCCAGAGCGATCAGAGAGCCCGCAGTTAGTGTTCTCTTTAAACCTTTCTTTTCAGAATCGGCCGCTTCATTAAGCAGATGACTAATTGGTTTTTTTATAAATAAACTCATACAGTATTTGGTTTAGATAAAAATATTCTGAAAAATAAGGAATAAATTATAAAATGCAGTTACCAATTATTTTATTTTGTTTACATCACCCTTTTCAAAACTCATTAAATCATATATTGCAATTACATTTTATTTTTTCTTCAGTGTGAATATTATTTAATAAGGTTCAAATCAGATTTACTTAAATTATCAAAATGAATCAACGCAGAGCAGGTTTTACAGCTTTTATTTTATTTACTGTAATTGCAATTATTTACACGCTGCAATTAAATAATATCGTTTCAATCAGTGAACCTGTTCTGAAAAGCTTACGATGGATTTTTATTATAAGTATTTTAATTTATGCTCTTTATAAACGCAACCTAACTACCTGGATACTGGTGAGCATGATTGTAGGAGTGGAGATCGGCCTCGATTTTCCGACTTTTTCACAAAATCTGAAAGTACTCAGCCAGATTTTTTTAAGACTGGTTAAAACAGTGATAGCCCCGATCTTATTTGCAACCCTGGTAGTTGGGATTGCCGGACATTCCAGTTTGAAACAGGTTGGCCGGATGGGTTGGAAATCTATTTTATATTTTGAAGTGGTTACGACGATCGCTCTTGCCATCGGACTTATTGCCATCAATATTTCCGGGGCCGGAAAAGGGATTGTTTTACCCCAGGGATTTAAAGAAACGCTGCCGGAAGTAAAACCCCAGGGCTGGCAGGATGTGGTGCTTCATATTTTTCCGGAAAATTTTGCCAAATCAATTTATCATGGGGATGTGCTGCCTATTGTAATATTCAGCATATTATTCGGGATAGCACTGGCAATGATCAAAGAGGAAAAAAGAAGGCCGATGCTTGCATTTACAGAAAGCCTTGCAGAAACCATGTTCAAATTCACAAATATCATTATGTATTTTGCTCCCTTTGGAGTAGGTGCAGCAATAGCGGTAACAGTAGGTCATCTCGGACTGGATGTGCTTGTAAACCTTATTAAACTCTTACTTACTTTATATGCTGCCCTGGTCGTTTTTATTTTAGTTGTTCTATTGCCTGTTGCGCTTATTATAAAGATCCCCATCAAAAATTTCATAAAAGCTATATCAGAGCCGGTATCCATAGCATTTGCAACTACAAGTTCCGAATCTGCACTGCCAAAGGCTATGGAGAATATGGAAAAGTTTGGTGTGCCCCGGAAAATTGTTTCATTTGTTTTACCAACAGGCTATACATTTAACCTGGATGGCACTACTCTTTATCTTTCCCTTGCCTCTGTATTTGTTGCCCAGGCTGCAGGGATGGATCTAAGTATTGGGGAACAGGTTTTAATGGGACTAACATTAATGCTTACCAGCAAAGGGGTAGCTGGTGTTCCCAGGGCTTCGCTGGTTATTTTATTAGGAACTGCTGCATCTTTCAACCTTCCACTCTGGCCCATTATGGCAATTCTAGGCATCGATGAATTAATGGATATGGCACGAACTTCCGTAAATGTAATTGGTAATACACTGGCAAGTTGTGTGATAGCCAGATGGGAAGGTGAGTTTGATGATAGTAAAGCCCTGGCATATGATAATGATTCTTCATTGGAAACCCCCGAAGAAAGTGCTGCACATACGGTATAATTACAGTAGAGCTTCACTCCATTTGAAAGATTAATTGTTTATTTGCAACATGGAACTTTTAGAAATTACATTTAAGGATCTGCTGAATCCTGAATTCTATATCAACAACGGTGGGTTATGGGTCTTTCTTTTTATAGTCTTTGCAGAAACAGGGTTATTTGCAGGATTTTTTTTACCCGGAGACAGTCTGCTTTTTGTGGGTGGCATTTTCAGTAATAAGCTGATAACAATGGGTCTTGGAATCGATCTTCAAAATGATTTTTTGCATTTGCTGATCCTGGCTTCTATGGTAGCTGCTGCCGGTATATTAGGAAATGAAGTAGGCTATTGGTTTGGAAAAAAATCAGGTCCTACATTATACAGCCGAAAAGATAGTTTTTTCTTTAAGAAAAAATACCTCCAGAAAGCCCATGATTTTTATGAGGAAAGAGGATCCGCAATGATAGTGATAGCCCGGTTCCTGCCTATCATCCGTACTTTCGCACCCATTGTAGCTGGAATTGTGCAGATGGATAAAAAGAAATTCACTTTCTACAATGTGGTGGGTTCTATAGCCTGGGCGTTCAGTCTGCTTTTTGCCGGTCATTACCTGAGAGAGATCTTTCTTAAAAAATTCGGTATTGATCTAATAGAACACCTGGAATATATTATCATAGGAATAGTTCTGATAACTACAGCTCCTGTTATTTATAAATTGTTTTTTGCAAAGAATAAAATAATTCCACCGGTTGATAATAATGAAACTATTTAATGCAGAAGAAAAATACTTCTATTTTTAGTATTGTAGTGGTGGTTGCTGCATTAGGGTATTTTGTTGACATCTATGATCTTTTACTTTTCAATATTGTTAGGGTGGAAAGCCTGCAGGACCTGGGTCTTACGGCTGCACAGATCAAATCTGAAGGTGAATTCATTATAAGTATCCAGATGATCGGCCTGCTGATTGGCGGCATTATCTGGGGTATCATGGGAGATAAAAAAGGCCGGCTTAGTGTTCTCTTTGGTTCTATTATTCTTTACAGCATCGCTAATATTATCAATGGATTTGTAGAAACTCCCAACCAGTATGCCTTGATACGTTTTATAGCAGGCATAGGACTGGCTGGAGAACTGGGCGCCGGCATCACGCTGGTAAGCGAACTAACGCCAAAGGATAAACGAGGATTGAGTACTTCCCTGGTGGCTGGTATTGGTTTATTCGGTGCAGTGGCTGCCTATTTTATATCTGAGAATTTTCACTGGCGTACCTGTTATTTTATTGGAGGAGGTTTGGGTTTTTGCCTGCTGTTTCTGCGTTTATCCGTTTATGAAAGTAATATGTTCCGGGAGCTAAAGGTTTCAAAGAGTGACCGCGGAAATTTTCTGATGTTTTTTAATAATACCGCCCGTTTTAGAAAATACCTGCTGGCAATTCTAATAGGATTGCCTACCTGGTATGTTATAGGCATACTCGTTGCATTCTCCAATAACTTTGCTGAGAAAATGGAAATAGGAAATGTGCTTCCGAAAAAAGCAACCATGTTTGCCTATGTTGCTATTGCCCTGGCTGATGTATTAAGCGGCTTTGTAAGCCATTGGCTGAAAAGCAGGAAAAAAGCATTGTATATATTTTATTTTCTTACCATTATTGCCATTGCATTATACTTCAACCAGCAAAATGGTAGTCCCGCAGGAATGTATGCGATATGTGCCGCCCTGGGTTTTGGTACGGGTTTCTGGGCAATATTTGTAACTATGGCCGCTGAACAATTCGGAACGAATCTAAGGGCCACAGCTGCAACAACTATCCCTAATATGGTAAGGGGCTCACTGCCCTTAATGCTATTATTATTTAACTGGCTTCAGAATTATACTTCCTATGTGAATGCAGGATTATATACAGGGATAATAATAATGCTGATAAGCTGCACCGCAGCGTGGTTCACTAAGGAAACGTTTGGAAAGGATCTTGATTACCTCGAACACAATCCTGTTACCCGTGTCTAAAATTCTTGTTATACGCCTTTCTTCAATTGGTGATATTGTTCTGGCAAGTCCGGTTTTTCGTTGCATAAAAAAACAAATCAGCGGTGTTGAATTACACTTTGTAACGAAGCAGGCTTTTAAGGCGGTAACAATATCGAATCCTTACATTGATAAATTTTTCTACTTCGATAAAGATCTGGATGCTCTTATAAAACTTTTGAAAGAAGAAAAATATGATCATGTGATCGACCTGCATAATAATTTCAGAAGTGGCAAAATAAAGAGAGCACTTAAAACAAACACCAATACTATCAGGAAACTTACTTTCGAAAAATTTCTTCTTACTCAGCTTAATATCAATATCATGCCCGGTATACATATTACCAGGCGTAGTCTCAACACTGTAAAATCATTAGGTGTGGAAGATGATGGACGAGGGTTGGATTATTTTATTCCTGATGCAGATATCGTTAACGAAAAAGATATTCCTACTTCTCATCATGCCGGATTTATAGCTTTGGTTATAGGGGGCAGCTATGCAACTAAAAAACTTCCTGTACAAAAATTAAAAGAGTTATGCAGTAAGATCGATCATCCCATAATATTGCTGGGTGGTAAGGAAGATGCAGGTACAGGGGAACTTATTGCTTCCATAGACCCTGTTAAGATATATAACGCAGCCGGAAAATTTAATCTTAATGAATCTGCAGACCTTGTCAGGCAATCAAAACTGGTGATTTCCCATGATACCGGCCTGCAATATATTGCCTGTGCTTTTGAGAAACAGGTTTTAGCTATCTGGGGTGGAACATCACCTAAACTTGATGTGGAACCGTATTATGGATCTTTATTTGAAAAGTCTGGTAAACTTATTTATGAAAATATCGTACTCAACCTTAATTGTCAACCCTGCAGTAAGTATGGAACACGTACTTGCCCATTGGAGCATTTTAATTGTATGAATAAACACGATGTTGATTCAATTGTTTTAAAAGTACATGACCGGTTAGGAAAAAGAAAAACCACCGGTTAACATTCTTTTGCCTGGATGATTTTATTAAAGGTGTTAATGTATTTACAAATGTGTTTGCTTTAATATTTACTATGCAATAAGAATGGTTTTTTTGGGTCTAGTTTATCCTGCATGAAATTTTTGTTATTATTCATTTCTATAGTTTGTTTCCAAAACGGATCTGCCCAGTTAATTACCAATGTAAGCTGGACGGAGAAAAGTTCTCTTCCGGCGGCTGAGATTATTTATTACAATCCCGAAAAAAATCTTGAATGGAAAGATTTCAAAGGAACACCTTTTGAAAGCCGTGCGGCGGCGGTGACAGTTTCAGGATTTGGTTATATGGCGGACATTAAAACCAGGAATGGAAAGGGGCAACTTACTATCAGCGTTTATTGTTATTTCAATAAAGAAAAATCATGGGTTAAGCCGGGTAAGAATACTGCTTACATTCTTACTCACGAGCAACATCATTTTAATATCAGTTTTATAGCAGCCAGGCTTTTTGCAGATAAACTGAAAAGCACCATTTTTACTACAGCCAATTACAATACCTTGTTACCACTGATCTATAAAGAATTCGGAGAGGTGATGAATAAAATGCAGAATGAATATGATGGCCAAACAAAAAATGGCCAGCTAAAGGATATCCAGGAAAAATGGAATGACATTCTTGATCAGAAGATAGAAATGATTACAAAGTAACTACCAGCACGGGAATTCTTAATTCGTGCCTTACTGCATTTACAGTTGTTCCATAAATAAAATCTTTCATCCCGGTATGGCCATGCGCGCCGATAACCAGCATATCTGAACCCGTATCTTTTACTATCCTAACGATCTCTTTTATTCTGTCGCGATAACCTATTTCTCCAGTAGCAATGAAACCCTGGGTTGCCAGTTGGGATATATAAGTATTAATGCGCTCCCTGTCCTGACGCGTTTCATAATCATCACTTTCTTTTCCCAGCAATTTTGCCGAAGCACTTTCTACAATATGCAAAAGAATAAAGCTGGTATCTTTATTTCCCTGCCCGATTGCATAAGAAAGTATCTTACTGTCATTTTCACTGAAGTCGAGGGCAACAGCAATATTATTGAAAACAGGTCTTTCTATAAGAGGCAGCAGGGATACCTCGGGATGAACCAGTATAGGCTTTGCTTTTTTTGCCGGTAAAAAAGGGTGGAGGATGATATAGATAAGTATTCCACCAAAAAATAAAGCTGCTGCCAGCACTGCAAGTTTTGCAATTAAATTTTCTCCCTCAAATATGGGTGCAACTTCATTAAAAAGCATTTTTAAGTTTAAAAATACCAGAACGGATGCTATTACCCAGGCAGCAAATTTAGTTATAGGTTTTATAACAAAATTGCCCATTGTTTTCTTATCACTTACAAAATGAATGAGTGGTATAACGGCATAGCCTAGCTGAAGACTTAAAATAACCTGGCTCATTATAAGCAATGCATCTATTTTTTCTTCTCCGTAAATAATAATTACAATAAGTGCAGGGGTTATTGCCACCAAACGTGTAATAAGTCTTCTGAGAATAGGGTTGATACGTAAACTCAGATAACCTTCCATCACTATTTGTCCGGCCAGGGTGCCGGTAACTGTACTGCTTTGTCCTGCCGCAATGAGTGCTAATGCAAACAAAACAGGTGCAGTATTACCTAAAAATCCAGGCAATAATCTGTGTGCTTCTTTTATTTCTGCAACATGGGAGTTACCGGTTTTAAAAAACACGGTGGCTGCCAGTACAAGAATAGCTGCATTTACCAGGAAGGCAATGTTTAGGGCAATTGTCGTATCGATCCTGTTGTATTTAATGGCTGCTTTTTTTCCTGCATCTGATGGATCTATTTTTCTTGTTTGTACCAATGCTGAGTGGAGATAAAGATTATGAGGCATAACCGTTGCACCAATTATACCTATGGCAATAAATAAAGCGGTATCATCTGGCAGGCCGGGAATAAATCCCCGTGCTACTTCAGCTAAAGGAGGTTTTGCCAGCAGCATTTGCACAAGGAAACAGAGTGCAATAATTGCCACTAACGTAATAATAAAAGCTTCCATTTTTCTAATGCCCAGTCTTTGCAGCCACAACAGCAGAAATGTGTCCAATACAGTTATACTTACACCCCATATCAATGGCAGTCCGGTTAATAACTGTATTCCTATTGCCATGCCTAATACCTCAGCCAGGTCCATTGCAGCAATAGCAATTTCTGCCAGGAGCCAGAGAACAAAATTTACATACTTCGGATATGTTTCCCTGTTAGCCTGTGCAAGGTCTCTGCCTCTCACAATACCCAGCCTCGCAGATAAGCCTTGTAGCAATAAGGCCATTAGATTGCTCATCAGTAACACCCATATCAGTGAATAACCATATTTGCTGCCACCCGCCAGGTCAGTGGCCCAATTGCCTGGATCCATATAGCCTACACTTACCAAATACGCCGGACCCAGGAAAGAAAATATTCTTCTCCATCCCATTAACTTCCGGGTAGTATCAATAGAGCCATGTACCTCACTCAATGACCTGTCTTCCTGTAAAAGATTATTTTTCATAATAAACAATATACATTTATAGCAACATCATTGCTGATTACTGTCGCCGCGTTTTTTTCAACTTTTATTTCAACAGAACCGTCGAATTCAAATTTCCTTTGCACTTTTATTTTTGAACCGATCGCAATATTATAATGCTTTAGCAGGTCAAGCATTTCAAAACTTTGATTTTTTACAGAACTAACTGTAACGGTTTGTTTTATTGGCACTAAGGCAAGACTTGATTGTTTAAGCAATTTTATTTTTCCTTTATTATCCGGAATAGGATCTCCATGCGGATCAAATAATGGATTGCCCAGGTAAGCGGCGAGGCGTATAATAAGTTCCTTGCTGCTGATATGCTCCAGGTCTTCGGCTACTTCATGTACCTTATCCCATTGAAAACCCAGTTTATTTACGAGGAAGTATTCCCATAACCTGTGCTTCCTAATTATATCAAGTGCAGTTTTATTTCCGGTTTCTGTTAGATTAAATCCCCGGTAAGGCTTATAGTGAACTAAATGTTTAGACTGCAGTTTTTTTAACATGTCAGTTACCGAGGCCGGACTGGTTTGCACTTCCCCTGATAGTAACGAAGTACTTACTTTTCCATGGATCATTTCCAGGTGATAAATGGCCTTTATATAATTTTCTTCGCTGGCGGTAAAATTCCTCACACTTTAAAATTTAGACAAAGCTAAAAATTAATTTTGAAGAATCTAAAATTGTTTAAATGGGTTTATTACTTTTTATTAAAATTTCAAAAAATAATTTGTTTGGAAAACGGATATATTGCATCAAAATCTGTTAAATGAATTTTACTCAATTTCAATTGCCTTACCCTGTTGATGAAACCTATAAAAAAAAGGTAGCTTATTTTTCAATGGAGTTTGCTGTACATCAGCCCTTAAAGATCTATAGCGGGGGCCTTGGATTTTTAAGTGGGTCTCATCTGAGAAGTGCCTATGAATTAAGGCAAAACCTGATTGGTATTGGTATATTATGGAAATACGGTTATTACGACCAGGCCCGAAATCCTGACCAAACACTGCAGGTACAATGGAATGAAAAAACTTATAATTTCCTGGAAGATACCGGCATCCGGTTCCAGATAAATATTCATGAGCATCCGGTATGGGTTAAAGTGTATTATTTAAATCCGGAAACTTTTAAAAGTGCCCCACTTTTTCTGTTAAGCACAGACCTTCCCGAGAATGATCATGTTTCGCAAACTATCAGTCATCGTTTGTATGATGCAAATGTTGCTACTAAGGTTGCACAGTTTATATTATTAGGTGTAGGTGGAGCGAGGCTGATCGATGAATTAAATTTCAATCCTGAATTGTATCATCTGAATGAGGCACATGCGGTAAGTGCTGCCTTTTATCTTTATCAGAAGTTTGGTAAAAATTTAGAAGAAGTAAGAAAGCGGCTTGTATTTACTACTCATACTCCGGAAGAAGCAGGAAATGAAAAGCATGATATTTATTTATGCGAAAAAATGAGTTATTTCTGTGGCTTGCCGCTAAATGAAGTACGCCAGCTAACCGGTATTACTGATGATCAGTTTAATCATTCACTCACAGCCTTGCGTTTTGCGAAGCTTGCCAATGGCGTAAGCCAGTTACATGGTGAGGTTAGCCGTAAGATGTGGAGCAAGTATGAAGGGATTTGTGAAATAAGGTCTATAACCAATGCACAGAACTGGCATTACTGGGCAGACAAACAATTATACAATAATATTGATGAGCATAAAACAGATGCCTTTGTTGACAGGAAACGATATTTAAAGAAAAGAGCGCTTGATGTGGTTGCTGACAATTCCGGAAAATTACTTGATCCTGATGTGCTCACAATTGTGTGGGCCCGTCGCTTTGCCGGTTATAAAAGAGCAGAGCTGTTAACAAGAAATAAGCAAAGATTTGAGGCTTTGTTGAGTAGTACCAAATACCCGGTACAGATCATTTGGGCAGGCAAACCTTATCCTTTAGATCACCCCGCTATTTGCGATCTTAATTACCTGGTGAACCTGAGTAAAGATTATAAAAATGTGGCAGTATGCCTGGGTTATGAACTTACACTTAGCAAACGTTTAAAACAGGCATCTGATGTATGGCTGAATAATCCACGTGTACCTCGTGAAGCCAGCGGTACGAGCGGAATGACAGCTGCAATGAATGGTGCCGTTAACTTTAGTACAATGGATGGATGGATATGCGAATTCATAAATCATGGAAATAATGGTTTTGTTGTACCTGCGGTGGATTATGCAAATATGACCGTTCATGAACAAGATGAATATGATCTTGAAAAGATCTATGACATCCTGGAAAACCAGATCTTGCCACTTTATTATGAGAATAAGCATGTATGGAGACAGATCATAAAAAATGGTATGCGGGACGTTCGCTGGCAGTTTGACAGTAACAGGATGGCAAAAGAATATTACGATATACTATACAAGTAATGATCTTCGGCCATAGTATGATATCTTTCCTATTCTGTTAACTGATTTTATTTTATGGACTCATTTGAAAAGAAGATTGATATAAGATGGTCTGACCTGGATCCTAATTTTCACGTGCTGCATTCAAAGTATTATGATTTTGGTGCGTATTGTCGGATGGCTTTTTTTGTTGAGCAGGGAATAACTCCCGCTTTTATGCAGGAAAATAATTTTGGCCCCATCCTTTTTCGGGAAGAATGTATTTTTAAAAAAGAAATTTCTTTTGGCGATGAAATTACGATCAACTTATTTTTAAAATCTCATTCAAAGGATTTTGGAAGATGGTCAATGTTCCATGAGATATGGAAGAATGGAGATATCCTGGCTTCACGGATCAATATAGACGGGGCATGGATAGATACCGTAAAAAGAAAACTTACAATTCCTCCTGAGCATCTGCATAATGTATTTAACAATACTCCTCGTAATTCAGAATTTGAATCTTTATAATCTTGGTGATAAGCCTAATCAGAAATGATATTTTCCACTGTTACATTATTTAGAAATGCCTATACAGGATTAAGCCGGCGGATATGGTTATTAGGGGCTGTTATGCTTATTAACAGAAGTGGTACAATGGTACTTGCATTCATGACACTGTATTCTACACATTTAGGATTCAGTATCAGGCAAGCGGGTTGGGTGGTAGCTATTTATGGAATGGGATCCATCATTGGCGCATTGCTTGGAGGGAAAATAAGTGACAGGTTTGGTTTTTATTACACCCAGGTTTTCGCCTTATTTTGTGGTGGGATACTTTTTGTTATACTAGGACAAATGAGAAGTTATGAATCAATTTGTATCTGTGCATTTTTTCTAAGTATGGTTAATGAATCTTTCCGGCCGGCAAATGCTACAGCTATCGCTCACTACAGCACTCCCAAAAACCGAACTCAGTCTTATTCACTGGTAAGGCTTGCAATAAATATAGGATGGGGAGTGGGAAGTGCACTCGGTGGCTTTTTAGCTTCAATAGATTATAGTTTACTTTTTTGGGTTGATGGTGCAACGAGTATCACTGCTGCTGTCGTTCTGCTTTTAATATTACCGAAAGTTTCCCTCTTACAACAAAAAACACCTTCACCTGATAAAGTTGTGCCTGAAAAAATTAGTCCTTACAAAGACAGACATTTTTTATTTTTCTGTTTGTTTACTTTTTTTTTCGCGATTTGTTTTTTCCAGTTATTTACTACTATACCTCTTTATTTTAAAGAAAAGTTATTGTTGAATGAATTCTGGATTGGTATGATAATGGCCGGCAATGGAATTTTCATAGCACTTTTTGAAATGGTAATTGTTTATAAACTGGAAGGTCGTCACAAATACCTTTTACTTATGTTTTATGGATCTGTTTTAATGGCACTTTCTTTTATGATTTTGAATTTTACTGCATTGCCTGGTTTGATAGTAGCTGTACTGTTTGTGTTGATCATCACACTTTCAGAGATCATTGCAATGCCTTTCATGAACAGCTGGTATATTTCACGAACATCTGATGTTAACAGGGGGCAATATGCAGGGATGTATACAATTTCATGGAGTGCCGCACAGGTTATAGGAAGCAGTGCAGGAGCCTTTCTTGCATTTCGTTATGGGTTCAGTAATTTATGGATATTGGTCTTTGGCTTATCTCTAAGTGCTGGAGCCGGGTACTTCTGGCTCAAAAGAAAAGCTAAAGCCAGTTTTATTTAAACCAGGCAAGTGTTTTTGTTCGTACTTAGCTACATGAAGAAGATCAAATTTCACGTTTTTGCATTCATTAGTATTATTTTATTTCTTGCATTTACATCTGATCCGTTTGAAAAAAATAAAAATACACAAACAATGACAACGGATGCAAGGCCTTTTGCACTGCTCGAATTATTTACTTCACAGGGTTGCAGCAGTTGTCCGCCTGCAGATAAATTAATGGCAGCGTATGCAAAGAATAAAGAAAGAAATATAATTGCATTGGCCTTTCATGTGGATTACTGGAACAGGCTGGGATGGAAAGATCCATTCAGTACCACATTCTCCAGCCGCCGGCAAAGGGATTACGCATTATTTATTGATAAGAGTTCTGTGTATACACCACAGGTTATTATCAATGGTGAAAAAGAAATGATCGGTAGTGATCAACAAAAAATAGATGTGCAAATAAACAAAGCCTTGCTTCAAAAACCTTCAATAAAAATATTGATTGAAAACATTGAATCAGCAAATAATAAATTCATAATTAATTATAGTACGGATAAGAATGTAAAGAATACCACATTGCATGCGGCTCTTGTACAAAAAGAGGCATTAACAAATATAATTAAAGGAGAGAATAGGGGATTAGCCCTTGCCAATTATAATATAGTGAGAGAATTGAAAAGTTACAATTTACCTATGGCTGCAACATCAATTAGTTTTGATAACCTCCCTGATTTAAAATCTCAAAACGGGAGGATAGTATTGTTTATTCAGGATGATGCATCAGGTAAGATCCTGGGAGCAGATCAAAAAGACTTTTAGTTGCCGGATAATGTGTAAACCGATACAATATTACTTTTTGCAGTAACGGGCATTGTTTGACCCATTAACTGAATAGTACCGGTAACTTCCGATTCTGTAACACGCTTGCTGACAAGGCTCGTTGTTATATCAGAAATAATATCCCCTTTGCTTTTTGTATTGAAAGAAACATCGATCTGATTCCCCTGCATTTCAACCTGGCTATTTACATCAGAAGACGAAATAAATGATATGGTTGCGATATTGTTGCTTATTGAGTTTATTGTAAATTTTGTAACTGATTTTTTTTCTTTGGTAGAATCGGATTTAGTCCAGCTATCTCCTGTTTTTTTTGTTCCGGGAATTTGTAAAAACGCGCCGGCAACTGAAGGATCTTCGCCTGAACCACCAAAAGCTTCCATCATTCCCGACATCGGGTTGTCCTCATCTTTCTCTGTACCCTTTTCTTTTTTTTCAAAAACCGGGATTGCTGTGAGTTTATTTAAAGTGATAGAAACCGGCTTGCCCACCGTTTCTAAAAAAGATTTACCCATTTCTGAATTTTTATCTTCTGCATTATCCGAATCAAATTCATTTGTGTTGCCCATAAACTCCATAGACCCTTTCGCCTTATTTAATGTACTGGTAAGAATATATTCTTTTTCATTTTCACCGGTAATATTGAAAGTACTGGTGCTTACCATATTGTTTTTCATTTGCATTCCCATACCCATATCCGCATCAGATATAATGGTATTGTTCACTGTTACCTTCTGACCTTTTACCAATATAATAGGTTTAGTTATGTCTTGTGCAACAGTACAGAAACCAGACAAAACAAGAACGAGTATAAATATTCTTTTCATTAGTTTATTTTAAAAAAGTAAAAGTAAGTTCTTATCGTGTGGTTATTAAAAAAGCAGATGTTAGTATTTTATTAAATAAAAATGGGTTACTGTTTCCAGTAACCCAAGAGATTTAAATGACTTTGATTTTATCCGACAACTGTTACGTTAACAGCATTCATTCCTTTTTTGCCATTTTGTAATTCGAATTCAACTTTATCACCTTCTTTTACGTCATTGATAAGTCCGCTTACATGTACGAAAGTTTCTTTGTCAGAATCGTCATGCTTAATAAAACCGAATCCTTTTTCAGAATTGAAAAATTTAACGGTACCTTGATTTTTAGTGTCCATTTTTAATTGTATTGTATTGATAAAATAATGTGCAAAGATATGTGTTTTATGTTAATCAACACCTTTTTTTTGAAAACATGATATAATTGTAAATTTTTATAATAAATGACTAAACACTTAATATTGATAGCAGCGTGGATTTTGTATTGCTCTTTGCATAGTATTCTTGCAAATGAGAAAATTAAATACAGGATAACAAGATCTTCTAAAATAAGTGATAATAATTACAGACTACTCTATAATGTGTTTGCACTTGTAAGCCTTGTAGTAATTTTGATTTACCAGTTTTATCTGAACAGCAGGTTGCTGTTTGAAGTCACATTAATCAGTAAAGTAATAGCTTATTTTTTAACACTATCAGGATTAGCAATTATGATAGTATGTATCCGTAAATATTTTTTACAGCTAAGTGGGTTAAATACTAAAGTAACAGTTACCAGGCCAGTGCTTGAAACAGGGGGAATACACAGGTTTGTAAGACATCCACTTTATTCAGGTACATTTATTTTCCTGGCTGGTTTGTTCCTGTTAATACCATTGCTTTCCAATTTCATAGCTGTAATAATAATTATTATTTACACAATAATCGGAGTGCGTTTTGAGGAACAAAAACTGGTATCACTATTTGGTAGTGAATATAAAGAATACCAGAGAAAAGTGCCAATGCTCATCCCTTTTTTAAAATAAGTATTATTTCTTTCCATTAACCTCTTATACTTCTGCATTAGCATAAGCCTCCGTAGGCTCGCAAGTGCAGATTAAATTCCTGTCTCCATAGGTATTATTTACCCGGCTTACAGAAGGCCAGAATTTATTATTTTTTACATAATCAAGAGGGAAGGCAGCTTTTTGCCTGCTGTAAGAATGTTTCCATTCATCGGCTGTAATAATAAACTGTGTATGAGGGGCATTTTTTAATGGATTATCAATCTTATCAGATTTGCCATTTTCGATCTGCCTGATCTCTTCTCTTATATTTAATAAGGCTTCACAAAATCTATCCAATTCAGCTTTGTCCTCACTTTCAGTAGGCTCTATCATGATAGTTCCGGCCACTGGAAAGCTAAGGGTAGGTGCATGGAAATTATAATCCATCAGCCTTTTGGCAACATCTTCTGCTTCAATACCTGCGCTTTGCTTAAATGGCCTTAGATCTACAATAAATTCATGGGCACATGTTCCGTTAGAGCCGGCATATAATATTTTGAATTCCTTTTCCAGTCTTGCCTTCATGTAATTTGCATTCAGAATAGCGTACATCGTACTTTTCTTAAGCCCATCTGCCCCCAGCATTTTTATATAACCATAACTGATAAGTAAAATACTTGCGCTGCCATAAGGGGCTGCACTCACTGCATGTATGGCTTTTGTATTGTTATCAACAGATACGTGACCGGGGAGATAAGGAGTCAATTTTTCATTTACACAAATTGGGCCCATTCCAGGTCCGCCTCCGCCATGTGGTATTGAAAAAGTTTTATGAAGGTTAAGATGACATACATCTGCACCAATTTCACCCGGGCTAGTTAAACCTACCTGGGCATTCATATTGGCACCATCCATATAAACAAGTCCACCGTTCTCATGTATAAGTTCACAAACTTCTTTTATACTTTCTTCAAATACACCATGTGTACTTGGATAGGTTACCATAAGACCTGCAAGTCTTTCTTTATATTTTAAAGCATTTTCTCTCAGATCGTTAACATCAATATTACCGGCAATATCACATTTGGTTACAACCACTTTAAATCCCGCCATCACAGCAGAAGCAGGGTTAGTGCCATGTGCAGAGATCGGAATTAAGATTATATCACGGTGCTGATCATTGTGATCAGCATGGTATGCTTTTATAGTCAGCAGCCCTGCATATTCGCCCTGTGCACCACTATTGGGCTGAAGTGATGTTGCTGCAAACCCGGTAATATTGCTGAGGCACCGCTCCAGTTCTATTATTATTTTCTGATATCCTTTGCATTGATCATGGGGCGCAAAAGGATGGATATTATTGAATTCAGGCCAGCTTACCGGAATGAGTTGGGTGGCTGCATTTAATTTCATTGTACAGCTTCCGAGTGAAATCATGGAAGTATTAAGACTAAGATCTTTATTCTCCAGACCTTTGATGTAACGCATCATTTCGGTCTCACTTCTGTGATTATTAAAAACTGTGTTTGTTAGAAAAGAAGAAGTTCTTGTAAGGGAAGATGGAATATTTTTTAAGATAGCTTCATCATCAAAACTTACAGAAGCCGTATCTAAGTTTTTAACCGATGCAAATACATGCAGTATATCCAACACATCATTTTGTGTAGTTGTTTCATCCAATGAAATACTAACCGCATTATGATAGTATTTAAAATTGATCTCTTTTAATTCTGCCTTCTCTTTTAAAGATTCAATCTCATTCACACTTATTTTTATTGTATCAAAATAATATTCATTTTCATTTGAGAAACCAAGGGTTGATAATTCATCAGATAATGACTGACTTAATAAACTTATTCGCTTGGCAATATCCTTTAACCCTTCTGCCCCATGGTATACGGCATACATTGCAGACATATTTGCAAGCAGGGCCTGTGCGGTACATATATTGCTGGTAGCTTTTTCTCTCCGGATATGTTGCTCTCTTGTTTGCAGGGCCATCCTCAGGCATCTATGATTTTGGGCATCCATACTAATCCCAATGATCCGGCCGGGTATTGTTCTTTTAAATTCATCTTTAGTTGAAAAAAATGCTGCATGTGGACCGCCATAACCCATAGGTACTCCCAGGCGCTGCGAAGAACCTATTGCTACATCTGCACCCAGTTCACCTGGCGATGTTAATAAAGTAAGAGCCAGCAGGTCTGTTGCCATTACAACCCTGATATTCATTTTATGTGCAGCATCTATAAATTTTCTGTAATCTTCTACAAGACCGTTACTGTTGGGATACTGTAACAATGCACCAAAAAAAGAGTCATCTGTTTTTATTGTTGTATGCCGGCCAAAGACAAGTTCAATATTTACAGGTTTTGCTCTTGTGATGAGGATATCTTTGGTTTGTTCGAAAATATTTTCATCCACAAAAAACTTAGGAGCAGTGATATGATCAGTGTCTTTATTCTTAAAATTGAAAAGCATTGTCATTGCTTCGGCTGCAGCAGTACCTTCATCCAGCAGGCTTGCATTTGCAATGGGCAGGCCGGTGAGATCGCTTACCATTGTTTGAAAATTCAATAAACTTTCCAGCCTTCCTTGTGCTATTTCAGCCTGGTAAGGTGTGTATTGGGTATACCATCCTGGATTTTCAAAAACATTGCGTAGAATAACACCTGGAACTATTGTATTGTAATAACCCTGCCCTATATACGATCTGAAAACTTTATTAAGTGATGCAGTTTGCTTCAGGTTAGTAAGATAGGTATGTTCACTTACAGGATTACCTGTTACAAGATCTTTACCGGAGCGGATTGAAGAGGGAACTGTTTTATCGATCAAAGTTTCAAGGGAATCAGAACCGATCACTTTTAACATGGATGCGGTTTCTTCTTCATTGGGTCCTATATGCCTTTGTTTAAACTCATTCTGTTGTTTTTCGAAAAGATTCATCATTGATTTTTAATTTGCTTTTGCAGATGCAAAATTAGGGATACAGGATTAATAAGTAGGACAGTTGAAGCTTTTATCAATTAATGACATTATAAATACAACAGATAAAAATAATTATTAAAGCAGTTTTTTCATTATTCATGCACTGCCAGTACCGGCACCTTACTTTGATATATCATTGCTTTGGTATGCTGAGTTTTAAATAGCCTTTCATAAAATCCATGATATTTGGGGGCTATGATGATCATATCAATTTTTTTATCACGGGTAAAAAGATTGATGGATTCATGAAAATCAAATAACCGCATGAAATAAAATTCAGGCTTGAATTCTGCAAGCAGGCTTTCCATTTTATCCCTTTCTTCTTTAAATTGTTCAGTGAGAGAAATGTAATGGCTGCTGTCAACATTAAGAATATGTAATGCTGGTTTAAAATCATGCAGCACTCTTTTAACTGCAAGTAAAGCCGGGGTTTCTTCAACATATTTCATTTCCGAAGCTATCAGAACATTACTTATTTTTTCGTAAGAAGCCTCATTTGGAACTATTAGAACGGGGCAAACATTTTTTTCACTCATTTTAAGTGTATTCGATCCTGAAAACCGCTGAGCCATTGGAGTTTTTCCTGTTAACCCCATTACGATCATATAAGCACGTTTTATGTGGGAGAAATTAGTAAGACTATCAATAAAATTAGAGCCGGATTCCAAAACCGTTTCTATGGAAGATGAACTTCCTGAAAGCTTTGTTTTGAGACTATCCATAAATGTATTTGCAGGCCCAAGGTTATCACCACTGGCATAATAGTGATACAGAATTATATTCACATCGTCACGGCTTGCAAACATATTAGCAGCATATTCTGCAGCATTAAAGGACGTTTCAGAAAAATCGAGGGGAACTATTACATTAATCATACTAAATATTTAAACAATAGGTAAATTATTAAATGCCGCAAAGGTATAATGTATAATCCAATTGAAAAATAACTACATTAAATTTGTAGATGTATTCGGGAAATAACATGGATATTAATAAAAGTAAGAACTGGCAGTATCCGACTGTAGAAGAACAGAAAAAATACAGGCAAACGCTTGAACGGACAGATAAAAATAAAATCCTTTCACAACTGCCGGCCCTTCATAATAAAGCATTTGAAAACATCAATTGTCTCACTTGTGCTAACTGTTGTAGAAATTTTTCTCCCAGGATCAAAACTCCTGATTTAAAGCGGATAGCCAGGCACCTTAAAATGAAAGAGGGTGCATTCATAGAAAAATATCTTTTTCTTGATGAGGACGGGGATTATGTAGTAAATGCGAAACCCTGCCCTTTTTTAAGCCCTGATAATTATTGTTCTATTTATGACGTAAGGCCTTCCGATTGTAAGCGATTTCCTTACACTGATGAAGATGTAATTGTAAAGAGACAAAATATCACCATAAAAAATTCTTCCTTTTGTCCTATCGTAGTGTTTGTATTAGATGGGTTAGGAAAAAAAATTTGATTTTGCGGTTAACGTTTCCGTTATTTAAAATTAGCGGTTAACTCTGTATAGGCTGCAGCAAGGCCTCTTTCTATACCATCACCTTGCCATTCCGGAGAACCGGGAATAGTAGTTGCTTTTAATATCTGGTCTCTTGTTTTGCCGGCTTTTATCTCCGAATCTGTAAATTTTAAAAGATTGCTGAGATAATCCCTGAATGCAAGCAGGTCAGCAGGTTTTACAACCACTTCAAAACCTTCTCTTGCATGTCCGCAAACAAACTGGGTTGTACTGTTAAAAGTTGTTGTTGCTTTTTCAAGCACCTTGATCCAATTTGCGATATCAGCTCCTGCAGATTTATCTATAAAAGGATGCCGGCGGTTAAATACAAGATCCCCCATGTGAACTATGTTAGCCCGCTCAAAATGAACCAGGCTGTCTCCGTTGGTATGAGCGGCTCCGAAATAATGCAACCTGATCTTCTCACTCTTGAATTTTTTTGACCAGCTATCAGTATACGTAACATCAGGATATAATTGTTTATCCTCATTCTTATTTTTTATTGCGGTAGTTTGTTGATTGGTTTTACTGTTTGCATGCGCAACCACATGTGGAACCAGGGTTTTGAATGCAATATTGCCGCTTGTATGATCGCCATGATGATGGGTATTGATAAGCAGCTCAAAGGGTTTATCACTTTTTTTCTTCACTTCATCGATCAGGTGAGGTATGGTATCCATGAACTGAGAGTCAACAACTACGATCCCTTTTTTATTTAGCATAAATAAAATTGTTCCGCCCTTTTCTGTGAATATGCCTATCTCGGGTGTTAGCATTTTAATTTGGAACGTGGGATCCGCCAGGAAAGCAGCCAGGGAATCTGAATTTAAAAAAGCAAGAGCACCTAATGTAAATCCGGTATTTTTTAAGAATTTTCTGCGCTGCATAAAGTTGATTTTATTGGTAAACAAGTTACTGTTTTATTTGTTCGTAAATTTTCAGAAGATTGATAATTAATATTCCATTTTCCGCAATGAAGGTGCCTTGAACCAGGTAAAAATTACAACTCCCAGCGTCATACAACCTCCAAAGATTACAGATGGTACTGTACCCATCAGCCTGGCAGCTACACCGCTTTCAAACTGGCCAAGTTCATTGGAGGAATTAATGAACATGCTGTTTACTGAGGATACCCGTCCACGCAGTTCATCCGGTGTTCTCAACTGAACGATTGTGCTTCTGATTATAACACTTATTCCATCCATACAACCGCTTAATAACAAAGCCAGGAAGGATAACCAGAAAAATTCTGAAACTGCAAATAAAATAATGCATAAACCAAATCCTCCTATTGCATAAAATAATATCCTGCCTTGTTTTTTTTGTAAGGGCCTTATGGTTAAAAAAGTAACCATCATAATTGATCCGATATCTGCCGCTGCGTTTAACCATCCAAAACCAATCGGGCCGATATGTAATATATCCTTTGCAAAAACAGGCACAAGCGCAACAGCGCCACCAAACAACACCGCAAAAAGATCCAGGGTTAGTGCACCCAACAACTCTTTGGTTTTAAAAACAAAATCTATTCCCTCCTTTACACTTTGCCACGTGTTTTTGGCTGCTGTAATAAAAACAGGTTTGGCGGTAAGCCTTCCCAACAGAAAATAAGCTGTAATAATAAAAATAAGTATAACTATAAATGTGTGATTGATCCCTAAAAATGCTATTAGGAATCCACCGGTGGCATGGCCTATAATGGAAGCAGTAAGCCAGCTTGCAGAACTGATTGAAGCGGCGCGTGAAAGCATCTCTTTTGGAACAACCTGTGAGATCATTGCGGAGAATGTTGGTCCGGAGAAAGCCCGGATAGCACCTGTCAATCCTATCACGAAACACATCAGAACCGCTATTGTCCAGTGATCGAACAGCGAGGCTGTGAATTTTGAAGAAAGGATGACAAGCAGGAATATGCAGCCTGTGTAAAATAAAACACAGGTAAGCAGTAATTTTCTTTTTTCATTTTTGTCGATATGATGGCCGGCATATAATGCCAGGAGGAGTGCGGGAATAACTTCTGAAAGGCCAACAAAACCTAAGGCAAGTTTACTGTTTGTCAACAGGTACATCCACCATCCTATAACGGTACCGGTCATTCGAATACCCATTATATAAACAAACCTGCCTGCAATAAAATTTTTAAATTCCGGTATTTGTAAGGGAGCGTATGGATTGTTATCTGCTGTCTTGGTCAAGTTGATAATACTTTATGCAACCAATAAATAAATATATTTTTCAGGGTAATGTTATATAATGCTGCCCGTTTTCATATTCTTTGTTCAGCGCTTCTATTATAACTTCAAGATGAGCCGGGTTTCCATGAAAGTCTGCATTGCCTGCATCTACAAACAGTGTTTTAATATTATGTTGCTTTATATACTGAGTGTATGTTTCCTGCAGGCTAAATAAATATCCACTGTCTATGGCCTGTTCGTATTCCCTGTTGCGTTTTTTTATATTTTCTTTTAATTTTTTTACCGGGCTGTGCAGGTAGATAAGAATATCGGGTTGAAGTATCTGTGGGTTTATGATCTCAAATAATTTCTGATACAACCTGAATTCTTCATCTGCCAGGTTCACTTTGGCAAATAGCAAACATTTGGTAAACAAGTAATCAGAGATAACGATACTCTGAAACATGTCTTTTGTTTGTAAGAGATCCTTTAGCTGTTTATATCTTTCTGCCATAAAGAACAATTCCAGGGGAAAAGCATATTGAGAAGGACTTTCATAAAATTTAGGAAGAAATGGATTGTCTGCAAATTTCTCAAGAATAAGTTTAGCATTGTAATGCGTACTCAACAGGTTGGCCAGGGTAGTTTTACCGGCGCCTATATTGCCTTCTATCGTTACAAAGTTATATTTCATGTATTAGGGCCTGCAGTTGTACCTGGTAATTCAGCTTGCAAAATAAGTGGAAAGATATTATACCCTATTAAAATCTTTTCACATCAAGTGTATCGGTGCAGGCAGCTAATAGCTCGCCAACTGTTTTATGTAAAACCGGGTGCAAAAGTTCAGGGGCGAGCTCATTAAGTGGTACTAGTACAAATCTTCTGTATTGCAGCAATGGATGAGGAATTATAAGATCAGCTGAGCTTACTATTTCATCATTGTAAAAAAGTATATCAATATCAATGATACGGGGAGCATTTTTCTCTGTTCTTACCCTTCCCATTTTTTTTTCGATATCAATTATTTTTTTCAGGATATCATGTGGAGAATACCTGGTTTTTATTTTTATCACCTGGTTGATAAATTCGGGTTGTTCCGACAATCCCCACGCCGCAGTACAATAAAGGTTGCTTTGTTCGTCTATGTTACCTATCCTGATTATGTGTTTTTTTGCAATCTCCAGCTGTTGAAAAGTATCAGACAGGTTGCTGCCCAGCAACAGGTAAGCATTATTCATTTTTAAGGTATAGCCTTTTATCGAAGCTGAATTTTTTTGAAGAAGTGATCTTAATTTTTTTGAATCCAGGATGTACTGTGTTGATTATAAAGTTATGTTCTTCATCTACAATAGCAGAAGGTAATTTCATTACAAGGGCTTTATTCGATCTTATAAATTCTGAACCAATGAACTGCGTATAACCTACATCTGCCTTCCAGTCTTTTTTTAATTTGTTTTTATTTAATGCAGTAATTGACTCTGCAGGAAGATCTAATTTTAAAAGATAATAATGCAGCGGAATAAAATTTACGCTTGTGCGAACCAGTATTTCCAAAACTGCAAGTGAGATATTTTCTGTTGCATACAAAGCAGGTATACCGGTATTGTTCCAGCGCCCGCCAAATAATTTGGCCCCTGTACCGGAAAGATCATCTTTATATTGTTCGATGGAGAGCCTGTAAATGGTCATGCTAATATACCGTATTGTATCCTTCCTAATTGGGTGAGAACCTGTTGTATCCCACTGGCAGAATGTAAAGATTCAAGAGACAAAGATCCTTCCGCCATAACAGGATTTGATTTTAACCAGTTATAAAAAATTTCAGTTTTACCAAACGTCTTTTTCCCTTCAGCAATAACATTTGCAATCTGCATTGCCCTTTCTGCATTAATGGGGGCAAAAGCGCCATTTGCTTTTGCATACCGTTGCAGAGTGCGTTCACTGATATGCAACATGGCAGCCCATTCAATTTGTGTGAAAGGTGTTTTATCCGCTATCTTTCGAAATTCACTGTATACAAAATCTTTTAACTGGGGAGATACCATTGTTTTTTTCATGGCGACTTTTGTCATGTAATTTACGACAAATGTCGGTATAATTCGTTCTTTATCTCTTTTTTTTACAATAGCTTTGCAAAACCAAACAAGTTTCAATGAGATACAGCCAATTACGTGCAATGTGGGCTATAACCGTAGCAAGTCTAAGATCTATCCTCCGCAGTCCGTCAGCAATTGTTTTTAGTTTTGTATTCCCTTTTATTTTTATACTCATTTTTGGTTTTATCGGCAACAGTGGCAGCATTCAATCATTAAGAGTTGCAGTGGATGCAGGATCAGATACTACTAACGAACTTTTTACTGCTTTAAAAAATACAGCCGGCGTTAAAATGATCACCTACCCTGATGAAAAGATAAAAATATCAGATCTTCAAAAGGGCCGTATTGCAGGGGTAATCAGGATAGAAAAATCTGCTGATACGGCTTCACCTTACCAGATTCAACTTAAGAGCGCAACATCAAGTAACAATAAATGGCCTTTTTTGAAGGCATTAATCGAAAGTAAGATCAATGAATTGAGCAATAAAAATAATCCGGGAAGGCCTTCTTATGCGTCCTTTAATTTTAATTATCAGAAAGACATACAGGAGATCCGGCAGTACAAAACCATTGACTTTATTTTACCTGGTATGCTGGGTTTTTCTTTATTGAGCTCAGGAGTATTTGGTGTGGCATTCATGTTCTTTAATTTAAGAAGTACACTTGTATTAAAACGTTTTTTTGCGACTCCTATATCACGTACTTATATAATTCTTGGCGAGTGCATTTCCCGTGTAATATTTCAGATGATAACGGCCATAGTTATTATAGGAGCCGGTTATTTGTTCTTCGGATTTACGCTTATACACGGAATACAAACTTTTTTAGAAATGTTGTTTTTGAGTTTTATTGGCCTGATCCTTTTTATGGGCTTTGGATTTATTATTAGCGGCTTATCTAAAAATGATAGTACCATTCCTCCTTTTGCCAATCTTATTACAATGCCGCAGTTTTTATTAGGAGGAACATTTTTTTCAGCAGAGGCATTTCCTAAATGGCTGCAGCCTATATCCAAAGCAATGCCTCTCACTCATTTAAATACTGCAATGCGTAACGTTGCATTTGAAGGCCAGACTTTATGGGATGTACGTTTGGAGATCGGCATACTTTTATTGTGGGCTGTAATTATTTATGCCATTGCAATAAAAGTTTTTAAATGGGAATAAATAATTAACTGTTACGTTGGAAAACTGATCTTTCCCATACTCACATTTGGAAAAAGATCTTTAAAAGTGTCATTGTTACCTGCTACACATTCGTTTGCAAGCAAAGCGAAGAGAATAGCTTCTTTTGCATCCGGGTCAATATTTTTTTCGGCCGTTGATCTCAGCAGCGCAGGCTCGCTGTTTTTTTTGAGATAACGCAGCAATAACGGATTGTGTATCCCACCGCCGCTAATCAGTATATCCAGTGAAGTTCCCTCCTGCTGTATTTTTTTGATACTGTTGACAATTACGGTAGCGGTAAATACATTGAGCGTTGCCATTACATCCGCTGCGGGAATATTTTTTTCAGGCAATGTATTCATTGCATTTTCCAGGTAAGAAAGATTAAAAAGTTCCGGTCCGGTAGTTTTAGGAAAGTCGAGTAAAAAAAAAGGATTATTTAATAATGCTTCTAACAATTCCTGGTGAACTGTACCCTGTAAAGCCACTTCTGCATCTTTATCAAAAGATGATCCCGGAAAATTTCTCTGCATCCAGGCGTCCATTAATGTATTACCGGGACCAACATCTGTACTGAACATTTTTTGGGAGGAAATTTTTGCAGGAAGAAAAGTGAAGTTTGCGATCCCGCCAATATTTAACAACAGGGTATCTTTTTCCGGATCAGAAAATAATATCCTGTCGCCATATGCAGCCAGGGGCGCACCTTCGCCGCCACCCGCAATGTGTTTTTGCCTGAAATCACTTATAGTGATGATACCTGTATTCACAGCAATATGATCACCGTCACCGATCTGTAAGGTAGCATTCCCGAACTTTTTATTATGATGCTGGTGTTTGGGTGCATGATAAATGGTTTGACCATGGCTTGCTATGATATCAATTTCTTCAGCAGCAATTTTCCATTCTGTTAAACTCTCATTTATCATCTTTGCATGTTTGACCGCAATCCATTCATTTAGCAAACAAACTTTTTCGAGGTCAGCATCTTTCCTTGAAAAGATCCCGCGGATCTCATTTTTAATATCAGTTTCATATAAAAATGTTTTAAATTTTTCTAATACCAGTTTCGTTTCGCTTCCACTTCCGGTTATTGAACAAACGGCAATATCAAGCCCATCAAGAGAGGTTCCGCTCATAAGGCCAATTATCCTTCTCGTTTTCTTTTTAGAGATCGAGTACAATTTATCTATATCCCTTTTCATAAATTTTTTATGAATTTTAAGTTGCGTTTGATACCCTGAAATTTAGTACGTTTTATTGCAGAGTTTTTAAATATTCTTTTAAAACTTTCCTCACTCATCTCTTCCCAGTCTGTAGTGGAAAAATTAAAAATTTCCGGAAGTGGAGTAAACCTGATCTCATCTGTAGGCTTTGAAAAACGATTCCAGGGACAAACATCCTGGCAAATATCGCAACCAAACATCCAGTCTTTAAAATGCCCTTGCATATTTTCAGGTATCAATGCATCTTTTAATTCTATTGTAAAATAAGATATGCATTTACTTCCGTCAATAACTTTGTCTGGAAGTATGGCATCAGTAGGACAGTTATCTATACAACGTGTACAGGAGCCGCAATAATCTTTAACAAAAGGAGTATCATATTCCAGTTCCATATCAATGATCAATGAGGCGATGAAAAAAAAGGACCCTTGTTGAGTTGAAATGAGGTTTCCATTTTTCCCCACCCACCCAAGGCCGCTTCTTTGTGCCCATGTTCTTTCAAGTACGGGTGCACTGTCTACAAAACCTCTTCCATGAAAATTGCCGAGTTTTTCTTTCAGGCGATGTTGCAGATCATTTATTTTTTTGCGGATCACTTCATGGTAATCTTCACCATAGGCATACTTACTTATTTTTGGAGCACCTTCATTTTGTTTACCTGCAGGAAAATAATTCAGAAGGAGTGTAATAACTGACCTGGCACCCGGTACCAGTTTACACGGATCAACCCGGAGGTCAAAATAATTTTCCATATAATTCATTTTCCCCTGCAGGCCTTTATTGAGCCAGCTTTCCAGTCTTTTAGCGTCTTCACTCAGGAATACCGCTTCTGCGATACCACAGAAATCAAAACCAAGGTCTTTTGCTGTTGTTTTAATAAAAATGCTTTGTTCGGCCTTACTTATCAAAAAATAAAATTGAAAGGTAAAGTTATCGGATGTTTAGGGCTGCACAACATGAAAGAATTACATTATCAATGTAATAATCATGCAATGCAGGCAGGTCTTTGATTAATAGCATGTCAATTTAACGCAAATTTTAAGTTGGACATGCATTTGTAGCTATCCTGTTATGGCAACTCAAAATAACTTAACCATAAAGGCTTCAGAGACATTACAGCTGGCGCAGCAGATCGCATTCGATAACAAAAATCCTGTTATAGAAAATGAGCATTTGTTACAAGCCATGCTTCAATCAGAAGATTCAACAGTAGATTATCTTTTAAAAAAGAATAATGTTACTTTAAATCTTGCAGAAAGCAAGCTTTTAGAATTGATAAAAAAATTACCAACCACAACTAACGAGCCTGCGCAAACGATGTCGCGGGATCTCAACAATGTTATTTTAAGAGCAGGCTCTCTTCTTAAAATGTATAAAGACCAGTTTGTAACTCCTGAACACCTTCTGCATGCATTGCTGCAGGGAAATGATTCAGCTGCAAAACTTTTAAAAGATACAGGGCTTACGGAAAAAGGTCTTACTAAAGCAATTGAAGAATTGCGAAAAGGTAACACAGTGAATTCGCAAACACAGGAAACACAGTTTCATGGTTTAAATAAGTATGCTAAAAACCTGAATGAACTTGCCAGGAACGGAAAGTTAGATCCGGTGATAGGCAGGGATGAAGAGATACGCAGAACACTACACATTTTAACGCGCCGCTCTAAAAATAATCCGATACTTGTAGGAGAACCAGGTGTGGGTAAAACAGCTATCGCAGAAGGTTTGGCCATACGTATTGTAAATGGAGACGTGCCTGAAAACCTAAAATCTAAGATCATTTATTCGCTGGATATGGGTTTACTGATAGCCGGTGCAAAATATAAAGGTGAGTTTGAAGAAAGATTAAAGTCGGTAATATCAGAAGTTACTTCCAGTGATGGAGAAATAGTTTTATTCATTGATGAGATACATACTTTGGTAGGAGCGGGGGCTGGAGAAGGAGCTATGGATGCCGCGAACATTCTGAAACCTGCACTTGCACGAGGGGAATTGCGCGCTATTGGCGCCACTACATTAAATGAATACCAGAAATTTTTTGAAAAAGACAAAGCACTGGAGCGAAGGTTCCAAAAAATAATGGTTGATGAACCTTCAGTGGAAGATGCCATTTCAATTTTAAGAGGGATCAAAGACCGGTATGAAACGCATCATCATGTAAGAATAAAAGATGAAGCCATCATTGCGGCAGTAGAATTATCTCACCGGTATATCACTGATCGTTTTCTTCCGGATAAGGCCATTGATCTTATTGATGAAAGTGCGGCAAAGCTGCGGCTTGAAATGAATTCAATGCCGGAAGAACTGGATAAGCTCGAAAGACAGATACGGCAACTGGAAATTGAAAGAGAAGCTATCAAAAGAGAAAAAGATGAATTTAAATTAAAGGACCTGAATACGCAGATCGCAAATCTTTCAGTGGACAGGGATACATACAAAGCCAAATGGATGGAGGAAAAAGAACTGGTTGAAAAAATTCAAAATGCAAAAGCAGATATAGAACAATTTAAACAGGAGGCTGACCAGGCTGAAAGGAATGGTGATTATGGAAAAGTAGCGGAGATACGTTATGGTAAAATAAAAGAAAAAGAAATTTCAGTTACCGGATATACCAAACAGTTGAGTGGATTATCAGAAAAAAGATTATTGAAAGAAGAAGTGGATGCTGAAGATATCGCAGAGAGTGTTGCTAAAGCAACAGGAATACCGGTTTCCAAAATGCTCCAGAGTGAAAAAGATAAACTGCTAAACCTGGAAGAGGAGCTGCATAAAAGAGTTGTAGGACAGGATGAGGCTATTGAGGCAGTATCGGATGCTATCAGAAGAAGCAGGGCCGGTTTACACGATATCCGGAAGCCTATCGGTTCTTTTATTTTTTTGGGAACTACCGGTGTCGGTAAGACGGAGTTGGCAAAAGCCCTTGCAGAATATTTATTTGATGACGACAGCATGATGACGCGTATTGATATGAGTGAATACCAGGAAAAACATTCCGTCAGCCGGCTGGTAGGCGCTCCTCCGGGTTATATCGGTTATGAGGAAGGGGGTCAGTTGACAGAAGCTGTTCGCCGTAAACCCTATTCAGTTGTATTGCTCGATGAAATTGAAAAAGCACATCCTGATGTGTTTAATATATTGTTGCAGGTATTAGATGATGGAAGGCTTACAGATAATAAAGGACGTGTCGTTAATTTTAAGAACACTATAATTATTATGACCAGTAATTTAGGAGGTGGTATTATCCAGGCAAATTTTGAAGAAGTAAGTGAAAAAAATATTGATACTGTTGTAGAAAGTACCAAAGCTGAAGTTGTATCCCTGCTTAGGCAAACATTACGCCCTGAATTTTTAAACCGGATAGATGAGGTCATCATGTTTCAGCCCCTGCTTAAAAAGGAGATTAAGGGAATTATAACTATACAACTGAACCAATTAAAAGAACTGGTGTTAAAGAATGGAATAAACCTGCAATTCAGCGAATATGCTATTGATTATTTATCCGAAAATGGATATGATCCACAATTTGGAGCCCGCCCTTTAAAAAGATTGATACAAAAGGAGATTATCAACCCTTTAAGCAAGCGAATATTGGCAGGAGATATAGATAAAGAAAAACCCGTGATTGCAGATGTATTTGACGGTACTGTAGTCTTTAGGAATGAAAATTCGGGTAATAATTGAGTATAACTTGTTAAAAATCAGTTGGTGTTTTGGCGTTATAAGGAATTTTATTCAAATGGTGGCT
This sequence comes from Ferruginibacter sp., assembly GCA_037720515.1. Taxonomy (GTDB): domain Bacteria; phylum Bacteroidota; class Bacteroidia; order Chitinophagales; family Chitinophagaceae; genus Ferruginibacter. The sequence continues at coordinate 60,907 of JBBJMM010000014.1, forward strand.
AAAAATATTTTAAATGTCCTATCTTCAGCCGAATCTGACAATTAATAAGTAATTAATTAACTATAATTTTAATATGTTGAAGATTACAGGTTACTTCAACAAAAAATTAATAAAAAAGGAAATAAAATGGCATTTAAAAAAGAGGTAGTCGAAATTATTGAACCAAGAGATGTATTTGTTGGAAACCCAAAAGCAGAAGTTACTTTAGAAGAGTTTGGAGAGTATGAGAGTGAATCATGTGCAAAAGCAAATGAAATAGTAAAAAAATTGCTGGATGATTACGAAGGAAGGATTCGTTTCAATTTCCGTCATTTTCCTTTAACTAATATACATCAGCGCAGCCTGAAAGCTGGAGAAGCGGCTGTAGCAACTGCACAACAGGGAAAGTTCTGGGAAATGCACAATATCTTATTTGCAAATCGTAAGAATTTAGGAACAACAAGTTTAAAACTGCATTCGAAAGAAGCGGGAGTAGTTAACAAGCGATTCTTAGATGAACTGGTAAACGCAACTTATGGATGGCAAGTGCAGGGTGATCTGCGTGAAGGATTGAATCGTGGTGTTAAAGATGTTCCTACATTTTTTGTTAATGGTACATTGGTTACCGGCAAACCTACTTATGAAGAACTAAGTAAAGCAATTGAAGCTGCATTGAAAAAAGTGAAAAAGAAAGCGCCGGTAAAGCAAAGAGCTTAAAATATAAACCCACTTAAATGTGGGTTTTTTTATATCGAATATTTATCTCTAATTTAAAGAGATGGCAATAGTGTTTACCACCGAATTGAAAAGATTTGCCAGCCAGGGTGAAAAGACCGGTTGGACCTATATCCTTATTCCACAAAAAACAGCTGCATCAATAAAACCGGAAACAAAAAGTTCTTTTCGTGTAAAAGGATTTATTGACGAGCACCCCATACATTCGGTGGCATTGATTCCTATGGGAAAAGGAGATTTCATTTTAACTGTTAATGCAGAAATGCGAAAAGCATTGCGCAAACAAAAAGGGGCCAGCGTACATGTGAAAATTGAATTGGACACTTCTGAATATATTATTTGCCCGGGCTTACTGTCATGTTTAGAAGATGACCCGGATGCATTACAATATTTTAAATCCTTATTGCCTTCGCATCAACGCTATTTTTCTAAATGGATTGAGAGTGCAAAAACGGATGCTACTATAACCAAAAGAATTGCTATGGCAGTAAATGCAATGTCTAGGCATTGGAGTTTTCCAGAAATGCTGAAAGCGAAGTGAATTGGGTAATTAGAATCACTATTGTCCGGTAAAAATTATACTCTTTCTTTAAAACACAATACCAGAGCCTTTCAAAAAGAAATTTGTTTTAGGATAGGTTCTATTTCATTCCACTTTTGTCTTGATACAAAAGTGGAGCAAAAAATCAAGGCTGCATAAAAAATCCTAAAAATTGAAGCTGCAGGCTAAAGAAAAACAAGTTCCATCTTCATATAAAAACCAAGCCAGGTGCGACTTACAAGCTAATAATATAACCTGGCTTTAGTAACACCTGTTTTTCTTCTTAACGCCTTCCGCTTCAATTTTCTTAACGGATTTTTTATGAGGCCGAATGAACAGCATTTTAACCGGACAATAGTGTTTCAAAATTCAAAATTTAAAATTTTAAATTCACAACTAATACTGTCCGATATAAGTTGGCCTCTTCTTTAAAATGTAATAATAGAACCCTTCTAAAGAAATTCCGTGCGTAGTGAGATCTATTATTGGATTTCTTTTTCTTTTAGTATGTTCACGCTTCGTCCTTCGACAGGCTCAGGATGACAGCATTTTTTTCTATATCACATTTCTTAATTCATAATTCTTAATTCCCATTTAACTACTCTTTGATCTCAGCATAATACTGCACCAGTACTTTTCCATCTGCAATAATTTTAACGGGGTAGCTATCTTCCTTTTTAAACTGGTGAGTAAAAGTGATCGTGCGCCCATCATCGGTGAAATTTAAGGCAACTGCTTTTTCTTGTTTTTTTTCTTCTCCTGTAACCAGTTGTAAAGATTCAATGGTAACATTATTTGTATGCGGGAAATTAAATGTAGTGATGTTTTTTGTTTTTGATTTGATCAAGCCTGTAACTGGTTGTGGTTTCCCTAAACCATAAATATAGGCTGCATTGGAAATTACAGGCAATGCATAAAATTCTTTAATATTCTTTGGTCCGCTTCCTAATTGCCAGGATTGGTTATCAGGATAATGATCCAGGTTAAATAAAGTTCTTGAAGCAAAAAAATACTCACTTGTAAATTCACGGGTAAATGTGCTAAGCTTTTTATCAGCAAAGCCGCTTGCTTTAGCCACATCAACATAATACCACTCTTCCGGGCTTTGTCCTAACTGCACCACATTCCAGGAATGATTGAATTCATCGAGCGGATTATTAATATCTTCTGCGTAATTTTTTACATAACCATCTACGGTGAGGCAGCGTATGTTAGCCATGCTGCACATTTCCTGGAAAAGTTTTGCATAACCGATAGGTGTGGCCTTTCTTGACTGTATTACCAAAACAGGATCATCCTTCCTATTATCATTAGATTTTAAGGCTTTCAAATCAAATGAAATATTATTTGCAATCCAGAAATAGATCGCCCTGGCTTTATTTTCTTTGTCAGCAAATTTTGCTGAAACAGTATCGGCTATAACAGCCACATTAAAACTGTCAAGCGATCCTAATTTTTTTACAATAGAGTCAGTTCGTGAATAATCCTTAGCAGATTGAGCAGTAAGATGTAATGAAAAGCTAAGAAGTATAATGACCGGCAATAAAATTTTAATCATCCTTAAAATTAAAAAATAGTACGTTAAGGAAGTTACAATAGATTGATCCGTCTTTCATATCCCTTTTAAAAATTATACCTGTACCTGGTATTCTATTATCTCAGGAACAAGATCTCCCTGTATTTTGGTAAGGTCCAGAAAGCATCATCTACAATGAGTTCCAGCTTGTCAACATTATACCGGATAATATCGAAATGTTTTTCTTTTACATCATCACAATAGGCAATGGCTGCCTTCCTGGTATCTGTTATATCGTTGGCTTTTTTCCTGGCTTCTATCATACTTTCAACTTTTTCACTTATCACTGAAATGTGTTCGGCGATAGTAGATACTATTTCTTTCTGACTTTTATAAGCGGAGGCTGGTAAGCCCGCTTCTTTAAGGCCATTGATATTAGTTAATAAAACATTCTGGTATTTTATTGCTGCCGGAAGAATAACGGTGGTTGCCAGATCACCGATCACCCTTGCTTCGATCTGTACCTTTTTTACATAAGATTCCAGCATAATCTCATGGCGTGCTTCCAGTTCATGATGCCGGTAAATATGATTGTTTTCAAAAAGCTCTTTAGATTTTTTAGTTAAGTAAGCATCCAGTGCAAGAGGTGTTGTTTTAACATTCTGCAATTCTCTTTTTTTAGCTTCTTTTTCCCATTCTTCACTATAACCATCTCCTTCAAACAAAACCTTTTTACTTTCTACAATGTATTTCTGGATGATCTGCATAATAGCAACTTCTTTCTTTTCCCCTTTTTCAATCAGGCTGTCAACTTCAGTTTTAAAATTTTTCAACGTTTCCGCCATAATAGTATTGAGTGTGGTCATTGGGCCGGCACAGTTTGCAGATGATCCAACCGCCCTGAACTCAAATTTATTTCCGGTGAAGGCAAATGGTGATGTGCGATTCCTGTCAGTATTATCGAGCATTAATTCGGGAATGCTTTTATGAATATCTAATTTTAAGATCGCCTCATCCTGTTCATCAAAATTGCCACCCACCCGTTTTTCAACCTGGTTTAAAACATCTGTAAGATATTTACCAATGAATATAGAGATGATAGCCGGTGGTGCTTCGTTTGCCCCTAAGCGGTGGTCGTTTCCGGCACTTGCAATAGATGCTCTTATCAGGTCAGCATAATCATGAACCGCTTTAATTGTGTTTACAAAAAAAGTAAGGAACATCAGGTTTGTCTTGGGAGTTTTTCCCGGAGCCAGCAGATTTACTCCCGTGTCTGTACTCATGCTCCAGTTATTGTGTTTGCCACTGCCATTGATACCTGCAAAAGGTTTTTCATGAAGCAGTACCATCAGGTTATGACGCTTGGCAACCCTTGTCATTACATCCATCAATAAAGTATTGTGATCAACAGCCAGGTTGGTTTCTTCATAAATAGGAGCACATTCAAATTGTGCCGGCGCTACTTCGTTGTGCCTGGTGCGTAAAGGAATACCAAGACTATAAGATTCTTTTTCATAATCCCGCATGAAAGCATAGATCCTTTCCGGGATGGCACCAAAATAATGATCATCCAGTTGTTGTCCTTTGGCCGGTGCATGTCCGAAAAGTGTTCTGCCTGTTAATAATATATCAGGCCTTGCATTTGCGATACCTGCATCTACCACAAAATATTCCTGTTCCCATCCCAGTGTTGCATTTACTTTAGAAATATTCTTATCGAAATACTGACAAACATCTACAGCTGCTTTGTCGAGTGCTACCAATGCTTTCAGTAAAGGTGTTTTGGTATCAAGAGATTCTCCTGTATAAGAAACGAAAATCGTTGGTATGCAAAGTGTTTTTCCTTCACCCGTTTCCATAATGAATGCAGGAGAAGACGGGTCCCAGGCAGTATAGCCCCTGGCTTCAAATGTAGCTCTTAAACCTCCGCTGGGAAAAGAAGAAGCATCAGGTTCCTGTTGTATCAATGCAGCACCTTCAAATTCTTCTATTGGAGTACCATCACCTTTAAGCGTAAAAAATGAATCATGCTTTTCTGCAGATAAACCGGTGAGGGGTTGAAACCAATGGGTGAAATGCGTAACATTTTTGCTTTCTGCCCAGGCCCTTAATCCGTTGGCGATCTGACTTCCCATAACCCTGTCAATTTTTTTTCCGCCTTTGGTTGAAGCCAAAAGGCTTTTATAGGCATCATCACTCAAATAATGACGTGCTGTTTTTAATGTGAACACATTTTCATTGAATATTCCTGTAATTCTGGAGGAGGCATCTGCTTCACAAGTGATAACATTATTGGTTAAATTGTCAATGGCATTAAATCGCAATGAATTCATTTTTATTTCAGCTTTAAGCGCCAAAAAAACGTAATATTTATGACAAGACAATATTAAATTTCAAAATATAAGTGGAATGTTGGGAAATTGGTAATAATTAAACATATATTTTGAATGCTAATATAATTTTTTATTTCTTTTTCAATCTGATATTACAAAGGATCGGAATAACAATAAAAGGAAGGTAGATACTCCTGTACCTTACCAATGATCCTGCATTGGGTACGATAAAACCTGTGATCAAAAGCAGACTTAAAGAAAAGAAAAAGCAGAATAAAATAAATGGCCGGTATACGTTGGGATCATTTTCCGGTTTAAATAACATCAATAAAAACAACAACTGAAATATCAATAATTCTATTGCGGGAAACATTAAAAAGTTGCCAGGAAATTCCCATACATATGGCCGCAGTAAAGCATGTTCAATTGCCCGCGGAGTATTGCTTGCAAAACTGGAAAGATCGGGTTGCAATGTGTCCATTTTTAACTGTGAATTTGCAACAGGTAGATCTGTGAAATCCTTTTGTTTCGCTGATAAAATATGCAATGGTGAAGAAGAAGGAATTAATAAAGAAATTAAAATGATAAGCGTGATCAGCACAGCATACAAAATGGTAAATTTTTTTAAAACATTTTTTTGGGAAGATGACAGGTACAAAGCAAATGCTGCCGGTATCAATAAAAAAAACACATAATTCCTTATCAGTAAAATAGTAAGAGTAGAAAATAATAGTAATAAAATACGCTTCGTTGTGAAATGCTGCCTTACTGAAAAGTAGATTGCATAAGAGAACAAACAGAGCATTGTAAAAATGATACCATCCTTATGAATGCCGGATGAGAAATAAAGAGTGGTAGGCAGCAGAAAACAGCCTAATATAACCAACCATTTTTTAGATGGGAAAATATGAATGAATACCTGGTATAAAGCTACATGTCCGAAAAATCCTAAAAAATTAATAAAAAGACTGTTGATATAATAATTTCCCCTGCTTACAATATTACAAACTGCTAGTATTTTGATGATGCAATTATTTGCAAGGTCTTTCCAATAAGAACCTACAGAACTAAAAAATCCTCCATAATTATTGTCATAAGGGGAATATAAAATACTGGTAAAAAACTTTGCAGGATCCTTAAGCAATAATTCATATTCTTCAAAGCCATGCCTGTTTAGTTTCCAGTAATCATTTCCCTGGGGATAGTAAGTGGCCGACATCCATCCGATGAGAAGTCCGGCCCCTGCTTTTAATATAAATAAAGAGACCAGCAGTTTCATCTCTATTCCTGCATTTTTTGTGAACGAGATACGACTGATAAAAAAACAAAAAGCAAGAAAATACAAAGTAAAAAGCAGGTAGAACAAGCGTTACATTTATGTGGGAAGTTAGTTAAAATATTTGCTTCATTGATAAGTATGCGCAGAGAGCAGTTAGTACATTTGCACTTTCAAAACAGATTAGCTCTTTATGGAAATAACAGCAGAAACGGCCCTTAAACTCAGAATAACAGAAGAGGAATTTGAAATGATCCGGAAAAAACTGGGACGTACACCCAATTTTACAGAATTGTGTGCTTTCAGTGGTATGTGGAGTGAGCACTGCAGTTATAAAAATTCTATTAAATGGCTTAAAACTTTGCCACGGGATGGCAAAAAAATGCTTGTGAAAGCCGGGGAAGAAAACGCAGGATTGATGGACATCGGAGGTGGATATGGTGTAGTTTTTAAAATTGAATCACATAACCATCCTTCGGCGATCGAACCTTTCCAGGGAGCTGCAACAGGTGTGGGTGGTATAAACCGGGATATTTTTACAATGGGCGCAAGACCAATTGCTTCATTAAATTCATTGCGGTTTGGAAACCTGGATGATCCTAAAACAAAGCACCTTTTAAAAGGTGTAGTGCATGGGATCGGTCATTATGGTAATTGCTTCGGTGTTCCTACAGTAGGAGGTGAAATTTATTTTGAAAAGTGCTATCATACCAACCCGTTAGTAAATGCCATGAGTGTAGGTATAGTTAAAAAAGGGGAAACAGTTTCAGCAACTGCGGAAGGTGCAGGCAATCCAGTTTTTTTTGTTGGAAGTGCCACAGGTAAAGATGGAATCGGCGGAGCCTCATTTGCAAGCGCTGAGATCACAAAAGACAGTGCAGAAGATCTGCCTGCCGTGCAGGTGGGAGACCCTTTCCAGGAAAAAAAATTATTGGAAGCCTGCCTGGAAGTAATTCAAACAGGCGCTGTTGTTGGTATGCAGGATATGGGTGCAGCAGGTATTATTTGTTCAACTGCAGAGATGAGTGCAAAAGGTAATTCAGGAATGCGCATTCACCTGGATAAAGTTCCGGCCAGGCAAAATTCTATTAAAGCCTGGGAATTATTACTAAGTGAGAGCCAGGAACGTATGCTGATGGTTGTAGAAAAAGGCAAGGAAAGTATCGTTCAGGAAGTATTTGAAAAGTGGGATCTTCCCTGCAGTTTGATAGGTGAAGTAACAAACGATGGCTTGCTTCATTTTTTTATGAATGGAAACCTGGAAGCTGTATTGCCTGCAGTGGAATTGGTATTGGGCGGCGGTGCACCTGTTTATGAAAGAGAATATAATGCTCCTGCCTACCTGGAAAAGATAAAAATCTTTAATATCGATTCTATACCTGTACCTGAAAATATCAGGTCTGTTGCTGAAAAACTGGTACAGCTTCCAAATATTGCGAGTAAGCGTTGGGTTTATGATCAGTACGATAGTATGGTGGGTGCAGGAAATACCAGTACCAATGAACCCTCTGATGCAGCTATCGTATTAGCTAAACCAACAACAAAAGCCCTTGCCTTAACAACAGATTGTAACAGCCGTTATGTATATGCTGATCCTTATAAAGGCGCAATGATCGCAGTGGCAGAAGCAGCAAGAAACATCGTATGCAGTGGTGGCCTTCCCCTGGGAGTAACCAACTGCCTCAACTTTGGAAATCCGTACGATCCGGAAGTTTATTACCAGTTTGTACAGGCCATAAAAGGTATGGGTGAGGCATGCATAAAATTCGACACTCCTGTTACAGGGGGAAATGTAAGTTTTTACAATCAGTCACCGGATGGACCTGTATATCCAACACCTACTATAGGTATGGTTGGATTGCTTGAGCATGCATCTGAAAAAATGACACTGGATTTTAAAGAAGAGAATGATATTATTTATCTAATCGGGAAGAACCGGAATGATATTGCCTCTTCAGAATATCTGCACAAAATAATCGGGGAGGAGTTCAGTCCGGCTCCCTATTTTGATCTGCAGGAAGAGTATGAAGTGCAACAAGTGGTGTTTACATTAATAAAAGAAAAACTGGTTAATTCGGCACATGATATTAGTGAAGGTGGACTGTTTATTACTTTACTGGAAAGCGGCATTCCAAAAGAACTTGGTTTTAAAATCACTGCGATCGATAAGGAAATTCGCCGGGATTCTTATTGGTTCGGTGAAGCCCAGGGTAGAATAATTGTTTCCGTAAAAAATAACAACAAAGAAGCATTAATAAAAAATCTGGAAGAGAACAAAATGGAGTTTACTGAACTAGGTGTAGTTACCAGTAATGAAATATTTATTGAAAATGAAAGCTGGGGAAGTATCACTGAGTGGAAAGAAAAATACGATAATGCAATAACGGATTTACTAAATACTATTGATGGGCATATTCTTGACCCTATTTGATAATGAATAAGGACGCAACTATAGTTATAACAGGCGCAGCAGGCTTTATAGGAAGTTGCCTGGCAGGTTTTTTAAACAAGAAAGGATTTCATAATCTTGTATTGGTAGACGATTTTAAAAAAGAGAATAAGCAAAAAAATCTCCAGGACAAACGGTCTATTCATAAAATAGAAAGGGAACAATTTTTTAGTTGGCAGCAATCTGAAAATATACCTGTTAATTTTATATTTCACCTGGGTGCCCGTACAGATACCACAGAATTTGATTACAGCATTCATCAGCATCTTAATGTAGATTATTCAAAAAAAATATGGGAATTCTGTACATCAAAAAATATTCCCCTTGTTTACGCATCCTCCGCAGCAACTTATGGTGATGGAAGTTTAGGATACAATGATGATCACAATTTATCCGAAGAATTGCAGCCATTAAATCCTTATGGTATTTCTAAAAATGAATTTGATAAATGGGCTATAAGGGAAGCCGTTTTTAATAAACCTCCATTCTGGGCAGGACTAAAGTTTTTTAATGTGTATGGCCCCAACGAATATCACAAGAGCAGGATGGCAAGTGTTATTTTTCATGCTCACCGGCAAATAAGGGAAAATGGAATGGTTAAATTATTCAAATCTCACAAAGAAGGTTTTAAAGATGGGGAACAACTAAGAGATTTTATTTATGTAATAGATATTCTGAAAGTATGTTACTGGCTGATGGAAGAACAAATAAATAAAGAGATCCCATCAGGTTTGTATAACCTGGGAACGGGTACAGCCCGAACTTTTAATGACCTGGTTAACGCCACTTATTCCGGGATGGATCTGCCGCCCGACATACAATACATCGATATGCCATCAGACCTTCACAGTACCTACCAGTATTTTACAGAAGCTAAAATGGAAAAATTGAAGGCAGCTGGATATCCATATCCCTTTTATTCATTGGAAGATGGGGTAAAGGATTACGTGGCCCAATATCTAATGCAATCTGTTTATTATTAATAATAAGCAACCCTTATAAAGTGGGTGATTACCTATTACTGTTCTTTCCTGGTTAAACCGAAGTTTTATATTTTAGAAACAAGTTTTTCACAAATTTCCTTCAAAGTTTTATTCACCCGAAAATTACATTTATCTTTGCCTGACCTCCCGGATTTTTTATTCCATTATTTTCCGCTGGTCAAAAGGAATAGAAAGAATTTTTCCAAATACAGTACAGAACTTAAAATTGACGAATTACAATTATGAAGTAGTTGTGTAATAATTTTAATGGTGATTAATAAATATTTAATTTTTTTATAATGGCTAAATATATTTTTGTAACGGGCGGCGTAACTTCTTCTTTAGGTAAGGGGATCATTGCAGCCTCCCTTGCAAAACTTTTACAGAGCAGGGGTTTAAAAGTCACCATTCAGAAATTTGATCCCTATATCAATGTGGATCCTGGAACCCTTAATCCCTATGAACATGGAGAGTGCTATGTAACAGATGATGGAGCGGAAACCGATCTTGACCTGGGCCATTACGAACGTTTTCTGAATATCCCTACTTCACAGGCCAACAATGTTACAACCGGGCGTATATACCAGACCGTTATCAACAAAGAAAGAGAGGGCGAATACCTGGGCAAAACAGTGCAGGTTGTGCCTCATATAACAGATGAGATCAAACGCAGAATGATGCTATTGGGCGATAGCGGCGATTACGATATTGTTGTTACAGAACTGGGAGGAACCGTTGGTGATATTGAAAGTCTTCCTTTTGTGGAAGCCGTGCGTCAATTGCAGTGGGAGATGCCGGAGGAAGATTGTATGGTAGTGCACCTCACTTTAATACCATACCTGAAAGCTGCAAAGGAACTAAAAACCAAACCTACACAACATAGTGTTCGTTTGCTTAGCCAGGAAGGGGTTACACCCGATGTGATCGTCTGCCGTACAGAACATCCACTTTCAGAAGAGCTGAAAAGAAAGATCGCCCTTTTTTGTAATGTAAAACCCAATGCAGTCATTGAAGCTATAGATGCTGGAACTATTTATGAAGTTCCGATGAAAATGCTGCAGGAAGGGTTGGATCTGATAGTATTAAAAAAGTTACAGATCAACGGTTATGCTGCTCCCGAACTTACGAAATGGAAAGATTTTCTTGATAAATTAAATTATCCAAAAAGCCGGGTAACTATTGGGCTTATAGGAAAATATATTGAACTGCAGGATGCATACAAATCTATCCTTGAAGCATTCATACATTCAGGAGCCATGAATCATTGCAAGGTGCAGATCGTAAATGTGCACAGTGAATTTCTAACCGATGAAAATGTAAAAGAAAAATTTAAAGACCTGGATGGGTTACTGGTAGCTCCGGGCTTTGGATCAAGGGGAGTAGAAGGAAAGATAATAGCAGTAAAATATGCGCGCGAAAACCTAATGCCTTTTTTTGGAATCTGTCTGGGTATGCAAATGGCGGTTATAGAATATGCCCGGAATGTTTTAGGTTTTCAAAAAGCACATTCAACAGAAATGGATCAAACAACTCCTTATCCGGTAATAGCTTTGATGGATGAACAGAAAAAAATAAAGAAGAAGGGAGGAACCATGCGTTTAGGTGCCTACACTTGTATCATTAAAGAAGACAGCCTGGCATATAAGGTTTACAATAATACAGAAATCAGCGAACGTCACAGGCACCGGTGGGAATTCAATAATGAGTATTTAAAAAGCTTTGAAGGCAGTGGGTTAATACCCAGCGGGGTGAACCAGAGTAATGGACTTGTCGAAATAGTGGAATTGAAGAATCATCCATTCTTTGTGGGAGTTCAGTATCATCCTGAATTAAAAAGTACAGTTGAGAATCCACATCCTTTATTTGTAAGTTTTGTACAGGCAGCAAAATGGTACGCAGAAACAAAATTTAATATAAAGGCCGAAAGGAAAGAAAAAGAAACTGTATAACCTGCTCCTTATTGGAAATAATTTTTTATATTAATTACCGGCCATGCAAAAGCTGAGCATGGAAGCACTCAACCGTAAAACTACGGAAGAGTTCAGGCGTTCGGAAAAAACTCCCGTTATTGCAGTGCTTGAAAATATCAGGAGTGCATATAACGTTGGCAGCTTGTTTCGCACGGCAGATGCTTTTTTATTACAGGGGATATACCTCACCGGTTATACAGCAAAGCCTCCTCATAAAGAAATAAAGAAAACCGCACTGGGGGCTGAAGATTCAGTTGAATGGAAATTTTTTGATAATGCAGGCGAGGCTATCAAAGAATTAAAAAAAGATGGTTACACCATATATGCCGTAGAACAAGTTAAAGAAAGTGTTATGCTTGGTGAAGCAGTTTTTAGTAAAAATGAAAAAATTGCTGTGATTTTTGGTAACGAGGTTTCCGGAGTGGAGCAGGATACATTGATCCAATGTGATGGCTGTATCGAGATCCCCCAGCTGGGAATGAAACATTCATTGAATATTGCCAGCGCAGCAGCCGTTGTTCTCTGGGAAATTGTGCGTGGTCGCATGATGACGCAAAGACAATAAACTGTTTTAAATTTTGAATTTTGAAACACTATTGTCCGGTTAAAATGCTGTTCATTCGGCCTCATAAAAAATCCGTTAAGAAAATTGAAGCGGAAGGCGTTAAGAAGAAAAACAGGTGTTACTAAAGCCAGGTTATATTATTAGCTTGTAAGTCGCACCTGGCTTGGTTGAGTTATGAAGATGGAACTTGTTTTTCTTTAACCTGCAGATTCAATTTTTAGGATTTTTTATGCAGCCTTGATTTTTTGCTCCACTTTTGTATCAAGACAAAAGTGGAATGAAATAGAACCTATCCTAAAAGAAATTCCTTTTTGAAAGGCTCTGGTATTGTGTTTTAAAGAAAGAGTCTAATTTTTACCGGACAGTAGTAATTCAAAATTTAAAATCACTATTGTGCGATTAAAATCTTGTTCATCCGACATCATAAAAAATGCAGTGATCTTTAGCCAGTCGCTTTGCTGTCATCCTGAGCCTTGTCGAAAGACGAAGCGTGAACAAAATAAAAAGAAAACGAAATCCAATAAATGATCCCACTCCGCAAGAAACTTTTTTTAAAGGACTTTGGTATTTTGTTTTAAAGAAAGAGGCTAAATTATAACGGACAGTAATGATTTAAAATTCAAAATTCAAAATAAATATAAATTTGAGTAAAGTAAAAAGTTATCTCTCTTTAATAAAATTTTCTCATACTATTTTTGCAATGCCTTTTGCTTTGATAGGTTTTGCATTAGCGCTAAAATTATTTCTCTATGTAGATTTTAAAGATGAGAATGGCTACAATGGCGGACATGGTTTGTTTCAGTTAACAAACAATTTTAACCTAGTCATCCGGTTTATATTAGTAATACTTTGTATGGTCTTCGCACGAAGTGCAGCCATGGCATTTAACAGGTATCTAGACAGGCAATTTGATGCAAAGAATCCCCGTACTGCAATAAGAGAGATCCCTGCAGGAGTAATCACACCCAAAAATGCTTTGATGTTTACCATCATAAGTTGTGTTTTATTTATTATTTGCACCTGGTTCATCAACCCGATATGTTTTTATTTATCTCCGGTTGCATTATTTGTGATCTTATTCTACAGCTATACAAAAAGATTTACGGCATTGTGTCACCTGGTATTAGGTGTAGGCCTGAGCTTAGCTCCCATAGGCGCTTACCTCGCAGTGACTGGGGCATTTGCTTTACTGCCTGTTTTGTTTTCCTTTACTGTTTTATTCTGGGTAAGCGGGTTTGATATAATCTATGCCTTGCAGGATGAAGAATTTGACAGGTCAAATGAATTGCATTCAATACCGGCTGCTGTTGGTAAAAAAAGTGCATTAAGGATCTCTGAGATCCTTCATTTATTTTCTGCGGCATGTGTAGGTATTGCGGGCTGGTTTGGAAATTTTGGTATCTTTTACTGGATTGGTTTTTGCATTTTCACAGGCATGCTTATTTACCAGCACTCTCTTATAACATCTACTGACATCAGGAAAGTAAATATTGCTTTTATGACCGCGAACGGGATTGCCTCTGTAGTATTTGCAGCATTTGTTTTATTTGATCTTTATCTGTACTAATGGCAAGAATTATATCAATTGATTATGGAGGTAAACGAACCGGGATAGCCGTAACAGATCCTTTACAGATAATAGCAACAGGGCTAACAACAATACCTTCACATGAACTTATATCATTTTTAAAAAATTATCTTAAAAATGAAATAGTAGAACTCATTATCATTGGATTGCCTAAAAATTGGGATGAATCTGATACACATGGAACACCCCTGGCTGAAGCCGCAATTAAAAAATTGAAAAAAGAATTCCCCCAGATACCGGTGCAGGCAGTGGATGAGCGTTATACTTCTAAAATGGCCAAAGATGCAATGTTGCAAATGGGTATGAAAAAGAAAGACCGGCGCGATAAAAAGATCGTGGATGAAATTGCTGCTACGATCCTGTTACAGGAATATCTTCAGAGTACAGGTAAATACTGAGAAGCCACATCGATGCGGTTGTTTATTTTATTTTAATCGGATAACTTTGCAACTCTATATTTATATATTATTAATTAACTTTTCCGGAAATGATTTTACCAATTGTTGCTTATGGTTCCCCAATTTTAAGAAAAGTTTGTTCAGATATAACAGCGGATTATCCCGGACTTGAAAAATTACTGGCTGATATGTGGGAAACAGTTTACAACAGCAATGGTGTAGGCCTGGCTGCACCCCAGGTAAATAAAGACATCAGGTTATTCATAATCGACAGTGAACAGATATTTAGAAACCAGGATGATGATGAAAAAGGACAATACCCTGATGAACCCGGATACAAAGGAGTCTTTATCAATGCCCATATAACCGAACTCAACGGAAAAGAATGGAGTTATAATGAAGGATGCCTCAGCATTCCAAAGATCAGGGAAGACATCATGCGTTATGAGAATGTTACAATTGAATTTCAGGATGAATTTTTTGCGCCACAAACGAAGACGTTCAATGGAATAACCGGCAGGGTGATACTGCATGAATACGATCATATAGAAGGTAAATTATTTATTGATTATGTAAAACCCCTCAGGCGTACGCTTCTGAAACGCAAGCTGGATGATATCAGCAAGGGAAAGATCAATGTAGATTACAGGATGGTATTTCCAAAATAAGTATTAAGATTTCCTTTCCAAACTATTGTAATATTTTGCATACATGAAAAAATTTTTATTTCATGTTTTGTTGTTTAGTTGCTTAGGTACATATGCTCAAAAACGGGAAGACAGTACCATCCAGGTAGGGAAAAAAATAATTACCTTATCAGAGATCGTATTAAATAATAAACTGAATGTACCTGCATTTATTAACAGGATAAAAAGTGATACCAGTTTTTATAAAGCATTCCGAAATCTGCATATGCTGGGTTTTACCGCTTTTAATGATATAAGAATGAATGATAAAGATGGTAAATTAAAAGCATCCTTAATAAGTAAAACACAACAGATCCGTGTAAAAAATTGCCGTACAATGCAAACATTGGAAGAGAAGGTTACCGGTGATATATATAATGAACAAAGGCAATTTAATTATTATACTGCCAGTATGTACGCCTCTCTTTTTTTTACAAAAGATACAATTTGCGGAGAAGATAATATTGTAAAAGGCATAGAATTTTCAACTGCAGGAAAATCGGGATTGGAAAAACATAAGGAACAATTAAAGATGCTTTTTTTCAACCCCGGAAAAAAAATTAACGGGCTTCCTTTTATGAGTAATAAAACTGCCATTTTTGAGGATAATATGGCAGACTATTATGATATGAGTATAGATATGGATTTTTATAACAACAACAGTTGTTACATCTTCACACAAAAAGTAAAGCCTGGTAAAGAGGGTAAAGTGGTTGTAGATGAAATGACCACCTGGTTCAATGACAGCACTTATGAAGTTGTTGGGAGAAATTATACCCTTAGCTATGATGCAGGTGTGTATGATTTTAAGGTGAACATGGAAGTTTTGATGACAACTTTTAATGGTCTAACTGTGCCTGCTCTTATACGGTATAACGGAAACTGGAAAGCCATCACAAAAAAAAGGGAGCGCGGTGTTTTTACTGCTACCTTATCCCACTTTCAATAAAATTATCTAGAAACAACATACAATTTCAACATTTAGAGTAAATTTATTTTACAATTATTCCCAATGGACTTACGAGAACAGATCATTACACTTTTATTACTTGCCATACCAATAGCCTGTATTGCCTGGACAGTTACGCATGAAGAGGTATTTAAAGAGCCAAGGGAATATTGTGAAAAAAGATCACAGAATGGCTCTTCAATATTAGAAAGAAAATTTTTCTATCTCTTTACCTGTGAGTATTGTTTTAGCCATTACATTACTATATTTTTTTTGATCATAACCAAATATCATCTTCTCTTTATTGACTGGCGGGGGTATCTTATCAGTTTTTTTGCATTGGTATGGATTGCAAATATTTATATGAGCCTTTTTGGTTTTGTCCGTGTAGGAATGAAAAAAGAAAAAATAGAATCTGAAATAAAAGAAGAGGAACTGGAAGAGTGTGAGGAAAAAAGCAATTAAAATAGATTTGGTCAGTATAAGGAACTTGTATGCATAAATTAAAAGTTGGATTACTGATCGATCATACTACTGTTCCCCTGTATGTTTATAAACTGATAGAACAGATTAATAATTGTGACTACGCTGAGTTCACTTTAATTATAAAAAATAAAGATTTAGAGGGTAAGCATTCATTTTTTACCAGGCTTAAACATTCTTACAAAAACTTATTTTATTCTATTTACCTCCAGGTAGATAAAAGAGTTTTTAATGTAAAGCCCAATGCTTTTGAGCCGGCTGATATTACTTCTTTGATTGAAAAAATTCCATTGATCCAGGTTATACCACACTCAACTACCTTCAGCCACCGGTTCAGGGAAGAAGATCTTGCAGAAATAAATTCACATGGCCTGGATGTTATATTGCGTATGGGTTTTAAAATACTGAGAGGTGCTATTTTAAATGCCGCAAAATATGGGATATGGTCTTATCATCATGGCGATAATAATGTAAACAGGGGCGGTCCACCCGGCGTATGGGAATTTTTGCACAATTGTGATGAAACAGGAGTGATCCTGCAGATACTTACTGAAGATCTTGATGGAGGTATTGTAATTGACAGGTCTTATTCCAAAACCGATAATAGCAGTGTGATAAGAAATAATAACAATTCTTACTGGAAGGCATTGTCTATGATTCCAAGAAATTTAAAAGAATTGTATACTTCAGGCGGCACTGTTTTCATGGAAAGAATAAATGCAAAAAACAATGCGCCTTATTTCTATTTCAATAAACTTTTTGTTAATCCAACCAATCTTGAGTTTACCAAATTTTTTATAATAAAAATTTTAAAAAAGATCAAGGATAAGGTGTTTCAGCTTTTTTTTAATAATCAATGGATATTACTATACAGCTTTAACAAGTCTGAAAGATTGTCTCAATCTTTTTTCAGATTTAAAAAGATACAACCTCCCAAAGACAGGTTCTGGGCTGATCCATTCGCAGTTCATAAAAACGGGCTTTACTATATTTTTTTTGAAGAGTTAATGTATAAAACACATAAAGGTCATTTAGCTGTACTAACAATTGATAACAAGGGAAATATTTCAACACCTGTTACCATCCTGGAAAAAGATTATCATTTGTCTTATCCTTTTGTAATGGAAAGCGATAATAAATTTTTCCTGATACCAGAATGTGTGGTACAAAAACGTATCGATCTGTACCAGTGTATAGATTTTCCGCATAAATGGGAATTTGTGAGAACACTAATGAATAACGTTTCAGCCGTAGACGCCACTATACATTTTCATGATAATAAATACTGGATGTTCTGCAACATAAAGGAAAATGAAGGAGCGTCTACTTCAGACGAGTTATTCATTTTTTATGCAGATCACTTTAATTCGACCGACTGGCATCCTCATGCTAAAAATCCGGTGATCAGTGATGTAAAAAAAGCGCGGCCTGCAGGCAAGATCTTTAAATATAAGAACGAATATTACCGGCCTTCGCAGGATTGTTCCAGGCACTATGGCAGGGGAATAAATATAAACCGGATCATTTTGTTAAATGAAAATGAGTACGTTGAAGAAACTATTCAAAATATGTACTCTAACTGGGAAAAAAGTATTTCAAGTATTCATACTATTAATTTTGCCGGAGACCTTACCATTATCGACGGGCAGACCCGGAGAAGCAAATATTAATATCTTACCTGCCCACACCCGGTACCACAGGGAGGCTTTCATTTCCATCACTATTAACGGATTGTACTGCAAAAAAATAATTGTCTTTTGAATAAGGCAATGACATTTGTAAGGAACCTGTATAAAATTTCTTTTGCCATACAGCACTGGTAGTTTCCCTTACCAATACAAAGTAACCCTTAGGCATACCTGATTTTGGAGATTTCCATTGCAGCAAAGTATTATTTCCTAATTTCTTAACATCCATTTTAACTTCTTCGGGCATGGCGGGGGCTTTGGCAAGATTAGCCAGAACTGATAAATTGATAGCCGTATTTTTTCTCAGGTATTCAAAATCAATAAATTCAAGAAGATCGCCGTATTGAATCCCATTTTCTTTTCTTACATCCTGGTGCTGATGATAATAATTCTCATTCATCTCTGTAAATCGTACTGCCGGAAATCCATTTTCAGCAAAAGCAGAATGATCTCCGCCACGCAGGAAGCGGTCATTTCTGTATATCATTATTACTTCAATATTCTCTACATATCTTTCGCCGGTTTCTTTTACATACCGCGCAAGTTGCCGGGAACGTCCATCATTTTCCAGTCCCAGTTGACGTATATTTTTTGCTGTTTTATCCAGTTCATAAGCCGGAAGACCTTCACTGAATACCCTTATCCTTGTATTATCAATTATATTAGTTTCATTGCTATTGTTGCTGCCCATTATATCATTGTTCAGCACTGCTTCGATCTGCAAACTGTCACGCCTCGCTTTTGAAGCCATAAAATAAGCCCCCAGTAAACCTTGTTCTTCCCCACTAACTGCAACAAAAATTATGGTTGCCGGAAATGCATTCTTACTCATTATTCTTGCACATTCCATTACCGCAGCGGTTCCACTTGCATCATCATTTGCCCCGGGTGCATCTCCTATACGATCCATAACACTGCTGCGCATATTATCCAGGTGCCCGCTGATGATGAATATTCTTTTATCATTAGGATCGGTTCCTTTTAAAGTAGCCACTACATTTCCCAGCAGCAATGCTGTATCAATTCTTCTCTTATCAGGTTGTAACGTTGTGGTATCAATAAATGCGGATAGCCTTCCCTGTGAGTTGAGAGCAAATTGATTGAACTTTTGCAATACCCAATTCCTGGCCGCGCCTATTCCCCGGGTTTTACTCGTTTGAGTACTGAGTGTATTTCTTGTTCCGAAAGAAACAAGACTGCTTATATAAGATCTCAAAGAATCTGAAGAAACCTCATTGATCATTTTTGAGATTGCTGCATCGCGTATGATCGATACCTGTGAATGTCCCTGGAAAGGGAAAACAAAAAATAGTATTACAAAGAGGGTAGTGCTTTTCATAGATTAATTTTTAATTTTTAATTTTACTGTATTCTCTCCATTTTTCCAGAGCAGCAGTCATATCATCGGGAATATCGCTTATAAACAACATAGGTTCTTTTGTAGCAGGATGTATAAAACCAAGTTCTTTTGCATGCAATGCCTGCCTGGGGCACAAGGCAAAACAATTCTCAACGAACTGCTTATACTTTGTATATATGGTCCCTTTTCTTATCCTGTCGCCTCCGTAAAATTCATCATTAAAGATAGGGTGTCCTATGTATTGCATGTGCACGCGGATCTGGTGCGTACGGCCTGTTTCCAACCTGCATTCCACGAGTGTTACATAATTAAATCTTTCCAGCACTTTATAATGTGTAATGGCTTCTTTTCCATGATCACCTTCGGGATAGGCTGTAAATAATTTCCTGAAACTCAGATGTCTTCCTACATGTGCAATCACTGTTCCCTCATCCTTTTCAAAATCACCCCATACCAATGCAATATATCTCCTGTGTACAGTATGATGAAAAAATTGTTTGGCAAGGTCCGTCATCACTTTTGGCTTCTTTGCCATAACCAGAAGGCCACTCGTATTTTTATCTATTCGATGTACGAGTCCGAAGCGTGGAAGATCCTCTTCCCTGATATCAGGACAATGATTTTTTAAATACCAGGCAATCCCGTTTATAAGTGTGCCGCTGGGGTTGCCACTGCCGGGATGCACTACCATGCCAACTGGTTTGTTTATGATAAAAAGATCCTCATCTTCAAACATGATGTTCAGCGGTATTTCCTGTGGTATTATTTCTGATGATTCTGGTGAATTGCTATCAAATATTACAATATTGTCACCTGCTTTTATTTTGTAATTATTCTTTACAGGCTTTTCATTTACTAATACCAGTTCCGCTTCTATAGCCTGTTGTATCTTATTGCGTGTGGCGTGTTCTATTCTTTTCATCAGGAATTTATCTATCCGCATAGATTCCTGTCCTTTGTCAATTAGTATAGAAAACTTTTCAAATAATTCTTCCGTATCCGTAATCTCCTCTTCAATATTTTCGGGTAACTGATTCATAATAATGAAAGCAAGTTAGTATCGTTAAATTTTAAATAGTCGATGGTCCATGGTCGATGGTCCATACCTTATCGTCTCTCTTTCCTACCTTTGCAAATTAAATCATTTGAAGTGGATAAGCAGCCAGTGTTATTTGAAGATCTGGGACAAATAGATTATAAGTCTGCCTGGGATTACCAGGAAATATTGCTTAAAGAAAATATAACTGTGAAGTCTGATGCCCGGTTAAATCAACCCGGCGTTCATCCAAAAGACCTGGCTACAAAACATGCTTTCCTTATATGTGAGCATACACCAGTGTACACACTCGGCAAGAGTGGCAGTATAAAAAATATATTGCTTAGTGAACAGGAAATGGAGAAAAGGGATATTAGTTTTTTTCATACCAACAGGGGTGGAGATATAACATTTCATGGGCCACAGCAGATTGTGGGTTACCCGATACTGGATCTTGAAAAATTTAAAACTGATATCGGTAAATATTTAAGAAACCTGGAGGAAACAATTATTTTAACCATAAGTGATTTTGGAATAACCGGCGAAAGAACAGCAGGTGAAACCGGAGTTTGGATTGATGCCGGAATTAAAGGAAAAGAGAGAAAGATATGTGCGATAGGAGTTCGTTGCAGCAGGTGGATCACTATGCATGGATTTGCCTTAAATGTAAATACAGATCTAAGTTATTTTAATAATATTATCCCTTGCGGAATACAGGATAAAATGGTAACCTCTATGGAAAAGGAATGCAACAGCAAACTGGATTATGATGAGGTTAAAAAAAGTTTGAAAAAAAATTTTGAAAAGGTGTTTGATGTGGAGTTGGTGAGAAGGGAAAAGTGAAAAGAGAAATGTGAAATGAGAAATGTGCAGCATCCAGTATCCAGTATCCAGCATCAAGTATCAAGTATCCAGCATCCAGTATCAAGCATACATCATAAAGCATACAGAAT
>JBBJMM010000015.1:0-82099 GCA_037720515.1 Ferruginibacter sp.
GTTTTATTTTTATTATACTCTCGCTTCGTCCTTCGATAAACTCAGGATGACAGCATTTTTTATGAGGCCTCGCTTCTCGCCTTGGTGCGTGTCACACGCAACAAATTATTATGATCACGCTTCGTCCTTCGATAAACTCAGGATGACAGCATTTTTTAAAAAAAAAGAGCAGGATAAATCCCACTCCTTTTTATTATAGCCACCAAAAACAACTTTAAATATATTTCTATCCGGCATACACAGAAAAAAAATGGTATGGCTTCCAGAACATGTTTTCGCTTTTTTCTATTATTTGAATGATATATTTATAAATATGGTACATGATGTATTTTATGTTTTTAGAGCCAGTAATGAATGAAAAGTAAAAAGCTAAATACATAATAAAAAGTTAAAGAAAAACATGCCGCCGGTTTTTATGCAAATTGCTTTGAATTACATCTTTAGATGCTGAATACCTGGTTTAACTAATAGTATCTTGTAACAAAATTTTGAAATGATGCAGAGAAAAATAATATGTTTCTTTTTATTTTTTATAACAGCAGTAACGCAAATAGTTGCGCAGGAAAAAAGTAATTACACTATGAACTGGAAAACTGTAGATCAGTTTGAAAAAAAAGGATTAACCACCTCGGCCTTACAGGAGGTTGTAAAAATATTTGACCTGGCTGTTGCAGCAGATAACCAGCCACAACAGATCAAAGCGGCCATGTACCAAATGAAATACAGGAATATGGTGGAACAGGATAATAAGGAAAATAATATTCTATTTATTGATACTTTAATAAATAAAACAAAGGCCCCTGCAAAGAATATTCTGCAGAGCATGCTGGCAGAACTTTTTACAACCTTCAGGGAAAACAACCGGTATAAATTATATGACCGTACCAACCTGGTGGAAGAAAAAAGCAATGATGTGAGCACCTGGGGGATAAATAAACTAAACGACAGGATAGCTTCTTTATACAAGTCCTCTTTACAAAACGATAATATCCTGAAAAGCACCTCACTGAATGGCTTAGACGCAATACTGTCAAAAGGAAAAAATACAAGGCAGCTCCGCCCTACATTATATGATCTGCTGGCCCACCGGGCATTGGTTTATTTTATGAATGACGAAAATAGTGCTACACAACCTGCCTATAAATTCATACTAAATGATGAAAAATTATTTTCACCTGTAAATACATTTACCGGCCTCACACTTTCAACAAAAGATTCTGCTTCCTTGTATTTTGCAGCGCTTACCATATTACAGGACCTCCTTCAGTTTCATGCAAAAGATGCAAAACCGGATGCACTGGCAGACGCTGATCTTATAAGATTGAAATTCATCCACACACATGGAATTTTTTCTGATAAAGACAAATTGTATGAAGAAGCATTAAAAAAGCTGGAAACTACTTATAGCAATAACCCTGTATCTGCACAGGCAATGTATCTAAGGGCCCAGTTGTACGCAGATCATGGCCAGGATTATAATCCAACAACAAAAAAAGAGAATCAGTTTGAAATTAAAAAAGCCATTGCTTTACTGGAAACTGTTATCAGCAAATACCCGGATTCGGAAGGTGGCATTAACGCCAGGAATTTACTGAACCAGCTAAAACAACCTACTTTAAGTTTGGTAACAGAAAAAGTAAATATCCCAGGCCAGCCTTTCAAAGCTTATGTTCAATATAAAAATATAAACAGGATTTATTTTCGCATTATAAAAACCACAAGAGAAGATATAAAAAGAATGCAGAATGATGGCTATGACATGCGTTTTAAAGATATAAATGCAGATGCCGTAAAGAACTGGAGTGTTTCCCTGCCTGATCCCGGCGACTACCAGCAACATTCTACGGAAATAAAAATTGATGCATTGCCTGCAGGCACTTATTTTCTTATTTCCGGTATTCGTCCGGAATTTACTTTATCTGATAACATTATTGGCCGTGTAGTAACTCATGTAAGTAACATTGCCTACATCATAAATAATAAAAAAGAATTGTATGTAGTTGACCGGGAAAAAGGAACTCCGTTAGCAGGTGCAGAAGTACAATTCTGGTCGAGCCAGTATAATTATTCCAGCAGGTTCTACACGGAAATAAAAAAAGAAAAATACACCACGGATGAGAATGGCAGTATCAGGATACTTCCTGCAGTAAACAAAAATGGTGAGAATTATAATAGTTTTATACAGATCAAATACAATAAACAGGAATTGTTTACTGATGACAGCTATTATGCTTACGATTACAATGACAACTTAAAAAGAACCGCAAAAACAAGATCGTTTTTATTTACGGACAGATCTATATACAGACCGGGACAAACAGTTTATTTCAAAGGCATTGTAGTGCGAACTGATAGCACAGGTAAAAAAAGTACAGTAGTTAGTGGATTTAAAACAACAATACAATTGTATGATGCAAATAATCAGAGATCCCAAAGTATTGAATTAAAAACAAATGAATATGGATCTTACAATGGAAATTTTAAGCTGCCCGAAGGTTTACTTAACGGGCAGTTTTATATTAAAGATTCAATCAGCCAATCCACACAATATATAAATGTAGAAGAATACAAGCGCCCTAAATTTTTTGTAGAAATTAATAAACCGGAGGGAACTTACCGCATAAATGACAGCATCAGGATCTCCGGTACTGCAAAAGCTTATGCAGGAAATACAATTGATGGAGCAAAGGTTAGCTATCGTGTTGTAAGAAAAACCCGGTATCCCATTTGGTGGTGGAGTGGTTATAAGATATGGCCTCCCTATGGTAATAACAGTGAAATGGAAATAACCAATGGACTTACTGTTACAGACACTAAAGGAAATTTTAAAATTCTTTTTAAAGCAATCCCTGATGAAACAGTTGATAAAAAAGATCAGCCCATATTTTATTACAAAGTATCAGCAGATATAACTGATATAAATGGAGAAACACGCAGCGAAAATATTTCCATAGCGGTGGCATACCAGGCCTTGCAATTAACTATTGAGATCCCTGATAAAATCCCGACTGATAGTTTAAAAAATATAAGAGTTACCAGTAATAACATGAATGGAATACATGAAAAATCCACAGTATCCCTTTCTGTCTTCAGACTGCAGTCTCCCGGTAAAATTTTCCGTACACGCTACTGGGATATGCCTGATCAGTTTACCATGACCAAAGAAGAACACGCAATAAGTTTCCCTCATGATGCATATAAGGATGAAGACAATGTGAACAATTGGACGGTTGGAGAAAAAGTTATTGAATTAACAGATACCACTTCCTCAAACGGAAAGTTCGATCTTAAAAATAAAAAGCTGTTCCCTGGCTGGTATAAAATAATAGTTATAACAAAAGATAAATATGAGGAAGAAGTAAGGGCAGAAAAGTTTATTGAGATCACAGGTGATAAAACAGATCAGCCGGTACAGATCATAAAAAACACGCCGGTTGCTGAGCCAGGCCAAAAAATAAATTATTCCATTGCATCAGGATTTGATAAAATTTGGCTTATACAAAATATAGTTAAGGCAGATAAGTCTGTCAAGAAAGTCCATTCAACTCTTGTAAATGGTTTCTATTATAAAAATGAGATGGTAATAACAGAAAACGACCGGGGAGGAATTAACCTGGGTTATGTTTTTATAAAAAACAATCGTGTCTACAGTGGCAGTGAATACATTAGCATACCCTGGACCAATAAAGACCTTACTATATCCTACGAAACATTCCGGGATAAAATTTTACCTGGTGCGGAAGAAAAGTGGAAGATAAAAGTGAAAGGAAATAAAAGTGAAAAGGTGGCAGCAGAAATGCTTATAAGCATGTACGACGCCTCACTGGACCAGTTTAAAAAACATGACTGGACCTTGCTGAAATTTTTATGGCCACTCTTAAATGAATCCATCACCTGGACATCTCCGACATTTACTGATATCACGGCTGAATTACATTATGGATTAGCCCCGAAATCTACGCTACTCTATGATAAGAGATATGATGAATTAGTAAATAATGGGTGGAATGAAGGTGGAAGATTTTACGGTAGAGCTACTACCATCCGGTTGCGTGGAGAGAATGGTGTTACATCTTCTATTGAACAGGATGCTTCATTACAGGAAGTAGTTGTTACCAGATCAGCTTCAAAATCAGCACCGGTACGTAACAACAGTGAAAAGGAATATAAAAAAATGACAGATACAGCAACGTTTTCTACTGAAAACAAACCGGGAATGAATAATGATATCATCCAGATCCGTAAAAACTTTAATGAGACCGCTTTCTTTTTTCCTGCTTTAGTTACTGATGCAGATGGTAATGTTGAATTTTCTTTTACCATTCCTGAAGCCCTAACACAATGGAAGCTGATGACCTTTGCACATACCAAAGATCTGCAAAGTGGTTATTTAGAAAAAAATGTTGTTACGCAAAAAACTTTAATGGTTCAGCCCAATGCTCCCCGTTTCTTAAGAGAAGGCGACCAGATCGAACTTACTACGAAGATCGTAAACCTGGGTGAGTCGGAAGTAACAGGTACCGCACAACTTGAATTATTTGATGCCGCTACCAATAAACCAGTGGACGGCTGGTTCAAAAATGTATTACCGCGCCAGTATTTTACAGTGGCGGCCGGCGAAAGTTTTGCGGTAACATTTCCTGTTGGCATCCCTGTTAGTTTTAATTCTGCACTCATGTACAGGATAAAAGCAGTAACAAAAGCCACCGCAGATGGCACCACTTTCAGTGATGGAGAAGAAGCTGCCCTGCCGGTACTTACCAACAGAATGCTTGTTACAGAAACTTTCCCTATCAACATGCGCAATACTGCTTCAAAGAATTTCCGTTTTGAAAAATTATTAGCTGCAAATAACAGCGGTTCCTTAACCCATCATGCACTAACGGTAGAGTATACCAGCAATCCCGCATGGTATGTTGTACAGGCCCTGCCCTACCTGGCAGAGTGCCCGTATGAATCAGCAGATCAGAGTTTCATAAAATATTATGCAAATACATTGGCGGGATTTATCGCAAATGCATCTCCCAAATTAAAAGCTGTATTTGATAAATGGAGAATAACAGATACGGCGGCCCTGCAAAGCAACCTGCAGAAAAATGAAGAACTAAAATCAATATTGTTACAGGAGACACCCTGGGTAATGGAAGCAAAAAATGAAGCACAGCAAAAAAAGAATATTGCTCTGCTGTTTGACATGGTTCGCATTGCTAAAGAAAGTGAACAGTCATTAAATAAGCTAAAAGCAATGCAATCACCGAATGGTGGATTTGTATGGTTCAAAGGCGGACCGGATGACAGGTACATTACCCAATACATTATTACCGGAATTGGCCATTTAAAAAAATTAAATGCTATCCGTGGAGATGAATATGAAAAATTAAAACCTGTAATACAAAAAGCACTTCCTTATCTGGATGCACGCTTGAAAGAAGAATATGATAACCTCATAAAATATAAAGCAAATCTTAAGAACAATAATCTTTCCTACATGGCGATTCAGTACCTGTACATGCGGAGCTTTTTTAAAGATGATAAGATATCCGGTAATGCACAGGTGGCATACAATTATTACAAAGATCAGGCTCAGAAATTCTGGTTATCCAATTCGAGGTATATGCAGGGAATGATCGCCTTGGCATTGTTCAGAACAGGGGACGAAAAAATACCACAGGCAATAATAAGATCACTTAAAGAAAATGCTATTTATAAAGAAGAAATGGGAATGTACTGGAAAGAATATACTACAGGAGGTTATTACTGGCACCAGGCCCCAATTGAAAGCCAGGCTTTACTGATAGAAGCCTTCAGCGATATTGACAAAGACGTTAAAATAGTTGATGACCTTAAGACGTGGTTGTTAAAACAAAAGCAAACACAGAACTGGCATACAACTAAAGCAACTGCAGAAGCCTGCTATGCACTTTTATTGAACGGAAGCAACTGGCTTTCAGAAGAAAAAGAAGTAATTATAACCTTAGGTAATACCATCTTAAAGAGTTCTGACATTGCTAGTGAAGCAGGTACCGGGTATTTCAAAAAATACATTCCGGGAGACAAAGTGCAACAGGGTTTGGGAAATATAAATGTTGCAATTAAAGCAACTACTCAACAACCAAACACCACAAGCACTAGCTGGGGAGCAGTATACTGGCAGTATTTTGAAGAACTTGATAAAATATCTTCTGCAGAAACTCCTTTAAAACTGGTAAAAAAATTATTTATAGAAAAGAACTCTGATAAAGGTCCGGTTTTACAATCTTTAAATGAGGGAGATGATCTGCATATTGGCGACAAGGTGAAAGTAAGGATTGAATTAAGAGTTGACCGGGACATGGAATATCTGCACATGAAAGATATGCGTGCTTCTGCAATGGAACCCGTGAATGTGATAAGCCAGTACAAATACCAGGGCGGACTTGGTTATTACGAAAGCACAAAAGATGCAAGTACCAATTTCTTTTTTGGATGGCTGCCCCGGGGCACCTATGTTTTTGAATATCCCCTGTTTGTAACTCACAGCGGTAATTTCAGCAATGGAATAGCTACTATTCAATCTTTTTATGCACCCGAATTTTCCAGTCACAGCAATGGTATCCGCATTAATGTAGCGGGCAAAAAATAGTATTTAAAACTCCCTATCCCTCCACTTTTGGAGGGATTTTTTTGCTTTGT
This sequence comes from Ferruginibacter sp., assembly GCA_037720515.1. Taxonomy (GTDB): domain Bacteria; phylum Bacteroidota; class Bacteroidia; order Chitinophagales; family Chitinophagaceae; genus Ferruginibacter. Next base: position 6,673 of record JBBJMM010000015.1, read on the forward strand.
TGAAAATAAATACTGAATAATTATATAATCGCAAAGATGTTTATGAAAAATATTGATATTGCAGGTAATACTCACTCAACCAGCGATCACTAAATGATAAACAGGTCAGATCTTATCACAGATGAATTTGAAATTACTTCGATGCCGGCAACACATGGTGCTGATAAGGAAAAGGTATTTACTATACCTCAACGCTATCGCCGGATGGAAAACCTGCATATATTATTCTGGCTTTTGAAAGACATAAGCTGGTGCATGGTGTGGCGGGAACTTGGACTGGCTATGATCATTCCTACACTTACTATTGCAATAGTGATCACGATCAGAACAAGAAAGTACATGAGTGAATTCTGTCATAATCTTGCGGTTGTTTTCTGGATCATTGCAAATTCTTATTGGATGGTTAGTGAATTTTTTGTTTTTGACAGTTACCCGTTAAACTTTTATGATTATAGTTTTAAAGACCTTTCTTTTGTACCCTTCAGTTTAGGAATATTGGTACTTGCTTTTTATTACCTGTGGTGGAAACCACGAAATAAAGCAGTTATTGAAACAATGTAAATATTAAGTATCACTCGCCTCAAACTGCCTGGGGTTGATTACATTCCTAATACCTTTGCAGTCTTTGTGTATTCTTTGTGGTGCATTTCCTCTGTGAACTTTTTGGTTAAGTTTTTACCACAAAGGACACCAGGTTTTTCATTAAGGGTACAAAGAAATATTTGTTTTTAACCTAAAGGCTTATGTGGTTAACTTTTTACCACAAAGGGAACCAAGTTTTTCACTAAGGGCACAAAGAATAATTTGTTTTTAACCTAAAAGCCTTTGAGGTATATAAAAGAATTCCGGAGCGTATATTTGCCGCTAAATAGTTAACATCTAATGTATAGAACACATACCTGTGGAGAGCTGAGAATTAGCGATGCAAAAAAGGAAGTTACCTTATCGGGATGGGTACAAACTGTTCGGAAATTCGGAAGCATAACTTTTGTGGATTTGAGAGACCGGTATGGAATCACCCAATTGCTTTTTTCTGAAAATTTAAATGGTGAGCTGGATGCTAATCCTTTGGGCCGTGAATTTGTTTTGCAGGTAACCGGTACCGTTAATGAGCGTTCCAGTAAAAATTCCAATATTCATACCGGGGATATAGAGATCCTCGTATCAAAATTTAATATTTTAAACCGGTCGTCTACCCCACCTTTTACCATCCAGGATGATACTGATGGCGGAGATGATATCAGGATGAAGTACAGGTTTCTCGACCTTAGGAGAAATGCCGTTAAAAAAAATTTAGAATTGCGGTATGCTGTTAGTCGCAGTGCCAGGAACTATCTGCACGAGAAACAGTTCATGGATATAGAAACTCCTTTCCTTATAAAATCCACACCGGAAGGTGCCAGGGATTTTGTAGTTCCCTCACGTATGAACCCCGGCCAGTTTTATGCTTTGCCACAATCACCTCAAACTTTTAAACAGTTGCTTATGGTAAGCGGGTATGACCGCTATTACCAGATCGTAAAATGTTTCAGGGATGAGGATCTGAGAGCTGACAGGCAGCCGGAATTTACACAGATAGATTGTGAGATGGCATTTGTAGAGCAGGAAGACATTTTAATTATGTTTGAAGGAATGCTGCGCCATATCTTCAAAGATGTAAAAAATATAGTTCTCCCGGAGAAGATCGAACGCATGAGCTGGGAGGAAGCCATGTGGCTTTATGGAAATGATAAACCTGATATACGTTTTGATATAAAGCTCTCCAATATTAAATTCCCTTTATATACCCATCCTTCCAGGGAGGAACATTCAGATCTCATAAATGGAACAGATTTTAAGGTTTTTAATGAGGCTGAAACTATAATCGCAATAAATATTCCCGGGGGAAGCGAATACACACGCAAGCAAACAGATGAACTAACGGAGTGGGTTAAACGACCCCAGGTTGGCATGAACGGCCTTGTGTATATTAAAGTGAATAGGGATAAATCTTATAAAAGCAGTGTTGATAAATTTTATGATGCCGACAAACTCGGGGCTATTGCACGCTTTGTTAAAGCACAACCGGGTGATCTGATACTGTTACTCGCAGGTGCAGAAGAAAAAACTCGGAAAGCTGCCAGTGACCTGAGATTGTATATGGGTGAAAAATTAGGTTTGAGAAAACCGGAAGAATTTAAATTATTGTGGGTTTTGGATTTCCCTTTATTTGAATATGATGCGGAAGGAAACCGCTGGGTGGCACGTCACCATCCTTTTACTTCTCCAAAACCGGATCATATAGAGAGGATGATCAGCAACGACCCTGTTATTAAAGATGCTGCAGGTTATCTTGCACACCCTTATGCTTCAATAAAAGCGAATGCATATGATATGGTGATTAATGGAAACGAAATTGGCGGCGGTTCCATACGTATCTATAAAAAAGAATTACAGGAAAAAATGTTTGCTGCCTTAGGAATGGATGCAGAAGAACAACAACATAAATTCGGATTTCTACTGGGCGCCTTTGAATATGGTGCACCTCCGCATGGTGGGCTTGCCTTTGGATTTGACCGCCTGTGTGCTATATTGGGTGGAAGTGAAAGTATCCGTGATTTTATTGCTTTTCCTAAAAACAACAGTGGCCGCGATGTTATGCTGGATGCTCCTTCGAGTATTGATGAAAAACAACTGGTTGAATTACAAATTAAGACCGACCTAAAACAAGCATAAATATATTTCCTTACTGTACCTTAGCTATTATATTCAATTATGAAAAACTTTATCTCACTCATAGCATTGTATTCGTTGTTTCTTGCATCATGTACCAAAGAAGAAACTTCTCAACCACCACAGGTAATTGTATCTGAAAAAACGATGTTGAATGTTTCTTACGGTACAGCTGTTTCTCAGAATATGGATGTTTACCTGCCAGCCAACAGAACTACTGCTACCACAAAAGTTGTGATCATGATCCATGGAGGAGGATGGAGTACAGGGGATAAAGCAGATTTTACTTCTTATGTGGATACATTAAAGAACAGGTTACCCTCTTATGCCATAATTAATATAAACTACCGCCTGGCTTCCACCGGGGTTAATCTTTTTCCCACCCAGGAAAATGATGTAAAGTCTGCCATTGATTTTATTTATTCAAAAAGGGGAGAATATGGCATCAGTGATAAATTTGTTTTATTAGGTGCAAGTGCTGGCGCACACCTGGCTATGTTGCATGCATATAAATACACAACTCCAGTTAAAATAAAAGCAGTGATAGATTTTTTCGGGCCGGCAGATATGACTGCCATGTATAACAATCCTGCTTCCATTTACGCGCCACCTGCTGCAATAGCCGCAGTTGTTGGCGGAACACCTGCAAGTAATCCACTCATATACCAGCAATCAAGCCCTATAAATTATGTAACGGCACAAACTCCGCCCACTTTGATCTTACAGGGAGGTGTGGATATTTTGGTAGCTCCTTCTCAATCATCCGCACTTCAATTTAAATTAGAGAGTATGGGTGTTATACATGAATATGTTTTTTATCCTACAGAAAACCATGGTTGGACAGGTGCAAACCTGGTACATTCTTTTCAAAAGATTCAGTTTTTTCTTGCAGCCAATGTGCAGTAATGACTTTTTTTATAACCGTTTTCACAACTATAATTTTAAATTGCTGTAATGAAATGGTTATGGTTGCTTTTTTCGCTGATCGTATCTTCCACCCTGAAGGCGCAATCCACCTTACCGGTATATAAAGATGCGCTTACCTCACAAAGAGCAAAGCTTTATAATTCCCTTTTAAATAATACGATAAGAAAAAACTTATTTGTTCAACTTACCGATAGTACGGAAGATATTTGGGAAGATGCTTTTTATGCTTTAGAACTTATCCAGCATAAAACTCCCTGGATAGATCAGAAAATAAGTGTTGCTGTTAAAGATATACAAAACAGGAGCATACATTTCCAGAGATCATTGCTTGAATTATTGTATTCAAATTACACGGGGATGTTTCTGCGGCAGGTACAAAGCCTCCTTGTTACAACCAATGATCCTAAAATATTTACCATGTCGGGCGAATATCTTCTGAGGGAAATTGCAACTACTTCAGAAAAAGATCTTTTATTCTCTATTGCAAAAAAAAGGGAGCGTGAAAACTTATCCGGTCCGCATGTAGAACAGTTCATTCAAAATATAAAGAATACCGGTAAAGAATTTATTACACCCCGGTTCCATAGTTTATTAAAAAAAGATTTCCTGCCCGGAAATGTGCTGATGATCAGTTTTCAGAGAAAGAACAGGGATTACCCGGGATTGGTTATGGTGCGCGATACAAGTGGAAATTTTATAAAAGACAGTTCAGTTTTTTTTTCTGTTCCACAATTAGCCCGAAGTATTAATAATTTGCCTGGTTATCTTACTAATGGCAATACGCCTGAAGGATTGTTTAGGATGGATGGCTTTGATGTTTCGCGGATCGGTATGATCGGGCCTACAACAAATGTGCAGCTTACTATGCCTTTTGAATTCCATGCGAAACACTTTTACAAAGATTCATCCATAACAGATACGATTGGAAATATATCCATGTATAAAAAATTGTTACCGGAAGATCTAAAAGATCATTATCCCCTGTTGCAATCTTTTTACGCAGGTATGGCAGGCCGCACCGAGATCATTGCACATGGAACAACTGTGGATCCTTCTTATTATGAAAAACGGCCTTATTTTCCTCTTACGCCTACCATGGGTTGTTTATGTACAAAGGAGATCTGGAGTAAGGATAATGGAGAGCGCCTTCAAAGTGATCAGCAACTGCTTATCAATGCGATCAATGAGGCCGGGGGTGCTGATGGTTATGTTATAGTTATAAATATTGATGATAAACCTGCCCCGGTAACACTGAATGATATCATTCCTTTTTTAAAATTAGCCGGGCAAAAATAATTGTCTTGGAAAGTATGTGGGTATGCTTACGCAAAGGAAGGAACGAAGCTGCACAAAGAATTTTAACCGCTGAGGCGGGGAGACGCAGAGTAATTTTATTTAACCGATAAGACAGGAAGGAATTAAGCTTCGCAAGGAAAAAATTTTAGTAGAACCTCACCGTCTTGTGCCTCAGCGGTTAAAATTTTAGAATAAATTATAGCGAAACCTTTGTCTCTTTGCACCTCCGCGGTTAAACAAACCGAAATGTAGCCGCGCATTAAAAAGGGGGTATATTAGCGTATAAACAAATAAAGTGAAACCTTACTCTGACTTAATAACAAATTTGAATCATGAAACCAAAGCTTACTTTATTACTAGCACTCTTCTTAATACATCAACATATTTCCGCTCAAACTAATATTCCCACAAAACATTTTGATTCACTATGGAATGAAACGACAAAAGACTCTGCCTTTTACATTACTAACTATGAAAAACTCGATTTAAATTTTCAAGCAAAAACATACAGGGCTAAATCAGGAAAGATATATTCAAATTCATATTTTCCAGACACTTCCTTTAGTGAACAAGTAGGGTTATACAGAAAATATTATGAAACAGGTCAAATAGAAGATTCAAGCTTTTACGATGAGGATGGAAAGATGCTAAAATCTCATTATTATTATCCAACTGGAAAGATTTGGGTGAACTACTCTAATGATTCCAAAACCGGCAAAGAAACAACGATTGCTTTTGATACAGATGGAAAGCAATTAAACGATTTCATATATTTTCGAGAAGCTGATTTCTCAGGCGGAAATAAAGAATGGCAGGCTTTCTTGGCATAAATATTAAAAGCAAAGTACCAATTAAAAAAGAAGCTCCCAATGGCACTTATAAGGTTATTATAAGATTTATAATTGATGCTAAAGGCAAAATATCCGGGATTCGACCCGAGACAAGTCTTGGCTACGGAATGGAAGATGAAGTAATGCGGGTGATTAAAAAATCTCCCAAATGGATTCCTGCGATTTGGCTTAATAAGCCTGTTAATGCATATCGTCGTCAACCATTAACTTTTGTTGTGTCAGAATAATGAACTAATCTCCTTTAAATTCATTAAGGAATTCAGCTAATAAAAGCATTAGCTAAACTGCACCAATGCTTTTATTATCGGTCAATATAAAGACACTCTACTACCATTTAACAGCCTTAAAATTATGACAGAAGTAGAAAAAATAATTAGCCTTTTTGAAAAACTTTATAATGGCGAACCTTGGATTGATGTTAATATTAAATCTATTTTAGAAAACATTACAGCAAAACAGGCAGATAGTAAACCTTTTCCAAATTGCAATTCTATTTGGGAAATAGTGAATCATTTAATAGAATGGAGAACAAATGTTTTGCAAAGGCTTCAAGGTGTTGTTATAGTAACTCCTGGCAATAATTACTTTGAACCTATAGAAGATAAGTCTAACCAGGCTTGGAAAGACATACTAAAAAAATTTGAAGATTCACAAACCCAATGGATCGTTTTCTTGAAACAATTTAATCCTGAATCATTTGACTCACGATACCCTTCCAATAAAATGACTTACTATGAACACATTCAAGGTATATTACAACACGATTCCTATCATTTAGGACAAATAGTGTTACTAATTAAAGTATTAGAGATATAAAAGATTTGCAACTTTCAATTTAGATTTTGACTTCTACTTCATTTGGCAAATTAACACCAGGCCGACAAAAAGATTATTTGTTATATTTTACATCAGCCAAACAACCCAAACAATAAACGAATGAATAGAAAAGTATATACCAAAAATACCAGACGGAAAAGGTTAAACGTTTAATACAGAATACCAGCCCACCCCAAGCCTGCCGTTGTATTCAATACTTGACACATGCGATATAAACATTTAATTTCGTTTCTCTTACTTTTTTGTACTGCTTGCAGAAATACAAAAACCAACAAGTCAATAAGTTTGGTTGATGGGTATGGTTACTATAAACAAAATTCGCCATCACTTTCAATACAACTTTTTGGAGACTATAAATATCAGCCACTTAAAAAAAAATACTTTCGGGACATTGACAAAAATTTTATAAAATATTCAACTCTAAACTTAAGTTGGAAAAACCAAAATTCCTTTATACAGCTCATACAATTGTTCAACCTTACTATTCAACAATTTGCCTCCAATACCATAAAATTTCGTTAGACAGTTCTTTTATTAGTTTTATCAAAGAGCAATTAAAAGACAAATTGAATTCATCGTTTAATAATTATACAGAAATAAAACTTGATTCGAAAACTGTCTATAAAATTTCATATCAAGTAACAAATCCTGTAAATGAAATTGCTACAAGCAACACAAAATATTTTTTAAAAAAGGGAGACTATTTATATAGGCTATTATTTTGGACAACAGACAATAATGACAAGGTTATTTCGGAAGAAGCAGAATATATAATTACTTACATTCGGTTTGATTAATACTGCATAAAACATAAGAATGCAAAAGCAGGGCTGGTTATTGTCAAATCATCAAAGTAGAGTATCAGGGCGGTTCAGGCTTCCTCCGATTATCAGCTTTATACATAACTTCAGGGTATTTTCAATTGGGCATTAGCACCAAACTGGGAACAACGAATTTCCTGACTTCAAAGACTCAAGCATTATATACTACTCAACAACCCAACATCACATTATGAATCTAACTTTCAAACTTTTTTTTGTTTTAACTATTTCATTTTGCTTTTACAACTGCTCTAATACCCTTACAAAAAGCAAAAAGGCAACCGCAACCGGGCAACCCGAATTTATAGACAATGGCAAAGCCATAGACAGTTTACTAAAAGCATATAATTGCGAAAGCGTTGAATATGACAATTGGAAAGATAACGATGCAACTGATTCTTGCCTGACAGTTTGCTTAATAAACAGCAATAAAGTTCTTGCAGGTGATAACCCTGACGAAAATGGGAACCAATTAGAAGGAATTGCTTTGTCAATAAAAAGATCTTTAGCAAAGCCGCAAAAATATAATTCCTTCTATATCATTTTTGTTAAAAAAGAAAAAGTGAACGGTGAAGATATTAGAGTTCATTCTGCAGGTATGGAAATTAGAAGTTCAGCATTATAAACAGCACATAACCTGCGTCTTTACCCCTCCGCTATTATACTTCACCGCAAAAACAGGAAGGCACGAAGCTTTGCAATGATAGTTTATTAGCCCTTTGCGTTTCAGCGCCGCGGTTAAACAAACCGAAAAGTAGCCGCGTATATATTTATACTAACCTGGTAATAAGTTTTTTTTAAAAAATATACGTCTATTAGAAAGGGGCGTATATTAGCATAAATACAGATGTTATAGGCAATTTAATGATACAATTAATTTTTATACTGCTAATTGGGACAATAACAAAGATGTGTTTCTTCTTTGCCAAGCGCCAAAACATTGTAATTGTAAACGCAATCACGTATCGATAAAATGAAACTTGAAAAATTTATCAATAAATAACTAATAAAATATGGCTACAAATATCTCAACAATTTGGCTTGATGCAACAAAAGGTAAAGTGTGGGACACCTTGACAAAACCTGAACTTATAAAACTTTGGCAATATGGTAGCGACCTTATTACGAATTGGGAAGTTGGTAGCAACATTAAATTTAGAACTGAATGGGAGGGAAAAATATTTGAACAATGGGGACAAGTTTTAGAAGTTCGACCAGGCGAATTATTGAAGTACAGTTTGTTTGCACCACGACCAGACCTTGAAGACAAACCTGAAAATTATTTCATAATGTCTTATGTATTGACGACAGAAAATGGGCAGACTAAACTTGAAATTATACAAGAAGATAACAGATCTAATGCAGTTCAGGAAGAACCACAAGGTGATGAAAATCCAATTTTGCAATCATTAAAAAAAGTTGCAGAAACTGAGTAACGAACAACCAAGAATAGGTGATAATTAGCTGACTGATGAAAAAAAATCGACTATAAACAAACCTTAGCGTCTCCGCGCCTTCGCGGTTAAACTTCACCGCTACAAGAAGGCACGAAGTTTCGCAATGAAATAATCATAATTAAACCTCTGCGTCTCTCCACCTCCGCGGTTAAACTTTCAATGCAAAATCTTAGCGAAACCTTTGCGTCTTTCCACCTTCGCGGTTAAACTTCACCGCTAAGATAAGAAGGCACGAAACTTCGCAATGAAATAATCATAATTAAACCTCTGCGTCTCTCCACCTCCGCGGTTAAACTTTCATTGCAAAATCTTAGCGAAACCTTTGCGTACATACGCCTACGCGGTTAAATCCATTAAGCAGTACCCTTAAAAGTAAATCACACCTAATTGTTAAAAATTAAATCCGCCGGCAAAATATATCCGTATTTTTTCAGCATGCTGTCCACATCCAAAGATTAACCACCTCAATTCAACCCCGAATTCACTTGTTAGTATTACCTGTATTTAAAACAGGTACTACGTTTCATAATTGGTACAACCACCTGGAAAATTTAGTCATCATTAAATAAAAAATTTATGAAAAAAAAAATCTATGCATCCATCATGCTGTTAGCCATGATACTAAACACGTTCCCGGTCTGGGCTTCCAGCCACAGGGAAGCTCCATTGATTGCAGATGATCCAACTGCTGATAATACCGACGTGTATGCTTTTAAAAGTCCAAACGATCCCAATAAAATCGTATTAATCGCAAACTACATCCCTTTTCAATTACCCCAGGGCGGACCTAACTTTTATCATTTCAGTGAAAATGTACGCTATGAGATCCATGTTGATAATAACATTGCTACTAAAGGTGATGATATTGTTTACCGGTTCACATTTGAAAGGGTGAATGAAGATCCAACTACATTCTTCAACATCCGTTTAGGAAAAGAGAATTTAAAAACTACTTATGACCTTGAAAGAAGTATGGACGGTGGAAAAAAATTCAATACAATTTTAAATAATGCCCCCGTACCTCCACCCAATATAGGACCACGCTCTATCAGTTCGCCTGTAGGATTAAATGCTCCGAGTTATGAATCTTTAATGACAGGTGCAATTCGAACTGCCAGCACCGGCGAAAAAGTTTTTGCAGGGCCCGTTGATGATCCGTTCTTTGTTGACCTGGGTGGAGTATTTGACCTGGGTGATGCACCCCGCCAGGGACCTACACGCCCTGAAGATGGTTTAAAATGTATAAATGTTTCAACCATTGCAATCGAGGTTGACATCAGCACTTTACAAAAAGATCGTAAACCATTAAGCCAGGCAGCAAATATCCTTGATCCCAATTATGTGATTGGTGTATGGGCTTCTGCCAGCCGCCAGAAGATCACGGTCTTAAATGAAGTTTCTGATATGAAAGACAACAAGGATGATAAAGAATTAGAAAAGCATTCCGGCCCGTGGGTACAAGTATCAAGGTTAGGTATGCCATTAACGAATGAAGTTATCAATCCAATTGGAGATAAGGATCTATGGAACAGGCTTACACCTTACCAGGATCTTTCCAGGATAGCCCAGTTCGGAAATTATTTTTACAATCCTGAGCTGGCATTGTATATGGATGAAGCTAAATTCGGACCGGCAATACCTGCATTTGCAGCATTGCGTATACAAAAAAATTCGCTCCAGATGTATGGATTTGGAAATGGCCAGAACGGTTTATTTCCTTTAAAAGGAACTCCTGCATTAAATGGAACTGCACTGAGTGAAGCAAATTTTGGTGGTTTGTTATTACCCGGACCCGGCAAACCAAGGTCCGTAGATCTTTATCCAATTTTTAATACAGGCGTACCTAACCTTCGCCCCTACCAGCTTGCTGTGATGAAACAGGGCGGTAATCCTTTAGCAGAAGGAAAGCCTTTCGTCAATAATTTTCTTCCTAACGGCGGAGATATGTTGAGATTGAATATGGCAGTTCCGGTAACGCAGAGGAATGATCCTGCATTTAGTTCTGAAGGTTTGGTTAGAGCTGCAGTGTTGGGTTTAACAGTAGCACCTTATAATACAAATAAAAATCTTCAGTTCATTCCGAATATGGATGGCTTCCCGAATGGCAGAAGACTGGAAGATGATGTAACCCGTATTGAACTACAGGCAGTGAGCGGAATTGTATTAGCAGCTATCGGTTTCTGGTATGATGATTATATTGCTGGTAGCCCTAACCCGGTTACGCCTGATTTGTTAGATGTATTAAATTATACAACTAAAGTAGAAGCAAATGATACATCATTCAGAACATCTTTTCCTTTTGAACAAACCCCATGGGCAGGCACGCATAATTGTGATTGCGATCCTCCACCATTGGCCAATCGTCAAAATATAAATAACATCAGCAACAGCACAAATACTATATTGGGTTCGCCCGAACTGGTAATGAAAACATCTCCTAATCCATTCAATGATAACACTACCATTGATTACCAGTTGAAATCAACAGCTAACATTAGTGTGGTTGTATATGATGTGAAAGGGAATGAAATGCAGGTGTTGGTAAATAAAAAACAAACCCCGGGAACGTACACCAGGCAATTTAATTCGCAAGGCCTTGTTTCTGGAATTTACTTTGTAAAGATTTACCAGGATGGTGTGGTGAAGCAAACACTTAAAATAGTTAAAAGATAAATTACAAAAGGGGTTGTATTGATAATCATGCAATCAATACAATCCCTTTTTTAACTTTTTTTAAAACAGTAACATGAAAAAAAATATACTATACCTATTACTAATAATTTTCTTTGTTGGGGCCGTAAGCTTTGTGGTAGTAAAATATAAACACAAAAAAGAAAGCGAAAGTAAAATTGAATATTTCTTACTTCCCCGCGCTGGAAACAACAGCAAAGAAGAATGGGCATTTGCAAAAAAATATACTGACAGCCTGATCACACGGATTGCCGCAAAGCCTGGTGACAGCAAATCAAAAATTGCACTGGTTAATGCATATATAATAGAATCACGCATAAGTGGCAACATGGCTTATTATGATAGAGCCGCAATGAAAACGGTGGAAAGTATTTTAGCTAAAGAGCCGGAACATGCTGACGCCCTGATGTTGAAATCCTTAGTGCAATTATCACAACATCATTTTGCTGAGGGATTAACAACTGCAACAACGGTTGTAAATTTAAAACCCAATAATGCATTTGGATATGGGTTGCTTGTTGATGCGAATATAGAAATGGGTAATTATAAGGCGGCACTGGAGGCTGCTGAAAAAATGATAAGCATACGTCCGGATATGCGTTCCTATTCACGTATTTCTTATTTGCGTGAAATACATGGAGATTATCCCGGTGCAATTAGTGCAATGAAGCTTGCTGTTGCAGCAGGAGTGCCGGCAGAAGAACCAACCGAATGGAGCAGAACACAGTTGGGGCGTTTGTATGAGCAGTTAGGCAGAGTGTCAGAGGCACGTTACCAATACCAGTTATCATTGGCTGCCCGTCCGGATTACAGCAATGCCTTGGCAGGGTTAGGGAGATTAGCAGCGCATGAAAAAAAATATGACAGCACTGTTTATTATTTTCAGCAGGCGTCGGGCTTTACCAACGATCTTGATGTAAGGCAAAACCTGGCAACTGCATTACAAAATGCAGGGCAATCTCAAAAAGCAATTGAATTAAGAAAAGATATCATCAACGATATGAATAAAAATGTAAATAATGCTGATGACCCTGAACTCGGCCATTATTCAGATAAAGAATTAGCGATAGTTTACCTGGAAAATAACAATACTGATAAAGCCCTGCAACATGCAATGGCAGAATATAACCGTCGGCCGCAAAACATAGAAGTTAATGAAACCATGGCCCTGGTGTATTATAAAAGGAATGAGGCAGCAAAAGCACTTCCTTATCTTAAAACCGCATTATCAACCAACAGCAAAAAACCAGCTTTATTAACCATTGCCGCATTAATTTATTTAAAGTCGGGCAATGCGGAAACTGCTAAACAGTTATTGAGCGAAATTTCCTACCACCCGGTAATGCCGCAACAAATGCTGGCTGATGCTAATGAGGCTTATAAAATTGCTCAGCGGTGAAATTGAAGGTGCAAATTTTATGTTTGTTGTTGTTATGTTTTTATCAGCCTTTATTTGCCCATACAATAAATTACGCACTTGAGCATGCACCCACGGGACATGTATTTTGGTATTATTTTAAATTGGGACTGCAGCATATTGTTCCTTACGGGCTTGACCATATTCTTTTTGTGATAGGCTTATGCCTTTTAAACAACAAAATAAAAACAATGCTTTGGCAAGCAACTGCTTTTACTGTAGCCCATTCTTTAACCCTGGCTTTATCAATGAAAAATATTGTCGTAGCCCCACCCGCAATAGTAGAACCTATCATAGCACTCTCCATATTTTTCATCGCCATTGAAAATTTGTTCACCAAAGAGTTAAAACCGTGGAGAATAGGTCTGGTATTCGCTTTCGGGCTCATACATGGTTTGGGTTTTGCGAGTGCTTTAAATGAGATCGGCCTGCCCAGGGATAATTTCCTTACCTCTATACTTGCCTTTAATGTGGGTGTAGAAGCCGGTCAGATTTTAATAATAGCTGCTGTTTTTGCGATACTCATTTATCCCTTAGGCAAACAACCCTGGTTTAAAAAACGAATTGTTTATCCTGTTTCCATACTCATTGCATTAATGGCTTTGTATTGGAGTGTGAAAAGAATTGCGTCTATATGATGCTGGTGGTTATACTTTACCGGTAAGAAAGGAAGGCGGTAAGTTTCGTAAGGAAAATAAATTTAGTGAAATATTTGCACGGTTATACTTACTGATTAAGTTTCTCTTGATTAATTTAAGAAATAGATTTTTTATAAGATGGGTCAATTTTAATTTTCAGATTATTTTTAGTGATGCCGGAAAATAAATTTATCGTTAGAGAATCCGTTTTTTTTAATCTTCTTTTAGGTCTTATTTGCCTTTCAATATTTATTGGTGTTATTTTCACAATAAAAGGGCAGCAAAGATTTACAACATTAGATTATATAAAATTTGTCGCATTGCTGTTTATACCCAGCATTATTGTCTTTAGAAAAGCAACAAGGAGAAGTCTGGTATTTCAAATTGACAAAAACGGCATTTACTACATTGGCGTTCTAATTACGAATTGGGATAGATTTATACAAGCATATGTTCTCGAGGACAATCCCGAAAAAGGTTTAGACATTAGGTTTTCGCTTTATGTAGAGTATTATGATCTTGAAACAAATGTTCCATTTAAAATTAAAATTCCATTATCCGGAACTTTGGACAAGTCAACCGAGCAAATTGAATTTGCAATAAAAGAATACAGTCTGACTTCAAGATAAAATGCTATGTATATTGCACACAGTAGGTTAAAGGGTAAGTGATGTTTTTTTATTTGACATATGTTTATGAGTATAATAAAGAGTTTTTTTTCCTCTAGATTCAAAAGTAACATTAAAGAGAGGTTAGGTGTTCCTTCATTACATTGGAGTTTGCAAAACTTAAAAAAGGCGGGCTTAACACCTAATTTTGCTATAGATGGCGGAGCCTATATAGGTGAATGGACGAAGGATTTCTTAGAAGTGTTTCCCGATTCTAAAGTATTGATGATCGAGGCCCAATCGGCCAAAGAACCAACATTAAAAAGTGTATGTGAAAAGTTTTCAAATGTTCACTATCACATGGCATTGATGGCAGCAAAAGACAATCAAGAGCTTTCGTTTGTAGAGAATGAAACGATAAGTTATACCAGTTTTAACCCCTTGATTCAAACAAAGGAAAAGAAACTTTCTACAACCTTAGATTCTATTATTGAAATGAATAATTACCAATATCCTGATTTTATTAAATTAGATGTTCAAGGTTATGAGATTGAAGTTTTGAGAAGGGTGCATCTAAGTGTTTAGAAATATCGGAGATATGCTTGCTTGAAGTTTCCATTTTCGATTGGGGAGATAGATTTGTGCCACTTATCCCCGAAACATTAAACTTTATGAATGAACATAACTTTATGGCTTATGATATTTCACATATTTCAAGGAGACCGTATGACCATGCATTAAATCAAATAGATATGTTTTTTGTCAAAAAGAATTCAAAATTAATTGCTTTAAAAGAGTGGTCGTAGATTCTTCCTATTACCTAAGCTAAGGGGTTGAATTCTTTACGATTCTTTCAATCTTTCATGATCAAAACTGAAGTATATTGAAATTGCGAGATAATTCGATAATCTCGCAATTATCAAAGAATTGTGAACCAGAAGAATTGTGGAAAGCAATTAAATTTCAGCGCTATTTAAAGAGTAATACTTTTCGTTTCAGCAAATATAATTTTCATTATATAATCACGGATTATCTTCAACGTATTTTTCATCGCTTGATCTTCACATTGGTGGTAAGTTGAGCAGCAATATTGGAATTGCTGAAACTGATAAAACCAAATTCATTATAAGTTCTATTATAGAAGAAGCAATTTCCAGTAGTCAAATGGAAGGAGCTAATACTACTCGAAAAAAAGCGAAAGAGATGATTCAAAATTTTATTAAATCCAAAGTGTTTAATAAAGTTTTGGCTAAATATAAAATCATAGTTTAAGGTACCGATTGCCAACATAAGTTTTTGCAAAAATAGAACTGGACAATATTCTAATTTCAGCTTTTGTTTTCAACCTCAATTTTATAATTTAAATTACTATTGTCCGGTTAAAATGCTGTTCCTCGGCCTCATAAAAAATCCGTTAAGAAAATTGAAGCGGAAGGCGTTAGAAGAAATACAGATGTTACTACAGTTGAGTTATATTTATAGTCGGTAAGTAGCACCTGGCTTGGCTTTTATATGAAGATGGAACTTGTTTTTTTTTAGCCTGCAACTTAGATTTTTAGGATTTTTTATGCAGCCTTGATTTTTGCTCCACTTTTAGCTTATTCTGTTATTTAAATTTATCGCTGAATCTCCTGCGTCGATTTGTATCAAGAAAAAGTGGAATGAAATAAAACCTATCCTAAAACAAATTTCTTTTTAAAGGGCTCTGGTATTGTATTTTAAAGAAAGAATATAATTTCTACCGGACAGTAGTAAATTTAAATAGAAAATATAAACCAGGTTAAACGAGCAATGAATTTCTTGCCTTCGCAAACACTCGAACTTAATATGGAATACTTCTGCATGTGGAGAAATACCAGCCGACTATGGGCGAAAATAATTTACGTTATATTGCGTTAAGTCAACTAATATATCGTACATAGTTTAAATTTCAGATATTGAATCAAACCCAAACAGATTTAAGCAATTTGAATGATAAACAGCGGGAAGCCGTTATCAGCAAAGATAAACGGCTTTTAGTTTTGGCAGGTGCAGGTTCGGGAAAGACAAAAACACTTTTACAAAAAATCATTTATTTAATTGAGGAGAAAGGTGTAAGCCCGTCAAGTATTCTTGCAATTACATTTACCAAGAATGCTACAAACGAAATGATTGACCGTTTAATTATTTCGGCAGACACAACAGGAATCTATGAAACCATTATGTCTGATAAGCATTTGAGCAAAGCAGATAAAGACAAAGAAAGATATAGCCAACAAAAAATTTATAAATGGATTGATGGTTTAACCGTTAAAACATTTCACGGTTTTTGTTTCAGCATCTTACGTAACTCTGGTGTAAATGAGTTTGACAATAAGTTCAGAATTATCGGAGATGAAAAACGAGACGAAGAAGATGAACTTTCAAAACATGTTGCACCAGAAACAGTTTTTGAAGTAGTGCACAAACTTTTAATTGAACAATGCCACAACACAGAATTTTTACTTCAACTCAAACGCTACATTTTAGATTACCTCATTGACAAAATCCATCTAAAGAAAAACGACAAGTATTTACCTAAAGATGGTAAGTATTTTACTACACTTGACGGAACAAAAGTCCGTTCAAAATCCGAACAATTTATTTCGGACTGGCTTTACCGACACAGTATCAAGTATGAATACGAACCTTTACTCAATGTAAAAGACTTTGCTTTTCATCCCGACTTTTTTATTCCTGATGCTAATCTTTACATTGAGCATGTAAGCGACAAAAGTTATTCAACCAAAAACAAAGAAGAACAATTTCAAAAAGGAAATTTACTTTTAGTTAAGACCTATGAAAGCATGACTAAAGATTCTGCATTGTTTAATCATACTTTAGACAAGGTGGTAAAAAACCGTTTGCCAGTAAATTATCACAAAAAAGTCTCAATTACATACAAAGAAGAGTTTAACGGCTACCATGAAAATATAAAAGACTTCGTTACTCAAATCATGCGAATTACCGACATGATAAAAGTTGAGAACACCAACTTTAAAAAAGTCTTGCACAAAGCAAGACAAGACCAACACGAAAGAGTTAGAAGTTTTTACGAGTTAGCAATTCCAATAGTTGAAAAATATATTCACTACTGCACGGACAAATCTTTTCTTGACTTCAATGATTTGATTTCAAGAAGCTTTTCCCTATTTCAAAACCATAATGACATAGCAAACAAATACAAAAGAAAATACCAATACATTTTAGTTGACGAGTTTCAAGATGTAAATAATTTGCAAGTTGAGTTAATCAAACTTTTATTAACGGACCAAACACAACTCTTTTGTGTTGGCGATGATTGGCAAAGCATTTATGGTTTCCGAGGTTCTAATGTAAGTTACATAGTTGACTTTGAAAACTACTTTCCAAATGCAAAAGTTGTCAAACTAAATTTAAATTATCGCAGCACTCAAAACATTGTGGGAGCAAGTAATGAAGTAATTAAACACAACAAATTTAAGGTTGAGAAAGAAATACACTCTTCAAAGCAATCAGAACACAAAATTGTTGTGTATTCTGGCAATAGCGAAAAAGAAAATATTCAATTTTGTGTTGACAAAGTGCAAGAATTATTTAAGGGTGGAATGACTAACGATGATATTTTGTTTCTCTACCGTAGAAGCAAAATGTTTACTCCTTACTTCTTCCGATTTAAAGACGAAGGAATTAAAGTTCAAGGAAAAACTATTCATGCAGCCAAAGGACTTGAAGCGAAAGTTGTTTTCATACTAGGTTTATCAGAGGGAAGCGGTGGCTTTCCCGACATCTGGTTAGAGGACAGAATTTTTCAATTCATCAAAAAAGCAAATCACGATTTGCTTTTAGAGGAAGAAAGACGATTGTTTTATGTAGCAATTACAAGAGCCAAAGACAAACTTTTTCTAATCACCGAAAAAGGTAATGAATCAAGTTTCTTAAAAGAAATTCCCGATATATTCACAGTTAGAACAAGCATACCAATAAAGTCAGTAGTTGAAAAAGTAATTACTTGCAAAAAGTGTTTCAGCCAACTTGAAAAACTTTGGGTTGCCTGTCCTTATTGCATGGAGAAAGTACCAGACAAAGCTACCGAACAAGAAATAAAATGAGTGCAATATTTGCAACAGCAGGCCTTATTAGAGAGTAGTTTGAACGGCTGCCTGGCTGCTACAATTCTCTGTTTTGGTTTATTTTATTTTATTGCCATTTAAACTCCCTTTTAACTTGAAATTAATTTGACTTAATACCAATTATTGGTATATTTAATGATCAAATAATTTTATGGCAAAGAATACCTCTATCCTTCTTGGTGAACATTTCGAAAAATTTATAAGTGGAGAGGTTTCCTCGGGCAAATACGGATCGGCTAGTGAAGTAGTTCGAACAGCTTTAAGGATATTAGAATCCGAAGAAGAAAAAAAAGCAGCTTTGATTAAAGCCTTAATCAAAGGCGAAAAGTCAAAACGATTTGAAAATTTTGATCCAAAAACTCACTTAGCTCAACTCCATAAAAAATATTTATGAGGAAACTCAAAATAGTTATTCTGGATGAAGCAATTCAAGATCTTGAAGAAATTTGGTTTTACACTTTTAGCACCTGGTCACAGGAACAGGCAGACAGGTATCATTCACTAATTACCAAAGAAATTGAGTTTTTAGCCAAAAAACCTGAATCAGAAAAAATATTGAACCATCTTCGAAAGGGATACAGGTCATCCAAAGTGAAATTGCATTATCTTTTTTATCGTTTTACCTTAAAAGAAATTGAAATTGTAAGGATTTTGCACGAGAACATGGATATTCCAAACCGGCTTTAGCAGCAGAAGATATGGAATATAAAAAATGGAAATTAAGTATTTGCTTTAGTTCTTACATTCAACAGCAATTAAAAACCGAACAGAAGTTTCAGGAAACAACATACTAATACACTACTTGCATTATGCCTGTCCGTTAGTGGTATTTTAAAATTAATTATATCGTGAAGAAAATACTTGCACTAATAATATTTTCATTTACTCTAAATAATTGCTATTCTCAAATTCAAAAATATGAAAACTTAGTTTTTGAAGGCGCTGGAATAAGAGGGATTGCTTATTCTGGAGTATTAAAAGAATTGGAAAGCTCCGGAATTATAAAAGGCATATCAAAAGTTGGTGGAACTTCTGCAGGTGCTATAACTGCTTTGATGGTTTCTCTGGGTTATAACTCAAATGAAATTTATGATATAATTTCGGAGACTAAGTTTCAAAAGTTTAATGATGGTGAATTTATTTTCTTTGGTGGCTTTGCAAGATTAACCGGAAAATATGGATGGTATAAGGGAAATAAATTTACCAATTGGTTAGAAGAAATAATAAAAAATAAAACTGGAAATTCTGAAATTACTTTTAAAGAGCTTCAAGAAAATAGGTATAAGCAGTTATATGTTACAGCTACTTGTATGAATAAACAAAAACTTTTAATTTTTTCAGCAGAATCATATCCAAAAATGAAAGTGAAAGACGCAATAAGAATTTCAATGTCTGTTCCACTATATTTTGAAGCTGTATTTATTGACAGTTTAGGTAAAGTATATAAAAATTATAAAAAAACTAAAAACCTGGATATTGTAGTGGATGGTGGAATTATCGGAAATTTTCCAATTTTTCTTTTTGATAGTATTGCAATTGCTTCATCTAATCATAAAATGAGAATACCTAATTTTAAAACAATTGGAGTGCGAATTGATTCTGACCTACAAATTAAAAGCGATTCAATTGACAAAGAACTAGTACCTATAGAAATTAATAATATAAGCGATTATTTAGGGGCATTTTATAATATAATCCTGGAAAATTTAAATAGGAACCTATTAATTCCTGAAGACTGGGACCGGACTATTTCTGTTTCATCAGTTGGAATTGGTCCAAAAATAAAAAAACTAAGTAGTGACCAAAAAATGGCTTTAATTAAAAGCGGAGAAAAACATGCACTAAACTTCTTAAAACATAAATAAAAAGTCTCTGGTTTTAGGTAGCAGGCCGATCTATATATTCTCAATTTTTTGTGTAAGCTATTGGGCTTCAGTTCAAGCCAAAGAATAACCTAGGCAGTAGAATAAACAATGAACTTTTATTTATAAATTTAGTCCCGCAATCGGGACTAAAGGCTAGCGATTTAAAATACCGCCACATCGCCAAAGCGTTCTTTTGTACACTACTTTTTATGAAACATTCCAACCGTTATCGGCAACTTCAAAATTTACCTGCATTCTTAGAAGGTAAGAATTAATCAGAATTTATCAATGATTAATAAATGAAATAAAATGAATAACGCAAGCAACAAAGCTTCAATACAAAACCCTTTCCTTAAAACTTTAGAGACTTTATTCGGTGAATGGAAAACGGTCGGGACACATCCTCAATTTAACGACACAATTCTTCATGGACACGCTTCTTTTAAATGGATTGAGGGGGGCGCATTCCTGATAATACACTCAGAAATTTATCATAACAAATTCCCCGACACCATATCATTCTTTGGAAGTGACAATTCACTCGGAGAATATTTTATGCTTTCTTTTGACGAGCGTGAAGTTTCAAGAAAACACGTTGTTTTTTTTCAAGATAACGTTTTGAAATGGTGGAGAAATACAACTGGATTTTCACAACTATATACTTTTACATTTACTGATAATGGAAATACTATCATCAGTAAAGGAGAGCTATCAAAAAAGTGACACAAACTGGGAAAAAGATTTAGACTTAACCTACACACGTGTTGGTCTAATCGATCATAAAATTAAAAACTCCTTAAAATTGGATGACCCAGCAACCGATAACAAGGGTATTGCTGTAAGTATGGCCGGTCAAACAAACTTCAGATACCTTTACCCAATGAATCTTCCTCCATTAGCAGAACGTTTGCGGCCGCAGGCTCTTGACCAGTTATACGGACAGGCACACCTCACAGGAAAGGGCAGTATTTTACGCACGGCTATTGATAATGGTAAGCTGCCTTCCATGATCTTATGGGGACCACCTGGCGTTGGAAAAACAACTGTGGCAACCATAATTTCCCAATCTCTTTCTCTTCCTTTTTATACGTTAAGCGCTATCTCTTCAGGTGTTAAAGAAATAAGAGAGATCATTGAACAATCCCGAACAAAAACAGGCGCTATACTTTTTATTGATGAGATACACCGCTTCAATAAAGGCCAGCAGGATGCCTTATTGGGTGCTGTGGAAAAAGGTACTATCACGCTTATCGGGGCAACAACAGAAAATCCTTCTTTTGAAGTTAACAGTGCCTTGCTCAGCCGTTGCCAGGTATATATTTTAAAGCCCTTAGATGAGACCGTATTAAATGATCTTTTGAGATCTGCTGTTCAAAATGATACACTCTTAAGTAAAAAAAATATCCAGCTAAAAGAAACGGCTGCGCTCATAACCATCTCCGGCGGCGATGCAAGAAAACTCCTGAACCTGCTGGAACTGGTAACGGATGTACTGGGAGAAAATGCGATCATCACTGATGACCAGGTAATGGAAATTGCCCAGCAGCGTGTTGCCCTCTACGACAAAAAAGGGGAACAGCATTACGATATCATATCAGCCTTTATAAAAAGTATGCGGGGCAGCGACCCTAACGGTGCCGTGTACTGGCTGGCAAGAATGATTGAAGGCGGGGAAGATGTAAAATTCATCGCCCGCAGGATGCTGATCTTTGCAAGTGAAGACATTGGAAATGCCAACCCCAATGCTTTGTTGCTTGCCAATAATACTTTCCAGGCGGTTAACGTTATTGGAAACCCGGAAAGCCGGATCATACTTTCTCAATGTGCTGTTTATTTAGCTACCTCCACCAAAAGCAATGCTTCTTACAATGCTATAAATCTTGCCATCGATGCGGTAAGGAAACATGGCGACTTACCGGTACCGCTTCATTTAAGAAACTCTCCCACCAGGCTCATGAAGCAAATGAATTATGGAAAAGATTATAAGTATGCGCACAATTATGAAAACAACTTTATCATTCAACAGTTTTTACCCGATGCCATAGAAGGATTGAAATTGTATTCGCCACAGCCTAACCCACGCGAAGAAGAAATAAGAAAATTTTTAAAAGAAAGGTGGAAAGAAAAATATGGTTATTAAAGACATCAGTTCACGCGCAGATATACAATTACTGGTAGATCAATTCTACGAACGTGTGATAGCAGACCCAACTATTGGAATAATATTTACCGAAATAATTCCTATGAACTGGCAACATCATATTCCACTGATCGTGGATTTCTGGGAAACGATATTATTGGATAATCCTTTATACAAGAACAATGCTATGGAAAAACATTTTGAGGTGAACCAGAAATTCCCTTTAAAAAAAGAACATTTTGAGGCCTGGCTAAGCCTGTTTTATCTTACATTAAATGAAAATTTTTCAGGTCCTGTTGTGGAACTGGCGAAAAAAAGGGCTGCTTCCATAGCAGGATTAATACAATTCAAATTAAATCTTTTGCAATAAATATGAGCGCGATAACCTGGGAATACAAACATTTTAATGAGCTTGATACGCATGAGCTTTACTCCATTTTAAAGATCAGGAATGAAGTATTTATAGTGGAACAAAATTGTGCTTACCTGGATGAGGATGACAAAGACCTGGATGCCTGGCATCTTTTTGCCCTTAAAAATGAATTGATTATTGCATATGCCCGGATACTCGCCCCGGGAGTTGCCTTCGCTGAAGCAAGTATCGGCCGCGTTCTTACTATTAAGAATTACCGGAAAAATGGAGCCGGCCGCACCCTTATGCTGCACGCCATTGAAAAAACCCTCGCGCAATACCAGGTAAACAAAATAAAGATCGGCGCACAGGTATACCTGCAGGATTTTTATACTTCTCTGGGTTTTACCGCTACCAGTGCTCAATACATGGAAGATGGGATCCCGCATATGGAGATGTTACTAACAAAATAATTATTTTCTATATACAATATTTAAGTATGGGTTTCGTTTTTTAGTCGTGGTTCAGAGTCGTGTTTGTACCCTATCTGATGAAAGACTAAAAATTACCGGATGAAACTTTATTTACCCAGGTTTGTTGGGAAATTACTGCTTGTCATGTTCCCTTTCCTGCTGACAAATGATTCTTACTCACAACATTTAATGTTTGGCGAAAAAGTAAAATGGGAAGTTGGATTGAACTTCGGCCCCACTTTCTTTTTAGGCGACCTTGGAGGTAATAGTGGCAAAGGTTCAACTTTTGTAAAAGATGTTAACCTTGAACTTACTAAATTCATGAAAGGTGCATTTATTTCCATGTACCCCACTGATTGGATCGGTCTTCGCTTTGCTGCACAATACACGTATGTAAAAGGGGAAGATTATATCATCGATACCAAAGGGATCCATGAATTATGGAGAAAGCAGAGAAACCTTGATTTTAGAAGTAATATGTGGGAAGCCTACGCTGCCATAGAAATACTTCCTACCATGATCTTTAATAAATACGATGATTATGATCCGTTCATAAAGCCTTATGGATTTTTTGGTATAGGTATATTTCATTTTGATCCTCAAGGATCCATCACCGCTGCTAACGGAGAAAAAACATGGCATAAACTTCATCCGCTGCGCACAGAAGGACAGGGAATGTCAGAGTATCCGGATAAAAAACCCTACAATCTTACCCAGATCAATATCCCCATGGGAGCCGGTATCAAAATAGCCTTGACAGACAGGATAAAAACAAGTCTTGAACTTTTATACCGCAAAACTTTTACTGATTATATCGATGATGTTAGTACAACATATATTGATCCGGCACTGTTTGATAAATACCTGGAGCCCCAGGATGCTTTGATCGCACGAAAAGTTCATGATAAAACTTTTGGAATTATTACACCCGGTATAAACCGCTATGCACCCGGAACCCAGCGTGGCAATTCTAAAAATATGGATGCCTACTTTTCAACTTTATTAAAAGTTGGTATCCAGCTAGGTCCTGGAGGAACTGCAGAAGAACGCAGAGCAGCCAGGCAAACCAAATGCCCTCATTTTTATTAATATTAATACTTCAATATAAAATGAGAAACAGCTTCAACATTACCTCAGCAACTTATAAAGCGATTGCATTAATAATTTGTTTCCTGCTTGTACTTATCTACAATAAATCAAAGGCTAACAATAACGCGGAGTCGAAAAAGATTCATGTAAAATTTATACAGTTAACCAACAATGCCGTTTCTGTTGAAATAAGATCCGGCAAGAACACTGTGGATCTTTACCTCTTCTCCTCCGAAGGTCGATTAGAAAAAAATATAAAAATCATCAACACGGAAAAAAAGATCATTTCTAATTTAGAGAAAGGAACCTATCTCTACCAGTGTTTTGAAAATGATCTTCAATTACAAAGTGGAAAACTGATCTTAAAATAATTATACATTATGATTGATAGGTAAGTGCAAAGCATACAACAGAAGTAACCCCCCGGAAGACAACGTATATTCTTGTACGATAGATACCCCTGAAACCACAATTTTAACTTCGTTATTATGCTTTGCCTTATTTTTAAATGATTCTGCTCCCGGTTAACTCCGGGATCTTTATTTTAATTCATCTTTAAGATAGAGAGCAGTAAAACTTTCTTTTACATGTACCAGGTCTTCCGGTAATCCCTGGAATAAGAGCCTGCCTCCTTCTCCTCCACCC
This sequence comes from Ferruginibacter sp., assembly GCA_037720515.1. Classification (GTDB taxonomy): domain Bacteria; phylum Bacteroidota; class Bacteroidia; order Chitinophagales; family Chitinophagaceae; genus Ferruginibacter. Next base: position 31,622 of record JBBJMM010000015.1, read on the forward strand.
TCCGGGCCTATGTCGATGATGTTGTCTGCAACTTTGATCATATCAAGATTGTGTTCAATTATTAAAACTGTATTTCCGCGGTCCACCAGTTTATTCAATACATCAAGCAAATGCTGGATATCCTGGAAGTGCAGACCTGTTGTAGGTTCATCCAGAATATAAAATGTTTTACCTGTATCTCTTTTACCTAACTCAGTGGCAAGTTTAACGCGCTGTGCTTCTCCGCCGCTTAAGGTAACAGCGCTTTGTCCTAATGTAATGTAACCGAGACCTACCTCCTGCAACACTTTTATCTTACGGTAAATAAAAGGCACGGCATTAAAAAATTCAACAGCCTCATCAACGGTCATATTTAAAACATCGCTGATAGATTTTCCTTTATAGCGTATCTCCAGTGTTTCACGGTTGTATCTTTTTCCATTGCATTTTTCACAATGAACATACACATCTGGCAGAAAATTCATTTCAATAACCCGCATTCCGCCACCTTCACAAACATCACATCTTCCACTTTTTACATTAAAAGAAAACCGGCCTGCTGCATATCCCCTGATCTTAGCTTCAGGCACAGCCGAAAACAAGGTACGGATGTCAGTAAAAAAACCGCAGTAGGTAGCCGGGTTGCTCCGGGGAGTTCTCCCGATCGGGCTCTGATCTATCTCAATAACTTTATCAATATTTTCCAGCCCTTTAATAGATTTATAGGCAAGAGGCAAACCTTTTGAACCATAACAATGCGTGGCCAGCAAAGGATACAATGTTTCATTGATGAGCGTAGACTTACCACTTCCACTTACACCGGTAACAAGAATTAATTGTCCTAACGGAAATTTTACTGCAACGTCTTTAAGATTATTTCCTTTGGCTCCTTTAAGCTCAATACTTTTTCCATTGCCTTTTCTTCTTTCAGTTGGAATGGAAATATTTTTTCTTCCGCTGAGATATTGGGAAGTTTCAGAACCGGACATTAAAACAAATTCCGGTGTTCCGGCGGCCACTATCTTACCTCCATGGATACCCGCTTTCGGGCCTATATCGATCAGGTGATCAGAAGCAAGCATTATATCTTTGTCGTGCTCCACTACCAAAACGCTGTTACCTATATCCCTTAAATTTTGTAAAGCTTTTATGAGGCGTTTATTATCTCTTTGATGCAGGCCAATACTGGGTTCATCCAGGATATAAGTAATACCCTGGAGCTGTGAACCTATTTGTGTTGCCAGTCTTATACGCTGATACTCGCCACCACTCAGGCTTTTGGATGGCCTGTACAAAGTAAGATAGGTAAGCCCTACGTCTAACAAAAACTGGAGGCGTTCCCTTATCTCCTTTAAAACATCTTTAGCAATGAGGTTTTGTTTTTTACTTAACCTGTCCTCAACATCTGAAAACCATGCAGCCAGTTTATCAAGATCCATTGCACTCAACTCTGCAATATTTTTTTCATCCACTTTAAACCAGAGACTGTCTTTTTTCAAGCGGGTTCCGTTACACACTTCACAAGATTTCAATTGCATGAATTGTTCGGCCCAATCGCGTATGGATTCACTTGTTGTAGTGGAAGAGAACCACCGCTTTACCATATTAACCACCCCTTCATATTCTGTGGTATAATAAGTTCCTTCCTGGTTTTCCAAATTCATATCCACATCTGCATTCATGGTATCATCAATCTCTTCTTTACCAAACAATAGTACGTTCACTGCTTTATCTGAAAGATCTTTAAAGGGTTTATCTAAATTGATCTTGAATTTTTTAGCAACCTGTTGCACTTGTTTGTATACATACGCTTCCCTTTCTTCTCCCAGCGGAACAATTGCTCCGTCTTTGATGCTTAATTTTTTATCGGGCAGTATTGCCTCCATATTTACCTGGTACATTGTACCCAAACCCTTACAGACTGGACAAGCACCGTACGGCGAATTAAAGGAAAAAGCATTAGGGGAAGGTTCTTCGTAACTCAGGCCTGTATCAATACACATCAATTGCTTACTGTACTGAACTATTTTATCATCATCATTTATCAACAGGAATAAAAGATCTTTTCCAAGCTGCAGGGTCTTCTGCACACTCTGGCTAAGCCTCACCTTCATATCATCGGTAGCCGGTAACCTGTCTACTACAACTTCTATATCATGAACTTTATACCTGTCTACCTGCATACGCGGTGTGAGGTCCATAACGGTACCATCTACACGAACTTTTAAAAATCCTTTCTTCCTGATATCTTCAAAGAGTTCCCTGTAATGTCCTTTGCGCCCCCGTACCAAGGGAGCCAGCAAGCTGATCTTTTTATTTTTAAATTTGGAAAAAATAGAAGAGATGATTTCTTCCTCACTGAACTTCACCATTTTCTTTCCGGTATTATAACTGTAGGCATCAGCTGCGCGGGCAAATAATAACCGCAGGAAATCATATATCTCTGTTATAGTTCCTACTGTACTCCTGGGATTTTTATTGGTGGTCTTTTGTTCAATTGAAATTACCGGTGAGAGGCCGGTTATCTTATCAACATCCGGACGTTCCATATCTCCAACGAACTGCCTGGCATAAGCAGAAAAACTTTCCATGTACCTGCGCTGGCCTTCGTTGTAAATGGTATCAAATGCAAGGGAAGATTTTCCGCTTCCGCTAACACCCGTAAAAACCACCAGCTTATTCTTGGGGATCTTTATATCAATATTCTTAAGGTTGTGTTCCCTGGCTCCGTAAACCTCTATAAATTCTTCAACCTTTTCCGGAACCTTATCTTTTGTTTTTTTCAATGCCATTTTATTGCTTCCTGCTTATCAAAGATACGTACAATGCAGAGGCCATGATTATTAAATACTAAATTTTTGAGTATACGGGTTGCTGTTAGATACAATAAAGTAAATGTCGCTTTTTAATACAGATCGATATACTGTTGTAAACCAGTTAGTAAAAATATATTACTTGCAATTGGCGCAGTTGTTGAATATATTGCATTGATCATTTTGAACAGTATTTATTAACATCAAAAACAACTACAATGAAACAATCAACGAGTATGGTTTATTTAAGGCAATCTGTGTTAGTAGTGCTTTTAGCGTTCTGCCAGGTATTGGTATGGGCCCAGGACAGCACTAGTTCTGCTGTATCAACCACAACAACTTCAACTACAACAGAAGAAACCTGGTATACACAACCTTGGGTTTGGATAGTAGGAGGAGCAGCGCTATTATTATTAATAGTTGCTTTAATGAGAGGAAATAAAACAACTGATACTACCGGACGTACAGATAGAGTTACAGTTACAAAAAGTGTAAAAACCGATACTGATATTTAATAATTACTTCTACAATTTCTTTTATAAAAAAAGGCCTGCAATAGCGGGCCTTTTTTATTAAGAACGATATGAATTTGTATTAATTTTTAGAGCTATTATTTCTTAAGAGGGCTACCAATAATAAAAGAAATACAGCACCTCCTACTATCCATACCCAGGGCTGAGTAAAAAAGCCGCTTCCACTATCTGATTTGGTAGTGATGTCAACATCCACTTTTTTATCCTGCGCAAATGCATAAACAGAAAAGAAAAAAGAAGCAACGATTAAAGTTATCTTTTGGATAAATGAACGGGCAGGAACTAAGATTAAATTTTTCATGTTTTTTAATTTGTTTTTAATAAGTAATATAATATGATGCCATTAATTTTTAAAACCCCTATTTATAAGTGAAAATTTAAGATGTAGATATATTTCCACAATTCCTTAATAAACACTCACATCCAACTGGTAATCTTTTAAAACATGACCAATGCTGAAGTAAATCATTTTTTAATAATTAATTACTTTAACAAGTTATGTTGGCGCAGTAGTTGTTTTAATTATCTGAGACATTATGAAATTATATAAAAATAATCGCATTCACTTATTGTTTTTATTAGTATTTGTGGGCTTACAAAATATTTTGTTTGCCCAGGATACTTCCTATACCTCAACCACAACTTTAGAATCTGAAAGTTTATGGTATTCACAACCCTGGATATGGATACTAGGTGCCCTGGTTCTGCTGTTGTTATTGTTTTCTTTATTCAGCAGAAGTTCAAAAAATAAAAATGTACGCACCGATCAGATTATAATCAATAAAACAGTTACTTCAGAACCTGAACAAAAAATTTAAAACATTTATCAATTATAAAATATACAATTATGACTACGAATGAAAATTTAGCCGAAGTATTGAATGACCTTATTGAGATCAACAATGACCGTATCACTGGATATGAAAAAGCAGCAGATGAAACTAAAGATACCGATGTGGATCTTCAGGCGATATTTCATAAAATGGCTGATGAAAGCAGGAAATATAAAACTGAATTAACACAAGCAGTTACACGCTTAGGTGCAACACCTGCAACAGGCACTACCAATTCCGGTAAAATCTATCGTATCTGGATGGATGTTAAAGCAACATTCAGCGGCCACGATCGCCAGGCTGTTTTAGAAAACTGTGAATTCGGAGAAGATGCAGCTCAAAAAGCATACAAGATGGCACTTGCTTCTGATGCAGAAATAGATGCTGAAACAAGACAATTAATAACTTCACAGCAGGCCTCTCTTAAAAATTCTCATGATATTATAAAGAAGGCAAGAGATACCCAGAAGACAGTCAATAATTAATTATTACGGTAACACTAAAAAAGCCCATCAAATGATGGGCTTTTTTTTATTCAGGAAGTGTTTCTTCGAGTTTATTATCTTTTACAAATTTATCTCTTACTTCTGTAAACTCGGTTTGTAAAGTTGTAAGTTCTTGTACTCCATCATCTACTTTACCGTGAATATCAGGTAATCTCTTTTCCAATAAAGAATTATTGAGATTAATATTCTCGGCTTCCAACTGAGATATCTTTTTTAATAATGAGGTTTGGGAATTTAAAATGTCCTGCAATTCACGGTTCATTTTGTCCATCAAATGCATTTTTTCAATTTTATCCATGTTTATTTATTTATGTAAAAGAATTACTTTTTAAAAAAATATGAAATTCAAAGGTCTTTTATTATTTGTAAAATTGAGAGTATAAAATTTATAAAATAAAATATTTTATTACGGGTACTAAAAGCCCTGCCCACCTTTTATATTGTTTTGCGGATGGATGCAGCCCATCCACGGCAAGTAATGAAGGGTCAGTACTTCCTTCCCGCGATATGGGAGTGATATCTATATAATTTACTCCCAGCGAAACTGAGATCTCTTTATTAGCTGAATTAAACTGGTCTATTTCTTCGGCAATACGTTTAGTATCAGATCCGGCAGCAAAAGGTGTTACACTATAATCAGGGATAGATAATACGACTACATTTTTATTGATACCACCTGCATACCCGATTGCTCTTATAACAAGAGCTGAAAAATTAGTACGGTATTCTGCAAGGCTTTTACCCTGGTACTGATCATTCACTCCTATCAGTAATGTAACAATAGAATATTTTTTTGCCGGCTTTTGTATCTCTAAAGCATTTAAAAGATCCTGGGTGGTCCAACCTGTTTTAGCAATGATTTCGGGATCCTCAATATTTTTTCCCTGGGCTCTGAGCATTTGAGCTGCAATGTTTGGGAACCGGTTTATTTCCAACTCTGATTCTCCAATAGTATAGGAATCTCCCAGGGCAAGATAATTTTTTGAGTCGTCGTTATTTGAATATTTCAACCCGCTTTTTTTACAAGAGCTAAAAATAATGATTCCGGTAATCAAACAAATAATTAAAAAGAAAAATGGTAAACTGTTTTTCATGATCCTGAATATTTATATACTTACGAGAATAGTTCAAAATAAATCTGTAAAAAAAATCTAAATATTTTCTTTTACCTGGGTCTCGTCTTTAATATCCAATGCAAAATTAACAGCAGCCCTGGCATGGATCCGGGTTGTATCAAACAAGGGTAAAGGGCAATCTGCCGGTTTTATTAAAAGCGGAATTTCTGTACACCCCAGTATTACACCATCGGCACCTAAACCAGCTAATTTATCGATCTCATCTATGAATATTTTTTTAGTTGGATCAAGAAGCAAGCCTTTTGCCAATTCTTCATATATCGCTGTATTTATCTTTTCTATGCCTTCATCAGAAGGTATCAGCGTTTCAATTTTATAAGTCTTTAAAATATCCCTGAAAAACTGTAGTTGCATTGTGTATTTTGTTCCAAGCAAAGCAATGGTATCTATTCCCAGCTTAGCTATTTCCTTTGCTGTTTCTTTGGCAATATGTATCAAAGGTATACTAACAGCTTTTTCAACATCGTCAGCCACATTGTGCATGGTGTTGGCTCCTAATAAAATACAATCTGCTCCTGCGGCTTCTATATTTTTAGCAGCTGTGCACATGATCCTGGAAATACTTTTCCAGTCTCCCTGGTGAGTTAGTTTTTTTATCTCTACATAGTTAACAGAATTAATGATCACCTTTGCTCCTTCCTCTTCTCCTTTAATTTCATCTACCATTTCATTGAAATAGCGATAATAATCAAGGGTTGAATACCATGTGGTTCCTCCTACTAGTCCGATTGTTTTCATACTGTTTAATTTTTACACCTAATTCAAACCGTTGTTTAAAGAAGAGAGGCTTAATGTATTTTGTTTTCCTTTTATTGTGTTTCCGCTTCGTCCTTCGCCTTGGTTCGTGTCACTCGAACCAATGATCCTTTCGCCTTGGTTCGTGTCACACGAACCAATAATCCTTTTAAAAAAATTTTCTTATGGACTCGGATCATATTGATTTCGTTTACTTTTTATCATGCTCATTCGCCTTGGTTCGTGTCACTCGAACCAATGATCCTTTTAAAAAAATTTTCTTACGGACTCGGATCATATTGATTTCGTTTACTTTTTATCATGCTCTCGCTTCGTCCTTCGATAAACTCAGGATGACAGCATTTTGACCTCGCTCCTACTCCTCTTTCATTTCGTTTTCTTTTTATTTTGCTTTCGCTTCGTCCTTCGATAAACTCAGGTTGACAGGATTTTTCTTATTCATAAAGCATGCCCTTATTCTCAATGATGAATATTTATAATTCTTAGGGCTTACTAAATACAACTTATTTCAGTAATTTTAAGCATGTATAAAAAATATTTATTGCCCCTGTCTTTTCTTTTCCTGGTTGTGTTTTCTATTTCATGTGGGTCTGCAAGACGTACATTAGCCATTGAAGAAGGATGGGAACTCCTGGGTGAACTTACTGTAGATTTTGCAAGGGATAGTGATAAACTGGACATTAACAGTACTACAAGATATTCAGCTTTACGTTTTAAAGTGGAGAACCGGGAAGTAAAAATAAGAGATCTGAAAATTGTATTTGCCAACCTCGACAAGCTGGAACCTTCCATTGATGAAGTGATTCCCGCAGATCAATACAGTAAGATCATTGAGCTGGGACCGGAAGGAAAGGATGTACGTTCAATTGAATTTAAATACCGTACAACTGGTAATTTATTGAAAGGAAGAGCTAAGGTTCTTGTATTCGGAAAGCGTTACAACCAGTTAAAAAATTAGTATCAAAAAATTTATCCGGTTATTTATTCCATTCATTTTCCAAAATACTTAATTCTACCAGGCTCCACCATTCTCCTTTAAAATTCAATACATCTCTTTGTGTTCCTTCTACTACCATGCCCGTACTTTTGTAGCACTTTATTGCTGATGTATTAAAATTATATACACCCAGGCTTATCCTGTGCAATTTTAATTCTTCAAAACCAAACTTTAAAACAGCCTTTACCATCTGGTAACAAAATCCTTTACCCCTTTCTGTAGAGTCTACAAACACCCGGCTTATCCTTCCTGAACTGTTCTTTTTACTTATCCCTCCTAAAGAAATATGCCCCACCACTTTATTCGTTTCTGTATCAATTGCTTTATAAATAAATGCAGTTGAACGTGGCACTTCATTTACGCCTTCAATATACCAATCGAGACTTGCCTCTGTCAAAGGAAATGTAAACAGGGCACCTGACCAGTTCATCAATAATTCATCATCGCATATCCATTCCATTAACTGGAAAAAATCTGAACGTTCAAAATATTCTAATCTGATCATACACTATTTTTCAAAAGTTGATTAACATCCTTTTGTAATAGAAAAATATAAAAAATCCGCACACTTAGAAATGGAATTATTATACTCATGAATTACAAATAAAAAATTTAATTGTAACCACCTGCCATGGTCATAGATTCCATAGCCATTTTCTGATTGTGTTCAAATGTTAGGCGTTTGTGATTGATAACATCATAAATGGTTCCTACCAGGCAAAGACCCCCGGTAAAAAAATACAATATCCCCATGCCTAATTGTCCCAAAACAAAACGCTGTACCCCTGCCACACCAACAAAGCCCAATAAGGTACACACTAAAATAGTTTCTGCTTTTTTTCGCCTGCCATTATAAATACTGATGAACAATTTCAATTTATCTTCTGACAGATCATTTGTAAAGGCTTGTAAATATGCCAGTTCATCAGGTTCCACAGAAGGGATCGTCAATAAAAGATTTTCATTTCTCATAATAAAGTTTGTGGGTTTTATCTGAAATTAATTGCCATACTCTGTTCATCATTATAATTATTGCTGGAATGCCAAAAGGATGCTCATTAAAGGACTGAATGAATTTTAAATGTAAAGCTGAATGTATGGAATGGCCTATACCACAACCCGGGCAAGTTTCTATACCTATAAATTTAAAAAAACAAAGTGATGTCATACCAGGTTTGAAATCTATAATAAATAGTACGATAAGAGCCACTATCCAAAATAATGATTCCAGAGGCAGATTAATGTATATTTTTTTTTGAAAAATAGATTGTGGCATCATTAAACCGGTGAACACGAATGTACTTTAATTCCGGCTGAGTTTATAATTGAATCGTTAAGTTAGCCTGTTTCAATAAAATACAATACCAGAACCGTTTAAAATTAAATTTCTTGCGGATTGGGTTTAATTGAATTTCGTTTACTTTTTTATTATGATCACGCTTCGTCCTTCGACGGGCTCAGGATGACAGCATTTTTTTGCCCTCGCCTTGGTTCGCGTCACACCAACCATTTAGTCCTTTTAAAAGAAATTTATTGCGAACGGGGATCTTATAGTATTTCATTTTCTTTTTATTATGATCACGCTTCGTCCTTCGCCGGGCTCAGGGATGACAGCATTTTTTTGCCCTCACCCCAAACCCAACTCCCCAATTCTTAATCACTATTGTAGTGAATTGAACACCCTGATAACTTTTACAAACCTTGGTAAAAAATAACTATTTATAGATGATATCATTACGCCGCCTCCCTGCCCTGATGATGCATGTATAAATTGCAACCGCCCGCTGTCATTTCTTATAACAATCCCCATGTGTCCTACCACGCCATTATTAACATCACTACCGGTAAATAAAATAATATCCCCGCGTTTACTTTCCAGTGTAGATACTGCAATTCCAGCATTTGTAAAATCTTTAGAAATACGGGGAACCTTTATCTTATGTTTCATAAATACATAATTGATAAAGCCGGAACAGTCAAACCCCTTTTCTTTTACTGCAGAACCGTATAGATAAGGTGTTCCCTGCAGTGTTTCTGCAAACTTCACTACAGTTTCAGCTTGAATATTTTTTGTATCAATAACATAAGCAGGTACTTTTTCTTTTAAAATGATCTTACTCTTTATAGCGTAACCCGTATTATTCTTACCTGCAGAAGTTGTACGCCTGGAAGTTGTACAGCTTGAAAAAACTAATAATAAAACAATAAAAATAAAAGAGCAGTTTTTCATTTATTAAATATAAAAACATTTATGGGGGATGAGGTCTAAATAAAATAAGCAGTGCTTATTTTAACAAGGTGTATTCAAATTAGATTTTATTGTTACTTTTTTTTGATGTTGCGGATCGTGCAATTTTTTTTAAACCTGTCTCCAATAACAGGTTGGGCTTGTATCATTCTTACTATATCCATTCCTTTTATTACTTTACCAAATGCAGCCATTCCTAAACCATCTGCTGTTCCTCTTCTGCCATGATCGAGAGGAGATTGATCGCCGATACAAATAAAAAATTCTGTAGTAGCTGTGCCCGGGGCTGTGCGCGCGAGAGAAATAGTGCCATCTGTATGAGACAATCTTGAAGTGTGGGTTGATTCATGAGGTATGCCCTCCAATTTAACTGAGCCCGTGTTTGTTGTATACCTGCCACCTTGTATTAAACCGGTATTATTATCATTTGGCAATTCATCTGCTTTTAAAACACGGTAAAAAGATCCATTCTTATAATATCCAGCTTCTACATAAGATAAAAAGGCAGCTACTGATTTAGGAGCTTTATCCGGGTATAATTCTATTTCTATATTTCCAAAATCTGTGTCTATCACTAAACGGTTTTCGTTGCTGACAGATTGTTTGCAGGAAATAAATAAAACGATTATTAATAAAATGATTCTCATCATATTCAAATGTAGAGAGATAAGTTTGTTATGTGTTACTTGAAATTTTAAATTTTGAATTTTAAATTACTACTGTCCGGTAAAAATTATACTCTTTCTTTAAAACACAATACCAGAGCCCTTTAAAAAGAAATTTGTTTTAGGATAGGTTCTATTTCATTCCACTTTTGTCTTGATACAAAAGTGGAGCAAAAAATCAAGGCTGCATAAAAAATCCTAAAAATTGAAGCTGCAGGCTAAAGAAAAACAAGTTCCATCTTCATATAAAAACCAAGCCAGGTGCGACTTACCGACTAAAAATATAACTCAACTGTAGTAACATCTGTTTTTCTTCTTAACGCCTTCCGCTTCAATTTTCTTAACGGATTTTTTATGAGGCCGAATCAACAGCATTTTAACCGGACAATAGTGATTTTAAATTACTACTGTTCGGTAAAAATTATACTCTTTCTTTAAAACACAATACCAGAGCCCTTTAAAAATAAATTTGTTTAGTATAGGTTCTATTTCATTCCACTTTTGTCTTGATACAAAAGTGGAGCAAAAAATCAAGGCTGCATAAAAAATTCCTTTAAGAATTGGAATGATGTAATCACTCTCTTTTGGAGAGGGGTTGGGGGGAGGTGCAAAGAAGAGAATTTATTCCGAAACGGTTTTTATTCCTACTTCTTTATATTCATAGTCCTGGGCATTGTGAATAGGAATTATGGGTTGCTCCAGATAAAGGCTCCACACCTTTGTAAAGGCTGCTCCGAAATAAAATATCAAAGAAGAATAAAAAACAAACAACAACAGCAATACAATAGATGCTGAAGCTCCATACAATTCACCGATATTACTTCCCGGTAAGAGCCATCCCAGGATGTATTTGCCAAAATGAAAAAGTATACTCGTTAACAACCCACCGGTGAATGCAACTCTCCAGGTTGGTTTTCCATCCGGTAAATAACGGAATATAGCCATGAACCACAAGGATACTATCATAATCGAAATTATGGCTGATACTACACCGTAAAATAAGAACCCGATCTGCGGAAACATTTCATGTAAGTAATTTCCAAACAATAATTTCATGCTTTCAGCAAATATGGTCATAAGAAAAAGCAAGCCTGCGAATAGTATGGCGAGAGTAGATTTTATCCTGTTGCGGTAAGCCATTTTAAATTTATGCATCCCCGTTCTCCTTATCATCCATATTTGATTAATAGAACTTTGTATTATTTTGAACAAGGTAGTTGCCACAAATAAAAGGAAAATAAATCCTGCAATAGCCAGGGGAAGATTATCTGCCAGCCCGGTAAAACCTTTTAGTGTACGGATCAATTGCCTCACACTGTCTCTTCCTATTACATCTCCGAGTTGCTGGAATAATTGCCTGCTAATGGATTTTTTTTCAAATACAAGACTCAGCAGTTGAATCAAGATCAATAATATAGGAGGCAGTGCAAATGTTGTGAAAAATGCAGTAGCTCCTGCCAGGCGCATAGGATCATTTTTTACCAATAGCCTGAAAGCATTTCTCAAATGGGTTATAATATTTATTACATTCTTTATTGCCATTCAATTATAAATATAACTGCTTAAGGCAAAAAAAAAGGTATTATTTAAAATATAATTATTAATGGTCATTCAGGGGAAGCCCTTGTTCCTGGAAGTCTTTCCAGTTCATGTATTCAGGAGCCACGCGTGATTCCACCATAGTAATGCAGTCTTCTACCGGGCACATGAGTTTACACAAATTACAACCAACGCATTCCTCTTCTTTTATTGTATAAATATTATAAGGGTCGCCGTATTGTAAAGCAATGGCCTGGTGAGAGGTATCTTCACAACCAATGAAACACAACCCGCAGTGTATGCATTTATCCTGATCAATTTTTGCAATGTGATGGTAGTTGATGTCGAGTTCTTCCCAATGCGTTATTGTTTCAACCGATCTTCCTATAAAATCGTTTACAGTGGCAAAACCTTTTTCATCCATCCAGTTGGCCATACCTTCACACATATCCTCGATAATGCGAAAACCATGTTTCATTGCTGCCGTACAAACCTGTACGTTAGAGGCACCCAGTAACATAAATTCAACCGCATCTTTCCAGGTACTGATCCCTCCTATACCGGAAACCGGAACTTTATTAGTGGTGGCATCCTGCGCAATGGTTGTAAGAAATTTTAAAGCGATCGGTTTAACCGCCGGTCCACAATAACCTCCAAAAACGGATTTACCGGCTACATAAGGATTGGGAACAAGTGTATCAAGGTCCACACCTGTGATCGATTGTATGGTATTGATTAGGGAAAGGCCATTCGTACCGGCTTTTACTACCGCTCTTCCGGCCGGAACAACTGAGTGAACATTAGGTGTAAGCTTTGTTATAACGGGAATGGTTGCACGCTCCATAACCCAACCCACTACCATTGCTGCAATTTCCGGATCCTGTCCCACTGCCGCTCCCATACCTCTTTCCGTCATCCCATGCGGACAACCAAAATTCAATTCCAATCCATGCGCACCGGTATCTTCCACTTTTTTAATAAGTTCATGCCAGCTGCTCTTGTCATTATCCGCCATTAATGAAACTATCATCGCCCGATCCGGGAATAACCGGATACATTCTTTTATTTCTTTAAGATTAATATTAAGTGGCCTGTCGCTGATAAGTTCAATATTATTAAAGCCCATTACTTTTTGCCCGCCAAAATCCACTGCTGAATAGCGGGAAGACACATTTTTTACCTGTGAACCCAATGTTTTCCAGACAACACCTCCCCAGCCTGCTTCAAATGCACGCAATACATTTATTTGTTTGTCAGTAGGGGGTGCACTGGCAAGCCAGAATGGGTTGGGGGATTGTATGCCGAGGAAAGTACTCTGTAAATTTGCCATTATGTTTCGCGCAAAGGCGCCAAGTTAAACAAGACGCCAAGTTTATAAATTATTTACTATTCTGTGAATCCCATCTTTAATAAGGTGCACATTAAAATTAACAAGTAAACCCAATCTTAAGTTAGTCAATTTTAAGTAAGTCTGTAGTTGCCTGTAATGGATAGGAGCCAACACTTCTATTGATTTTAGTTCTACAATCAATTTTCCATCGACAATAAAGTCCACTCTAAATCCTATTTCAAGTTTTATCTTTTCATGTATTAGTGGAATTGCATGCTGCCTTTCGAAAGTAAGTTCCGTTTTATGCAACTCGTAAGCAATTAATTCTTCATAAACGGATTCAAATAATCCCGGGCCATATTTTTTATGCAAACGAAAGCAAATATTCACCACTTGTTTTGCTATTTCGTTTTCAGAATACATACTGTTTCAATTCTATGATCCAAATATGCATTATAAATCCAATAAACTTATATAGTAATCAACATCAATTGCTGCCTTTTTTCTTTCTTTGCTACTTTGCGTCTTTGCGTGAAATCAAAAAATCCATAATAGCAGCCGCCCCTTCTTTCCCCGCCTGCACTGCATCCACCACTTCCTTTCCCCCATTCACTGCATCTCCGCCGGCAAAAACGCCATCGAAGTTGGTAGTTACCTGTTCATCAATTACAATTCTGCCATGAGAATTATTGATCCCTTCATTATTTACAAGATCTTCAAAAGGTTCTTGTCCTGCTGCCTTTATGATCATATCTACTTCCATAATAAATTGCTCACCTGTTTTCACGGGTGATCTTCGCCCACTTTCATCTGCCTCACCCAGTTGCATAACATCACATTTTAATGCTGCAACTCTTTTGTCAATCCCCAGAACTTCTGCAGGTGCTGCCAGCCATTTTATATTACAACCATCCAGCATTGCGATTTCCAATTCCACATCCGTACAGGGCATCTCTTCCTTTGTTCGTCTATACAATATCGTGACTTCCTTTGCACCCAGCCTTTTTGCCTGGGTGGCGGCATCAATTGCCGTCATACCCATTCCGATAACAGCAACTTTTTCGCCTACTTCAACTTTATTAAAACCTTTACTCCGGATTTCATAAATAAAACTGATAGCATCCACTACACCTTGCATTTCCTCACCGGGTATGTTTAAACGACGTGCCAGGCCAACACCAAATGCGAGGTAGACCGCATCATATTTTTTTTGCAATTCAGGGAGGTCTGTATTTCTTCCCAGTTCATGTTCATATTTTATGTTGATCCCCCCTATTGATAAAATATAATCTACTTCATTTTCACAAAATTCCGGCGTTACTTTATAAGCTGCAATACCGTACGTCATTAACCCGCCACCTTTTTTTTCCTTTTCATATATGGTAACGTCTATCCCTTCCCGTGATAAAACATGTGCACAACTTAAACCTGCAGGGCCAGCTCCTACGATAGCCACTTTTTTATTAATGCCCGGCTTTCTTTTAAATAGCGGCCATTTTTTTTCCATAGCTATTTCTGTACTATAGCGTTGTAATTTAGCAATGGGTATGGGCGGCTCCTTCATCAGGTTGAATACGCAACTGCCTTCACATAATTTTTCAACCGGACATACTTTGCCGCAACCTGCACCCATGATATTAGACAGAAATATTGTATGTGCACTGCCTTTGATATTATCAGTAGTGATCTGCTTTATAAATTTTGGAACATTGATGCTGGTTGGGCAGGCTTTGATACACGGCGCATCATAACAGAACAAGCACCTGTTGGCTTCTACCAGTGCGGCACCATAGGAGTCAAAAGGAGGATGGATATCGCTGAAATTTTCAGCATATTCCTTTTCCGAAAGGTTGTTATTTTGAATTGCCATATTTTACATTTTCACGCAAAGGCGCTAAGAATAAAAAGCCGGAAAGATTTTTTGCGTCTTAAATCACTTTGCATCTTTGCGTGGAATTACTTTAAAGTTCTACCAATTTACCATAAGTTTCCGGCCTTCTATCTCTAAAAAACTGCCACGTATTTCTTACTTCATCGATCATATCAAGGTCGAAATCGGCGATCAATAATTCGTCTTTGTCTTCACTTGCCTGGGAAAAAATTTGTCCGCGCGGATCAACAAAATAAGAGCTGCCATAAAACTTTCCAAGATTCCAGGGTTTCTCTTCACCCACCCGGTTAATGCAACCCATGAAATAACCATTTGCTGCGGCATGTGCCGGTTGCTCCAGTTTCCACAAATATTGCGACAAACCTGCAACTGTTGCCGAAGGATTGTATACGATCTCTGCACCGTTCAATCCCAGTACTCTTGCACCATCAGGGAAATGCCTGTCATAACAAATGTAAACACCCACTTTTGCGTACTTCGTTTGAAATACAGGGTAGCCAAGGTTTCCAGGTTTAAAGAAAAACTTTTCCCAAAACCCAGAGGTATGTGGTATATGATTCTTTCTGTATTTACCCAGGTAAGTTCCATCTGCATCTATCACGGCAGCCGTATTGTATAATACTCCTGATTGTTCTTTTTCATAGATGGGAACGATAATTACCATATTGTATTTTTTTGCATACACCGCCATTCGTTCTGTAGTAGGCCCTGGTACAGCTTCTGCTGATGCATACCATTTCTTATCCTGCCCTGGGCAGAAATAAGGAGTATTAAAAATCTCCTGCAGGCAGAGTATCTGCACACCTTTTTCTCCTGCCTCTTCTATTAATGGAATGTGTTTTTGTATCATTGCTTCAATGATCTCGGGTATCGTTCCTTCACCTTCTGTTTTTGGGAGGCTCATTTGTATGAGGCCTGATTTTATTATCCTTGCCATGTTATATTTTTTATATTTTTTTCACGCAAAGGTCTTTAGGAAATCTCCTTTTTGCGTCTTTGCATCTTATTTTCTTTGCGAGAAATTAAATCGCCTAATACACTTTTCCCCGTTTAATAAATTTACTATTTACTTTTTGCAATTTGCATTCATTGTTATCGATAAACCTTATTGCGAAGTTGCAACGGCAGTAATAAAAGAATAAAATATTTCATAACTAACGTTTTGAAAACTTTACGCACATCAATCAAATTATTCCACTCACTTTTTTCCTTCTTATAAATTTACCATACCCTTTTTCCAGTAAACAGTTGTTATTTTCTATAGCCACCTGGCCTCTTAATAAAACTGTTTTTACTTTCCCTGTTACTTCCCATCCTTCATAACCACTGTAATCAACATTCATGTGATGTGTTTTTGCAGAGAGGATATGCTTTTCATTGGGATCAAAAATAACTATATCAGCATCAGATCCTGTAGCAATAGTTCCTTTGCGGGGAAACATTCCAAAGATCTTTGCCGGGTTGGTACAGGCAACTTCAACATATTTATTTACGGAGATCCTGTTTTTTACAACACCTTCACTAAACAATAACTCCATCCTGTTTTCAATTGCAGGATGACCATTAGGAATTTTTGAAAAATCATCTTTGCCCATTAGTTTCTGCTCCCACATAAAAGGGCAATGATCAGTAGCAACAACATTTACGGTTCCCTGGTTGATACCTGCCCACAATGTAGACTGGTCTTTCATTTCACGCAATGGCGGGCTCATCACCCACTTCGCTCCTTCGAAATTATTTTCATATAAGGAAGCATCCAGGATCAGGTATTGAATGCAGGTTTCTACAAAAACCTTTTGATTTCTTTTAGTTGCATTTCGCACCGCATTCAATGCACCTTCGCAGGTAAGATGAACAATATATCCCGGGCAACCGGTGAAATTAGCCATATCTACAAACCTTTCGCTGGCTTCTGCTTCAGTTACTTCCGGCTGCGACAGGTAATGATACAACGGAGATAATTTTCCTTCTGTCCTGTGTTTTTGAATAAGGTAATCAATCATGTCTCCGTTAGTAGCATGAACATTTATCAGTCCACCTTGTTTTTTTACCTCTTCCATTAATCCTATCATCTGTCGATCATCGATCATCAATGCGCCTTTGTAAGCCATAAAAGTTTTAAAGGATGTTATTCCTTCCTTTTCTATGATGTCTTTTATTTCATTTTTAGTTACCTCATTAAAGTCTGTTACAGCCATATGAAAACTATAGTCACCTACACAATTATTATCGGCACGGCTGCGCCAGTCATTCAATGCTGCGTACAAAGAGCGACCCTGCGTTTGCAGAATAAAATCAATTACCATAGTTGTGCCTCCATACAAGGCAGCCCGCGTACCGGTTTCATAATTATCACTTGAAAATGTTCCCATAAAAGGCATATCCAGGTGAACATGAGGATCAATTCCACCGGGAAAAACCAGTTTCCCGGCAGCATTAATAATTGTATCAGCCTGCATCGACAAATTCTTTCCTATCGTATGTACCAACTCACCTTCGATATAAATATCTGCTTCATAATCATCTGTAGCGGTAACAATTCTTCCGTTCTTAATTAAAATAGACATATTGAATTATTTTGAATTTTGAATTTTAAATGAGAACAATAGAACATAGAGTATCTTATAACAAGAATACCTGCTAACTCTTTCATGCCTTTTAATTTAAAATCTATAATTTAAAATTTAAAATACATCACTGTCTGCAATCTCGATCGCTTTTGAAATAATAGCCAGGCCTTCATCTATTTGTTCCTTCGTTATACAAAGCGGTGGTGCAATAAATACATAGCTCCAGCGAACAAAAGTATACATGCCCAGTTCCCTGATCTTTGCAGCCACTTTATTCATAACCGTCATTTCATCCGGCTTTGCATTGAAGGGCGCCATTGGTTGCTTTGTTTTTTTATTCTTAACCAGTTCAATACAACCCAACAAACCTGTAGTTCTGAAATCCCCAATGGATGGATGTTTCACTTTTAATTCCTCCATCCTTGCTGATATATAATTACCCATTGCCTGTGCATTTTCTATCAGGTTTTCTTCTTCATAAATTTTTATTGTTTCCAGTGCTGCTGCACAACTTACCGGGTGCGCGGAATAAGTTAATCCAAGGGGCAGTACAGCATCATCATACTTAGCAGCAATTTTATCCGACACCATCAGGCATCCAAACGGAAGGTAACCGCAGGTGAGCCCTTTTGCCATACAGATCATATCCGGAATGATATCGTGGTTCTGAAAGCCAAACCATTTGCCGGTTCGTCCAAAGCCGCTCATTACTTCATCCATGATCAGGAGTATACCATTCACATCACATATTTTTCTTACCCGCGCCAGGTAGCCTTTGGGATATTGCAAACATCCCGAAGATCCGGATTCACCTTCCAATAGAATAGCAGCTATGTTGCCGGCTCCTTCATATGCGATCATTCTTTCCAGTGCTGCTACAGATTCGGATAAAAGGTTTTCTTCACCATACTCCCAGCGGTAGTTGTAAGGCAGGTCAAAATGAATAAAGTTTGGAGCCTGCTGCGAGTCAACACTGATCCGCCGCGGATCTCCACTTGCCGAGATCGCTGCAATAGATGCACCATGATAGGATTGATAGCGGGATAATATTTTATGACGCCCTGTATAATGACGCGCAAGTTTTATTGCATTTTCAATAGAAGTTGCGCCGCATAAGGTAAAGAAGGCTTTGTTGAGATCGCCCGGACAAATTTCTGCAAGTTTTTTACCAAGCTCACCCCGCACTTCTGTAACACAACCCGGGGTTACATAACTTACCTGTTGCATTTGTTTTATAACGGCTTCGGTTATACGCTGATTACCATGACCAATGTTCACATTCATCAATCCTGAAGAAAAATCAATATACTTTTTATCATCAAAATCATACAGGTAAACTCCTTCGGCATATTTCACTGCAATTGGATCAATTCCTTTCTGTTTACTCCAACTAAATAAGGTATAGTTTAGATTATTTTCAACAATCTCTTTCGTTTGGCTTTTTGTTTTGAATTCCATACTTTGTATTTTTTTATGTTTCACGTAAAGGCGCAAAGAAATACAGAAGGAAAATTAGCGCCTTTGCTTACTTACCTACTTTGCGTGAAATTAACTCATCCAGTTCACCCCAGCTTCCGGGTTCCATTTAGTTGTTGTCTTTTTTAATTTGGTCCAGAATTCTATTGAACTTTTTCCGGTGATATCGCCTACACCAAATTTGCTTTCATTCCAGCCCCCAAAAGAAAAGGGTTCTCTTGGAACGGGCACCCCTACATTAACGCCGATCATTCCTGCGCTGGCATTATCAATTATATATCTTGCCATTCCACCGTTCTGAGTAAATACACTGGCCGCATTGCCATAAGGATTTGCATTTTCAATTGCAAGGGCTTCATCCACTGTTTTTGTACGCATGATACTTACTACAGGGCCGAATATTTCTTCAGTTGCCACACTCATCCCGGGTGTAACATGATCAATAACAGTTGGACCTACATAAGTTCCGTTTTCTTTTCCCTTCACACGGGCATTCCTTCCGTCTACCAGTATTTTAGCGCCCTGTTCTTCTGCTTCAGTTATATATCTTTCAATACGCACCTGCGATTCTTTATTTATAACAGCGCCAAGATTTTCGCCGGGTGTGATCTTTCTTGCTTCCTCACAAATCTTATCAATGATGTGATCCACATCTCCTACAGCGATCATTGCGGAAGCCGCCATGCATCGCTGGCCTGCACAACCACTCATTGAAGCCGCCACATTTTGTGCAGTCATGGAAGGGATCGCATCCGGCAAAACCATTAAATGATTTTTAGCCCCGCCTAAAGCCAGGCATCTTTTATAATTTGCAGTTGAACGCTGATAAACAATTTTTGCAACTTTAGTAGATCCTACAAAACTTACAGCTTCAATATCCGGGTGATCACAGATGGCTTCAACGATCTCAACATCCCCATGAACTATACTGAAAACTCCATCAGGTAACCCGGCTTCTTTCAACAATTCTGCTAATCTTCCACAACTTAAAGGCACTTTTTCAGAAGGCTTCATGATCATGCAATTTCCCAGTGCAATTGCATTTGGTAATGTCCAGTTAGGAACCATGCTTGGAAAATTGAATGGTACAATAGACGCTACCACTCCTAACGAAACATGTTCAGTGCGGCACTCCACTCCTTTACTCACCTCCAGGATCTCTCCGGTTACCAACTGTGGCAGTGAGGTTGCAAATTCAGTAAGCTCTATGCTTTTTTCAATTTCCGCCATAGCTTCGCTGAATGTTTTTCCATTTTCCTCCTGCACAAGTTCTGCCAGCTCTTTACTGTGCTTCTCCAATAAACTTTTATACCGGAAAAATACCTGTACTCTTTCTTTTATGGGTGTTTTGCTCCAGGTAATATGCGCTTTTTTTGCAGCACGTACGGCATTATTCAGATCTTCCAGATCCGAAAGGGGAACTGTTGATAATAATTTTCCGTCAAGAGGAGAAATGATATCAATGGTTTTATTTCCGGATGGCTTTGCAAATACTCCATTAACAAAATTTTGAACAGGGCTATACTTCATATAATTAATTGAATCGATTGTTGAGATAGGGCAAACTTAATTAACCAACTTTAAGTTATCCTTTTTTTCTATCACAATAAAATATTCAAACAAAAAAGCCACTAATCCTAGTGGCTTTCCTGTGAGAATATTATTTCTTATTCTATAATTACAGGAATACTAATTGTTTTTATTGAACCTGAAAGCACAGCTTCATATCTGCCGGCGGGATATCTGTCAATCGGAATAATATAATTTAAATTAATTCCTTTGTGCTGAACTGCATAGACCATTATTAACTGCCCGCTACTATTGTAAAGATTTAACTTATAATTTCCCTGGGGAATATTATTTAACCGTACAGTCATTACCGAACTACTTACCGGATTTGGGAATACTGTGATGCCGGGATCATTATTAAAATTTACATAAACGATCTTACTGTATTTAAATTCCCCGTTAAGAGTTATATATCTTATCCTGTAAAAATTATCACCCGGCAAAGGATATGCATCGATCAGATCATAAAACATATCACCCGTAGCTGATCTAGTATGTATCCTTTTAAAATCAATACCCTTACCTGATCTTTCAACTTCATAACTTTTAATACCTTCTTCATTTTCAATTTCCCACTCAACGATCACATCGTTTACTTTTGGATATGCTTTTATGTTTTTAAAAGTTAATGGTACCACTACAAAAGTTTCGCCGATTGCATATGAACCTAAAGTATTATAACCAGCGGCCCTGATGTTAGTAGAATTGCGGAAGGAAGTGCCTAACATTGTCCAGTTAGTACCATCATATAATCCAACGCCAAACAGTGAGGTATTGGAACCGGCATCAACATCAGAAGATGCAAAATTAAATGTGGCCTGGTAACTATTAAAAACTGCATCACTATTGGTTATGGTCCAATACCGGTTCACACTTTTAGTTGGCCTTATTATGGAAATATTTAAATTAGGATGATCACCTGTAGTTGTTTTTGCTGCTATGTTTCCCGAGGTTAACACATTGGGAAAATCAATTGAAACAGGAGCATATACAATAGCATCACCAATTTCAAATGATTTCGATACACTTCCTGTAATAAGATTTTTTTGTACTATTCCCTCTACCCAACCTGTATTCTGCGCAGCCCCTGTAATAATACCGGTTGAAAGAACAGAAACAGTATCGCTGCCAGTTTGAATATTTCCTGCAATAAAATTTAATGTATTCCTGATCAATGCATTAGTAGATAGAATAACTTTTCCGACAGTTTTGTTTATCGTAAGATTGGTGAATGCAGAAGTTGAAGAAAGGTTTTGATCAATGGTTCCATTCATAAAAATTATTCCTGTTCCTCCCAGGTAAGGAACCTGTTCATTTACTAAATCCCCTTTTATAAAAACATTTCCATCATTCATCAATTCAGCGGAAGAAGTATTTGTAAAATTTCCATTCATAAAAAAGGTATCAGTAGAACCAGTAAGTTTTACAATACCCCTGTTTGTGATATCTACCTGTGCACTGGAAAGAAAACTAAAGGATAAAAATAATATGCAGCTAAAAAAAGTTTTCATACAATATTGGGATAGAGTACCGGTTAATAAAATTATTTAATACCTAAATTCAATGTTTCAATTGAAATACTATTGCTGCCTGTATTGTTCTCCACCCACACTTCCAGGTAATCATTGGTTGATAATGGAGCTGTACATGAAATAGTTACCGATACCTGATCGGTGTTTTTTTCCAAACGGATCTTTTGTCTCGATTCGGGCATCTTTACACCATTTCTGTAAATATAAAACGAGTAATCAATGGTATTAAATGCATGTGCAGCGGTGAGTGAACAAAGTACCTGGAAACGCCGTGTTTTTGTACCGGTATACATTAACCTGTTGTTTACAGGGGAAGTGATCCTGAATAATGATACAGGTGTAGTTGTACCCAGGATCTTGCTTGGTGTATTAACGGCGGTAAATGTTGTAGGAACAGTTGTGGAAATAAATAAATTTGCAGATGCAACATCATCTTTTTCCGTTGTAATACCAGGAACTTCTACTTCCCATTTATTTGAAAATGAACCCAGAACACGAGTGCCTGTTCCCATCATCGCAGTATTTTTAAAATTAGCTGCTTCGTTAATTGTTGTTATACCGGAAACATCTAAACTTACAGCAGACATGGTGCTTAATGAGTGACTAAATCCGCCTAATTTTTCTATCATTCCAAATGTTCCAATCATTTTTTCAAATGTGTTGGAGTTGGTGGAGAACCATGCAGTATTGTCAAGTAGCAGGTTTGTTACATCCTGGAATGTAATTCCATTAAGATTTCCTGCATAATTAATAACACTAAAAAAAATAATATAACCACCTTGTACCAGGCCAACTTCCTTGCTATTTGCTATTACATTATCCCGGACAATAAGGTTCTCTGTTGCTCCAAGGGCAAGATTAAATAGTTTAGATCCTGTAGTAATTGCTGCAAGCGTAAGTGTTTTTATAGTGCCGCCTTTTGTACCTGTGAATAATTCTCCCGAACCTGGAATGTAAATCAATTTATCGTTATTGGCATCCATTCCTACCAGGTAACAACCATTCAGGTTGATCTTACTGGTCATATATATCGTACCGTTAACTTCATAGGTCACTCCGGCTGCAAGGGTGATCACACCGGCGACCGGTACAGGAAAATCTGCAGCTGTTTGTACTATAACATAATTAGAACGGGTCTTAACCGGGCTGGAACCTTTAATATTCCAGCCAATGCCATTGCTTATTATAGATATTGATTCGTTTTGTTCATCCAGCAACCAGTTTGTTTTGTTATCTATTGTTTGAGCTGATGTTGTTGCAATAGTAACTACAGGCACGGAAAGTGTTGTACTTGTATTTTTTAATAATATACTCTCTTCCGGTACAGGTTGCTGCATCAGGAAGTGTAAGTGTAGCTGCTGCGGTTCCCGTAAACATCAGAGTATTATCGGTAGAAGCAGCAGTATTGGAAGCAGTAAATGCCCGGTAATTCAATGCCAGCGAGCCTCTTATATCAAGGGTTGAAGTAGGTGTGGTAGTACCAATACCCATCTGCCCTTGTACACTTGCAGCAACTAAAAGGATCAGAATTGTAATGCAGGTTTTCATGGATAAGATTTAAAATAAATTAAAAACTTCAATAGCAATAAATATTAGTTGGGGTAAAGGGATGGATATTTATAAGATGATTAGCTATGTGTAAACGCAACACTTTTTATTAAAGTACTATTACTTAGGAAAAAGTAAAATTTAGTTGTTTTAACTAGCAAAGGGTAGTAAATAAATTACAATTATAACTTAGCATAAGTATTCCCTTATATATGATATTGTTTAAATGCAGTATTGGTGGAGCCCTGTAGAATCAAAAACCCAAATTGGTGATTAATTGATATAATGGGTTAATAGAGTTCTTAAACTGTTTTAATTATTTTACCATATTTGCGCTGAGTATAAAACGGAGATTCTCTACAATATCTCCATCTCTTTTTGCGGATATCTTAAATGGCAAAAGAGGAGATGAAAACATGTTTAATTTATTTAACTGGAAGCTATCAACACTTGCAGTGTACAAACCCGGCGCCAGACCAACAAAGCTGAAGTAGCCATCAGCTTCTGTAAGCACTTTTGCCACAAGGATAGATTCGGCATTGTAAATATTAACGATAATACGGCCCAATCCATTCTCTTCAACATTTTTTTTGAGTGACACGGTACCGGAAACTTCTCCTACAACAGCTACAGGAACTTCTATCAATTTAAAACTGTTAGGATCAATAACAACTTTGATAGTAGGCTTTTTTATCTGCCAGGCAATATTATCGAAACTGCTGGGATCCAGTTCAAGATAATAACTGGTATAAGCTTCTAATCCTGATATACGTATAGAAGTATCGCCGTTATTTTTTTCATTTTCAATTCGCCCACCGTTAACCTGTATTTTCATTCCGGAAACGCCAGGTTCTTTGAGTTCTCGTTTTCCATTACAGTTCATATCTAGAAAGGGTATAACAATTACTCCACCTTTCCCTGCCTGCGACTGATTACTTAAGGCGATATAATTAGTTTTTGCGTCACATAACAAACTTCCGTGTGCTGATTGGGTAGTTGTTACAGACTTACTGTTCCTGCTGGTGGAAAAAAATGTTTGAGCAAATGAAAAATTATACCTCATCCCAATCGTCATTGTACTGTTACTGTTATTTATCAGATCTTTTTGATATGATAAATTCACAAACCCTTTCCTTCCTAGATTTTTTTCTAATTCTGCCTTTAGCATACTAAACTTATTTTGCCTGTACTCATACTGCGACTGTGGTGAAAATCTAAAGCCCTTTGGCAGGCGGATGGCCAGTGAAAGGTTGCTGTACAGCAATGGATTTTTGGGAGTGTTGAATAGGGCATAGGTTGTAAGATTGGAAATCACCCCTGCAACACTGCTGGAAAACAGCAATTCTGCCGAAGTAGTTTTCAATTGGCTTTTTCCATAAGAGTTTGGTAGTATAGGAAATGTAAACTGGTTGAAAGTAAGTCTTGAGAAAGCATTGAATTTTATGCTTTTAACCGGCATGGATATTACGAGTTTTTTCTCCTCACCCTGGTTCACCTGGATCGCTGTTTGCCCTTTTGCATATTTTGTATAGACCAGGTCAAATTGTAAGTTTGATGGCAAACGGTAATTAATAGATGTTTTGGAACGAACGCCCGCAGCATGCTCGGCAGAGATCAGTAAATGTGAGCCCAATACAAGAGAAGTTTGTACAAATGGCATGAATCTGCCTGAGGTTAGCGTGGAAAGATATTCCATACCTCCACCTAGGGTAAGGCGCCGGCCAAGGCCATAATTAAAATTAGCCCGCGTAAAACGTCCCTTGCTGTTGTCTTCCACAATACCGGAAGACACAGTATATTCCAATTGGTGCAAGGGAATAAAATTAAATGGCACAGTAATATATTTTTCGCTTACCTGTTCTTCACCAAATGGGCCATAAAAACGAAGTTTCACAAATGAATTGCCATAGACCATAGGCACTTCGAAAGTAAAAAATCCGGAAGCATCAGCTTTTGTATAATTTATAAGCACATTGTTTACATAAAGCTCAACAGTCCATCCGGGTTCTGTATTGTTACTAAGTGTATAGGTTCCGAATGATTTCCGGTAAGTACTTGGAGCATTGGTAAATTGCATCCCGATGACCGGGGCAAACAGCGATGAAATAGAATGGGTAAATATCTTGCCGGCAGTTACCTGGCGTAAAGCTCTGTGCTCGTTATTTACAAAACGCCACTGGTATGATTGCTGCCTTAGTTTCAATGACTGATTACTGTAATAATTCATAGAAAGGTTCAATTCTCCGCCGGCTACAATACCTCCCAGGCCAAGATTCAACCTTGTATTCGTTGTTCCACTGGATACCTGGGTAGAAACCACGGACCAATCGGCCATGCCAAAATGAAACAATGGAAAACTTCTGCCAATAGTTGTATCAGCTTTCTTTTCGCCTTTGAGTTTGCTGATATTCCGGCGCATCAATTCCTGCTGCATTTCCCGGATCACCGGCAAGTCAATTTTTGTATTTAAAGTAACAGAAAGGTTGCGAAAATCAAAAACACATTCCAACCCAAACACTTGTCCGAAAAATCCAGACCTCAGGTAAAGATTATTTTCTGTCCGGATCAAATCATGCTTGTCTAACGAAAATGTTTTATCCAGGTAAACGATCCGGTTATTTGTTTTATCAATTAAATAGGTATTTTTTGGATTGATAACAAAGCCTTGCATCAACTCAAGATTAGCGGAGAGCGTATTTTTTATTTTCAGGAAGTCAAAAAGCTCTTTAATCGGTAAAAATAATTCCTGATTTTGAATAATACCTTGTATTTCCAGTCCGCCAATACGGGGAACATTCATTGTTATAGAAACTTCATCAAAAAGCTCATCTTCCGGGGTTACAAAACCTGTGTCTCCGACTGCATAGTTAAATACTAACGGCAAGGAAGAGCCGCCGAGCTGGCTAAATGCCTGACCGGGGATTAATGCCAGTAGTAACAAGACAAGGCAAAGCCTGCCCCACTTAAAAAAGCAGCAATAACGGAAGCCTTTTGTGTATCGATATTTAGAGTTATTAATCAATTTTTTTTATGGTGGCTATTCCAGGTTAAAGGTTACATAGAATGTTCCGGTGTAAGTCCCGGGAGGATTAGCAGCAGCGTTACCAACTGTAATAGTTCCTCCAAAGTTCACAGGTGTTCGTGCTGGCTGGGGCACAACTGTCACAAAAGGGGAGGAAGGATTTGAATTGCCGATATGCAGGTTAATAGAACCGCCGTTACTACCGGTAAGGGAAACATCGGACCCATTTAATATGGAAATTACAGATCCCGCAGGAGCATCAATTTCAAAGATCGAATTAAAGTAGCTCACCCCCATGTTGAGAAGAATCAGATCGCCCGTAACTGACCTT
Organism: Ferruginibacter sp.; assembly: GCA_037720515.1. GTDB lineage: Bacteria > Bacteroidota > Bacteroidia > Chitinophagales > Chitinophagaceae > Ferruginibacter. Next base: position 58,896 of record JBBJMM010000015.1, read on the forward strand.
ACACCGCTGTTGGAGATCGTTACTGTTCCACCGGAATTACCATGACTGAATGCACCAAAGCTCATATTTTGAATAGTATAAACAGAGATCGCACCCGGATCATCGGGTAGTGAATCCGTGGGATCCTGGCCAAATGAAACAATAGAACAGCAATCTAGTATAATTATAAACAGGGTTTTACTTATCAATTGCCGGGTTTTCATAGTTATTTTTTTCATTGGATATTCGTTATTCTATCATGACCGACTGAATATACCGTTGGTTTTGGTTAGATACCTCCATATAATACACGCCTGATGGCAGCATTTTATTAACATAGATGACCTGGCGCATTGAGCCACCAGTATGATCGATCAGTTGCTTAATGATCTGGACCCCCTTTAAATCAAATATCTTCACTGTGTATTGTCCCTTTTCTTTTGAATTAATATAAAGATGGATCTGCTTGTTTTTTATTGGGTTTGGATACACACTGATCTCTGCACCGCTTGATTCAATTTTAACGAGCACTGTTTGACTCAGGAAATAATTGCCCGCCAACTCTATCGCCCTGATACGATAATAATTATTCCCTGCAACTGGTTGTCTATCTAGCCACTCGTAACTTTGAACGGTATTATTTCCTCTTGAACTAACACTACCTACCGAACTGAAATTGATCCCGTCACCAGATCTTTCCACTTTGTAATCCCTGATCCCGCTTTCTTCGGCGATCTCCCATTTTACCAAAATATCTTTATTGATTTTTGTTGCCATTACAGAAATGAACTTAACAGGTAATACAATTGCTGATTTGAACAGGATCCTGAACCGGTTTGTATCAAAAGAAGCAGGTACGGAAAGACTTACATTAAAATCTATCCGGTTAGTATCTGTAACTGACAAAAGTTGAAGTGTATTAAGGTATTTATCCTGCAGGTAAGGTTGAACAATACTTCCTTCCATTCCCTTTGCAAATATTTGCAGTGTGTACACCGGTTTTGTAAGCTTAGCTACATTTAAAAATAAAGTGTCATTATGTTGAGGAACTTTCCTGGCATCAATACTCAAAAGTTCGCCCCTATTGGCTATTGCAATCATCTCTGTGGCCGCATTTATCATTTTTGAAGCGTCTTCATTTCCAACCAGGTTGGAAAATGCTTCATCAAAAACGGTAACAACACCATCGGTGAGTATTTTTGAAGCACCACTATTATACAGCAGGTTTATTGCAAGCAACGGAAGTTCATTAGTTAATCCACGAAACACAATAGGATTAAAATCGGCAACTTTATCCTGTTCCCGGATAGTCAATGCAGGTGATGATCCGATAGTTTTTACAAAAAATCCCTGTCCTGACTGAATGTATTGATTTAGCCCTGTGCTACCCGAATAAGGCGATGAGATGGTAACAGTACCAATGGTACTTACAGTTACATATCCCCCCGTACCGCTTAGGTTTGGATCCCAACCCCAATACGTATTTGAAACATTTGTTCTGGGCAATACTGACCAATCGATGGGAGAGGCAAATGGATTGCCCAGCATCGTGTACCTGCCTGTTACTCCCGAAAGGGGAATCGCTGAAGCTGTACCATATACCTGGTCTCCCGTTTTTAATGTTCCCTTTGCAATGACTACCGTACTGTTAGGGTTACTCGTAGTTATTGTATTGCGGCGGTCCCCATAAACGAACATATAATAAGCTATACCTGCTTTCAGTGGAGTATATTTTGTATTTTTTCCATTGGCAGTAGTATAACCAACATATTTCCTGTTCACATCATCGTAAGTAAATAAAGAAGCGTTTGGAGTTTGGGTATCAAAACCATCAGCAGACAAACCTCCGGTAATAAAATTTCCAACATTTGCAGTTGTATTAATACCCTGGTTTTGCCAGTTGCCCCAGATTGAAAGAGCTTCCTGTCCTGCAGATAAAGTAGTGCTTGCACTTGTTGTAACTGGGCTTGTAATTAATCGGTATTTACGACGACCCGGTACATAGCGTTCTGCTGTAACATTTCCGCTTATTGGTGTAGAAGAAAGAGAAGTAATGGGAGCTACTCTTGCAGTTGCGGTTGCTGATGATTTTAAAATAAGATATCCTTCCGCAGCAAGACTGCCTTTTGATACTGTTATTACATCAGTCAGGTTTAATAAGCCTCCCAATGTTACTCCCGCATTATTATTTATAGTAAGACCTTTCACTGTATTTCCCGCGAAAGCTGCGGCAGGTATTGTTTGTGCAGTAACTCCGTTCATTTCAATTGTTCCCCTACTGGCGATAAACGTTCCGCTGTTACTGATGGCGCCGCCGATCTTTAATGTAAGGCTGTCTATATCTAACTTTCCTAAAGTAACAGTAACGTTATTACTTACCGTTAGTACCGGTGCCTGGAGAATAGCTGTTATGTTTGTGCTGTTTACAGTTAAATTATAAACAGGATTGGTGGATTTAATTCCAAAAGTTTGCGAAGCGGTAGTTAATATATCTCCTGCCTGTAATACACCTCCTGTAAATCCGGTACCAGTATTAGCAAGATTATTATAACCAAGATTCTGGCCCGCTGTTCCACCGGCATCCCTGATGACGATCGTTCCGCCAGACACATTGAATGTGCAACCCGGTACATCCATATTAAATGGCGCAATACCGGCAACAGTACTTCCTTTTGTATTTACCATAATGGTTCCGCCCTGCATGTTGAGTGCCCATGCTACACCGGGATTACTTATCCGTGATGCCAGGTTTAAGTTTCCAGCTGTTACAAGAAACCGGCTTGTACTCTGAGGTATTACCGCATTATCAATTACACTGCCCATATTCATGGTGCCGCCCGTTACCTTTACTGTTCCTGCCACCGTCCAATTCATAGCGGAAGAATTAATGGTGCCTGCATTTACCCAGAGGCCTGCTGTAGCCGGTATTAAAAAATTACCTGTAGCTATATCGGCGGTAAAAGGAGTGACGCTAACACCTGCACTGTTCAGATTAAATGATCCGTTGTTTAGCGTAAGGAAGCCATTGGGTGCAGAAAAATTAGCTGCTGTAACATCTAAGTAATTAGTATCTATTAAGCCCATGTTAGTGGTGATACGGTTGAAATTAGTGATGGCACCTGCACCGGCTATTGTTTGAATTCCGTTTTTATTAAATGTTATGTCGCCCAAACTATTAGCATCCGGTCTAAGGTTTAGTGTTCCATTGTTTATAATATTCCCGCTTACAGATAAAAGGTGAGTCGCATTAGATGTGCTGTCAACATTGAACGTGGTTCCGCCGGCTACTGTTATATTTCCATTTATTGCAATGGTTCGTCCTATTTCATTGTTGCCAATACTGAGGGTTCCTGTTGTAACACTAAGGTTGTTGTTTACTGTTGCATCAAGGAGTGTAACCTTTCCGCCGGAATTCATAGCATCCAGGTTATAAAAAGTCATTGACGTTACAGTTTGATCGGTGGTGCCATCAAATGTAAAAGTGGAAGCACCACTGTTAACCGTTCCATTATTTATTATACTTCCGCCTATTAAATAATTACGATTACCGGCATTAAAAACGGAGCCGTTATTTATGGTGAAATTATTTGCCATATCCCAGCCAGATACAGGCGTTATTCCCGTTGCATTTGTATTGGATATAACTACATTATTGAAAGAGACAGAACTCCCCGCTAATGTAATGGCGCCTGTACCTCCAAATACCACACTACCTGTACTTGAAAAATCATTCCCAAGGTTTACTGTAACAGCTGATGATGGTATAAAATTCATAATGCCGTTGCTGGTAATTGTGCCATTGTTGGTAACACTGCCCAGTATATTATGGGTAGAGTTGCCGCCATTAAATGAAGCACCGCTTCCCACTGTTAACCCGTATGCGATGTTCCATCCAACGCTGGGATTCACTCCACCTGTATTATTAATATTCAGGTAGCCAAATTGGGGAGCTGAAGTTGAGATCATTTCAGGAGGAACAGAACCATTGAAGTTAACAGTAATGGCCACTGTTTGAACAGCATTTAGCAAACTCAATGTTTGTAAAACATTACCGGTAAAAGTTGTTGTCCCCAGTGTATACAAAATACCGCTGTTGATTAAATCGCCATTCATGGTAACGATAATACCGGTACCGGCGGAAAGGGATCCTGTGCTGTTAATTATAAGTAACCGGTCAAGAGTAATATTACTCAAAAAGGTATAACTCCCATAAACTGAAAAGCGGTTAAAGGTCGTATTACCAGAAATGGTTTTAGTAATTCCTGTTGCAATAATGGTGCTGGTGGATGCGGTAAAAGTTCCGTTATTAACCCAGTTGCCATTTAAGGTAATTGTTTGGGAGCCGCCATCAAAATTTGACCCATTTTCAATGGTTAATGTGCCTTTCACTGTAATAGGTGAAACCAGTGTTTTAACCCCGGCATTTCTTAGAATAAGATTGCCAAAACTTTCACTAAATATTGCCTGCGAGCCTGTGCCGTCAGCTATTACAGTACTTGAAGTTGAAAGTGACCTGGTAGTAAAATTGAATGGTGCATTATTGGCTCCGAGTATAAACGTAGCTGAATCAGATAAGATCAAATTGCCCCCCGCCACAATCCTGTCACAGCTAAATGATTTTATATTCAGCGTACCGGACGTAACAGTTAAATTTCCATTTATAACAACATTACCGGTAAGTTCTGCACTGGTACCAACCGGTTTATTGATCACAAGATTATTGAAAGTAGTTGATGAAATAGTTTGTGTTCCACTACCATTAAAGGCTACATATGCTCCAGTGCCAATGTAATTTCCAATCCTGATCCAGTTGCCGCCAACATTCAACCTGTAATTGTTATGAAGGGTTGCTCCAGCAGCAATCGTTACATTTCCTGTTATGTTTACGGTAGAAAAATTGTCAACTTCGCCGGAGGAAATCAAAAAATTGCCGGCAACATTTATTAGAGAATCTATAGCAGCTATTCCCGCAGTTTTATTAATGGTAAGATTGTTATAGTTAATTTGTGCTATAGCTTGATTTCCTGAACCGTTATATATCACGGTGCCGCTTCCTGCTGTGAACGTTCCGCTTTTGTAAGTAAAATTATTATCAATATTTAATATTCCTGCCCCGCTGAAATTTATACTGGCATCTCCAGCCTGGAATAATGAACCTAAAACGCTAACAGTTCCGGCACCAATGTTTAGATTAACAGACTGGCCATTGATTTCATCGCTCAATATCAAATCTCCGTTTACTACCAGGGTTTGATTATTTACATTAATTGTATGTATGGCATTTCCTGTCCAGTCTCCATCAATATTTCCTGAAACGGTAAGCGACCCTCCACTGGCAAGCGTAAGTGTTACAGCCTGGAAGTTATCAAGGTGAATACCACTTACTGATATATTAGCACTGATTGTTGGCTGATAAGTAAACCCTACTGTTCCTAAAGAAACAATGTCTGATGCTGAAGGTGGTATAGAGGGAGCTCCTTGTGTAGTGGTCCAGTTAGCAGCCGTATTCCAGTCGGTACTTACACTACCGTTCCATGTCACGATATTCAAATTATCTGAAAGAGTATAGCGGTTCGACATATTGGTTAAACCACTTAGTTCCACGTAATTGTTGCTTGTATCATTCCCTGTTTTACCAATCAGGTTCCAGGTAGTTCCTACATAATTCCACAATCCCATCGATGATTCGTTAATTCCATTCAACTCATTATCTTCATAATGCAGGCGAAGTGTTGCATTATAAGTACCGGTGGGTACGGTTACATTATATACCCTCCCCATGGATCCACCAAAAGGAAAATCGCTGATCAATCCCTTAACAACAGATACCGTTATACTGGATACAGCGGATACAGCCGAAAAGGTAATCGAGTTATTGGAGCTTTCAAAAGCATACGCAACCCCGGTTGTAAATGAATGGATGCGTTGAATATTGCCATATATACGACCGTCGCCGGTTCTTGTGTTTGTAATGGTAAGTGTATCTGATCCGGTTGTTATTATACCATTGGTCATATTAACTATAGCAGCAGAAATATTATCATTTAGAATCAATTCATTTGAAGCGCTGCTTGTATTACTGCTAAGAATATTAAATGTCGTAAAGCCTGTCAGGTAAGCCGTAGCAGATCCTGCAAATTGTATTGTGGAAGTGCCTGCAACGAATGTTCCGTAATTATTCCAATTGCCATAAATGGAATGGGTATAGGAAGAAGCCGTAAAGGTTGTTCCGGTTTCAATGGTAATATCTTTATTGGTGGTAATGTCTCCGGTCGCAGTTTTTAAGTTGCCATTTGATAAAACAAGATTGTTATAAGTAATGGCATTTATATTCTGTGCCCCTGTTCCATTAAAATTTACGGTATTGGGTATTGATGAAGTTACATTTAATGTACCTGCGGTAATGGTAAGTGTATTGGCAATTCCCAAAATTGAATTAGCAGCTAATTGCAACGATGTTCCGTTAATGGTGGTATTGAAAAGATTAGCTGTTCCACTTAAGGAAGAAGTTCCTGTAAAAGTTGCTGTGCCTGCAGATGCAGAAAAACTTCCATTAACATTCAAACTGTTTGCTATGGAAAAACTGACAGCCGTTGTAATGGAACCTGATACTACTAATCCGGCAAAAGTCTTGTTACCTGTACCTGATATTGTTTTTGAAGTGCCGCTCATGGTAATATTACCGGTACTTGCAGTAAAGCTTCCACTTACTGATAAATTACCTGTAACATTAAAAGATGCGGCTGTAGTTACCGTGCCACTTGCAGTGAGGTTATCAATTGAAATTCCTGTGCCGCTTATGGTTTTGGCTGTGCCGGTCATCAGCATTGTTCCGCCCGAAGCCTGGATGAATGAACCTGATGATATAGTGGTAAGATTACCCGATATGCTGATGCTTTCGTTTGAAATTGTGATCAAGGACGCTGAAACAGTAAGGTTATTAAAATTCTGTATGCCCGATCCGCTTACACCTTTTCCGGGGCCCGAAAAAGTAATAGTTCCCGTATTGCCATTAAAGGTTCCACTGTTGATCCAGTTTCCGGCAACGCTGTGCGCAAAACTGCCGCCATTAAATGTAGTGGAAGCACCTATTGTAACATTTCCGGTAATGGTAAGAATAGCAGCAGCAGTAAAGTTAACTGAAGTGCCAGCACCCAATGTACTTGTAAGATTACCTACAATTGCAAAAGCCGTGGCAGCAAAGGTTTTAACGGCAGCTCCGCTTGCACTGCTTAGTGTAAGATTACCATAAGTTCTGGCAGCTACGGTTTGATTGGTGCCATTGTATTCTACCGTACTGGTTACGTTCAAGGTATTAGTAGTAAAGTTGATCGGGAAAGTATTAGTTCCTCCTATCTTCAATATGGTATTACCGGATAAGCTAAGTGTACCACCTGCAGTTGCACGGTTGGCAGTATAAACGCCAATGTCAAATGTTTTTGCGGTTACGGAAAGGTTGCCGGTAATGCTGGTATTTACATTTAAAGTAACAGCACTCACTGTATTTGCAATCGTAAGATTGGTAAAAGTAGTAGCGAATGTTCCACCGATCGTTTGAGCAGTTGTGCCATTGAAAATAACGGTGGCTGTTCCTGCTGTAAAAGCGGTTGTTGAAACATTATTGGCCCAGTTACCCTTAACCGATAAATTAAAATTATTTGTGTTCAGCGTTCCGGTTGTTATTATCAGGTTTCCGTTTACTGTTGTTACTACACCTTCTTTCACAGTGATGCCCGATCCGTTTACGATAAGGTTATTATAAGTTGTATAAGCAGCAGGCAGGGTTATTGTAGATTGTAATTCTATTGTTCCTGCTCCCGGAGTAAATGTAAGGTTAGTGGAAGCCCATGTGCCCCTGATTACAAGGGTTCCTCCATTGGTCATACTAAGTGTGCTGACAGCTGCACCCGCACTTACGTTCGACACATTCAACCGGTTTGTACCGCTGGCAACCCAGTTAAGTGTACGGCCTGTAGCTGTTCCTATTGTTAATGAACCATAAGCAATATTATCCGTGCCCGCATTATTATCCACCGTACAGGCGCCATCAATAACCAGGTTCTCACTTACAGTGGGTAAAGTACCGCCTGTCCACCTGGCCGCATCACTAAAGTTTCCGGTTCCTGTAAATGTTTTAGTAGCAATAACGACTGTGATACCTGCAGTAGTTGTATAAACAGAACAACCGCCTGCTGCAGCCACTGTATAAGTAACTGTATAAGTACCCGGCGTGCTGGTGCTTAAAGTAATATCACCGGTTGTTGCATTAAGAGACAGACCTGCAGTTGAAGAATAAGTTCCGCCTGTTGTTCCGGAAAAAGTAACCGAAGCTGTTCCGGAATTTATCATATAAGGTGACCCTGTATACGAAATAGTTGCGGTCGGAATGGCATTGATTGTTACTGAAGCAGTAGCTGTTTGTGCAGAACATCCGCCTGCTGCCGCCATTGTATATGTAACAGTATAAGTACCGGCAGTACTTGTACCCGGAATAATATCGCCGGTAGTAACATCAATAGTTAATCCCGCTGTTGAAGAATAAACACCACCTGTTGTTCCTGTTTGCGTAACAGATTGTGAAGTGCCTACTGATTTACAAAAAGGAGATCCGCTGTAGGATATTGTTGCTACTGGTAATGTTGTAATTGTTACAGATGCAGTTGTTGTTTGTACCGCACATCCGCCTGTTGCAGCCATTGTATAAGTAACGGTGTATGTGCCAGCGGTGCTTGTGTTGGGTGTTATTGCTCCTGTTGATGCATTGATTGTTAATCCGGCAGTTGATGTATAAGTACCACCTGCAGTTCCAGTTTGTGTAACAGGTTGCGCCGTGGCCACTGAGTTACAAAAAGGAGAACCGCTGTATGAAATTGTTGCTACCGGCAATGTTGTAATTGTTACAGATGCAGTTGTTGTTTGTACTGCACATCCGCCTGCAGCAGCCATTGTATAAGTAACGGTGTATGTGCCAGCGGTGCTTGTGTTAGGTGTTATTGCTCCTGTTGATGCATTGATTGTTAATCCGGCTGTTGATGTATAAGTACCACCTGTTGTTCCAGTTTGTGTAACAGATTGTGCAGTGCCTACTGATTTACAAAAAGGAGATCCGCTGTATGATATTGTTACTACCGGTAATGTTGTAATTGTTACAGATGCAGTTGTTGTTTGTACCGCACATCCGCCTGTTGCAGCCATTGTATAAGTAACGGTGTATGTGCCAGCGGTGCTTGTGTTGGGTGTTATTGCTCCTGTTGATGCATTGATAGTTAATCCGGCAGTTGATGTATAAGTACCGCCTGCAGTTCCAGTTTGTGTTACGTTAGCAATTCCTCCATCAGAACAATAAGGACTTGCGGTATAAGCAATAGTAGCAGCAGGCAATTGGGTAACTGTAACCTGTATAACAGTTGAAACATTTGTACATCCCCCTGATATAACCGTTCTTTTATACCAGGTAGTTTGCGTTAAAATACCGGGTGTATAATCTTTTGCATTGTTTGTGCCGTCTGCCGTTGAAAAACCTGTAGATGAATTGGTAATGCTTTGTTCCCACAAATAAGTAAAAGCAGCATTTCCGCCTGTTGGAGTAGTACCTGTGATAGTACCGGGCGCCGTTCCTGAACATATTGGTTGGGTGTAAGTGGCCTGTACATATAATTGTTTAAAAGTTCCCGAACAAGGATCTCCAAAGACTGAATTGGTTGCAGGTATCGTTCCCGTATTATTTCCAAGTAAATAGTTTTCTGCTACAGCCTGGCTGGTTGTGGCATGGCAGTTTCCAATACTAAATGATGAACAAACTCCTGCAGGTGTACCATAACTGGCAAAAGCAACATTAATGAATACTGTTCCTGCAGGGGCTGTTAACGTTGCTGAACCACCTTCTGCAACAGTACTGCATAGTGTTCCAGAAGTACCGTTAATATAATCTATTTGGTTATTGCTAATTGCAGAAATCAGAACAGTTGTTGTTGTAGTAAAAGCTATGCATCCACCAGATGCTGCCACGGTATATGTTACAATATAAGTTCCGATGGTACTTGATGATAGTGTAATGTTCCCGGTTGAAGAATTAATGGTTAGTCCTGCAGTTGAGCTGTATGTTCCGCCTGGGGTTCCTGTTCTTGTTACCGAAGCTGTTCCTGTAGTGTTGCAATACGGGCTTCCTGAATAACTGATAGATGCCGATGGGTCTGCTGTTACTGTAATTATTGCTGTTGTTGTAAAAATTGAACATCCGCCTGTGGTTGCAATGGTATAGGTTACTGTATAAGTACCTGCTGTGCTTGTTCCTAATGTAATTGCGCCGGTGGCAGCGTTAATCGTTAATCCGGCAGTTGATGTAAAAGTTCCATCGGTTGATCCGCTAAAACTTACAGAAGCAGTTCCTCCATTGGAACAATAAGGTGTTCCTGAATAACTGAAACTTGCTGAAGGAGCTGTAGTTACGGTTATTGTTGCTGCTGTTGTAAAAACAGAACATCCGCCTGCGGCGGCAATAGTATAAGTTACATTATAAGTTCCTGCAGTGCTTGTACCTGGTGTAATTGCTCCGGTAGACGCACTAATAGTTAACCCGGCTGTAGATGAATAAGTTCCACCTGCTGTACCTGTTTGCGTAACAGATTGAGCAGTGGCAACTGATTTACAAAATGGAGAACCACTGTAGGAGATTGTAGCGGAAGGCAATGTAGTAACCGTTATAATTGCTGCATTAGATTCGTTGCTGGCAACATAAGGATTGGGAGCAATATTATTAGTGCTGCTTACTACAGTATTTCTGTAAATATAATAAGTGCCGGCTGCATTAAAAGGCGCTGCAGCAGATGATGGAGTAAAGGTTGCAGTAGTGGCTCCGCTTATATTGGTTCTTATACCACCGGGCGTTGTACTGTAACTCCACTTATAACCTGTGCCGGATAATGTTATTCCTGAAGGCAGCACACCATATATGTCTCCACTAATTGCTGAACCTGCATTACCCAAACAAATACTTTGAGTAGCGTTGGTTGAAAGCGTATTGGCCAATACAAGCGTGAGATTTTGAAATACTACCTGGTTGCCTCCAGAGTTTTCATAAAATTCATATAACAAGGAACTGGCACCGTTCAGGTTCATTAGCACACGGGGTTTTGTAGTAAAAGACTGGGCATTCCAGTTGTTATAAACAAGTACTGCATCAACTGTTAAACGGCTGCCATCATCCGAACCCAGGTCAGCAACATACAAACCACGCTTAGTGGAATTCATTCTATATTTTACAGAGAATGTTTCGGTATAAATAGATCGAGTAATATTATTAGAAGTAACATTGAAACAAGAGGTACTTCCGACAAAAGATTCATTAAAAGTTTCTGGTTCCGTGAACTTACCAATATAACTGGAAAAATTTGTTCCGTCATACATGTGACCAATCCAGGTATTGGTTCCGGCTAAACCCTGGTCATCAGCTGAAATAGTGTATTGATTGATCGTTATTATAACATCATCTGATGATGCAGTACAGGGAGTATTGGAAATTGTCCACCGCAGTGTATAAGTTGTTCCGTGTACGCCACTGAATGTTGAGGTTGCACTTGTTGGCGTAGTAATAGTACCACCACTTCCTGATACAATGCTCCAGGCTCCAGTACCTACAGAAGGTGAATTTCCTGCAAGTGTTATCGATGCTGATCCGCAAGTGGCAGCCCCTGTTTGATCCGCACCAGCATTGGAAATCGTAGGAATTCTATTGAAGGTTATTATAACATCACTTGTTGATGTAGTACATGGATTATTTGAAATGGTCCATCTTAATGTATAAGTTGTTCCTGCTGTTCCGCTGAAGGTTGATGTAGGGCTTGTTGGCGTTGTAACTGTTCCTCCTGTTCCGGATACAATACTCCAGGCTCCTGTTCCTATCGTGGGAACATTTGCTGCAAGGGTCACTGTTGTTAATCCGCAAGTGGCTGCTCCTGTTTGATTAGCACCTGCTACTGATGTTGTTGGAGTAGCAGTAATTGTAATGCTTGCAGTTGCAGTACAGCCTCCCGATATAGTATAAGTAACCGTATAGGTTCCTGCTGTGCTGGTACTGGGTGTGATCGCTCCTGTACTGGCATCAATTGTCAACCCGGCTGTAGAACTGTAGGCTCCTCCTGCTGTTCCGGTCAAAGTAACAGCCTGGCCTGTTGCCAATGATTTACAAAAAGGAGTTCCTGCATACAAAATGGTAGAACTGGTGGCTGCACTTGTTACTGTCGTATAAGCACTGGCAGAAATACATCCACTGGTAGTGACCTGTACAGTATATACTCCTGCAAATGCAGCGGTATAGGTTACTATTGGATTTTGTGAAGATGAAGTAAAACTATTTGGACCTGTCCAGGAATAAGCAGCGCCAGCTAATGTTGTTGCGGTTAGGTTGAGAGGGGATCCAAAACATACAGGTCCATTGTTTCCGGCTCCATCTGGAGAATTATACAATGTAGCTACTTGTGTTGAATTTAATGCAACATCATAAACCAATGCATCGTCCAGGGATCCATTAAAATAATTGCTCGTAGGGGCAGAGGGCCAGCCGCCTGTATTACCGAATCCTATCCTCCAGTAGCCAGTATAATTTTCAGCGACGGTATTAGCATTTGAAGCAATCTGTGCGCCGTCTATGTATAAAATCATTCCAGCAGTGCCTGATAAAGTAGCGGTAGCAAGATGCCAGGTATTATCATTATAAGATAAAGCTGAATTGATAGTAGTAATCGTTCCGTTATATACGCCAAAAAAAACCTGGCCTGTATTGTTCATATAAAGATTACGATCATAGGACGAACTCAATCCCGTTTGAGTATTGCCAAATCCCATTAACAACCCACCGGCAGTCGCTGTTTTAAACCATATAGACGTAGTGAAATTAGTAGGGTTAAGATAAGAATTTGCTGTTGAAACATATTGCGAAGTGCCATCGAATGTATAAGCGCTGCCGGCAATATTAAAGCGATCTGTCGTTACGGTAGGAGCATTTTGCAGCGTACCATTATTAGTGGTTGCAGCATCATTGGCATTTCCATTAAATTTATAATTTAAAATAAGATTAGAAGTAGGGATTTGTGATATGTTGGTTTGACAAACTGCACTGCCTACACTATAAAAAGTTGAGGGTGAACTTTGATTATTATATTCAGTAAGAACCCAACCTGCCGAGCGTGCAGAAGAAACAACACGAATTTCATCAATGGATCCGTCGAAATCCATATCAGCACTTCCATTACCATGCTTGCCAATGAAAGTATTTACACCGCCGGAGGTGTAAAGCGGAGTTGGCACTATAGAGCCAGTAGCAACCTGCACTCCATCAACATATACTATCTGGGAATTAGTGGCGTCGTTAAAAGTGTAAACAACGTAATGCCATCCAGTTCCTGCGTAGTTAATTCCCGACCCAGCGGGAGTCCATGTACCAGTCGCAGTATAAGTAATACCACTCGTTTTGTCTGCACTCAGTTCATCGTAACGCAGCATACAGTTGTCTCCAAGACTGATGATCTCTGCCCCGTTAGGGTCAGCGGTAATAAGAGTTGCCCATCCGCTCAGTGTAAAATTGGTTGGCGAGCCCATAAGGCCATTAATTTGAATGAAGTCGCTACCATTTGAACGATCGAAAGTTCTGCCATTTGAAATTTTACCATTACCGGCAATAGTTCCCGTATTTGTTCCATTATTGGCATTGGAAGTTGCATCCGCAAAAGCGCCATTCAGGTGATACACACCTTTGAAGCTTGCATCCCAGGTACCGGTATTATTCTGCTGATTGGCAGCATCGGCATTGCCAAAATACATATAGATAACTGTATTGGCGGAAGATGACAGGCTCGGTATTTCTACCCATGCAACCAATGCCCCTGTTCCGGTGGTATAGCTTTCTATTTCATGGTCAATCTTTGTTATGCCGTCAGATGATGTAAAAAGAATATCGTTACCCGTTGACTGAGCTTTTACCTGGAGATTGGCATCTGTGATACTAATAAGAATGGGGAAATTAGTGTGTGTGCCCGCACTGACTTTCGTAAAATCAATTGTTATCGCCTTGCGGTTTGCCCAATTTGAATTATACCATGATTGTGCATTTACATTAACCGGTATCAATAAAATAATAAGTAAAGCAACAATTAAGGATCTATAAAAGGTAAAATTTGTTTTCATAGGTGGATAATTCAGGGTATTGGAATAAAATATCTATAGATCCAATATCAATTCTGTTTCAGCCATTTTTATAGATTTGGCATCGGCTTGTGTTATATAACTTATGTGTATTTTTCCTTTTTGATAGTCAACCCCGGCAATCTTATCAAGTGGTAATTTGAAATATCTTACAGGAGTAGGCGTATAAATGGCCAACCCTTTTGCTGCACCAACCCGGGTTATTTTCCCCTGGATTGAGATATGATCAATAGAAATATCACCATAAACAGATATCTCTCCTGTACGGTGAAATGCTATTTTAAGCATAGGAATTGAATCCTGCTCTGTTGTTAAGGATATATCCGAAAAGCTCACACTGCTTTTTGCCTCACCTGTGCGGATGATAACAGGTATACTTATCCCGAAAACTGCTACAAGCTTTACCGATATCGAACCAGTGTCTTTAGTAAGTGTTTCGTCACCTAATGGTTTTTTCTCAGGTTCTGCACGGAAGTAGAGATGAGAACGATATTCACCGGCTGTCAACTGGTTGCTGTTGACTAATTGCATTTTCACAGTCTGTGATTCATTCGGGCCAAGTACAATGCTGCGGGGAAAAAACCGAAAGTATTTATCTGCAAAATACTGGGCCGAATCCGGTTGAATAAGAGTCTCAAAACTGCCATCCTCTTTCATCCTTATCTGCACCACTGAAATAAAATATCTAACTGTATCTTTTCCTGTGTTAGATATGTTGAGGACCTGAGATTTTTTAGAATCTTCAAAAATGATCCTTTTAGGATATATAAGAAGGTCTCCCTGTGCAAAGGAATGCAGAGAGAAGATAATTAATACGATCAGCAGAATTAAAAAATATTTTAATTGCTGTGTTGCGCGCGCGCCTGTATTAAACAGATTTTGCAAAGGATAGGATTTTATTGGAAATTGAAAAAGAGTGCTGTCCCGGACAGCACTCTTAAAGAGTCTTTAGCTAATTAGTTATAATTAACTGTTACAAACAATGCACTGGCGTTTCCAAGATTGTTACTGTAAACACCTGCAACCGCATTAGCGGGTACGTTTAATGTTGCCTTAACTTTTAGGTCTTTGGTTCCGCTGGATAACGTTGTTGCAGCACCGCCGTCACAAAAGAAATTACTTACAGTCATTGTTCCTGCAACTGATCCTGTAAGTGTGATAGGAGCAGCCGGGATTGAAATAGAAAAACCACTCGCCGATTCACCTGTAACAGTAAATACAGCAGTTGTCGGTGAAACACCACCTGTAGGCAAAGTTGCGCCACCTGTGGTAGTACGTGCATTTGCATAATCCAATACTACAGTACCTGGTGTAGCAGATGCCGCCACCGTTCCGAAATGCATATCGGTAATCTTAGCAATGGAGATTGGCGTTACAAGTACAGCAGTTGTGCTGGCGTAAGCAGTAGACTGTGCGTTCATTTTCATAGCAAAGCCTGTTAGGAGAATAGCTAACGCTAGTCCTTTCTTGGTGTTGGTCATTTTGGTTGGTTTTTAGTATTAGATTTTTATTAACAACCAAAGATGAATCATTTCAATATTATACTTTATAGAAATCAAGTGAAAGATCTATAGAGGAACTCAATAAAATAAATAGAATAAAAGCTGGAATCTTGTGGTTAAACAGCTACAGGCATAATAAAAAAACATATTAATTCAAAGGTTATACTGCAATACATTATTTGTATTAATCATAATTGATTTTTCTTTTTTAGAATGAATTATGGGATTAGTTATTTTTTTAAATAAGCAAGCTTGCATTTGTGGCAAGATTAACTGCGTTGATCTTGTGGAGGGGGCGTACAAACAAAAAGCTTTCTCACTTCGTTCGTACGGTCTTTTTTGCTTCCCCAAATTTGCAAGCAAGCTTGCATTTGTGGCAAGATTAACTGCGTTGATCTTGTGGAGGGGGCGTACAAACAAAAAGCTTTCTCACTTCGTTCGTACGGTCTTTTTTGCTTCCCCAAATTTGCAAGCAAGCTTGCATTTGTGGCAAGATTAACTGCGTTGATCTTGTGGAGGGGGCGTACAAACAAAAAGCTTTCTCACTTCGTTCGTACGGTCTTTTTTGCTTCCCCAAATTTGCAAGCAAGCTTGCATTTGTGGCAACAAAAAAGCCCTGGCAATTGCCAAAGCTTTTTGTTTGTCGGGATGGCAAGATTCGAACTTGCGACCTCCTCGTCCCAAACGAGGCGCGATAACCGGGCTACGCTACATCCCGAACTTTAAAAAGTTTCCGGTTTAAAAAAATCTGCGGAGAGGGTGGGATTCGAACCCACGGTACAGTTTAACCCGTACGACGATTTAGCAAACCGTTCCTTTCGGCCACTCAGGCACCTCTCCTTTTAACCTGCCCTGTTTAAGGGGCAGCAAAAATACAATTACAAATGCGATTACCCAAATGAAAATTAAATCTGATATTTTAAATTTTGGATTTTAAATTTTAAATTAATATTTCCGGTTATAACGCTGTTTATCCGGCCGGGATGATTAGTCACCTTCTTTGAAGAAAGTTGGAGTTAGCTTAATAAAAATTCCAGATCTATAAGATCTGGAATACTATTAAAATAAGATTTTTTACATGGCAGCTAACTGTACCTTTTGCTGTAATTCTAAAACACTTTCTTTAAACAGGTTATCTGTATCCATCAGGTCTTTTACGGTCTGGCAACTATGAATTACAGTGGTGTGATCCCGTCCACCAAAATGCTCACCAATGGTTTTTAAGGAATTTTTTGTAAAGGCTTTTGAAAGAAACATGGTGATCTGCCTGGCCTGTACGATCTCTCTTTTTCTCGTCTTCTGAAGTAACTTATCATAAGGAACATCAAAATACTCGCACACCATTTTTTGAATAGCATCAATCGTAATCTCCTTGCTCGAAGATTTTACGAAATTCCGTAAAACTTTCTTTGCCAACTCCAAATCAATTTCTCTCTTATTTAGCGAAGATTGTGCCAACAATGATATCAAAGCACCTTCCAATTCTCTTACATTACTGTTGATATTATAGGCAATATATTTAACTACTTCACGTGGCATTTCAAGCCCATCATGTTTCATTTTATTTTCAAGTATTTCAATCTTCGTATCGTAATCCGGTAGTTGTACATCCGCACTTAATCCCCACCTGAACCTGCTTAATAATCTTTCCTGAACACCTTCAAGGTCTTTAGGGGATTTATCACTGGTAAGTATCAATTGCTTTCCGCTCTGGTGCAAATGATTGAAAATGGAAAAGAATGCATCCTGTGATTTTTCTGCACGGTTAAAGAACTGAACATCATCAATGATAAGTACATCTATCAGCTGATAAAAATGAATAAAATCATTGATAGCATTATTACGTCCATGATCTATAAACTGGTTGATGAATTTTTCAGAGCTCACATATAACACTACTTTATTATTGTGAAGTCTTTTCACCTCATTTCCTATAGCCTGTGCGAGGTGGGTTTTACCTAAGCCTACACCACCATATATAACCAGGGGATTAAAAGAAGTAGCACCGGGTTTCTCAGCAACAGTTTTACCCGCCCTGCGAGCCACCCTGTTGCAATCACCTTCAATAAAAGAATCCAGTGTGTAAGCATGATTAAGCTGCGGGTCAATCTGCATTTTCTTCAACCCCGGAATTACAAAAGGATTTTTAACAGGATTGTTTATGACAAGCGGAAAATCCATTTCGTTATTTGAATATGATTTATAACCATTGCCCGGAATATCCATTGTAAGTGGTTTATTCTTACTGTTGCCACTATCAACCATTATCCGGTACTCCAGCCTTGCTTCTTTTCCTAATTCTCTCTTTAAAGTTTTAGCAAGCAGGGAAACATAATGCTCTTCAAGGTACTCATAAAAAAACTGACTGGGAACCTGTATGGTTAAAATTTTTTCTTTTAATTCAACAGGAGTAATTGGTTCAAACCAGGTTTTAAAATGTTGCCATTCTACTATATCCTTAATTATTTCCAAACAATTATTCCATACTTTATCAAAAGCTTTATCCATTAGTTCCTTAAGCAGTTTTTATAAATTGACTAATCCTTATTTTAATTGGAAAAAAATCGACCAAAAACAAATTTATTTTTATAAAAATATTTTTTGGTGGGAGAGCGAATATCAAAACAATTTTGTTGAAAAAAAAATTTTTTATTCACTTGTTTTTTACCGAACGATCACAGTATGGAAAAATATTTGAACATTCAATTTTTTAAATTTATTAAAGTGGCGTCTTTATACTGAGACAGTAAAATCCGGATTTTTTTCAACACATACTTTACCAGCTTTTTACAACCCACAGTTGGTATTTATTTCATGAAAAACTTCCATTCCGGCTTTTCTGCTTTGTGGGTAAATATTTTTTTTAAACTCAATAATAAGAAAATAACTTCTGAAAAATAAAAAGAAAATTTTTAAATAAGTAGTAATTATTTACCATCCCCATGTTAATTGGTAAATAGCCTACTTTTACTAATTAAATAAGAAAATATGAGTTTTGAAATAACCGGCAAACTGATAGCAAAATATGATATTGTGCAGCGTACTGAATCATTTAAAACACGTGAATTTGTTATAGAAAAAACAGAAGATATAAACGGGCGAAGTATAGTTAACTATGTAAAGTTTCAGTGTGTACAGGACAGAACAGCTATAATTGACAGGGTTAATACAGGAGATGACATAAAAGTGTACTTTAATATTAAAGGAAGCAAGTGGGAAAAGGAAGGTAAAATCAATTATATAACCAACCTGGATGCTTGGCGTATTGAACAGATGTTGCAGCCAGCCGCCAAAAATGAAGCAGGAAATGATTTCCTTGAACCCCTGGATACTTTTTCATCAACTGCCCCCGATGCAGTCGATGACCTGCCATTTTAAATTGCAAACAGGATATGCAACAAAAGGTATCAGTACAGCTACTCCCTGCAGAAGCTGAGGACACTTCCCTTTTAAAGATAAAACTAGCTTCTGCTACCGGTAAAAAAGAAACGGAGATAACCGGTTTTCATATACTTAAAAAATCCATAGATGCCCGGGGTAAAAATATTTTTTATAATCTCCAGGTGCAGGTGTTTATCAATGAACCCTGCCAGCCGCTTTTATCAAAGCCTTTTGTTTTCCGTGATGTGAGAAATGCCTCTAAAAAAGTAGTAATTATCGGCGCCGGCCCGGCAGGATTGTTTGCTGCCCTTTATTTACTGGAAGCCGGAATAAAACCAATAATATTAGAAAGAGGGAAGGATGTAAGGGCCCGGCGAAGAGACCTGGCTTTACTGAATAAAGAAGGCATCATAGACCCTGACAGCAATTATTGTTTTGGAGAAGGTGGAGCCGGTACTTACAGTGATGGAAAATTATATACAAGGAGTAATAAGAGAGGGGATATTAACCGGATACTCCAGTTGTTTGTTCATTTTGGTGCAGAAGAAAATATTTTATTTGATGCACATCCTCATATAGGAACCAACAAGCTTCCCCGCATTATAACTGCAATGAGACAACAAATAGTGGATTGCGGAGGGATAGTTGAATTTGAAAAAAAAGTTACAGACCTTACAATCCATAACGGGCAACTTGTTTCTGTTACAACTTCTAAAAATGAATTCTATACAGGAGATGCTTTTATCCTGGCAACGGGTCACTCTGCCCGAGACATCTTTGAACTGCTTCACCGAAAGGGACTGTTGTTAGAAGCAAAACCTATTGCACTGGGAGTTCGGGTGGAACATCCTCAATCCCTTATCGACAGTATTCAATACCATGCACCTTTACCTGCAAAAAGTGCTTTTGTTAGAGATGAAAATTTACCGCCTGCTTCTTACTCTTTGGCAAACCAGGTACAGGGCAAAGGTGTATTTTCCTTTTGTATGTGCCCCGGAGGCATTATAGCACCGGCATCCACCAGTGCAGGTGAATTAGTGGTGAATGGCTGGAGTCCTTCAAAAAGAAATAATCCTTTTGCAAATAGTGGCATCGTTGCAGAAGTTAAATCTGCTGATGCTTTTAAAGCATTGAGTCATCTTAAAATAAAAGAAGATGATCCTTTCCTTTTCCTCCACTTTCAAAAAATGGTTGAGCAATTTTCTTATGAAGCAGGAGGAGGTAATTTTGTTGCTCCTGCCCAGAGAATGGTGGATTTCTGTAGCAATAAAATTTCAGCTTCATTGCCGGCTAATTCTTATCTGCCGGGATTAAAAAGTGCAGAATTGAAAACGGTATTGCCTTCTTTTATTTATGAGATCCTTCAAAAAGGATTTATGGGGTTTGGTATAAAAATGAAAGGGTATTTTACAAACGAGGCAATTATAGTGGCAACAGAAAGCAGAACGTCGAGTCCAATAAAAATACCACGGGATGCAAACAGCCTCATGCATCCACAACTGGAAGATCTTTATCCATGTGGGGAAGGGGCAGGATATGCCGGTGGAATTGTAAGTGCTGCCATGGATGGAGAAAATGTGGCAGCTATTATTACAAAACGATTGCTTCATTTATAACTTCATCCGTTTATCACTAATAAATTCATAATTTTCCTTTTCCTCTTACTTTTACGAAAATTTTTTTTGTTTATGAATATCCTGGAACTGCAAAATCTTAAAAAATACTTTGCTACGCAAAAGGCTGTTGACGACATCAGTATGAATGTAGCAGAAGGAAGCATTTTTGGATTGCTGGGACCAAATGGTGCGGGTAAAACAACTTTGTTACGAATGATCACCGGGATTTTTTATCCTGATAGTGGCACCATTCTTTTCAATGGAAAAAAGTTTGACCCTTTAAACGATACCGCTCACATTGGTTACATGCCGGAGGAAAGAGGATTATATAAAAAGATGAAAATAGGGGAACAGGTTGTTTACCTCGCCATGTTAAAGGGAATGAGTAAAGGGGATGCCATGGATAATATCAAAGAATGGTTTAAGAAATTTGAAATGGAAACCTGGTGGAATAAAAAAGTGGAAGACCTGAGCAAAGGTATGAGCCAGAAACTTCAATTTGTGACCACCGTGCTGCACCGTCCTAAACTCATCATCCTGGATGAACCTTTCAGTGGACTTGATCCCGTTAACGCCAATCTTATCAAGGATGAGATATTTAATCTTGCAAAGAACGGAAGCACCATTATTTTCAGTACACACCGGATGGAACAGGTGGAAGAGATCTGCGATCATATTGTACTGGTAAACAAAGGCACTAAAATACTGGATGGTACGGTTAAAAATATAAAACAGGATTTCAAAGAAAATATTTACAGTATTCAAACCAATGGTGATATATCTTCTGAAGCCTCTCCCCTATTCAATATTGTAAAGCAATCCGGTACGGGTATGTTAGTGAGAATTGATGAATCAGTAAATACCAATGAAGTTCTGCAGCATTTTATAAACAATAAGACACACATTACCAGTTTCAATGAAGTGCTTCCTTCTATCAACGAGATTTTTATAAAACTGGTGGAAGATACTGCAACTACAAGGCAATTTCAACAGGTGAATTCCTAAAAATAATTTATGAATAAGATAGGATTAATTATAAGTCGTGAATACCTGACCCGCGTAAAAAAGAAATCTTTTTTATTGACAACATTACTGGTTCCGGTTGTGATTATTGGTTTTTATGCAGCTATAATAGCTATTGCCGTTAATGGCAGCAATGATAGAAAATCAATTGCAGTAATTGATGATGCAAATCTTTTTAATGGAAAAGTGTCCGATGACGACAATAAACTTACTTTTTCGTTTATTAAAAATGAAACGGAAAAATCATTCATAAAAAAATACAAGGGCCAGGGATATGAAGCATTTTTATATTTACCTCCCTTTAACCTGGATACGCCCAGGAATTTTATAGTTCACAGCCAGTCATCCGTTAGCCTGGCTACGAGTTCCGACATAGAAAATGTGGTAAATAAAGCCATCGTGGATAAACGGCTTATTGCCCAGGGCATATCACCGGAACAATATAAAAAGATAGACGCAGATGTATCTATTCAGAACACAATAGATACGAAAGATGGTGGTAAAAAAAGTGTAGCGGCTATTGCTTATGGAGTTTCCTTTGCTTGTGGAATACTCATCTATATGATGATGATAATTTATGGTACTCAGGTTATGCGGGGGGTAATGGAGGAAAAGACCAACAGGATCGCCGAAGTAATGGTTAGTTCAGTAAAGCCGTTTCAATTAATGATAGGAAAAATAATTGGGATCGGTGCAGTAGGCCTTACACAGTTTGCGATATGGATGGTACTGATCGTGCTGATGCAATTAGCCATTCCTTTGATATTCCCGGATATGCTTCAACAGGTAAGTAACACCGCAGGACAAGCGGGCACATCCACAATGGCTTCCAACATCATGGAAGGGTTTTCTTCTTTACCCTTATTGAAAATTGCATTCCTGTTTTTATTTTATTTCCTGGGAGGATATCTTACCTACGCTTCTTTATTTGCAGCCATTGGCAGTGTGGTAAGTGATGATCAGCAGGATGCACAACAATTGATGTTTCCGGTGTTAATGCCAATCATACTCGGATTTGTAATTATGACAAATGCTATTAACGATCCTCATAGCAACCTTGCCATATTCGGCAGTTTATTTCCATTAACCTCTCCTATTGTGATGATGGGAAGAGTAACATATGATATACCCTGGTGGGAACTCGCATTGTCAATGGCTTTACTGATCGGATGTTTTCTTTTATTTACCTGGATCACTGCCAAGATCTACCGCATCGGAATATTAATGTATGGCAAAAAGCCTAGCTGGAAAGAAATGATAAAATGGGGATTTAAGAAAAGTTAATGAGGGGGAAAGTGAAAAGTCAAAAGTCAAAAGTGAAAATGCTGTCATCCTGAGTTTATCGAAGGACGAAGCAAAATCATAATAAAAAGAAAACGAAATACAAAAAACTTCCAATCATCAAAATTTTCTCTTTGATTGGTGCGTGTGACACGCACCAAGGCGTTATATATAATAAAATAAAAACGAAATACACCTCACCCCAACCCCTCTTCAAAGGAGA
>JBBJMM010000016.1:0-81124 GCA_037720515.1 Ferruginibacter sp.
ACCACCACCACCACCACCACCACCACCGCCACCACCGCCACCACCACCACCGCCGCCACCACCGCCATCACCACCGCCGCCACCACCGCCGCCACCACCGCCGCCGCCACCACCACTTACGAGTGTATGGCTGAAAAATGTTGAGAAAGAAAATTTTGACTTAAGCATAAAACAATATCAACTCAACATGAAAGAGTATTCAAAATTTGTTTTAGCATATGATAGTTTTGGTGAAAAAGCAAAACAACAGTGAAATGACATAAGCACATAAGAAATTAAAAAATATATCTGCAATATGGGAGCATTCAAAACAATTTTAGTTTTTACATTATTGACAGCCTTATGTTGCAGTGTTTTTGGACAACAACAGAAATTTACAATCAGTGCAACTTTGACGGGTTTTAAAGATAGCACCAAATTCTATTTGCTAAACCTAGACTCAGCAAGGCAAATTGATTCTGCCTATCTTATAAATGGGAAGGCGAATTTTAGCGGACAAGTATCAGACCCTGTAACTTTCAGGCTTTATCCGAAGATTGAAAAAGAATTTATTGACTTTGTCTTTTGGGTTGAAAACAAACCTATTTCTATCAACGGCAGCAAAGAAAATTTTTCAGAGTTACATATTAAAGATTCCAAATTAAATGACATCTATAGGTCGTCGGAGCGAAGGCATGCAGAACTTGACAAGTTAAGAAATACGCTTGTTGATATTGCACTTGCTGAAAAAAATCAAGATAAGGCTATTGGCATTTGGAAAAGCATATCTGCGCTTGATAAACAAGTTTTAGCCATCCGCCTGCAGACCATTGCAACATTTCAACCATCCCTGGTTACAATAAAAGAACTTTACTTTCTTAGAAATGATATTTCAACAGATAGTCTGAAACTATTATTTCAGAAATTTCCACCTGATTTAACGCAAACAAAGTATGGGGAAATAATAGCGGAATACTTATCGGCAACCACCTTAACTGAAGGCTCAAAAGCTGTCAACATTAGAGGAAAAAATTTCGGAGGAAAAGAAATTAAGCTGTCTGACTTCAAAGGCAAAATTGTTCTGCTTGATTTTTGGGCATCATGGTGCGGACCTTGCAGGTATAGCAACAAAAATTTGGTTCAGCTTTATGAAAAGTATCAAACATCTGGGTTTGAAATAGTTAGTTTTTCGCTTGATACCAATATTGACTCGTGGAAAAAAGCATCGGAAAAGGATAGTATAACTTGGACAAATATTTCAGAACTTAAAGGATATTACAGTAAACAAATTGCATCGTATAAAATCAGGGGCATTCCTAAGTCATACCTCATAAGCAGGGATGGAGACATTATCAAAATATTTGACGGCTATAGTAAAGAAGACAAAGTTTTGCTTGAAAAACAAATTCAGGAATTGACAAAATAATTACGGTTTGTAAAATGGGACTAATATTGATTGTTTAGACTCTAAGAACAACGGTCTAATTGGAGTAGAACTTCAATTTTATCAACAAAGGTTAATAATGAATGTAATCTTCCGAACACTTATGGTGGGGACACGAACTATTTCCTTATTTCCTAAAGGTCTTAGCGTGAACAAATAATCACACTTAGCGCAGAAAGGAAAAGCTGTTCAATTAAAATCAATTTGTTTCCTTATTTCCTTTGGTCTTTGCGTGAAAAATAATTGAACCATTAAAAATTGTTTCTTAACACCTCTATTGCCTTCCTGGTATTGTGCAGGTAAATATTCCTTTGCCTGCTTCCATGCCCGCTAAACCCCGTGGAATTATTAAGCAGGGAAAGCAACCACATTTCTACTTCTTTACATAGCTGCTTATTATCCGTTTCAAAATTGTTAAAGGTATTGAAACGTAAAAAACTAATTTGCTTCTCAGGGGTTTCTGCCAGGTAAGTTACACTGCCTACCACATCACACTGATACCATTCAAAAGGAACGGTTACCTTTTTGCTTTTGCTCTTTTGTATGGCATAATTTTCAATATCCTGCAAAGTGCTTATTAACTGGTCGCAAATCGTTTTTCCAAAACCTGCATCTTTTATTAATTGTGATTCCTGAGCATAGCGAAGTTGGTCTGGTGTAATTAATAAATAGTTTTTGGTCCATATTTCCAGGCTAGGAATATTCATATAAGTTTTGTGCAATTGTAAGGCATTGCGTAAATCTTTTTTATTTACCTTTTTATAGTCTAAAATTTTTTCGGGCTTGTTTACACCGGTTTTAGCAATCCTGCTATCCCAAAAGTGCATTTTAAAAGCAGCCAGCTCGGGGTATTTAAATAAATGAAAAAAGGGTATGTCATCAGTTGCGCAGGTGAGTTTTGTTACTTGTTGCTTTGCCAGGCTATTCATAAATTTATTAAGCAACACAATATAATCACTTACTGATACGCTGCCGGAATGGAAGGGTGTATAACGTACGCTACACGTATTTGTCTCGCTAATAGGGCTTATCTCAAAATGCAGGTTGTATTTTTTGCAGATAAGATACAGCTGGAGTAAAGTGAGTTGGCTTTTGCCATTTATTTTGTTATAAGCCTCACTTTTGCTAATGGTTAGCAGCGCAGCAATCTCATTTGCGGGCAAGGTATTAGTAGCAAGTTGATGCTGCAATTTTTTGAAAAGGCCTGTCTGTATATAGTTGAATGCAGGTTGCATAAATCAAATATATGCATAATAACTTTCATTTTGTCAAGTATGGATTGATTTAGACCGATAAGCCTACCTATCTATCGTCTTGTATACGACAACATTCAAATTTGTAGAGTATAACCATTAAAGTTTTACGAAATTTTTAAAACCCCGTTGTTAGATTTGTTTTAATAGATTTTGTTACCCGAATTATATTTTAATAACACGGTTATGCTAAAATATCCTCCAAAATAAATGATTGGCATAGACTCATTTTTTAAAAAAATAAACCCAGCAACATGAAAAAGAACAACACCCTTTGGCTGCTCCTCTTAGCGTTGTGCAGCCTTCTTGCAAGCTGCAAAAAAGAAAATACCCCGCAAGATGAACTTTCTAAACTACCTCCCATTACACAAACCGGTGCCAACACTTTTGGCTGCCTGGTAAATGGTATAGCTTGGTTACCCAATGGTAGCAAACCACAATATGGGGGCCCAAATCCTAATGTGTATGTAGACCCTACTTTTCAAGGGGGAGCTTTTTATGTGACGGGGCATCAATATAAAATACCAGGTTCCATTATTTCAATAGGTTCAGGCAATTGCATAAGCACCGGTATTTACAATCTTTCCAATAATGTAAATGCTGCGAGCTATTCAAAATCAATCTTAGGCTCTTTGCCTTGCGAACTTAGTAGTGCTGATGTAGGAACATTTAAAAATGGTTTTCTTAATGTAACAAGGTATGACTTAAGCTCCGGTATATTCTCCGGAACTTTTGAATTTAAATTGTTCAATTCTCAAAGTTTATGTGGCGATACTATAAGAATAACCAACGGACGATTCGATGTAAAATTATAAACAAATAAAAAATTACACAATATGCAAACAAAATATAAAATCCCTTCACCTTTTTTAAAATTTGCTTTATCAATTGCAATATGCTTTTGTAGTTTTTTTACAAAAGCACAAACTACTGATAGTGTGCGCATAGCTATAAACAATATATTAGCTCCGCTCAATAAAACACTAATACCAACCGGCATACTTGCCGAAAACACATTGCCCCCATAAAAAATTATTGAAACAACTTTTTAAAACAATAAAAAAAAATCAAAAATGATAAAATATAAAATAATATTATGCTTATTACTTGCTACTACATTCATTGCAGCAAGTTGCAAAAAAGATAAAACTCAAATACCACTTACCGAACTGGAAAAACTCCCTCCCATTACCCAAACCGGTGCTAATACTTTTGGCTGCCTTGTAAATGGTATAGCCTGGTTGCCTAATGGATCTAAACCACAAACCGGTGGGCCAAATATTCAAGTATATGTAGATCCTACTTTTCAAGGAGGGAGATTTAGTATTACTGGAAATAAATACAAAGAACCGAATCAATTTATTTCAATTGGCTCATTTAAATGTACTTCTTCAGGTTTATTCAATTTCGATTCGTCTTACAACGGGCTACAATTCTATAGAAATATTTACGCCAGTAATTATGTTGATTATTCTACAAATGACTCAGGAATTTTTAAGAAAGGATATATTAATATAATTAGGTACGACTTAGCATCAGGAATTTTTTCA
Source organism: Ferruginibacter sp. (assembly GCA_037720515.1). Taxonomy (GTDB): domain Bacteria; phylum Bacteroidota; class Bacteroidia; order Chitinophagales; family Chitinophagaceae; genus Ferruginibacter. The sequence goes on from JBBJMM010000016.1 coordinate 4,227, forward strand.
GGAACATTTGAAGGAAAATTACATAAAGTCAATGGCAGCTATGGAGATACCATAAATATAACGAACGGTCGTTTCGATGTCAAACTATAATAAACTTAAAAACGTAAAACAATGCTAACAAAATATAAAACCATCTATGCTCTCTTTAAATTTACTTTTACAATTGCCATCAGCCCTCGCCTTGGTTCGTGTCCCCACGAACAAATTAATCTCCATCAAATACCCTAAAAATATTATTTAAAAATCCAAAGTCATCCACACCATCCTCATAAAATTTTGCTGAAGAATAGTAGTACGAAATATCGTCTTTAGCTAATAACCACTTACCCAACACTGGATTCGTATGGATATAATCTATTTTTTGCAGGGCCACTTCTCTGCTCCAAATTTCTATTCCTAATGAATCTCTCTGCCAAAATTCATAAGACTTATTTTGGGCAGAAACTTTATAATTTTTTAGATCTCCTCTTAATTTTAATTTCTTTTTGAATTCATGAGCAGTAAATTTCATAAAGCTTCCTTTTGGGGTCTCCTTTCCATTTAAATCATCCTGAGACCATATCAAATGAATATGATTAGGCATTATTACAAATGCATATACTGTTATAAGTTTTTTGTCAGAAAGTGTTTTAAGTGAATTAATAATAATCATTTTTTGAGAATCATCTTCCAGTAAATAGTGCCATTTATGTATTGTTGCAGTCCAAAAATAAATTTTATTCAAGCCTGTATATGATTTACGATGTATAGCTTCCATTTAATAAAATAAAATAAATAATTTAATTTAATGTTTCGTGGGGACACGAACCTAGGCGATGGTTGTATGCAGAAATGGTATTGATACAAATGCAATTGCAGATACCATTAGGGAATTTTCGAAGGTTGGGTTGGTAACGGTGTAGGGTAGGGGCGAGTATGGTTCGTGGCGCTGCCAGGGTCGTGTCACACAAAACATTTTCCTCTAAGGTTCGAGGAACACAAAACATCAAGCTATAGTTGTTGACATACGAACAATTTCAATTATGCGCTTTCCCCTTCATTGCTTTTCTCAACAGTAGTTCCGGCTTTCGCTCTTACTCCGCCACAAGCCAGGCACAATACCTTAAGCGGGGTAACCGCTCTATCCGGCAGCCTTTCGGCATATCATAATGCTTCGAATGAAAAGGAAGGTAATTACAGACCTTTTATACTATGCGTTTCAATTCCTATAATTGGCAAAGGGAACGAAAAATATTACCTTCACAGCATAAATGTTAAAGGAAAAATGCAAAGATTTTATTTTGACACCTCTGTTTTTGGAGGTGCATTTGACAAAGCATTTGATGAAGCGACCCTGCAACTTTTTGAAAGAGTGAAATTAGGACATGTTATTTGTGTGTTTTCAGACTTGACGGAAACTGAATTACTTGACGCACCTGAAAAAATTAAAGAGCACTTTAAAAATCTACCAAAAGCCAATATTGAAAGAGTTATTGTAACAGAGGAAATACTCATCCTTGCTTCGAAGTATGTTGCAGAAAAAGTTGTGGGACAAACTAGTTTTGACGATTGTGTACACATTGCAACGGCAACAGTTTGCAGGGTTGACATTTTAGTAAGCTGGAATTTTAAGCATATCGTCAACGTTTATAGAATTCGTGGTTACAACTCAGTTAATATTCGTTCAAATTATCAATCTTTAGAAATCCGCTCACCAAAAGAAATTATAGAATATGAAGACTAAAACTAAAAAAGCAGTGCAAGAAAAAGAGTTTGACACAGTTAAAACTTTTAGAGCCATCAAAGACAAAATATCTTTAGAGATGGCTGATATGAACTTTGAACAAATCAAAGAATATTTAAAAGCAAAAAGTGCGAAACTCTACACTAAATAGTACAGTACACAACATGCGGTTTTGCCTGTAAGGTCAGGGGACTTAAAAGCAATGGTCAGTACTTTTCTCAGCAGCAGTTCCGGCTATCGCTCTTACTCCGCCACAAGCTAAGCACAACACCCTCAGCGTGGTGACCGCTCCATCCGGCAGCGTGTGGGCGTTGGGTAAAAATTCAGCAATTGCTATACGAACCTTAAAACAAGTATTTCACTAAAAAATTATTACTATTTATTATACTAGAATACTGTTGTTTTTAAGCTGCTAGCAGATGCTTAGTGTAACAATCATTTCCTGAATAGTTTAAATGATAGAAAAAATTTCAGAAGCAAAAGTAGAAGTTGTATAAGAATACCGGGTAAGAGTTGCGGTTATTTTTTATAGCTAACTAATAATGTAGATTTTGTTCCATGTTGACCCACCAATCTGTTTCATGCGGACCCACCATTCTGGGATGTTGACCCACCAGTTTTGGGGTAGGCATTTAGTTTTTCTTTTAATTATTCTGGTATGTTGACCCACTTGGGTTTACAAGAATAATTTAGATTTACTTGCTTCAGTTTTGCTGTCATTCCGGCATAGCCTGCCCCGATTCTTCGGGGTTGACCCACCTATAGATAATAATTGTTCGATGCTTTTTGATGTTCATTTGCTCCTCACAAAATAAAGGAGCAATGTCACAAAAGCCGATAGTAATGGAACAATTAAAACAAATCCTGCAACTCAAAAATGATGGCATTGCCATCCGTGAGATTGCCAGACGTACAGCTCTAAGCCGCAATAGCGTTCGTAAATATTTATTACTTCTTAAAGAAGACAGCGATGGATTTGATAATATCTTCTTTAAAAAATATTTGTTATAATTATGTTCAAATGAAATTTTAATATTTTGGAGGTGGTTTAGATAGGTTTTTTCCTTGAATTCAATTTATTATTAATATTAAGCATTTAATTTTTTATGAAACTTTTTAACTTAACCACGTTTTTATTCATCTTATTTTTTATTTCATGTAAGAAAACTAAGGATTATGTTGGAGGTATTGCCCCACCCTATCAAATTCCTTCTCCATATCAAGAACCAGTGTGGCATCCAAATGGACAAATTTTAGGGTTCAATCATACTCCTTATAAACTTGTAGCCAATCAAAATCCGACTCAATTTATAGATAGTGCAGGCTTTTGGCTGATCAATGCCAGTGGTACTGATAAAAGAAGAGTATTAAATTTTAGAGCCAATTCGCCCGCTTGGTCACCTGACGGCAATTGGCTGGCATATAGCGATGGAGCCACTATTTATAAAATACGTTTTACAGGCACCTCATTTGATTTATCCCAAAATGTTTCATTAACCAGCAACGGAAAAAATTTTTTTCCATGTTGGAATGCCACTAGTGATTCGCTTGTATTTGACTCAAATGATGGGACGAATGATGGAAGTTACCGAACGTGGAAAATGGCAAGTGATGGAACTGGAAAAACTTTAGTGGGCGTTGGCAGGCAGCCAAGGTGGTCGGCTAATCATATTTATTTTATTGGCAGCGACAGCCCCGGGGTCGGAATATTCAGAGTTAATACAAATAGTCAAAATAAGATAAAAATTGTTAATCAGCCCAACGAACCTAACAACATTAGAAGCCTAAGAATTTGGAATAATTATTTATTCTATCAATTGGATGGATTAGGTATTAATAAAGGCACCATCAACTCGGCAAATTTCTTTTCAATAACTACAGAGGAAATTAGCAATTATGGTTTTGATATTTCACTACAAGGGAAAATTGCTTATGTGTTATATAACGGCAAAGTAACTACAACCCAAGGAACGATCTGGATTATGAATAATGATGGTACTGGCAAAAAGCAATTAACATATACTAATTATTAAACCTCACTATTATAAAAAAAAATTATAATTCCATTTCTTTTTGCCTTTTTCTCTATTCAACTCTATGCACAACAAATCCCACCCACGCCATGGTTCGTGTCCCCACGAAACATTTCCTTATTTCCTTTGGTCTTTGCGTGAAAAATAATTACATCTTCCTGAAATAAAACTCACTTCAAATTATGATACACTTTCTGCACATCTTCATCCTGCTCTAAATGATCAACCATTTTTAAAACTTCATTGGCCTGGTCTTCATTTAATTCAACAGTAGTGGTGGGTATGCGTGTTAACTCGGCGCTGATAACCTCAAACTTTTTTTCTTCGAGGGCTTTATTCATGTGACCAAATTCATTAAAAGCTGTACGGATCACAATATTGCCATCTGCATCTTCTCCGATATCTTCCAGTCCATAATCAATCAGCTCCAGTTCCAGGTCTTCGAGATTTACATTATTGTTTTTAATTTTAAATTCACCCAGGTGATTGAAGGTAAAGGCCACACTACCTGTGGTGCCCAATGAGCCATGGCCTTTGGTAAAATGCATGCGCACATTTGCAACCGTGCGGGTGGAATTGTCTGTAGCAGTTTCCACCAGAACAGCTACACCATGCGGTGCATATCCTTCATAAGTGATCTCTTCATAATTGCTGGTATCCTTTCCCATGGCTCTTTTAATAGCGGCTTCTACCCGGTCTTTTGGCATGCCACAGGCTTTTGCATTGATATAGCAACGCCTCAGCGTAGGGTTATTGTTGGGATCGGGGCCTGCGCTTTTTACGGCAATGGCAATTTCTTTACCTATCCGGGTAAAATTTTTTGCCATTTTATCCCAGCGTGCAAACATTGAACTTTTACGTACTTCGAAAATCCTTCCCATTGATGATGCGGTTTTTTTTGCTAAGGTACGGGATGTATGTAAACGAGCGAGCGACTGGTTAGAGACAGAGATACCTGGACCATGGACGATGGACCATCTACAAATTCCTGAACCAGAAAGTTTAATATTGCTGAATGAATAAAAATTTTACTTACGAACGCTTATTGATTTTTGCAAAAAATATTTTTATATCGATAGGCTTTAGGGAAGAGGATGCTCAAACTGCAGCGGTTTCATTATTAGCCGCGGATCTAAAGGGGGTGGACAGTCATGGAGTAGCGCGGCTGAGTGGCTATGTTAATTTATTTGATTCTGGCAGGATAGATACCAAATCAAAACCCGCCATCATACATGAAACACCCAGTACAGCTGTGGTAGATGGTAACCGCGGGCTTGGCCTCGTGATCGCTCATTATTCTATGAAGGTGGCTATTCAAAAAGCTGCATTGGCAGGAACCGGTTGGGTGAGTGTACAGAACAGTTCACATTTTGGCATTGCAGGGTCGTATGCTATGATGGCCTTAGCGGATGATATGATAGGGATCGCCATGACCAACGGTTCTCCCCTGGTGGCACCTACTTTTTCTTCAGAAAAAATGCTGGGCACCAACCCGATCGCTGTTGCTATTCCTGCCGGTAAGCATGCGCCATTTGTTGCCGATTTTGCTACCACTACCGCCGCAAATGGAAAACTGGAGATCCTGCAAAGGAAAAATATGCCCGCACCTAACGGTTGGGTACAAACGAAAGAAGGGTTGCCAAGTACAGACGCCGCGGAATTAAAAAAGGGCGGTGCTTTATTGCCCTTGGGCGGCGACCGCGAACATGGAAGCCATAAAGGTTTTATGCTGGGAAGTATTGTAGATATTTTTTCAGGTATTTTAAGCGGGGCCAATTATGGTCCCTTTGTTCCGCCTTTTCCTGTTTATCTGCCCATGCCCACCTTTATGCCCGGAAAAGGGATCGGCCACTTCTTTGGGGCCATGCGTATAGACGCATTTCGACGAGGGGAAGATTTTAAAAAAGATATGGATAACTGGATCGACCAGTTTAAAAATGCCAAACCCATAAATGCAGGTGAAAAAGTAATAATACCGGGTGAACCGGAAGTTGAAATTGAAGCACAAAGAAGAATAGAGGGGATACCCTTGCTGAAAAGTGTGGTGGATGACCTGGAAATGCTGGCAAAACGCTTTTCGGTTCCTTTATAATAATTATAGGTTCTTTTTCATTCCACTTTTGTCTTCACTTCAAATTTCTATTAAGAGGAAAATGTGGAATGGGATTAACCTGATATTTTAAGGTTTAATTTTGACTTGAATCGGAATGATTTTAGTCCCTCTCCTTTGGAGAGGGGTTGGGTGAGGTAGATTTCGTTTTCTTTTTATTATGTTCTTGCTTCGTCCTTCGATAAACTCAGGATGACAGCAAAGCGTATGAATCATGGGTGTTGGATTTCGTTTTCTTTTTATTATGCTCTCGCTTCGTCCTTCGATAAACTCAGGATGACAGCAAAGGAAGATATTTTGAATGTTTAATGTTGAATGTTGAATGGAATGATTTTTAGTCCCTCTCCTTTGGAGAGGGGTTGGGGTGAGGTAGATTTCGTTTTCATTTTATTATGCTCTCGCTTCGTCCTTCGATAAACTCAGGATGACAGCAAAATGCTCTCGCTTCGTCCTTCGATAAACTCAGGATGACAGCAAAATGCTCTTGCTTCGTCCTTCGATAAACTCAGGATGACAGCATTTTTTAAATCGACATCAATTTCTACTTGAATCGGAATGATTTTAGTCCCTCTCCTTTGGAGAGGGGTTGGGGTGAGGTAATGATCTCCTCCTCTCCTTTGGAGAAGGGTGGGGTGAGGTATCCAGTTCAACTAACTGAAACGATTACCCGATTAACATTCCCATTACAATAAACCTAAGCCTTTATGCGTTAGTACATTGGTTTTTCATAGGATATTGGATTAATACGGGCTGCAATTTCTATTGCGGCCCCTTTTTATATCGGGGAGGCATAAAAAAACTCCCGTTAAGGAGTTTTTTCTGAATGGTTAATTTTTTAAATGATCAGCATGGAATCTCCATAGCTGAAAAACCGGTATTTATCTTTTATAGCTTTTTTATAGGCTTCCATCATCAGATCATAACCGGCAAAGGCGCATGCCATTATCAACAGGCTTGTTTTTGGTAAATGAAAATTAGTCACCAATGAATCTGCTATATTAAAATTGTAAGGTGGATGAATAAAATGATTGGTCCAGCCTTCAGAAGGTTTTAGGAATTTTTGTGCAGTATACGATGTTTCCATTGCCCGCATGGTGGTAGTACCTATTGAACATATCCTGTGATGACCTTCTTTTGCCTTATTAACAATGCTGCATGCAATTTCTTCGATCTTATAATATTCCGCATCCATTTTATGTTTACTAAGATCTTCTACTTCAATAGGCCTGAAAGTACCTAAGCCTGTATGTAATGTTACTTCTGCAAAGCGCACTCCCTGGATCTCGAGGCGTTTTATCAGTTCCTTACTAAAATGCAAACCTGCCGTGGGTGCTGCCACAGCTCCCTCATGTTTTGCATATACGGTCTGGTATCTTTCTTTATCTTCTTCTTCAGGTTTGCGTTTTATATATTTAGGAAGCGGAGTTTCCCCCATTATTTCCAGCATCTGCCGGAATTCCTCATCGGTGCCATCCCAAAGAAAACGAATGGTACGCCCACGGCTGGTAGTGTTGTCTATTACTTCTGCCACCAGTTCATCACTGTCACCAAAATATAATTTATTTCCCACACGGATCTTACGGGCAGGATCCACGATCACATCCCATAGTTTATTTGTTTTATTCAATTCACGCAATAAGAACACTTCGATCTTGGCGCCGGTTTTTTCTTTGCGGCCATACATCCTGGCAGGAAAAACTTTTGTGTTATTAACCACGAAGACATCTTTATCATCGTAATATTCCATGATATCACGAAAATGCCTGTTTTCGATTTCTCCCGTTTTACGGTGTACCACCATCATCCTGCTTTCCTCCCTTTTTTTGGTGGGATGCTGGGCAATAAGATTTAAAGGAAGATCAAAACGGAATTGAGATAATTTCATTTGTAATTTTTAATAGTGGGTGGAGTAATCTGCCATTGAAGCTGTAGTGCCGATGCGGTCATGTAATAAACTGATTAATCTGTTATCACATGCCTTACACTGTAGAATTTACAGGAGATATACGCCCGGCAGATCCGGACGATTTATCATGTTACGGCATGATTTAAAGGTGGCAAAGGTAAGGAAACTGTGACTATTAAAATTTGGTTCTGTAAAATAAAGGCTGTGAAATTTTAAAGTGGTGCTGAAAGCTCCCACTGATGCGCATTTTAGTTAATATGCATCTTTATATCGCCGATCAAGCCCAATAATAGTATGTATAACAGGTACCTGGTCTTCCTCTTTTTAGGGATTGGCCTTTTTTTCAATGCTTCTGCCCAGAGAAAAACGGTTGAAAAATATCCAAGTCTTTTATGGGAAATAACAGGCAATGGACTTTCCAGGCCTTCTTATCTTTTCGGCACTATGCATGTAAGCAATAAACTTGCCTTTCACCTGAGTGATTCATTTTACCATGTTTTAAAACGGGTAGACGAAGTTGCACTGGAACTGAATCCTGAAACATGGCAGGGGCAAATGGCCGACCTGGATAAACTCAAAGAAAATTACTACAATTTCGTTCAGCCCGCAGGAAATGATTTTATTACTGAAAATTCTTTTCGTTTACATAATTACACAGGAGAATTAACGGCTGCACTGCGTAATGAACCTTCGGTGGTAAATAATCTTTTATACAGATCCTATAAAGCAAAAGAAGATTTTGAAGAAGACACTTTTCTTGATATGTACATTTATCAAACTGGCAGAAAATTGGGAAAGCGGCCGGCCGGGCTCGAAAATTATTACCAGGCTGAGAAAATTGTACTGGAAGCTTACCGCGACATGGCAAGAGAAAAAAAGAAAAAAAATCCCGAGAATGAAAGTGATTACACTACTGACATTTTTGAGAAAGTACAGAATGCCTACCGGCGCGGTGACCTGGACATGATGGATTCGTTGGAAATGGTGATGGAAAAATCAGCTGCTTTTCGTGAAAAATTTCTTTTTGAAAGGAATGTTATCCAGGCCAATTCGATAGACAGTATTATAAAAAAATCTTCCTTATTTGCCGGGGTAGGAGCTGCTCATTTGCCGGGCCCGCGTGGAGTTATAGAACTACTGAGGGCAAAGGGTTATCAATTACGTCCTATTAAAATGTCAGACAGGGATGGGGTTCAGAAGCAAGGGATCGATGATTTGAAAGTGCCGGTACATTTTCAAAAAAAACAAGCTGAGGATAAATTTTATTCTGTTGATGTGCCCGGTGAATTATACAAGGTATCACAGGACTACCTGCCTTTAGACCGCCGGCAATATGCTGATATGAGCAATGGCTCCTATTATATAGTTACCCGGGTTAAAACTCATTCCTCTTTTTTAAATCAATCTTTAGAGAAGGTGATGTTTAAAGTAGACAGTGTACTGTACGAGAACATACCGGGTAAAATACTTTCGAAAAAACTTATAGAAAAAAACAAGTATCCCGGCTATGATATCCTGTCGCGTACACGCCGGGGAGATATGCAGCGATATAATATTTTTGTTACGCCATTTGAGATCATCATTTTTAAAATGAGTGGCAAAGAAAATTACGTTGATGGAAAAGAAGCAGAACAATTTTTTTCTTCTATTAGTTTTAAGGAGGAAGTTTCAAAACCTTTTTTGTTCGTTCCTTTACAAGGCGGTTTCACCATCCAGTTGCCACATGAGCCTCACCAGTATTTTAATAATATATCCCAGGAGGATCGCTGGGAGTATGAGGCTACAGATAAAAATACAGGAAACGGTTTCCTGGTGATAAAAAAAAGCGTCTATAATTTTGATCACCTGGATGATGATGATTTCAGGCTGGGCCTTATGGAAGAATCATTTCATAACAATGAGCTTTTTGAAAAACAGGTTTCAAGAAAAAAAATATCATTTTTAGGAAATGCTGCCTTGCAAGTAAAAGAGAAATTAAAGGATGGAACATTGATCGATGCACTTTTTATCATAAATGGGCCGCATAACTACCTCCTTGCAATAAAAAATATTTCTGATTCTAATTTGTCCAATGATTATTTTAATTCTTTTGGCCTGGTTCCATCCAGGTATGGCCGGGCAGAAAATTACCTGGATACTTTTTTACATGCCGGTGTTAAAACAAGTGTGCTGCCTGGCGTAGATGAAGGCATGCGCAAAATTATAGAGCAAACGGAAGAGGACATTGAAAACGGAAACAACTTCACAGGCTATATTAGTTACTGGCCCAAAATAAGGAATGCTGTTTTTAAAAGTGATTCAACAGGGGAGTTGATCTCAGTAAAAGTGCAGGCTTTTCCGAAATATTTTTACATAACTGATTCAGCAAAATACTGGAAGTCGGAGATCAATGATCCGGAAAAGAAAAAAGATATGGTTGTACATTCAGTCAGGAATGTTTCTTCAGGAGATATGGCCGGTATCAGAATTTTATTAAAGGATACGGGCAGCAGCCAGGTTATTGACAGACTAGTACTTTTAAAAAATAATTACAAATACAGTATCACAACTATAACAAGTTCTGTTGATCCTGACACCGGTTTTGCCGGGCCTTTCTTTTCTACATTCCATCCATACAATGTTCAGAACAACCGGAGCTTATATGAAAGCAGGCTATCACAATTCTTTTCTGAATTATTCAGCAGTGATAGTGCTGTACAAAGCCGGGCTCAACAGGCAATTCAGAGTATTTATTATGGTCCCCCGGGTATTAAATATATTGAGAACGCCATCAACAGGCTAAACGTTTTAAATAAAGATTATTATGAAACCAAACGTAAGTTTATTGCTGAACTGGGCTTCATTAAAGACAGTACCGGGCAGGTTGTTTCTTTGTTAAAAACCATTTACAGGCAAGCAGGTGATACAAGTTTGTTTCAGAATGAAGTAATAAGATCTTTATCTGAAATAAAAACCAAGGTAGCATACCGGGACCTCAAAAATTTGCTGTTGATGAGCCCGCCGGTATTTGAGAATAGTTATGATCTCAATTCAATATTCATCAATTTTCAAGACACGCTGCAATTAAGCGCAGGTTTATTTCCGGGGATATTGCAGTTATCTACTTTAGAGGATTACAAAAATAAAGTTTGGTCTTTACTTAGGAAAGGGGTTGATAGTGGCTTTATAAAAAAAGGAGCGTATAAAAAATACCTGCGTGAAATATTGATCGATGCCAAAGTAGCTTTAAAAAAACAAAGTAACCGTGAGGAAAAACGCAGGCAGGAAGAAATTAAAAATAATGAAACAACGGTAGCTGTAAGATTTTCAGATTATGAAGAGGAAAATGAGATCAGGTTAGAAGATTATGGAGTATTGCTTTTTCCTTTTTATAAAAATAAAGATGTACAACTTTTTTTCACATCCGTTTTGAGATCCCGGGATGAAAACCTAAAACTTGCCACGGCTTTACAAATGATAAAGAATAACATTGCGGTACCGGATACGCTGTTGTATGCATTGGCAGCCAATGAGAAGACCCGAAGTAATTTTTACAAGGGTCTGTTACCGGAGCAAAGAGTGTATATGTTTCCCGGCGCTTTTAAGAATCAACTTTCTATTACGAGGAGTTACATCATTTTGGAAAATGAATATGACAAAATGGACTCTCTTGTTTTTTTATCAAAGATCCAAACTTCTTTCAAAGGGAATGAAGGGTATGTATATTTTTATAAATACAGGATCTTTGCAGAAAGCGACTGGAAGATTGCCATGACAGGCCTGCAACCTTTGGATGAAAATAAGATCTCAACTGATCCGATCATATCAGTTCTTACAGAATATAAAATAAATGAAACGGAGCCACTTACAGAGCAGCTTAACAAGCAGCTAAAAAAAGCAATTATCCCCTTATACAAAAGCGGCCGGAATTTCTATTCAGACAATTATGCACCGCGGTTTGAATGAGAAAAGCTTTACAGAAATTTTTTAGCGGAGTTGGATAATTTAAGGGATTTCGTTTTCTTTTTATTATGTTCTCGCTTCGTCTTTCGATAAACTCAGGATGACAGCATTTTTGACCTCACCCCAACCCCTCTCCAAAGGAGAGGAACTAAATGCAACTTTTCATTTATTTAATTCATAATTATTACTGCCCGGTTATAATGCTGTTCGTTCGGCCTCATAAAAAATCCGTTAAGAAAATTGAAGCGGAAGGCGTTAAGAAAAATAAATTTTCTTTCGGATTTGATCATATTGGATACCGTTTTCTTTTTATTATGTTCTCGCTTCGTCCTTCGATAAACTCAGGATGGCAGCAAAGAGAAGAATTACCGTTTTCTTTTTATTATGATCACGCTTCGTCCTTCGATAAACTCAGGATGGCAGCAAAGAGAAGAATTCGTCCTTCGATAAACTCTGGATGACAACATTTTTAAGGGATACCGTTTTCTTTTTATTATGATCACGCTTCGTCCTTCGATAAACTCTGGATGACAACAAAGAGAAGAATTCGTCCTTCGACAGGCTCAGGATGAAAGCATTTTAAAGGCATTTCGTTTTCTTTTTATTATGATCACGCTTCGTCCTTCGATAAACTCAGGATGACAGCAGAGAGAAGAACTCGCCCTTCGATAAACTCAGGATGACAACAGAGAGAAGAACTCGCCCTTCGATAAACTCATGACAGCATTTTAAGGGATTTCGTTTTCTTTTTATTATGATCACGCTTCGTCCTTCGATAAACTCAGGATGACAGCAGAGAGAAGAACTCGCCCTTCGATAAACTCAGGATGACAGCAAAGAGAAGAACTCGTCCTTCGATAAACTCAGGATGACAACAAAGAGAAGAACTCGTCTTTCGATAAACTCAGGATGACAACAAAGAGAAGAACTCGTCCTTCGATAAACTCAGGATGACAACAGAGAGAAGAACTCGCCCTTCGATAAACTCATGACAGCATTTTAAGGGATTTCGTTTTCTTTTTATTATGATCACGCTTCGTCCTTCGATAAACTCAGGATGACAGCAGAGAGAAGAACTCGCCCTTCGATAAACTCAGGATGACAACAGAGAGAAGAACTCGCCCTTCGATAAACTCAGGATGACAACAAAGAGAGAAGAACTCGCCCTTCGATAAACTCAGGACAGCATTTTAAGGGATTTCGTTTTCTTTTTATTAAGATCACGCTTCGTCCTTCGATAAACTCAGGATGACAGCATTTTTTATATTTTGTTCACGCTTCGTCCTTCGATAAACTCAGGATGACAGCAAAGAGAAGAACTCGTCCTTCGATAAACTCAGGATGACAGCAAAGAGAAGAACTCGTCCTTTGATAAACTCAGGATGACAATATTTTTTTTGACCTCAACCCAACCCCTCTCCAAAGGGGAGGGACTAAATCATCCCTTCCAAATTTAAAAGAGATTCAACTTTCTTCCCGGTATTGCTGCTATCATTTGTTGGGTATATTCATGAACTGGATTATTGTAAACATTTTCTGCGAGCCCTTCTTCCACAATTTTTCCATTCTGCATCACCATTATTTTATCACTTATATAATGAACTACAGAAAGGTCATGTGAGATAAAAATAGAAGTGAAATTGAGTGCAGTCCGTAATTCATTTATGAGGTTGAGTACCTGTGCCTGCACACTTACATCCAAGGCAGAAACACTTTCATCAAATACTAAAAATGAAGGGTCGGGAGCCAGTGCCCTGGCTATACATATTCTTTGTCGCTGCCCGCCACTGAACTGATGGGGATACCGGTTGAAATGGTCTGCCTCCAAATTTACTTTTTCCAGCAGGGCAATTGCTTTTTCTTTTTGTTCCTTTTTATTTTTGTGAATCTGGTGAACCTGTAAAGGTTCCATGATGGCGCTACCGATTGTGATCCGCGGATTTAAAGAACCATAAGGATCCTGGAAAACGATCTGAAGATCTTTCCTGATGTCACGGAGCCTGCCGGTAGAAAGGGTGGTAATATCCTTCCCGGAAAGAAATATTTTACCGGATGTTGGTTTTATCAGTTGAAGAATGGTTCTTCCCAGGGTTGTTTTACCACAACCACTTTCTCCGACCAGGCCTATCACCTCATTTTTCTTTACCTCAAAACTCACATCATCCACTGCTTTAAAAAAAGAGACAGGCCGGCCTAAAATATTTGTTTCAACAGGAAAATAAACTTTTAACTTCTGAACTGATAATACTACTTCCTGTTCTGTAAATGATTTGTTTTCTGTTGCTTCCACAACCTGGAAATTATCAGCCATAAAATCTTTTATCACGGCAAGTTTCCTTCCTTTTATATTAGCTGCAGGACGGCAGGCAAGCAAGGCTTTGGTATAATTATGCTTTGGATTACTCAGTACCTCGCCTGTAATACCCTGTTCCACTATTTGGCCTTTGTACATTACAATGATCTTTTCTGCCACATCCGCCACCAATCCCAGGTCATGTGTGATAAGCAATACTGCCATGCCTGTTTGCTTTTGTATCTTTTTTAGCAAGTCCAGGATGTTTGCCTGTACCCTTACATCCAGTGCTGTGGTGGGTTCATCAGCTATGAGTATATCCGGCTGGCAACTCATTGCCATGGCTATCATCACTCTTTGCTTCTGGCCACCACTTATCTGGTGAGGGTAACGGGTAAGCATACCCGCAGGATCAGGGAGCTCTACCTCAGTAAATAAACGGATGGTTTCCGCCTTTGCTTCCCTGTTATTTAATTTTGTGTGTTGTTTCAGTGCTTCCATCACCTGGTAGCCGCAGGAATACACCGGGTTCAGTGAGGTCATTGGCTCCTGGAATATCATCGCGATCTTATTGCCACGGATATTTTTTATGTCTCTTTGTGAAAGGGAAACAATATCAACCGGAGCTTCGGTTCCGGGGCTAAATAAAATTTCTCCTTTTATCGATGCCTCCCGGGGTAATAATTTCAGCATGGAAAGCGCCGTAACTGATTTACCGGATCCACTTTCACCAACTATTGCTGTTATTTCTCCCCGCTCTAATGAAAATGAAATATCTTTTGTGGCTGTTTGTAAAACATCATCCTGTAAAAACCCAATGGAAAGACCTTTGATCTGCAGAATGGGTTCCATGTATTAAAATTTCAAATGGCGCACAGTCATTCCATCGTTGATCAGTTGCTTAAGTGAATCAATTCCTATTTTAAGATGACGTTCAACAAATTCTGCTGTTACGCTTTTATCACTTTCGGCAGTTTTAACTCCTTCCGGAACCATGGGAGAGTCGCTTACCAGTAACAGGGCACCGGTGGGGATTTTATTAAAAAAACCTACTGTGAAAATAGTGGCGGTTTCCATATCTATGGCATAAGCACGGATCTTTTGCAAGTATTCTTTAAATGCGCTGTCATGTTCCCAAACTCTGCGGTTGGTAGTGTAACATACGCCGGTCCAGTAATCATATTCATGATCCCGGATGGTGGTGGATATTGCTTTCTGCAGGGCAAAGGCAGGAAGGGCAGGAACTTCAGGAGGAAAATAATCATTACTGGTTCCTTCTCCCCTTATAGCTGCAATAGGTAAAATGAGATCACCTATCTTATTTCTTTTTTTGAGTCCGCCGCATTTGCCCAGGAAGAGAACAGCTTTGGGTTTTATTGCAGTAAGCAGATCCATAACGGTAGCTGCCCCCGGACTACCCATTCCAAAATTGATGATGGTAATGTTGTTTGCAGTTGCACATTGCATGGGCTTATCCAATCCTACAATTTGTACATTGTTCCACAATGCAAACATAGAAATGTAATTACTAAAATTAGTTAGCAGTATGTATTCTCCAAAACCTGATAACTTTTGACCTGTATAACGGGGAAGCCAGTTCTCTACAATTTCATCTTTCGTTTTCATAAGATAAAAATACGTAATAGTTGTTTAGATACAAGTGAACAGGAGGTTTAATGATATAAGATAAATTGGGGTATGATAACTTACCGATATTTGAAAAATAATTTTCTTAAATGATCAGGATAGAATATCCATCATACCGGCCCAGGATAAAAACCGAAATGAATATCGAAAAGATATTTGATCCTTATCGCAAAAAATGGATCGTACTTACACCCGAAGAATGGGTAAGGCAAAACTTTCTTCAGTACCTCGTACAAGTGCTGGGTTATCCTGTTTCACTCATCGCTATTGAAAAAGAAATATACCTGGGAGAAGTAAAAAAAAGATTTGATATAGTAGTGTATAACCGGGAAGCTATGCCTTACATTATTGTTGAATGTAAAGAGATGCAAGTAAAACTTACAAAGAATGTATTGCACCAGGCTTTGCGGTACAATACCAATATGCAGGCAACATTTTTAATAATTACCAATGGTAATTATTGTTATGCTTACGAGAGAAAGGATGAAACTTTTAAAGAAATCGAAACGATCCCTTTTTTTGAAAACTAACCGCAGAGACGCGGAGTTGCAGAGAAAAAAAATATATTAAATAAATCTCTGCGACTTTGCGTCTCCGCGGTAAAAATAAATTGCGTCTCCGCAGTAAAAAAATTAAGGAAATATCCCGAGCTCACCATAACTCGTAGCCACTTTATTGATCGCATTCACATAAGCAGCTGTTCGCATATCAGGAATATCAGGATTCTGTAACCAGATATCCATGATCTCTTTTGTAGCTGTTATCATGGTCTCTTCCAGGCCACTATGTACCAGGTCAACTTCTTCCGGTCCATGCATAATGAATTTGCGGTCTTTATCACTTACTGTTTTATTGGTAAGTTCTTCGATCTGGTGAAGGATGCTGGTATTTAAATTTTCTGTAAAACGTTTTTCCATCCGGCCATAACGAACATGGCTAAGATTCTTTAACCACTCAAAATAACTCACGGTTACACCACCTGCATTCAGGTACATATCGGGCACACAAAGAATACCATTTTTCATAAATATTTCATCCGCTTCCGGCGTACAAGGCCCATTGGCAGCTTCTCCTATGATACGGGCTTTTACTCTTGGTGCATTTTCTCCATTGATAACGTTTTCCAGCGCAGCGGGAATAAGAATATCGCATTCCATTTCCAGTAAGTCAGTATTTTTTGCAAGGTTGGTTGCACCCGGGAAGTTAAGGATAGAACCCGTTTTTTTCCGGTGTTGAAAAACCTCTTCTTCATTCAATCCTGCAGGGTTCATGATAGCACCTTCATATTCTGCCAAACCTATCACCAATGCGCCTGCTTCTCTGAAAAATTTTGCTGAGTGGTAACCAACATTACCTAATCCCTGAACCGCAACTGTTTTACCTTCAATACCGGTAGTAAGCCCTTGTTTCTTCATAACATTTTCCATGTTACATACTTCACGTATTCCGAAAAATACCCCAAGTCCTGTTGCTTCTTTTCGGCCTCTTACACCACCCTGTGTTACTGGTTTTCCTGTAACACATCCAGCCGCATCAATTTCACCTGGTTTTAAAGACTGGTAGGTATCCACGATCCAGGCCATCTCTCTTTCACCGGTTCCATAATCAGGTGCCGGTACATCAATACCAGGACCAATAAAATTTTTCTTTACCAGTTCACTTGTATAGCGGCGTGTGATTTTTTCCAGTTCATAAACACTGTAATTGCGAGGGTTGATCTTAATACCTCCTTTACCGCCACCAAAGGGCACATTCACGATCGCACATTTGTACGTCATTAAAGATGCCAGCGCCATAACCTCATCCTGGTTTACTTCATCACTAAAACGAATACCACCTTTGCAGGGCGTTTTGTGATGACTATGTTGCACACGGTATGCTTCAATTACTTCAATAGTTCCGTCATCTCTTTTCAATGGAAACCGCATTTGATATACACTGTTACAAGCCTTGATCTGCTCCAGTATGCCTGGATCAAATTTTGTGAATTTGGCTGCTTTATCAAAACTTTTTTCTACACTCTGAAAAAAACTATACGGATGTTGTGACATATATATTTTTTATTTTTTTATAAATTTATTTACCTCACCCCAACCCCTCTCCAAAAGAGAGGGGTTAAATACAACTAATCATTTTTAATCTTTACCTCACCCCAACCCCTCTCCAAAAGAGAGGGACTAAATACAACTAATCATTCTTAATCTTTACCTCACCCCAACCCCTCTCCCAAGGAGAGGGACTAAATACAACTATTCGTTCATAATTTTTACCTCATCCCAACCCCTCTCCCAAGGAGAGGGATTAAATACAACTATTCGTTCATAATCTTTACCTCACCCGAACCCCTCTCCCAGGGAGAGGGACTAAATACAACTATTCGTTCATAATTTTTACCTCACCCCAAGCCCTCTCCCAAGGAGAGGGACTAAATACAACACCTCATTCATAATTCTTAATACATAACTCTATTCTCTTTCTCCAATCTCACAATCTTTTTGTCAATTCTCCAAACATATAAAAATAATCCTGTTAATATGATCAAACATACTGCAACCACTACATAAATCTTTCCATTACTCCGCATGGTATCGGCCATTTCCGCTTTTTCCTGGGCAAGTGCCAGCAAAGGAGCAGAAAAAATAAATATAAAAAACCAAAAACGAAGTATTCTATTCATGTATCAATGTTTTATCTCTCAACAATTCCAGCCTGATTTGTAAAGTTGTGATCCAAACTCCTAATAGCGTCCAACCCAGTATGGCAGGATAAAAAACCATTCGAAGCCTGCTGTCAATATCATTAAAATTCAATGCAGGGTTTCCACTTTCTCCTCCCGGAGCTCCGGGGTGCAAACTTCCAACCAAACGGGGAATTATCCAAATACTGGGAAACAACATGGCAAAAGCAAACACATTATAAACAGCACTTACTCTTGCTCTTTTATCGATATCGGTAAATGAGCCGCGCAGAACAAAATAAGCTCCGTAAATGAGGAGTGCAATCGCGGCACCTATCAGCTTCGGTTCTTTTAAAATGGTAGCCAGTGACTGCCCCTGGTCTGTTACCCACGTATAGTTAGCCCACAGAGTACCGGTAGCATAACCAAGTATTCCAAACAAACATCCAACTGCAGCATAACTTTTTGCAAACAAATCAAATTTATAATGGGATGTGCGCAGGTATTTAATACTGTGAACAAAGCTTATAATAAATAAGATCATCATGCCAAACCACATGCACACATGAAAATAGAGATTGCGGATCGTTTCGTTTAAAATAAACAGGCGCGGAACTTCTAATAATAATCCAGCGGTAATGGTGTAGACCAGTAAAATAAAAGATAATATTTTCCACCAATGTTTTTTCAACGGCCGTTTATTATTGAGTGGCGCAAAGTTATGGGAAATCAAGTATCCATATCTAGTATCTAGTATCTAGTATTCAGTATTTAGTATTTAGTATCCATATCTAGTATCTAGTATTCAGTATTTAGTATTTAGTATCCATATCTAGTATCTTAGTATCCATATCTAGTATCTAGTATTCAGTATTTAGTATTTAGTATCCATATCTAGTATCTAGTATTCAGTATTTAGTATTTAGTATCCAGCATCCAGCATCAAGTATCAAGTATCCAGCATCCAGCATCCAGCATCCAGCATCCAGCATCCAGCATCCAGCATCCAGTATTTCTTTCGGCATTATTTTTTCTTATTACAGTAGAGTATTACTTTTAATTTTAAAATATACAATTATGTTATGGAAAGGAAGAAGCGAAAGCACAAATGTTGATGACCGCCGCGGCATGTCTGGAACAGGAAAACTGGTAGCAGGTGGTGGCTTACTGGGCGTGATCTTTTTGGTGGCCAATCTTCTGTTAGGCAATGGGGATGTAAGTGACCTGCAACAAATACAGGAACAAACACAACCCCGGGAAATGACTGCAGAACAACAGGCAATGGAAAACGAAAGAGCAAGTTTTGTAAAAGTTGTTTTTAAAGACACGGAAGATGTTTGGGATGAGCTTTTTGCCAAACAAGGCCAGCAATACCAGAAACCTACCCTTGTACTTTTCAGTGGTTCCACTTCTTCTGCGTGCGGATCTGCAAGTTCTGCTTCCGGGCCTTTCTATTGCCCCGGAGATAATGATGTATATATAGATCTTTCTTTTGCTGAAGAATTAAAAAACAGGTTCAATGCCTCAGGGGATTTTGCTCTTGCTTATGTTATAGCTCATGAAGTAGGGCATCATGTACAATTTTTGCAAGGCACATCAGATAAAATGGCCCGCTTGCGGCAGTCTGTTGATGAAGTGGAATACAATAAATATTCCGTGAAGCTTGAACTGCAGGCAGATTTTTATGCGGGCTTGTGGGCTCATTATAATAACAAAATGAAAAATGTGATAAGCCGGGAAGATATTGATGAGGCATTGAATGCAGCCAATGCAATCGGTGATGACCGTTTACAAAAAGAAAGCCAGGGACGGATTGTACCGGATGCTTTTACACATGGAACATCTGCCCAGAGAATGTATTGGTTCAAAAAAGGTTTTGAGAGCGGAGATCTTTCACAGGGTAATACATTTAATTCAGAAAATTAATGGTCTGAATTGTTTGTTGTACGCCACATTTATGAAACATACTTTAACTACAATATTTGTCATTTTTATTTGTGGCAGACTCTGCATTGCCCAGACAGCCGAGAAAACAAAACTGAGCGCTTTATCTTTTGAACTTGGTAAGTCAGGGCTTATATACAACCTGAACTTTGACCATAAACTTGCCTCAAAAAATTTTGGTTTTCGAGTTGGTGCAGGTTCTAACCT
Source organism: Ferruginibacter sp. (assembly GCA_037720515.1). Classification (GTDB taxonomy): domain Bacteria; phylum Bacteroidota; class Bacteroidia; order Chitinophagales; family Chitinophagaceae; genus Ferruginibacter. The sequence goes on from JBBJMM010000016.1 coordinate 24,709, forward strand.
TGGAAAGTATCTGAATGTTGTTTCCCTTGGCGGTGGTGGTTATTATCTTGTCGGTAATAAAAATAAATTCCTTGAACTTGGTTTAGATATACAGTATCTGATAGTAGATGAAGTAAGTGACGACCAAAAAGACTTCGCCTCTATTTTTGTATATCCTAACTATTCAATTATGACCATTTATCCAAGCCTCAACCTTGGCTATCGTTGGTATGGAAAGAATGCTTTGTTCAGAGTTGGTCTCTCACCTGGAATAATTAAAAGTGAACTGATACCTGGTGGTTATATCAGTTATGGTATCAAATTTTAATTTGACACCACAATTGCGCAAAAAAGCTTGTTGTATGCCGCTTTGGTCTAACAATAGAGAAAGTGAATGGAAGTGCATTCAACAACTCATCATTAATCAACTGCGCAAAGTCGAAAACGATAATACTTTTAAATAGTAACCCCGAGTATCGGGTGTATTTATTTGGTTATTCCTTATCTAATTTCTTTTCCCTAATCTTTCCATAAATAAGGAAAAAGGATACCAGCCAGCACAATAACCAGCAGATCCATCAGCAGTATCATACCTGCCAACTGCAATACAGCTCCATCGCGAAAGATCTCTGCAAAAGCAGCCTTGCTTAATCGCATCAGCAATAATAATTGAGGAAGAATAACAGGGAAGCCCAATATAGCTATCAAAGCTGCATTTTGCTGGGCTTTTGCTGCTATGGCACTCATCAATGTAAATACAAGGCTCAGACTTGCACCACCTAATATAACGATACCGGTGAAACGCAGTCCGTCTTTTACCGGGTTATCTAAAAATGCGTAAAATAACAAGAGGCTTACTATACTCATCACAAACATGAGTAATACATTAAATAAAAGTTTCGCAATGATGAATTCAATCGGTGAAGTGATGGAATAAAAGTACAACATGCGTCCCCTGCTTTCCTGCATGAAACTTTTAGCCACAGTTGTTACACAAACAAATAATTGTATAACCCAGAAAAGGCTGTTCCATATTTCACCATCCACACTTAAGGGAAGTGATAAATACAAAACAAAAACGGTGGAAGCAATGTAAAGCAGTATGCCATAAAAAGTATGCTGCTGCCTCAATTCAAGAAGTATGTCTTTTTTCAATAAAGCAATTGTACGGTTGTACATGCTGCAAAATAACGATATCCCGGAGATATACCTCACCCCAACCCCTCTCCAAAGGAGAGGAACTAAATCATCCCAAACTTAAAATTCCTAATCACAACTGTTCGGTTAAAATGATATTCGTTCGGCCTCATAAAAAATCCCTTAAGAAAATTGAAGCGGAAGGCGTTAAGAAGATATTTTAAATTTTGAATTTTAAATTATTTTGCAGCCTTGTCCCGAAAGCTTTCGGGATTGCTCCACTTTTAGCTTATTCTGTTATTTAAATTTATCGCTGAATCTCCTGCATCGATTTGTATCAAGACAAAAGTGGAATGAAATGGAACCTATCCTAAATGATATTTCTTGTGATTTTGGATTATATTGGATTCCGTTTTCTTTTTATTATGATCACGCTTCGTCCTTCGATAAACTCAGGATGACAGCAAAGCGACTGACTTAGCAACTAATATCAGCATGTATTATCTTAAAAAATTTTCAGAAAAAGATCAAAAATTTATTGTGCAGCAGGTATAAACTTTAAAGAAATAGAGTTTACACAATGTCTTGTATTTTTTTCGGTGAACCTTTCTCCCGTAAAAACATGGCCCAGGTGAGCATCACAATTAGTACAAACTATTTCAACCCGGCTTCCATCGGCATCAGGTAAATGTTTTACAGCTCCTCTTATCTCATCATCAAAACTTGGCCAGCCGCAATGAGAATCAAACTTGTCATGTGATTGATACAAAGGAGTATTGCACCGCCGGCAAATATAGGTGCCACTTTCTTTGTTACTATTGTACTCACCGGTAAAAGGCCTTTCAGTTCCTTTATGCAGAATTACATTTTCTTCTTCAGGTGTAAGTTTGTTGTATTCCATAAATATGTTTTATAATATACGAGAATAAACTATGCGGGTTTTGCTGTTTCTACTGGCAAACAGCATGCCCGGCAACGCGGTTCGTACAGGTCTTTTTCCCCAAGCAAAACCTGGCCACCCTCATCTGTTTTTCGGTAACTGATACTGGCGATATTTCCACATTTTACACAGATTGCATGGAGTTTTGTAATGTAATCTGCTACAGCAAGGAGGTTGGGCATTTGTCCAAACGGCTTTCCTGTATAATCCATATCCAATCCCGCAACAATAACCCTTATCCCCCGCATGGCAAGCTGTTCACATACATTGGTAATTTCAGCATCAAAGAATTGTGCTTCATCAATTCCTACCACATCAACATTTTGGGCTAGCAATAAAATACTCTGGGCACTTTCCACAGGAGTTGAAATAATTGCATTGGTATCATGACTAACTATTTTGATCTTATCATAACGGGTATCAATAGCCGGTTTAAAGATCTCAGCTTTTAAATTAGCAATTTTAACACGCTTCAAACGCCTGATCAGTTCTTCTGTTTTGCCACTGAACATGCTGCCACAGACCACTTCGATCCATCCTCTTCTTTCTCCTTTATAATTAGGTTCTATAAACATTCATAAATATTTAAAAATGTGTTTGTAACTTTAAGGTTACGTGCAAAGATTAAAGTTTCCTTTCACTGAACAAAACAAACTTTAAACAGGCAACCATTTTTTAAGCAAATTCCTATTTATGGAAAGAGTGGAAACACTCTGTAACAAGTTGCAGGAACAAATTAAGCAACATGCTTCTGTTGAACAGCTGATGATGACCGTTCAGATGCTGCAGTCTGAACTATTGCATGTAAAAGCAGGTAACCAGGATGAAACCTGCAACACTACTGCATTTAATGTTCCTTTTTCCATTCCGCAGGATACCGATATCCAAACTCCGGTTGAAGAAGAAAAGATAATAGAGATCCTCCAGGTTGATGAAGCGGAAGTAGAAGCTGAACTGGAAGAGATAAAAAGAAATATAGAAAGCAGGGAAAAGATACATGCACAAACCCGGCCCCAGTTGTTATTTGACCCTGTGGAAGATATTCCAACGCTTACACATCAGAAACAACCACCTGTACCAGGGAAGAAAAAGGAATTGCATGAAGCCCTGCCGGTAAATAACTCATTTTCTTTAAATGAAACTTTAAAGCAACCCCAGCTTGAATTAAGTGATACCCTGCAGGATACCATTATTAAAGATTTAAGAAAAGCTGTTGGCGTAAATGACCGCTTTTTGTTCATTAATGAATTGTTCCGTGGTGATGAGGTTATGTATGAGAGAAGTATTAAGACCATTAACAGCTTTTCCATTTTTCCGGAAGCTGAATACTGGATAAAAAGGGAACTGAAATTAAAGCTTGCCTGGAATGATAATGATCCTGTGGTAAAACAATTTGATCAGTTGATAAGAAGACGCTTTTCAGCAATGTAATCTGTTATCCTGCCTGTTGCACCCCTGTTGTTGTAAACATATTCTTTAGCGATCGCACTTATTTTTATCAATGCTGTTTCTTCAGATAAAAGATAGCTTATCAATTTTTCCAATTCTAAAGCATTGTTCACAGAAAAAGCCCCGCCCTTTTCTACAAGAGCTATGGCTTCAGTAAAATTCTGGTATTCGGGTCCGAACACAACGGGCCTGCCATACACTGCGGCTTCCAGTATGTTATGTATACCACTTGTATTGAACCCCCCACCTACATAAGCTATGGTTGCATATTTGTACAGCCGGGAAAGCATTCCAATGTTGTCAATTATAAGAACCTGCTGATTTCCTGAATGTTTTTTCTCTAACTCAGAATAAAGAATAACGTTTTTAAACTTTTTTAATAACCCGGTTAGTTTTTCTTTTTCTATTTCATGCGGGGCAATGATAAATTTTACTTCCGGGTGTGTATTAATAAAATGTATCATGATGGTTTTATCGTCTTCCCAGGTGCTGCCTGCAACAATTACTTTACTGTTTCCACAAAAACCAGCAATGTCCGGCACTTCCTGCCAGTTGTCTGCAATATCTGCAACCCTGTCAAATCGTGTATCTCCGTTTACACTTACTTTTCCCGGTACCAGCTTTTCAATAAGGTTCAGGGAATCTTCATTTTGTACAAAGAGATGTTCAAATGAAACGAGCATTTCTCTCCATATTTTTCCATACCATTTGAAAAAAGGTTGCGACTCACGAAATATTCCTGAAACCAATATAACCGGGATATTTTTTTTCTTTAACGCGGTAAGATAATGATACCAGTATTCATACTTTACCCATAAAACAAGATCCGGTTTTAATGTTTCAATAAATTTTTCCGATATTATTTTGCTATCCATAGGAAGATAAAAAATGGCATCCGCACCAGGGAAATTTTTCTTTATCTCATAACCACTCGGAGAAAAAAAAGTGATAACAATTTTATATTCGGGATATATTTCCTTTATTTTTTCTATTACCGGCCTTCCCTGTTCAAATTCTCCGAGGCTGGCACAATGCATCCATACAGTCTTTCTGCTTTCAAAAACAGGGAACAGTTTTCTTCCTTTTATCCATTGAAGGGCTTTTTGATTCCATAACGAAGCAATTTTAATCCCGGCAGAATACAGAAACAGGAAGATGTTGTACAGGAAAAGACTCAAGCAGATTAATTTGTTCAAAAATAAGCATTACAATTTTGATGCACTTCCCGATCACGAGGTTCCTTTTTTGTATGATACGAAACGAATTCTTGCAATGTGCAAATACTTATCTTTGCGCCGCTCAAATGATGTGTTTATGCGGCCCTTACAAATGGTTGATACTAAAAATCAGTATCTGAAAATAAAAACAGAAGTGGATAAGGCTGTGATTGCTGTAATGGAAAGCTCCCAGTTCATTGGGGGAAATGTAGTAAATGAATTTGCTAAAGACCTTGCTGCATATCATGGCAGTAAACATGTGATCCCCTGTGCAAATGGAACAGATGCTTTGCAGATCGCAATGATGGCCCTCGGATTGCAACCGGGTGATGAAGTGATCACTCCTTCTTTTACTTATATCGCCACGGTGGAAGTTGCGGCGTTGTTGCACATTAAACCTGTATTTGTAGAAGTAGATCCTAAAACATTTTGTATAGATCCCGAAGCCATAGAAAAAGCGATCACTTCAAAAACAAAGGCAATTGTACCGGTTCATTTATATGGCCATGCTGCTGATATGGAATCTATAATATCCATTGCTGAAAAAAATAACCTTTATGTAATAGAAGACAATGCACAGGGAATTGGCAATGATTATACTTTCTCTGATGGAAAAACGAGGAAGACCGGAACTATCGGACTTATTGGTTGTACTTCCTTTTATCCGTCAAAAAACCTGGGAGCATTTGGAGATGGAGGTGCAATGTTTACAGACGACGATGAACTTGCAGAAAAATTAAAAATGATCTCTTCACACGGACAAAGCAGGCGATATTATCATGATGTAGTGGGATGCAACTCCCGTTTGGATGCTATGCAGGCAGCTATATTAAGCATAAAGCTGAAACACCTGGATGAATATATATCTGCCCGTATCAAAGCAGCAGATCATTATGATAATGCATTTCTAAATAATCCTAAAATTACCACACCATACAGGGCACCCAATAACAAACATGTTTTTCATCAATATACTTTATTATTAGATGGTGTTGACCGTGATGGATTGCATGCCTTTTTGGCAACAAAAGGAATACCTTCTATGATTTATTATCCTGTTCCGGCTCACAGGCAGAAGATGTTTGATAGCTTTGGCGGTAACTTATATAACCTTCCGGTTACGGACTGGTTAACTGAAAGAGTAATTTCTCTTCCAATTCATACCGAGTTGGACAATGAACAACAACACTTTATCGTTTCACAAGTACTTGAATTTGTAAACAGATAAAAAACCTGATATTTTATGAAAATTGCAGTTATTGGTACCGGATATGTGGGGTTAGTTACGGGTACCTGTTTTGCAGAAACCGGGAACACGGTTACCTGCGTAGACATTGATAATAAGAAAGTTGAGAAATTACTGGCAGGCCAGGTGACGATTTATGAGCCCGGGCTGGAGAAGCTTTTTATAAGAAATCAAAAAGAAGGCAGGCTTCATTTTACCACATCACTTCCGGAAGCTGTAAAGGATGCTAAAATTATTTTTCTCGCACTTCCTACACCTCCGGGTGAAGATGGCAGTGCTGATTTGAAATATATTTTAGGCGTAGCCTGTGATCTTGGAAAATATTTAATTGAATCCGAGTATAAAGTAATTATAGACAAAAGTACTGTTCCGGTTGGTACTGCTGAAAAAGTAAGACAATGCATTTTGAAAGCCGCTAAAGAAAATGGTAAAAACCTGGCTGATTCATTTGATGTGGTAAGTAACCCAGAGTTTTTACGCGAAGGCGTAGCCGTGGATGACTTTATGAAACCAGACAGGGTAGTGATTGGAACTACTTCAGAAAGAGCCATTAAACTGATGAACGACCTCTATGTCCCATTTGTAAGGCAGGGTAATCCAATCATATTTATGGATGAGAAATCCGCTGAACTTACAAAATATGCAGCCAATTCATTTCTTGCTGTTAAGATCAGTTTTATGAATGAGATCGCGCAATTGTGTGAAAAGCTGGGAGCAGATGTTGATATGGTACGCAGGGGTATCGGAAGTGATGAAAGAATTGGTAAGCGTTTTCTTTTTCCCGGCATTGGATATGGAGGAAGTTGTTTTCCAAAAGATGTACAGGCCCTGGCAAGATCTTCTTCGGAAGCAGATTATTCTTTTAAGATCCTGGATGCAGTTATGGAAGTAAATGAAAGGCAAAAACTTCATTTGCTCCCTAAGATCAATACTTACTTTAATAAAGACCTGACTGGAAAACATTTTTCTATCTGGGGATTATCATTTAAACCTAATACTGATGATATCAGGGAAGCCCCTGCCTTATATATTATTGAAGCATTATTAAATGCAGGCGCTACAGTTTCAGCTTTTGATCCTGAGGCAATGAGCAATGTTAAGGCAATTTTAGGCGATAAAATAAAATTTTCTGAAACTCAGTATGAAGCCCTGGAAAATGCGGATGCACTTATCATTGCAACAGAATGGAACGAATTCAGAACACCGGATTTTGATAAGATCATTTCAATAATGAAAAATAAAGTGATTTTTGATGGCCGGAATTTATTTGACCTCATTCAAATGAAAGATATGGGATTTCATTACGAAAGCGTTGGGCGGTCGAAGGTTGAGAATGGAGTGGGGAGTTAAGAATTATGATCGAGAAGTTGCATTTAGTCCCTCTCCTTGGGAGAGGGGTTGGGGTGAGGTAAAAAGAATTATGATCGAGAAGTTGCATTTAGTCCCTCTCCTTTGGAGAGGGGTTGGGGTGAGGTTGTTATAAATTAAGAATTATGAGTTATGAACGAGAAGTTGCATTTAGTCCCTCTCCTTTGGAGAGAAGTTGGGGTGAGGTAAATAAAAGGATATTAATTACAGGAGCTGCGGGGTTTTTAGGTTCTCACTTGTGTGACCGTTTCATTAAAGAAGGTTTTGATGTTATCGGAATGGACAATCTTATCACAGGTGACCTTAAAAATATTGAACATCTTTTTAAATTAAAGAATTTCGAATTTTACCACCACGATGTTTCCAGGTTCATTCATGTAACCGGCGACCTGGATTATATATTGCATTTTGCGTCTCCTGCAAGTCCCATCGATTATTTAAAAATCCCTATTCAAACATTAAAGGTCGGCTCATTGGGAACCCACAATTGCCTCGGACTTGCGCTTGCAAAAAATGCAAGGATCCTCGTTGCCAGCACAAGCGAGGTATATGGAGATCCATTGGTTCATCCGCAAAATGAAAATTACTGGGGTAATGTAAATCCTGTTGGTCCGCGTGGAGTGTATGATGAAGCTAAAAGATTCCAGGAAGCTATAACAATGGCCTACCATACTTTTCACAATGTAGAAACGAGGATCATAAGGATATTCAATACCTATGGCCCACGGATGAGGCTTAACGATGGAAGAGCGCTGCCAGCATTTATTGGCCAGGCACTTAGGGGTGAAGATCTCACGGTTTTTGGTGATGGTAGCCAGACAAGAAGTTTCTGTTATGTTGATGACCTTGTTGAAGGAATTTACCGGTTGCTTATGAGCGATTATGCGTTCCCGGTAAATGTTGGAAATCCGGATGAAATATCATTAAAGGATTTTGCAGAAGAGATCATACAACTTACCGGTACAAAGCAAAAGATCATTTACAAGCCATTGCCTGTTGATGATCCTAAACAACGGCAACCGGATATTTCCAAAGCGAAAGAATTGCTAAACTGGGCTCCGGTTGTGAATCGCGCTGATGGTTTAAGAATAACCTATGAATACTTTAAAAGCTTACCAAAAGAAGAACTGGTAAAGCTGCCAAAAGAATTTTTGAGAAAAAAAATTTAGTTAAGGGAAATCTGTATCCTGTATAAAAAATAAAGTTATAAAATGTACGAGGGCCTGTTGGATAAAAAAAAGGAATTAGCGGTTATAGGATTGGGTTATGTGGGGTTGCCCATTGCATTGGAATTTGCAAAACATATAAAAGTTATAGGGTTTGATATAAATGCAGATCGTATTGATCTGATGCGTAAAAATATTGATCCCAGCCAGGAACTGGATGCTGCAGCATTTGAAGGTTGTGATATTGAATTTACCAATGATCTTGATGTGTTGCGGAGGGCGAACTTTTTTATAGTGGCTGTTCCTACACCTGTGGATGAAAATAATAATCCTGATCTTATCCCGGTAAAAAAAGCCAGTGAAACTGTTGGTAAAGTAATTAAGAAGGGAGATTACGTGGTTTTTGAAAGTACGGTTTATCCCGGTTGTACAGAGGAAGATTGTGTTCCTATCATTGAAAAGTTTTCCGGTTTAAAGATGCGTGAAGATTATATGATAGGGTATTCACCGGAAAGAATAAATCCAGGAGATAAAGAACATACTTTAAGTTCTATTGTAAAAGTAGTTAGTGGCTGCTGTAAAGAAAGCCTGGATGTGATAGCAAAAGTGTATGAGCTGGTAGTAAAGGCCGGGGTGCACAAAGCTTCTTCTATTAAGGTTGCTGAAGCGGCTAAGATCATAGAAAATACACAGCGTGATCTCAACATTGCTTTAATGAATGAACTCTCTATTATTTTTGATAAAATGAACATCAATACTTTTGAAGTATTGGAAGCAGCCGGAACAAAATGGAATTTTTTAAGATTTCAACCCGGCCTGGTTGGAGGACATTGTATTGGTGTTGATCCTTATTATCTTACCTATAAATCAAAACAACTGGGATATGATAGCCAGGTGATCCTTGCCGGCAGGGCAATAAATGATGGAATGGCCGGATATGTAGCAAAAAAAATATTGCAATTTATTATTCAAAATAATGGGGATGTTAAGAATGCGAAAGTACTGGTGATGGGTGCAACCTTTAAAGAAAATGTGAGCGATATCAGGAACAGTAAAGTGGCTGATGTGATCAAAGAATTAAAGTCATATTCTTTACATGTTGATGTAACGGACCCTCATGCAAACAGTGATGAATTAAAACACGAATATGGTTTTCCGTTAACTCAAGATCTTTCAGATAATTATGATGCGGTAATAATAACAGTGCCTCACAACGATTATAAAAAACTGGATGATACTTATTTTAGTTCCATTACCAAGCCTGTTGCTTTGATCGCTGATCTGAAAGGTGCATACAATGGAAAAATTATGAGCAGGAGTTACTGGAGTTTGTGATGTGAAAAGTGAAAAGTGAATGGTCAATGGTCAATGGTCCATGGTCAAATCAAACTATAAAATAAATATTAATCCGGAAATTTATTAATACAACAAAAACATTGAAAGAAAAATTTCATACTGCTGACCTTTCGGATAAAAGTTTTCTCATCACCGGTGGAGCAGGTTTTATAGGTGGACATATTTCAGAATATTTATTAAAGAACGGCGCAAAGAAAGTAAGGGTGTTGGATAACCTGGTAAACGGATTTGATTCCACTCTCGAAATATTAAAAAAATATCCACAGTTTGAATTTATTAACGGAGATATCAGGAATGCCGAAACCTGTTTAACGGCGTGTGATGGAATTGATTTTGTCAGCCACCAGGCTGCACTTGGATCTGTGCCAAGAAGTATGAAAGAACCCGGGTATTTCAGTGAAGTAAATATAACCGGTTTTGTAAACCTGGTAAAAGCTGCCTCTGATAAAAACGTAAAACAATTAGTGTATGCATCTTCTTCCTCTGTGTATGGCGATGAGCCTACCTTGCCGAAAAAAGAAGAAAGGATCGGCAATGCTTTATCACCTTACGCAGTAAGTAAAAGAACAAATGAATTACTGGCGAATGTATTTGCAAGTGCATATGGGATGAAAATAATGGGATTTCGTTACTTTAATATTTTTGGTCCCCGCCAGGATCCGGATGGCCCTTATGCAGCCGTGATACCGTTGTTTGTAAAAGGTATTTTAAATAAAACACCTGTTTATATAAATGGAGACGGTGAGCAGACAAGAGATTTTACTTTTGTTGACAATGCTGTACAGGTAAATATAAAAGGTATGCTTACTGAAAATATGGAGGCATTGAATAAAGTGTATAATGTAGCTGTTGGAGAAAATTTTACAGTCAATTACCTGTATGATGCCTGCAAAAAATATTTAAAGAGCGACTGGCAACCGGTCTTTAAGGAACCACGTGTAGGCGATATCAGAAATTCCCTGGCAGATATCAGTCTTGCAAAAGAACTGCTTGGTTATATGCCAACAAAAAAATTTGAAGATGGTTTGCTTGAAACGATGGAATATTTTAATAAACAATACACTTAATCTGTTATGCCTTTTATCTCAACAGACCTGCCTGGCTTATTGATATTTGAACCTGCCATTTTTAATGACAGCCGGGGTTATTTTTATGAAAGTTATAATGAAGCACTTTTCAAAAAAGCCGGTATTGAAATAAGGTTTGTACAGGACAACCAGGCCAAATCGAGCTATGGAGTTATCCGGGGGTTGCATTATCAGTCGGACCCTCATTCGCAAACTAAGCTGGTACGTGCTTTACAGGGATCCATTCTTGATGTAGTGGTTGACATGCGAAAAAATTCACCTTCTTTTGGAAAGTCATACAGCATTGAGCTTACCTCGGAAAATAAAAAACAGTTACTGGTTCCGCAGGGGTTTGCGCATGGATATTCTGTATTAAGTGAAACAGCTGAAGTGTTTTATAAATGCGATAATTTCTGGAATAAGGAAGCAGAAGGTGGTGTATTGTATAATGATCCGCATTTAAATATAGATTGGAGAATTCCTTCCAATAAAGCAGTTATTTCTGAAAAAGACCTGGTGTATCCCCTGTTTAAAAATACTTCTTCTTCTTTTTTATACAACTAAGATCTTCCTGTGAGTAAAAAAAACATTCTGGTTACAGGTTCTAATGGTCAGTTAGGGAACGAGTTCCGTGACCTTTCAGAAAACAATAATTATTTCAATTTTATATTTACGGACAGGTCCCATCTTTCCATTGAGAATGAAACAGAGGTAGAAAGATATTTTTCAGAAAGGAAAATTGATTTTTGCATCAATTGTGCTGCCTATACTGCAGTTGATAAAGCAGAAGCAGAATTTGAGCTTGCGATGAGTGCTAATGCATTGGCTGTACGCAACCTTTCCCGCGTATGCATGAAACACAATACCCGCCTGGTACATATTTCAACGGATTATGTATTCAATGGAACTGCAGACAAACCTTATAAAGAATCAGAAATAACGGACCCGGTTAATAAGTACGGAGAATCAAAACGAGAAGGAGAACTCCTGGCTTTAGCCGTTAACCCGCAAATAATTATTATCCGTACTTCCTGGCTATACAGCAGCCATGGGAAAAATTTTGTAAAAACCATGATCCGGCTGATGAATGAAAAGGAAAGGATCGGCGTGGTTAGTGATCAAATGGGAAGCCCTACGTATGCTGCAGATCTTGCGCAGGCTATATTACAGATCATAGAAAAAAATGAAACTCCTGAACCAGGCATTTATCATTTCAGTAATAAAGGAATGATCAGCTGGTTTGATTTTGCTGTTGCTATAAAGGAAATAATTAAAAGCAAATGTATCGTTGATTCAATTCAAACCAGCGATTACCCCACACCGGCAGCAAGGCCTGGTTATTCTGTGTTTGATACATCAAAGATCCAGGATCAATTTGGACTTGTGATACCCGAATGGAAAGAAAGTTTAAAAAAGTGCGTGAATTTAATGGCGTCTGGCAGAAGTTAATATAACCGATGGCCTAAGTTTTATCTTCCGTGATCAAACCAATATTAATTCAATTCTTTATTCCTGATAAACACCAGTTTTATTCCCGCTTTGTCTGTTTCGCGTTTATCAATTTCAAAATCGGAAAGAGATTTTATTAATGGCGTAAGTTTAGGGAATCCAAAATTTCTGGGATCAAAATCAGGATGTTTTTTTAAAATGAGATTTCCAACATCTCCTAAAAAAGCCCAGCCATTCTCATCAGCAAGATCATTAATAGTTATTCTTATAAGCTTAATGGTTTCTTTACTTACTTTATCAACTGTTGGTTTTTCTTTAGGTTTATGTGTTTTAACAGGAGTATCCGTAACTATATCCTCAAAAACAGGAATGATCTCCATGTAAATAAATTTATCACAAGCCACAATAAAGGGGTTGGGCGTTTTCTTCTGGCCGATGCCGAAAACTTTCATTCCGGCTTCTCTCAACCTGGTAGCAAGCCTGGTAAAATCCGAATCACTGCTAACAATACAGAATCCATCCACTTTTCCTGAATATAAAATATCCATTGCATCAATGATCAAAGCACTGTCACTTGAATTTTTGCCGGTTGTATAACTGTATTGCTGAATGGGAGTTATGGCATTTTCCAGTAAAACTTTTTTCCACCCGGTAACAGTAGGCTTTGTCCAGTCGCCATATATCCTTTTAAATGTAGGTGTGCCGTATTTTGCAATTTCCTCCATTACACCCTTTACATTTGAATAAGGAACATTATCTGCATCTATTAAAACAGCCAGCCTTATATCTTTTTGTATTTCCATATCACAATGTAATTATTTTTAAAAAAAATGCAAACCGAAAGAAAAGTCCTGTTTGCTGTTAATACCTATTTTTACAAAACAGTATGAATGTATTTTTACTTAATAGCAGGATCATTATCACCTGCAGCAACCGGTTATCTTCTTATCTGGAAAAGGAAGTGACTGACCTTGGATATATACCTGTGCGTACTTTTAAAACCGGGGTTGAATTATCAGGCACGATGGAAGATTGTATTCGGCTCAACCTTCATCTGAGGTGTGCCAGCCAGGTATTATTTTCATTAAAAGAATTCAGTGCGAAAAATGCGAATGAATTATACAATGTTCTCTTAGAAGTGGAATGGGAAGACATCATTAAAAAAGATGGTTATTTTTCGATCAGCAGTAATGTGAGCAATGAAACCATTACCAACAACCTTTTTGCTAACGTAAAAGTAAAAGATGCTGTAGCCGACAGGTTCAGAAACAAAACCGGCAGCCGGCCAGATTCAGGATCTGAATTGAATGGTGTGGTGATACATCTCTACTGGAAAGATGATACGGCAGAAATATTTATAGACACTTCAGGTGAGACCTTGTCAAAACATGGATACAGGAAGATTCCTGGAAAAGCACCTATGATTGAGTCGCTCGCAGCCGCAACATTATTAGCTACCCGGTGGGATCGTAAATCGCCATTTATAAATCCTATGTGTGGATCAGGAACCATTGCAATTGAGGCCGCATTGATCGCTACAAACCGCAAACCCGGATTGTACCGTTCCAATTTTTCTTTTATGCATGTAGTTGGTTATAATGAAAAGATGTTCGATAATATGGTACAGCAAATAGAAAAGGATGTGAAAGTTGTACCCTCACTTATGATCCTCGCCAGTGATATCAGTGAGGATGCGATAAATATTTCAAAGGTAAACGCAGGTATTGCGGGGGTGGAAGAATTGATCACCTTTTCGGTATGTGATTTTGAGCAGACAGTAATTCCGGAAGAGGGTGGTGTTGTATATTTGAATCCTGAATATGGAGACAGGATGGGCAGTGAAGTGGAATTGGAGGAAACTTATGGCCGGATCGGGGATTTCCTTAAAAAGAAATGTAAAGGATATATGGGCTATATATTCACCGGCAACCTGGATCTTGCAAAAAAAATAGGATTAAAACCATCGAGGCGTATAGAATTTTACACAAGTAAGATCGATTGCAGGTTGCTGGAATATGAGTTGTATGCCGGCACAAGAAAAATTATTAAAGACGCATGAGAAAAGTTAGTTTCATGGAATAATATTTGAACAGATTTAAATAACATAGAAAAAAACAGAGATGAATAAAAAAATTTTAGGTGCGATCATTTTTTCCGGAATAATTGCTGTGAGTTGTAAAAGCAGGTTTACCAGTACATCCGATTCAACGGGCCCACGCAGGCATGAATTTGCAGATCCAACACCTGTAAAAAATACAGATCATTCATTGAAAGATGCCGAACATACGCTGGATGATCCACAAAAATCATTAACAGAGATCAGGGATTCTGCAACTAGCACTCCTATATTAACACGGGAAGACAGTATCAGTGCTACACATGATTAAAGAACAATTGTATTAAATTAAAAAAGTCCTGGTAACAGGACTTTTTAATTTTTATTTTTTTTATTTTTAATCACTACTGTCCGGTAAAAATTAGACTCTTTTTTTAAAACACTATATCAGAGCCTTTTAAAAAGAAATTTCTTTTAGGATAGGTTCTATTTCATTCCACTTTTGTCTTGATACAAAAGTGGAGCAAAAAATCAAGGCTGCATAAAAAATTCCTAAAAATTGAAACTGCAGGCTAAAGAAAAACAAGTCACAACTTCATATTAAAACCAAACTAAGTACGACTTACAAACTAATAATAAAGCCAGGCTTTAGTAACATCTGTTTTTCTTTTTAACGCCTTCCGCTTCAATTTTCTTAACGGATTTTTTATGAGGCCGGATGAACAGCGTTTTAACCGGACAATAGTGATTTTTAATTTTAAAATTTAAGCCATTTTCTTTTTCAGGTTTTCATCAATGGCATCCAGGAATTCTTCTGTATACAAATAATCTTTTCCATGGCTTACTTTGTTTCCATGGATACATACGGCCAGGTCTTTTGTCATTTTACCACTTTCAACTGTTTCAATACAAACTTCTTCGAGGGCAGTACAAAAATTGATCAATGCTGAATTATTATCAAGCTTACCACGAAAAGCCAGGCCTCTCGTCCAGGCAAAGATCGAAGCGATAGGATTGGTACTTGTAGGTTTGCCTGCCTGGTGTTCACGAAAATGGCGGGTAACAGTTCCGTGTGCAGCTTCAGCTTCCATTGTATTTCCGTCAGGTGTTATCAACACAGATGTCATAAGGCCGAGGCTGCCGAATCCCTGTGCAACTGTATCACTCTGTACATCTCCATCATAATTCTTACATGCCCACACAAAATTGCCATTCCATTTTAATGCACTTGCAACCATATCATCGATCAGCCTGTGTTCATAGGTAATATTTGCTGAAGCAAATTTTTCTTTGAATTCTGTTTGGTAAATATTTTCAAAAATATCCTTAAAACGTCCGTCATACTTTTTAAGAATGGTGTTTTTTGTAGAAAGGTAAAGGGGCCACTTTTTACTCAATGCCATATTGAAGCAGCTGCGCGCAAATCCTGTGATACTTTCATCTGTATTGTACATAGACATAGCCACACCATCTCCTTTGAAATTATATACTTCAAATACCTGGGGATCTCCTCCTCCCTCAGGGGTAAATGTCATAGTAAGTTTGCCTTTTCCTTTTATAACGGTGTCGGTTGCCCGATATTGATCACCAAAGGCATGGCGGCCAACAATTATGGGCGCCGTCCAGTTGGTAACAAGCCTGGGTACATTCTGCATAACGATCGGTTCCCTGAAAACAGTTCCATCTAGTATATTGCGGATCGTTCCGTTTGGGCTTTTCCACATCTGTTTCAGATTGAATTCCTTAACACGCTCTTCATCGGGAGTAATAGTAGCACACTTTATACCCACGCCGCAAGCCTTGATGGCATTTGCTGCATCAATGGTAACCTGGTCGCCGGTTGCATCCCTGTGTTCCACCCCCAGGTCGAAATATTGAATGGGTACTTCAACATAAGGGAGTATAAGTTTGTCTTTTATGAATTTCCAAATAATACGGGTCATCTCATCCCCATCGAGTTCTGCAACAGGATTCGTTACTTTTATTTTTGTCATTCGTTTCTGTTTTAAGCCAAAAATACGATAATGGAACGGGATGAGGGAAATCAGATACAGGATAAATGATATGGAATGTGGTGTATGAGATACCAGGTATAGCTGAAAAATAAAGTGAATCGGTTTAATAATTTAATAATGATTATCCATTTAATTTATGTTTACATTTAAAAAAAACATTTATGACAGTACAAGAGATCGCTGCCCGTTTTATGGAGTTGGCAAAAACAAATCAGTATGACCAGATACAGGATGAATTGTATTCAGATGACTGTGAAAGCATAGAACCCCCTTCAGCTATGGCAATGGGATTGCCAGATGTAAAAGGGCTGGAAGCCATCAAAGAAAAAGGAAAAAAATTCAATGAAATGATTGAAGATTTCCATAGCGGATATACTGGAGACCTAACGGTGGCGGGTAATTTCTTTTCCGTACCAATGGGGATGGATGTAACCTTTAAAGGTGCAGGCAGGATAAAAATGGACGAGATTGCAGTTTATGAAGTAAAAGATGGAAAGATCTGTAAAGAACAGTTTTTCTTTTAGGAGGATGCTGGAGGCTGGATGCCGGATGCCGGATACTGGATACTGGATGCCGGATGCTGGATGCCGGATGCTGGATGCAGGATGCTGGATGCCAGATACTGGATGCCGGATTCTTGATACTGGATTCTGGATGCCGGATGCTGGATTCTGGATTTTAGATAACTTAATTATAAATGCAGAAACTGATACCTAAAAGATATTTATAAAGGGTAAAATCTGGGTAATAGAACATATTTAATACTTTTTATAAATTAAATTTCCAGATGAGTTATAAGAATTTGGAGATATGGAAAATTTCGAAAGACATAGTCATTGAAATACATGTTATGTCTTTAACGCTACCAAAATTTGAACAATTTGAAGAAGCACAACAAATAAGACGATCTTCAAAAACTGTTAAGAGTTGTATTGTTGAAGGGTATGGAAGAAGAAAATATAAGGCAGATTTTATAAAGTTTATAATTTATGCACTCTCTTCAAATGATGAAACTATCGATCATCTGGAAAATTTACTTGAAACTCGATCTTTACAGGATGAAAATGATTTTTAATACAATCAACGTTAAACTACATCATCTGGGGAAAAAATTAAACAATTTTTTAAAGGCAGTTGAAAAAACGCATAATAATTTTCAACCTTAAAATTATTCATCGATTATCAAGTATCTAGTATCAAGAATCCAGTATCAAGTATAGACCTCACCCCAGCCCTCTCCAAAAGAGAGGGAGGAATGCAGCTTTTCGTTTAAATAATTTGAAGTGTTGAGTAGTGACAATCATGTATCAAGTATCCAGTATCCAGTATCAAGTATCAAGAATCAAGTATCAAGAATCAAGTATCCAGTATCAAGTATCCAGCATCCAGTATCCAGCATCCAGTATCCAGCATCCAGTATCCAGTATCCAGCATCCAGTATCACATATTCTTAATTATCTCATCTCCAAACTCACTGGTCTTTAACAAAGTTGCTTCTTTCATCAGGTTGTAAAAATCAATAGTAACTGTTTTATTTCTTATCGTTTTGCCGACAGCGTTAGTTATCATTTCCGCAGCGTCGCGCCAGCCCATGTATTCTAGCATCATAACCCCGCTGAGTATAACAGAGGAGGGATTCATCGTATTGGTATTGGCAAATCGCGGAGCTGTTCCATGTGTGGCTTCAAAAACTGCATGCCCGGTAAGGTAATTAATATTAGCTCCGGGCGCAATACCGATACCGCCTACCTGTGCTGCCAGGGCATCGCTTATGTAGTCACCATTTAAATTCAATGTTGCTATTACAGAATAATCCTGAGGGGCAAGTAAAGCCTGTTGTAAAAAATTATCTGCTATAGCATCTTTTATTATTACTTTTCCTCCAATACTACTGATCTTCATTTCTTCATTGGCAACTGCTTCCCCGCTTTCCTTTTTTGTTTTCTCCCATTGCGTCCAGGTATATACATTTCCTGAGAATTCTCTTTCCGCCATTTCATAGCCCCAGTTTTTAAAAGCGCCTTCTGTATACTTCATGATGTTGCCTTTATGTACTATCGTTACTGAAGGCATTTTATTGGCAATGGCAAATTGAATTGCAGAACGGATCAATCGTTCGCTGCCTTCTTTGCTTACCGGTTTTATACCGAGAGAAGTGGTAGCAGGGAAACGGATATTTTTTACATGCATTTCATTGATAAGAAAATCCAGCAATTTCTGCGCCTCTGGTGTTCCTGTCATGTATTCAATACCGGCATAAATGTCTTCCGTATTTTCCCGGAACAGTACCATGTTTACTTTTTCCGGCTGCCACATAGGCGAAGGAACGCCTTCGAAATATTTTACGGGCCGCAGGCAAACATACAGATCCAGTTCCTGCCGTAAAGCCACATTCAAACTACGGATGCCACCTCCAACAGGAGTAGTGAGCGGGCCTTTGATCGATAATAAATATTCCCGGAATGCCGCCATGGTAGCTTCCGGCATCCACTCCCCGGTTTTAGTAAAGGCTTCTTCACCGGCAAGTACCTTTAGCCATTCTATTTTTTTTGAATTGTTATAAGCCTTACTTATTGCTGCATCAAAAACACGCACACTGGCTTTCCATATATCAGGACCAATTCCATCTCCTTCTATAAAAGGAATAGTAGGATTATCGGGCACAAGTAATTTGCCATCGGATCCCATTGTAATTTTCTCAACCATTATTTTGTTTTTAAAATACAAATGTAAGTGAACTTATTTTTTGCAGATAAGTGAAGCCTGATAAAAGTAATTACATATTGATAGTATCAAAATTGCAGTTGAGCCAGCCACTTTCAATATTTACTCCCTTATATTTTTTGTAAAAATTGATGGCAGGTTCATTCCAGTCCAGCACCTGCCACATCATACCCGTGTAATTTTTTTCCTGGCATTCTTTTACGAGCCTGTCAAATAAAAGTTTACCAGCTCCAAGGCCCCTTAATTTTTCTGTTACAATAAGATCTTCCAGGTACAACCGTTGACCTTTCCATGTACTGTATCTTTTATAGTATAAAGCAAAACCCTCTACTTGTCCGTTCATTTCTGCAACAAATGCCTGCCACACAGGTTTATTGCCAAAACCGCTTTCAACGAAATGATCAAACCCTACTGTTACCTGTTCAGGAGATTTTTCATACACTGCCAGTTCATGTACCAACTCCATGATCCGGGGACAATCCTCTTTTACAGCCTTACGAATATGTATGTTCATTTTAATTTAGTATTTAGTATTTAGTATTAAGTATATAGTATTTAGTATCCAGTATCAAGTATCCAGCATCCAGTATAGACCTCACCCCAGCCCTCTCCAAAAGAGAGGGAGGATGCAGCTTTTCGTTTAAATAATTTGGTTGAGTAATGACAATCATGTATAAAGTATCCAGTATCAAGAATCAAGTATCCAGTATCAAGTATCAAGTATAGACCTCACCCCAGCCCTCTCCAAAAGAGAGGGAGGAATGCAGCTTTCGTTTAAATAATTTGAAGTTTTGAGTAGTGACAATCATGTATAAAGTATCCAGTATCAAGAATCCAGTATCCAGTATAGACCTCACCCCAGCCCTCTCCAAAAGAGAGGGAGGAATGCAGCTTTCGTTTAAATAATTTGAAGTTTTGAGTAGTGACAATCATGTATAAAGTATCAAGTATCCCGTATCCAGTATCAAGCATCCAGTTTCCAGTATCCAGTATAGACCTCACCCCAGCCCTCTCCAAAAGAGAGGGAGGAATGCAGCTTTTCGTTTAAATAATTTGAAGTGTTGAGTAGTGACAATCATGTATAAAGTATCAAGTATCCAGTATCCAGAATCCAGAATCAAGAATCAAGAATCAAGAATCAAGAATCCAGTATCCAGAATCCAGTATCCAGAATCCAGTATCCAGTATCCAGTATCCACCATCCAGTATCCACCATCCACCATCCACCATCCTCCAAAACTAATAACATTCAACAACCTGATTTCATTAATTTTGAATGATAAAATAAATATGATGAAAAAGGTAATGGTAACATATGCTGCATATAACGTGTGGGCCAACCAGCGATATGTTGATTGTATCAATAACATGGGAGATGAGCAGATACACCTGGAAATAAAAAGCAGCTTTTCAAGTTTGTATAAAACCTTACTTCATCTGTGGGATGTGGAAACTATCTGGTGGCAAAGAATAAAATTATCTGAGCAAACGGAATGGCCCAGTACAAATTTCCAGGGATCAGTTCTTGAATTGACGACTAATTTAATGAACCAGTCAAAACAATGGAAAGAGTGGATAGACCTGGCCACGGAAACCGCTTTGGAGCATGAGTTTATTTATAAAAATTCCAAGAAAGACCAGTTCAAACAACCTGTATATGAAGTTTTACATCACCTGTTTAACCATCAGACTTATCACAGAGGGCAGTTGTCAACCTTACTGAAACATGCGGGAGCAGATGCCATTCCGAATACAGACCTCATAGCCTTTAGCAGAAAAAAATAAGCATCCTTTAATTATGATCTATCATCGTTAGAGTAATTCCGTAACCCTGGAAATAACCACCCCGTCCGGGAGTTGGAGGCTGGTATTCATTGTGAAAAAAGAAGCGGTACACCAGGCCAATTCCTTTTGCATATTTTTCCACTCCTTTATTGATCTCACTGTATGAATTTGGATCTGAAGGATTTCCGATCACTTCATCCCGTTGATTTACTTTAATAGTATTTTCAAGTATATAGGTACCTATTGTTTGAGGTACACCTACACTATCATATATATAATCCCAATCATCCAGGTATCTTACTTCAGAATTTAAAGAATAAGTATCAATATAAGAGTTGCCTTTCCATGAATATTCATTTCTGATAGGTAACTTAAGTTTAATGAATCGCAGGTTGTTCTCAACAAATTCAAGAGAATTATTAATATACACTGCTTCAAATGTAGCATCCGGTTGAAAAGTATTGGGAGCAGATTTACGGATGTAACGCGTTATCCGGAAAGAAGTTTTCATACTATCCAGGGTGGAAGTTTGACCTTCTACCAGGTATTTAACTTCATAAGAACGGGTAACTGCACTTGCTCCAAAATTAATATACACCAGGGAATCGAGCCTGTAAGTAATATATTTTCCAACAGCGAAAGGTGCGTAATCTTTAATAGATGCAGTCTGAAAATTTTCGTTGGTTTTTTTGCAGGCAGAAAAAAGAAAAATGAGAAATGCAAAAGGTATTAAAAGAAATATTTTTTTCATATGAATAAGATAAATATTAGTGATAGTTCAGACCGGATAAAAGATCAATAGGCTGCGTAGCCAATGTTTAAAACAAAGGTATTGTTCTTTGAATGATACCTCCACCAATCACATCATCGCCCTCGTAAAATACGGCACTTTGCCCTGGCGCAACCCCTTTTACCTGTTCGTAGAAACGAACTTTTATACCATTTTGGTATGCAAAAACATTGCTTAGCGCTCCTTTATCTTTATAACGGATCTTTGTTGTCACCTCCAAACCATCACTTATACCGTCATATTTCATCCAATTGAGTTGAGTTACGTTCATTTCTGTTCGGTTAAGGTCTGATTCTTCACCCAGAACTATGGTATTTGTTTCAGGGATAATTTCTGTTACAAAAGCAGGTTTCCCCAAAGCAATGTCCAGCCCTTTTCTTTGTCCAACTGTGTAAAAAGGATAGCCTTTGTGTTTCCCCAGAATATTACCTGCAGGATCAATAAAATCACCTCCGTTCACTTTTTCTTCCAGCCCATCTACCCTGCGTTTTAAAAAGCCCCGGTAATCATTATCGGGTACAAAGCATATCTCATAGCTTTCATTTTTTTTAGCAAGATCAGGGTAACCAAAATCATGTGCCAGCTGGCGTATAGCAGTTTTATGGTAATTACCCAGTGGCAATAAAGTTCTGGAAAGTACATCCTGTTGCAATCCCCACAATGCATAGCTTTGATCTTTATTATCATCTTTCCCTTTGCTGATAAAATAGCGGCCATTTGTATGTTGCAGGATCCTGGCATAATGGCCGGTTGCAATATATTCGCAACCTAAAACATCAGCCCTTTTTAGCAATGCTCTCCATTTTATATGGGTATTGCACATCACGCAGGGATTAGGAGTACGGCCGGCAATGTACTCTTCCACAAAATTTTCTATGACAAAATCACCGAATTCTTCGCGGATATCCAGGATAAAATGCGGAAACCCATGTTGAACAGCGGCAAGCCGAGCGTCATTGAAACTGTCCACATTACAGCAACCTGTTTCTTTTTTATTAGCAGCACCCGCGCTGGCAGCATAATCCCATGTTTTCATGGTGATACCAATCACTTCATATCCTTCTTTATGGAGCATAAGAGCCGCTACGGTACTATCGATACCGCCACTCATTGCCATTAAAACTTTCCCTTTTTTGGTCATATTGAAAAACTTCAATGCAAAGATAAAGAAAAGGAATTGGTGGAGATTTGGATTGCTATCTGCGGAAAATCTAAAAAACGAACATATACTCTATCCTCATTTAAAGTATGCTAGAAAAACATGCAAAGGGAATTTTAAATAACATTTCATTCCCCCTTAGAGCCAGGTAAATATTTATATAATAAAAAGTATCATGCCTGTTATACCTTTTAATTATTACGCTCTTAAGAAAAAAAAAGTGGCATTTTAATTGCCACTTTTTTTTAAAAATTATTTACTCTTTTATCAGTTTATGTGTTTGAATTTCTCCTGCGCCATAGAGTTTAATCCAGTACAAACCAGAGGGTAAAAACTGGACATCATAATAATTATCTGCAGATGATCCCAGCCTTTTTATTACTCTTCCATTAACATCCACAATTGCTATCTGTTTAAAATTTTCTGCTCCCTGGATGTATATCCTGTTAGTTGCAGGATTAGGAGATATCTGAACTGTGAACTGTTTACTGAAATCAAGTTTTACGATTTTGCTAAACGAGAATTTTCCATCCAAATCAACAGATCTTAAACGGTAATAAACTATTCCGGTAAGCACATCCTTATCTATTGTATTATAAGTTGCAATTGTTGTATTCTGTGCTGATTGAACTTTTATCTTTTCAAATGTTCTTCCATCCACACTTCTTTCTATTTCAAAATAAGAAACATTTATTTCATCTGCTGTTTTCCAGTTAAGCTGTACTGAGCTATTTTGTTTAGAAGCAGTAAAAGAAATTAAGGAAAGGGGTACGGGGAGCAGATCAATTTGAAAAGCAGCAACAGCAAAGTCATCCGTTCCGCCTGCATCGGTAAAGCCAGCCACATAAAGGCGGTTGTTGAATAAATTAACATCATAGCCCCAGTCAGTTGCACCTGCACCAAAAGTTAAAGTTGTTTTTCCGTCACCATCAAACGCAATATCTAAAGTTCCATCAGTATTGTACCGGGCAAGCGAAAAATTAAACCTGTTTACATTAAGGCTGCGTCCCGCTACTACAATTTTTCCATTACTTTGTATGATCATGCCATTAGCAAAATCATTTCCTGATATGTCAGTGGTGAGCTTTCCATCTCCATCAAAAGTATTGTCCAGAGTGCCATCAGTGTTATATCGAACAAGGGCAAAATTCAAATTTGATCCGCTGGTGGTTCCTGCTGCTATAATTTTTCCATCACTTTGTATAGCTATTGAAGAAGCAGCATCGTAAATCGGGCTGATGGAAGTTGTGAGCTTACCATCTCCATCAAAAGTATTATCCAGGGAGCCATCGGTATTATAGCGAGCAAGCGCAAAATCATCATTCGCAGCGTTAAAAGTAGATCCTGTTTCTCCGGCTACTACAATTTTTCCATCGCTTTGTATGGCTATGGCTCTGGCGTCATCAATACCTGATGTACTAACACGGGTGGTGAGTATTCCATCCCCATCAAAAGTATTATCCAACGAGCCGTCAGTATTATAGCGTGCAAGCGAAAAATCAGTATTGCTCCGTCCGGTCACTACAATTTTCCCATCGCTTTGTATGGCTACGGCATTTACAAAATCATTACCATTAATGTTAGTGGTAAGTTTTCCATCACCACTAAAAGTATTATCCAAACTGCCATCAGCATTATAGCGGGCAAGGGCAAAATCTGTTGGTGATCCAATATTGCTGTATCCCGCCGCCACAATCTTTCCATCACTTTGTATTGAAATGGCCAAAATATAATCATTCGATGTGCCTATTGCAGTAGTGACCTTTCCATCTAAATCAAAGGTATTATCCAAAGTGCCATTGATGTTATAGCGGGCAAGCGCAAAATCAAAATTTGTTCCATTGAAGCTATATCCCCCCAATACAACCTTTCCATCGCTTTGTACAGCTATGGCAGTTGAGGCATCAGTAGATGTTCCAAAAGAGGTAAAGACTTTACCATTTGTACCAAAAGTATTATCAGGGCTGCCGGCCTGGGAAAAAGAAAATAAAAATGCAAGAGATAAAAAAAATAAGAGCAAAAGTTTTTTCATACAATAATTTTCCAATGATCTTTTTAATTTAAGAGCCCATCTTAAATAATTTTCCTGCAGGGTTGTTCCGAAACCAGGATGATAATAATATTTGCTGAAGGCTGTGTTAAGCAGATTTATCGCACAGAGTAAACAGTATACTATTATAAATTTCTGTGAACTCTGTGCGAATTTATCTGCCAGCCTAATCTTTTATCAGCTTATGTGTTTGTACATCTCCTGCGCCATAGAGTTTGATCCAGTACAAACCAGATGGTAAAAACTGGACATTATAATAATTATCTGCAGATGATCCCAGCTTTTTTATTACTCTTCCATTAACATCCACAATTTCTATCTGTTTGAAATTTTCTGCTCCCTGGATGTATATTCTGTTAGTTGCAGGATTAGGAGATATCTGAACAGTGAACTGTTTACTGAAATCAAGTTTTACGATTTTGCTAAACGAGAATTTACCATCCAGGTCAACAGATCTTAAACGGTAATAAACTATCCCGGTAAGCACATCCTTATCTATTGTATTATAAGTTGCAATTGTTGTATTCTGTGCTGATTGAACTTTTATTTTTTCAAATGTAATTCCATCTTCACTTCTTTCTATTTCAAAATAAGAAACATTTATTTCATCAGCTGTTTTCCATTGCAGGCAAACATTGTTATTGCATTTGCCGGCTGTAAAAGAGAGAAGGCGAAGAGGCAATGGATTAGCAACTATATCCACAGAGCCAAATGTAAACGGACTGAAATTGTTTACAGGCGCGGCTGTTGTAATGGTACCGTTAGTAGTTCCTGTAGGATCACTAACGCCCAGGTCTTCCCATATTGTACCCGTCCAATGAGCCACTCTTAATTTTGTAGGGTCTGTAATATAATTTGGCGCTAATGTACAGGGAGGTGCAAAATTTAATGTAAGTGATACATTACTGGTGCCTTTCACTCTTTTAACATCCCAGAATTCACAACCGCTTATCTTTTTTAGTGAAGCAACTCTTAATGTTGTATCATATCCATAATCTGAAGGGCTTCCTTTTATGTATTCAGCACTGAAAACATCAGCAACATTTGAAGGGGCCGTCATAGCAACGAAATTGTAAGAATTGTTAGCACCGGTAGGAAACGTAAACGCATCATCCCCGTTTTTTTGTACAGTTCCTTTAACATGACTTGCAGCTGATCCGCCGCTATGTGTTGCATTATCTGGAAATATTAATTTGTTTGTTGCGCTGGCAACAATATTGCCTGTAACGAAAGTTAATTTTGTTGATATAGTTACTGAATCATTCAGCGTTATTTGACCCGTGCCCGTTTTTTGCATCACCAATTTAGGAATTAGAATAGGTTGTGTTCCTAATTGTTCAAAAATTCCGTTAACACTACCTTGTATTTTAACCGTATCCGTGAAAGTTATTCCTGCACTTGAATTTAAAATAAGATCTTGATTTACAAAAGATGGATTATCATAAGAAAAACTAATGGTACCGGCATTCCTGATCAAATTTAAATTTCCATTATAGGTATTAGGTTGCTGGTATGCTTCATATAATATAGAAGCAGAGTTTTTAGTTATAGAAGTAATTCCATTAATTGTGTTTCCCCGTACATATACAGCACCAGTATTTGTAGCAGCATCAGAAAGGTTAACAGTACCGGTTATTGAATTCCGTAAAAACTCATGCGTGCCACCGTTCAGATATCCATTTACATTTAACGCATTTACAATGAGGGTATCATTGGAAATAGTAACCAGCCCGGGATTTTGAACTGATATTGTTCCTCCACCGGTTTGGTTCATCATTCTTCTCATAGTAAAAGCAGGGTTACCCGCACCCGTGGCAGTTATATTTATGGTTCCTGAAATGGGTACGAGTGTTGTACCAAACTCATGAATCTGTGTAAGTCCGCCTGCATTGTTTGTATAAGAAAAGTTACCGTTAACAGCTGTAGCTCCAAAATAGAAAATATAAGTAGGGCCTGCAACAGTGCGGTTAACTGTTACATTACCATTAAAAGTGGAGATATTGTCAAAAGAAGTAAAAAAACTTCCTGCACCATTAATATTAAATGTTGTACTGCCATTGAATGTGTCCGGTACCTGGTAACCTTCATAAAATGCTGCTGAGGAATTAACAGTAAAAATAGTATTTCCATTAATGGTATTACCTCTGAAATTAATTTCACCAATGTTAGTTGCAGCATCTGTTATAGAGACCGCTCCTGTGATTGAATTCCTTAAAAAATCATCTGTACCACTGCTAGTAAATCCATTTACATTTAACGCATTTACAATGAGGGTATCATTGGAAATAGTAACCAGCCCGGGATTTTGAACTGATATTGTTCCTCCACCGGTTTGGTTCATCATTCTTCTCATAGTAAAAGCAGGGTTACCCGCACCCGTGGCAGTTATATTTATGGTTCCTGAAATGGGTACGAGTGTTGTACCAAACTCATGAATCTGTGTAAGTCCGCCTGCATTGTTTGTATAAGAAAAGTTACCATTAACAGCAGTAGCTCCATAATAGAAAATATAAGTAGGGCCTGCAACCGTGCGGTTAACCGTTACATTACCATTAAAAGTGGAGATATTGTCAAAAGAAGTAAAAAAATTTCCTGCACCATTAATATTAAATGTGGTACTGCCATTGAATGTGTCCGGTACCTGGTAACCTTCATAAAATGCTGCTGAGGAATTAACAGTAAAAATAGTATTTCCATTAATGGTATTACCTCTGAAATTAATTTCACCAATGTTAGTTGCAGCATCTGTTATAGAGACCGCTCCTGTGATTGAATTCCTTAAAAAATCATCTGTACCACTGCTAGTAAATCCATTTACATTTAACGCATTTACAATGAGGGTATCATTGGAAATAGTAACCAGCCCGGGATTTTGAACTGATATTGTTCCTCCACCGGTTTGGTTCATCATTCTTCTCATAGTAAAAGCAGGGTTACCCGCACCCGTGGCAGTTATATTTATGGTTCCTGAAATGGGTACGAGTGTTGTACCAAACTCATGAATCTGTGTAAGTCCGCCTGCATTGTTTGTATAAGAAAAGTTACCGTTAACAGCTGTAGCTCCAAAATAGAAAATATAAGTAGGGCCCGCAACTGTGCGATTAACTGTTACATTACCATTAAAAGTGGAGACATTATCATAAGAAGTATAAAAGACGGCGGTACCTGTTATATTAAAAGTGGCATTGCCATTAAAAGTGTTAGGATTCTGGTATCCTTCATAAAAACCTTCTGAAGTACTGGGTAAAGTAAAAATGATATGATCATTTACAGTAGTTCCCCTGAAATACCTGGCTCCATTATTTCCATTCATGAATATTTCAATATCTGTTCCTGCATTGCTGTTATTTAAAGTTGCACCGTTTATATCACAAGTTGAACTGGTTGTAAGCGTAAATCCGTTAAAATCCAAGGCGCTTCCCGTGCTCATTGTGATAGCGGTTAAGGAAACATTGTTTTGTAAAACCGGTTTATTTAACGTATTAGGAATGGTTACAGAACTCGCAGGTCCAGGTACTGTATTGGTGCTCCAGTTGGTAGGTTCATTCCAGAGGGTGTTAGTTGATCCATCCCATGTTTGTGCCTGTAACAACAGGCTTTGAAAGGTAATTAATAAAATAAGTAAAATTTTTTGTTTCATACAATTAAAGGTTTGTGTTGGTTAAGGCAAATTTTGTATTGGTTAAGGCAAATATTAAGGATTGGATAAAACAGTATAGCTATTAATGCAGGATGCCCAGGCCGGTATGGCACTGATTCAGCGGATGAAATTGAGGGAGGATTAGTGGGGGCATTATCAACAGTAAAAACTTTCTATTATTGCCCCAAAATAAGATAATGTTTGCCAGAAAGAAAATACTCCTTTTGGATTAGTTTGAAATGAAATAGGAAATTAATTTCTAAAAGTGTCCCACACCTATAGGTGTGGGACACTTACACACTAGATTATTACATTGGGATATCATTATTCAACTTTGCACAAGGTTTATTGTATTCGCAGGGCAACTCAATATTGTGTACAATTGTATCAACTTTTTTATTAGCTACTGTAA
Source organism: Ferruginibacter sp. (assembly GCA_037720515.1). Classification (GTDB taxonomy): domain Bacteria; phylum Bacteroidota; class Bacteroidia; order Chitinophagales; family Chitinophagaceae; genus Ferruginibacter. The sequence continues at coordinate 53,714 of JBBJMM010000016.1, forward strand.
AAGAAAAAAGAGGCGTAGCCCAAAGATGCTTCAAACATGCTTCGTCAAAATGGCTTTTATCTATAACCAATTTCTGATATAAAAATTTATTGATTACCGAATAGGTTCCGGGATTTAAGGTAGTACAAGAACTCCCTGCAGTACCCATGGAAAAGCTCTTTATTATTTTTCTGCCTTGAGTATTTATTTTTCCCCTGATGATGTAAAACGTTTCTGCAGATGGTATCTTTTTTTTCGATTCTTTTACCTCAGGATCTTCTGAACGATTTGCACCGCCGCAGTAAGAATGTGTTTCTGTAATTATAAAAACAATTGAGGTTTTTACTGGCGGCTCAGTAAAATACCCTGATATTAAAAACCAGGATGTAATCAGTGAAAGTTTTATCATAGGTTTGAATATACTTATTTTAAAACCCAATTACAATAAACAATTTTTTTTATTGTCGAAGAAATACTACAACAATATTTATTTCCATATATTTAAAAATCATTTATTACTTTAAAAGTTTCACAATTTTTTAAAGTATTCATTTAAAAAAAACAAACATATGTCTAAACTTTATCCTCCTATTATATTTTTTAACCCCTCAAACACCGAACGCATTTCTTCCACTTTCTACCCTTTTAAGTTCATAAGGAATGCAGGTATTTTACTTTTTCTAAATCTTTTTTTTCTAAATAACATTTTTGCGCAAAAGGCAAAAAGTCCAGCAACGAAAGTTGTTTCAGCAAAAAAACTGCCAAATCATTTTGCCACCAGAATTGAAAATGCAAAACCTTCTCAATTCACTAAAAGTAAAAAGAGTATTGAAGAAAAAGCAAGAAGTGTTGAAGAGAGGGATCAGTTTTTGTTTGATATGTTAAAGGATCCGGCTACCGGAAAAATTCCCCGTAATGCAAGCAGGTTAGCCGTAGATGCAGCACTAATTTCTCCTAAGTATGAGCAACTGCCTGTATCTCAAAGACCGGCAGGGGTAATGACTGTGGATGTAAAAGGCCCAACAAACCTGGGTGGTAAAACCCGTGCATTGGGCATAGATGTGCGAAATGCTAATATTATGATAGGAGGAAGTACGAGCTCAGGCGTATATCGCAGTTCAAATGGCGGTGCTTCCTGGACCCGTGTGGTACCTACCGGTGCTATCCATAATATTACTTCAGTAGCTCAGGACACCCGGCCAGGTTTTCAGGATACCTGGTACTTTGGTACAGGTGAGGCCAGTGGCAATTCAGCATCTTTGGGTTCATCATATCGTGGTTTCGGTATATTTAAATCTACTGACAATGGCATCACGTGGAACAGGTTAAGTTCTACATCAGTAGGTGCTTTGGAGGCTTTTGACAATGCCTTTGATTATGTGCACCGTATTGTGGTAAACCCTGTAAATGGTGATATTTATGCTGCATCTTCCAATACTATTCAAAAATCTTCTGACGGTGGAAGTACCTTCACCCCGGTACTTGGTACATTCACTAACCTTGCTATATATACAGAAATCATTTGCACTCCCACAGGCAGATTATATGCTGCCTTTGCGGGTACGGATGCAAACGAAGGCGTATATACTTCCACAACAGGCAACAGTGGTAGCTGGACCAAAATTGCAGGTACCATCTTGGGTGTGGTAACCCCGGCCAGCTGGAAGGCTGCCAACGGTTACGGAAGAGTTGTTTTAAATTATGCCCCTTCTAATCCTGATATTGTATATGCATTGTATGATAATAAAAAAGTTTCTAGCTGTACTACTCCTGCTTTAGAGGCCGATTTTTTTGTGTACGATCAAAGCGCAAATACCTGGACAGACAGGAGTGCCAACCTGCCGGATGAACCCGGATGCCTGAGTGGTAATGATCCCTTTGCTACGCAGGGCGGTTACGACCTGGCAATAACTGTGCAACCGAATAATGCCAACAACGTTTTTATAGGTGGTACAAATATTTACAACTCTACCGACGGATTTGCCACAACTACCAATACCAAAAGAATAGGTGGTTATGCCTCACCTGCGAGTTACTCCCAATATCCGAATTCGCATCCTGATATACATTATTTTCTTTTTGAACCGGGCAGCAACAATATTATGTATGCAGCAGATGATGGAGGTATACAAAAGGCTGATATTACTACGCCTGTTATAACCTGGACACCATTAAACAATTCCTATGTAACGTATATGTATTACCACGTAGATATGTCGCCGGTTATGGGCCAAAACGTTTTTTTAGGAGGTACCCAGGATAACGGAACACCTGTTATAGACGGGGGAACTACCGGAACATCTGTTTTTGGTGGTGATGGTACCGGTGTCGGGTTTATCAGTTATACAAACCCAACGCTTTTCAACATTATAGCCAGTTCTCAAAGCGGGAATTTGGTGAGACTTACAGCACCAAGTTTTGGTTTTGGTATAAAACCTAGCGGATCTGTCAGTATATTTGTTACTTACTGCAACCTGGACCAGGATAATACAAACAACTTATATTATGCAGGGTTAACTTCTTTATACCGCACACGTAACGCCTCCGGTATAACATCGGGGGCTCTTGGATCTGCTTCGACCAACTGGGAACGTATGACAGGTGCAGGTATTTCAGGAAACATCAGAAGCATGGCTACTTCCCGAAATAAAGCATTCAGTGATCTGCCTTATTCAGTTTCGGATGCAAACAGAAAACTTTACATTGGAACAGAAACAGGACTTGTATATCGTTTAGATGATCCTGCTTTTACAGCTGCTGCAACGGCTGCAGTTAATATTACGCCTGCCGGTGCACCGGCGGCCATAGTAAGTTCTGTTTCTATGAATCCATCAAATGACAAGGAAGTGATAATCACTTATTCAAATTACAATGTTAACAGTGTTTACCACACTTTAGATGCCACCGCAACTCCGGTAGTTTGGACAGTTATAGAAGGCCCGGCAGGTACACCTGTACAACTGGCTTCTGCCCGTTCATCTGCCATTGTAAAAGTAGCCGGTATAACACAATATTTTGTGGGCACATCTGTAGGATTGTACACAACCAGTACCCCTAACGGTACCTCAACCGCATGGACGCAGGTAGGCAGTTCAGAAATAAATTACGCTGTAATATCTCAAATGCGTTACAGACCTTCTGATAATAAAATATTAGCAGGCACTCATGGTAACGGAATGTTTCTGATAAATTTAGCAGACCCTTTTATACTTGCTATAAAATTGCAAACATTTAAAGCAGTAAAACAGGGAGAAAATGCATTATTAAGCTGGACAGTAGACAAGAGCAGTACAGCTAAAAATTTCGAGGTTTTAAAAAGTACAGATGGTAATATTTTTGAATCAATGAAAGATGTCAGCGCTGTTAAAAATTCTACAAGCTATCAAACTGTAGATGTGAAACTTTCGGCGGGTGTAACCTATTATAAACTGAAAATTACTGATGAAAACGGTTCTATAAGCTATAGTAAAATTGCAGCAGTAAATAACGGAGAATTTGTATTTAAGTTGGGTAACTTATCTCCTAACCCGGTGAAATCAATTTCTCTTTTAAATATAACTGCTGTAAAAAATGTTTCTGCAGTGCTAACAGTAGCAGCCAGCAATGGAAGCATAGTTTTAAAACAAAATGTAAATTTCCAAAAAGGCAATAATAATTTTAGCTTGGACCTCAGCAACCTTGCATCAGGAGTTTATTTTATTTATGCTACAGATCAAACGGGTAAATCAAACCTTATTCAGTTTGTAAAAGAATAATATGAGTTTTACTAATTACAGAGGCTGTCTCAAATGAAGAGACAGCCTCTTTTTATTTATAATGTCTGTAAATAATCAATAGGTAGATTGTAAGATTGTTGTGAGAAGGCTTATTTTTAAAGACTTTAATCGGGTTAAAATGTTGTTTACCCCGCCTCATAAAATCCTATAAGAAAATTGAAATGAAAAGGGTTTAAGAAGAATTAAGAATATGAATTTTCAGGGAATGATTTAGCCCATCTCCTTTAGAGAAGGGTTGTAGCGAAGTATACCGGACGGTAAAGATTTTAAAAGTTGATTATTTAAATTTGACATTAACCAAAACGATAACATTTTTCCTGTTTTTACTTTCCGGCTTCCTCAGTAAAGCTCAAAATAAAGAGCGTTATAATTCCTTTAGCTATAATGTAAATGAAGGGCTTCTTCAAACAACTATCAATGATGTTTCTTTTGATAAAAATAATTTTTTTTGGATAGGTTATCCAAACGGGATACAAAAATTTGATGGAAAGAATTTTATAAGTATACCAATACAACCGGGATTGCCGGATGATAAATGGGTAAATTTCTTTCGCTCTCAAAATGGAACTCTGCTGGTAAGTCATTCAAAAGGTATCAGTAGGTATGATGTTAACAATAACAGGTTTAAACAGATCTATAATACCTATTCCTCACAACGCACTACTTTTAGTTTTATAGGTGAATATGCAAACATTATTTATATATATACTTCTTCCGGGAATATTATTGAGTTGAACAGTTTCACTTTGAAAATGATTGCAGTAAATGGTTCCGGATTTCAGGAATATTCTCTAATCACTGAAGAAATTCCAAAATTCAGTGATAATATAATTAATGACAAGGTGGCTTTTATTTTAAATTACCAATTGTATTTGTGGGACCTTAAAAAAAGAAAAATAATTTACCGGTCCGCTTTTATGCCTGACATGTTCAATTCATTTTTAAAAATGGAAAATGAAAATGAGGTTTTGTTTTTTGGTAAGTCAAACCCGGATCTTAAATATTACAATTTCAGAAATCGTGAAATAAAAAATATATCAGTAAATAAAAAAAATATCGTTCAAACATTCCGTAGTATTTTTTATACATGGCAAAATAAAAAATTGCTTACCCTTAATAACCATCTGTATGAAACAGATTCCTCGTTTAATATAAAAAAGGAATTGGTTAATTTTCAAAATCAGCCGCTCGCCGGTAACTCCTCTGTTTCACGGATAAAGGAAGACAATTTTGGTAACCTTTACCTGGTTACAATCTACGATGGTATCAAAAAAATAATCCGTAACAATTATCCAATAAAATATTATGGCACTGAAAAAAAAGAAGGTAATTATATTATCAGCATTCATCCGGATAAAAAGAGAAACAGAATTTTAGCGGGCACTACTCAAAACGGCTTGTTGATATTCGACACTTTGCAAACTTTGATAAAACATTTTAAAACTTCTCCACTTCCTAATAAACCATTTGGAATTTCAGTAATTACAAAAGCAAATAATGGAGATTATATGCTATTCGCCGGGGAGCAAACAGTATGGCGCCTGGCAAGCGATCTTACTACAATTACGCCTGTAAAGTTTTCCTCCACAAAGCGAATAAATGAAGGTGGTATAGGGTATTTCAGTAATTTTTTATTTGAAAACAACCAGGAATCCGTTGTTCAGTCGCAAGGGTTGGTTTACAGAACGAACCTGGTTGCCAACACTGTTACAGAATATAATGGGGCAAGCCGTACAGTGATGAGTGGCTTGTTTTATAAAAATAATATACTCATGCATGCCAATGATGAACTGATCTACCTTGATGCTGTTACATTCAAAGAAATAAAAAGAATACCTTTTAAAAATACCGGTGGTGTCAGGTGTTTTGCCAAACCTCTCCGACCGCCAGGAAAAGATGCCGGTTATATATATGCAGGCAGCAATAAAGGAGTTTTTAAAATTGACAGTACCGGGAAAATATTACAGCATTTAACAAAAGAAAACGGGTTGCCAGATGAATGTATTTATGCAATGGCCATCGACGGGGAAGGTCTTTTATGGTGCAGTTCAAATAAAGGGATTTTCAGGATTGATAAGAACAATGAAATTCTGCAATTAAAAAAAGAAGATGGCCTCCAGGAAAATGAATTCAATACCAATGTAGTTTCCCGGGCAGAGGACGGTGAGATATATTTTGGAGGCATCAATGGTATAAGTAGTTTTTATCCTTCGGGAATAAGCAGCTTTGAAGAAAAAATAAACCTGTTGATCACAGGAATAAAAATAAATAATAAAGAAAAGTTTATTGATACGGCTGTCTGGAATATAGATAAGATCACCCTGTCCCATGATCAGAATTCAATTTCATTTGATTTTATTGCCATGGCAAATAAAAATCCGGGTCAATACATTTACCAATACCGGATGAAAGGTTTAGAAAACCAGTGGATACAGAATAATGAATTGCAAACGATAAGGTATTACCTGCCGCCTGGTAAATATTTTTTTCAGTTGTATGCCTCCCGTTTTTTCGATAAAGATGCAAAACCTATGAAAGAAATAAGTATTACCATTCTTCAACCATACTGGAAAACATGGTGGTTCTTTTCTGGCCTGGCTGTTTTAATGATAGCAATATTGATCTATTCCGTTAACAGGTATAATCGTAGTAAGTACCGAAAAAAACTCCTGGATCTTGAGAAAGAATATATGATCCAGTTAGAAAGGGAACGTATCTCCCGCGATCTTCATGATAACATCGGGGCATACGCGAATGCAGTATTATATAGTACTGAACTGCTGGAAAAAGAAAAAGAATCAGAAAAGAAAAGCGAACTGATGAAAGATCTGAAGTTTGCATCTAAAGATATTATTACTTCTTTGCGAGCAACTATCTGGGCTTTAAAAAAAGATAATTATTCTGCAGAAGATTGCCTGCTGCGTATCAGGGATTTTGTACAGCCTTTTAACCGTTATTATCCACATATACATTTTAAGATTGAAGGGGAGGCCTCTTCACAAAAAAAATTGCATTACAGCAAAGCCCTGGATGTTGTTAGAATTGTACAGGAAGCTATAACCAATGCTATTAAACATTCTGCTGCAGAAAACATTGAAATAAAAAGTATAGATAAGGATGGAAAATGGTGTCTGACCGTAACTGACGATGGAAAAGGATTTAATAAACAAATCATTAAAACAACTGACCAGGGAAATGGATTAAATAATATGAAAAAAAGGGCGGCTGATTCGAAAATAGAATTAGGTATCCAAACCCACCTCAATTCCGGCACATCAATAAGCATCCTGGTTTAAATAATCCGAAAGGATTATTCTTTTTATGTAGTTGTTTGTTAATATTTGTAATAATGAATAAAAGTACAATCATAAAAGTGGCTATCATTGATGACAACGCTGGTAACCGCAATATTTTAAAAGACAAGTTGCTCCGGCATTCAAATTTTGAGATAATGCTAACCGCGGAAGATGGTAATGATTTTATGCAAAAGATGAAAGGCCTTCCAGTGAACAGGATACCTGATGTAGCTCTTATGGACCTGGAAATGCCAAATATGGATGGAGTAGATGCCATAGCAGTGGGTTCTTCTTTATATCCCTCCATTAAGTTTGTAGTGCTTACCATTTTTGATGATGATGATAAAATTTTTAAAGCGATAAAAGCCGGGGCATTTGGTTACCTGCTTAAAGATGAACCCGGGGATAATATAATAAACATGCTTCTGCAAATGCAGGAAAGTGGAGTAGGACCTATTTCACCGGGTATTGCTCATAAGATACTACAACTGGTTAATAAGGACCTTACCCTTTCTGAAAAAGGGACTACTTTACCTGATAAGAATTTTTTTGAACTTACACACAGGGAAATAGAAATTCTTCACCTCCTGGTGCAGGGTTTATTATATAAAGAGATCGGGGCATCTTTACAAATAAGCGCAAATACTGCTAAAAAGCATGTGATGAATATTTACCAGAAGCTACATGTAAATAACAGAACACAGGCCTTACACCTGGCCTTTGAAAAAGGGTATTATAATTTTCCAACCTCTACCTGACAAATAAAATGTATCCTGTTTTTTTTGATACCGCTGTTTTTTGTTACATGAACAACTGCAGTGTATGTGTTTTTAATAGAAAGGTCTGAACCTACTTATAAACTTTTCACTTTTCACTTTTCACTTTTCACTTACTTTGCATCTATGCAGCAATACCTTGATCTTTTAAAAAACATCATTGAAAAAGGATCAGATAAAAATGATCGTACCGGTACAGGAACGCGAAGCCTCTTCGGGCACCAGATGCGTTTTGATCTGAGTAAAGGATTCCCTTTGGTAACCACAAAAAAAACGCATTTAAAAAGCATCATTTATGAACTGCTGTGGTTTTTAAAAGGTGATACTAACATTGCGTACCTAAAAAAAAATGAAGTAAAGATCTGGGATGAATGGGCAGATAAAAATGGAAACCTGGGCCCTGTTTATGGAAAGCAATGGCGCAGTTGGGAAGGGGCAAATGGTGTAGCGGTAGACCAGGTAACAGAATTGATTAAACAATTAACTACCAATCCCGATAGTCGCCGGCTGATCATTAGCGCCTGGAATGTGGCTGACCTTCCAAAAATGAAATTAATGCCCTGTCACTGCCTTTTCCAGTTTTATACTTCCCCTCCCGGAAATAATGGAAGGCGAAAATTAAGTTGCCAGTTGTACCAGAGAAGCGCAGACGTTTTTTTAGGTGTTCCTTTTAATATTGCTTCTTATGCATTGCTTACTCTTATGATAGCACAGGTAGTGGATATGGACCCCGGTGATTTTATTCATTCTTTTGGTGATGTGCACTTATATAACAATCATTTTAAGCAGGCAGAACTTCAATTAAGCAGAACACCTTTTCCTTTGCCTCAGATTAAAATTAACCCGGCTGTTAAAAATATTTTTGAATTCAACTATGAAGATTTTGAACTGGTGAATTACGAAAGCCATCCGGGAATAAAGGCGGCGGTGGCTGTTTAAGGGATTACACCTTTACCCTAACCACTTTCCAAAGGAGAGGGACTAAAAACCTCCCGTTTCAGTCGCTTTGCTGTCATCCTTGAGCCTGTCGAAGGACGAAGCGAGAGCATAATAAATACAAAACGAAATCCAATAAGTGATCTCATTTTGCAAGAAAGTTCTTTTAGGATAGGTTGTTTTTCATTCCACTTTTGTCTTGATACAAATCGACGCAGGAGATTCAGCGCTAAATTTAAATAACAAAATAAGCTAAAAGTGGAGCAAAAAATCAAGGCTGCATAAAAAATCCTAAAAATTGAAGCTGCAGGCTAAAGAAAAACAAGTTCTATTTTTATATCTAATCCAAGCCATGTGCGACTTACCAGCTAATAATATAACCAGGCCTTAGTAACATCTGTTTTTCTTCTTAACGCCTTCCGCTTCAATTTTCTTAACGGATTTTTTATGAGGCCGAAGGAACACCATTTTAACCGAACAGTATTGATTAAGAATTGATAATATAGAATAAGAAAAGCATTCAGCAGATCTCTAAATTAGAGAAATATTTTTTGAATTTTATTGCTTTTAAAAAAATTGCTATTAATTCAACCTTTCTTATTTCTTACTTTTACTTTCTTATTCTTTATTTATATGCTTTCTTTAATAGTAGCAGCTTCTTCAAATAATGCAATCGGTTTAAATGGTCAGCTACTCTGGCATTTACCAACAGATCTTAAATTTTTTAAAAATACCACCTGGGGAATGCCAGTAATAATGGGAAGGAAAACTTATGAAGCCATCAATAAACCTTTGCCGGGAAGAATAAATATCGTGATCACCAGTTCACCCGGATGGAGCGCAGAGAATGTATCGGTTGCAAAGGATATCAGCGACGCTTTGCACAAAGCTCAAGAAACAAATTGTAAAGAAATATTTATTATCGGTGGCGGAGAGATCTATAATCAAACCATAGAAATGGCCGACCGCATCTACATGACAAGAGTTCATACACACTTGAATGGCGACACCTATTTCCCGGATATCAATAACACTAAATGGGAATTAAAAGACAATGCTGATTTTATTCCGGATGTGAAACATGCTTATCCTTTTAGCATACAAAAGTGGGAAAAGAAAATGGTATAGTTAATATTCTTAAGTTGTAAAGTAATGCCATGTATTCCCGTTTTAAATTAGCAAGAAAGTATCTCAATTATTATTTAAGTGCATCCAATGGTAAGGGCCATGGTGTTCATTCTCCCTTTGTTTTTGATTTTATAAAAAATGTACTTACCGATAAAAGTGAGTATCCTGCTTATAAAGAAATAGAAGCAGTCAGGAAAAAATTATTGCATAATAAAACTTTCATCCAGGTAGAAGATTTTGGGGCTGGTTCTTCAGTTATAAAAACCAATAAGAGGCAGATAAGTAAGATAGCTGCCACCTCTGTTAAGCCTAAGAAATATGCGCAGCTTTTATACAGGTTGATCAAATATTATAAACCGGAAAGCTGCATTGAATTGGGAACTTCTTTAGGTATTACCGGTGCTTATCTTGCATCTGCAACTGATAAAAAATTGTATACATTGGAAGGGTCTGTTGCTATTGCCGGGATAGCCCGGGAAACTTTTGATTCTTTAAAATTAAATAATGCAGAGCTGATCAATGGTGCTTTCGAAGCTACATTGCCGGCATTATTGATGAAAGTAAAACCAGTAGCTTTTGTTTTTATTGATGGTAACCATCGCAAACTTCCCACTTTACATTATTTCCACGAGCTTATCCGTCATTCAACCCCTGCAACAATTTTAGTTTTTGATGATATTCACTGGAGCCATGAAATGGAAGAAGCCTGGATGGAGATCAAAGAAGACCCTGCAGTTACATTGACCATAGACCTTTTCTTTTTAGGTATTGTTTTGTTGCGTAAAGATTTCAAAGTAAAGCAGCACTTCAAAATCAGATTTTAATTTTACCTATCTTAGATGCTATAATCTCACCATGATAATTGGCTTATTAAAAGAACCGGCTTCGGAAACCAGGGTGTCTTTACTTCCAGAACATATTGTTTTATTAAAAAAATGGAATGTATCTGTATTAGTTGAAATGGGTGCTGGTGAAAAAGCTTTTGCAAACGATGAAAAGTATACAGAAGCCGGGGCGGCAATAACTTCCCGCAATGAAGTACTAACCAAAAGTGCCTTGATTTTATCTATTAATGATCCCTCAGAGGAGGATATTATACATTTAAAGGGTAAAGTGCTTTTAGGGCTTTTCCAGCCTTTATATTACGCGCACAAAATGAACGGATGGGCTCAGCAGGGTGTTTCTGTCTTCAGTATTGATATGTTGCCCAGAACCACACGGGCACAAAGTATGGATGTTCTTAGCAGCCAGGCAAATATCTCCGGTTACAAAGCAGTTTTGCAGGCTGCCTGTCTTTTTCCAAAATATTTTCCAATGTTCATGACGGCTGCAGGCACCATTCCTCCTGCTAAAGTTTTAATACTGGGAGCAGGTGTTGCAGGTCTTCAGGCAATTGCAACCGCAAAAAGATTGGGAGCCGTGGTTGAGGTTTTTGATACACGTCCGGCAGTGAAGGAAGAAGTGATGAGCCTGGGTGCAAAATTCATAGAAGTGGAAGGAGCAGCAGATGCCGCCAGCGCAGGCGGATATGCCGTAGAGCAAACAGAAGAATTTATGTTACGCCAAAAATCTAAGATCGCCGAGAGCGTTGCAAAAGCAGATATAGTTATAACAACCGCCCAGATACCCGGTAAAAAAGCTCCCGTTTTAATTTCTGAAGAAATGATGTCGGTGATGAAAAATGGCTCGGTGATCATCGATCTTGCTGCGGCTACTGGTGGCAATACAGCACTTACTAAAAATGATGAAACAGTATTGCACAATGGCGTTAGTATAATTGGAAATTCAAAGTTGCCGGGTTCTATGCCGAGCGATGCAAGTAAATTATACGGAAAAAATATTCTGAATTTTTTACAGCTTGTAACCGATAAAGAGGGCAATCTTAATTTAAATTTTGCAGACGAGTTAGTAAAAGGAACCTGTATAGCTCATGAGGGTAAAATCACTAATGAGAGAGTGGAATTATTGGTCACGGGTTGATTGGCAATGGAAGATGGACAATGGACGATGTACCATGGACAAAAATTAATATTATCAGATCAGGAAAATAAAAACAGTATGAATTTTTTTCAATGGATATCCGAAAATCAACAGATCATTTACATAGTGATACTGATGATCTTTGTTGGCATTGAAGTGATCGGCCGTGTACCAAGCGTTTTGCATACTCCATTAATGAGTGGCGCCAATGCTATTCACGGGGTTGTTATTATCGGTGCTATTATAGTGATGGGTAAGGCAGAAGAGGGCAATTATCTTGCTTTGATACTCGGTTTTCTTGCTGTTGTATTAGGCACATTGAACGTGGTGGGCGGGTTTGTTGTCACCGACAGAATGCTTGAAATGTTTAAAGGAAAAAAGAAATAAATTATTATTACCCTAAAATTGCAACAACTTTTACGTAAAGATTTATGAGCGAACATATACTAACCCTTATTTATTTAATAGCCTCGGTTACCTTTATCCTGGGATTAAAAATGCTGGCTCATCCTTCTACAGCACGCAAGGGGAATAGCATTGCGGCCTTTGGAATGACTATAGCAATACTGGCTACTATTTTTTTATATGAAGAACAGGGTATCAGGCTTGGCAACCGGGTTTATATTTTCGGTGCATTACTGGTTGGAGGTATTATTGGCTGGCTTGCAGCAAAAAGAGTTAAGATGACCGCTATGCCAGAGATGGTGAGTTTATTTAATGGTATGGGTGGCGCCTGTGCCATGCTGATATCTTTAATTGAATTCAACCACCTTCACTATCAGGTTAATAACGAAGCGATTAATTTTTCAGAAGCTGTTCCGGCCGGGTATTTCCTGGCCATTGTAGCAGGATTAATTATTGGTAGTGTATCCTTTGCCGGTAGTATGATCGCTTATTTAAAATTGAGTGGCAAACAGAAAGACATCAGTTTTAAAGGTCAACATATTTTCAACATGATCCTGTTGTTGCTGGTTGTAACTGCCGCAATACTTACCTACAACGCAGAGGCACAATATGCGCATTATTATTTTTATGGTACGCTTCTTTTATCACTGGTATATGGAATATTTTTTGTGCTGCCTATCGGTGGCGCAGACATGCCGGTAGTGATATCTTTATTGAATTCGTTTACAGGTGTGGCTGCAGCAAGCGGAGGCTTTCTGTATAATAATAAAGTAATGTTAACCGGTGGTATATTGGTTGGCGCTGCAGGAACATTGCTTACTATTTTAATGTGTAAAGCCATGAACCGAAGCTTGTTGAATGTTATTATAGGTTCCTTCGGAGGAAATGCAGCTTCAGGTACTGCAAGCGAGGGAGATCAGGGCCATTATAAAGAAATAACATTGAATGATGCCGCTACGGTGATGAGCTATGCAAATAAAGTAATGATCGTTCCCGGGTATGGTTTAGCAGTTGCCCAGGCACAACATACCTGTCATGAATTGGAAAAGATATTAGTAGAAAAAGGGGTTGAAGTAAACTACGCTATACACCCGGTAGCAGGTAGGATGCCCGGCCACATGAATGTGTTGCTTGCCGAAGCAGATGTGCCTTATGAAAAATTATTGGAGATGGAACAGGCAAATGATGAATTTAAAAACTGCGATGTTGTTTTGATCTTAGGTGCAAATGATGTGGTGAACCCGGCTGCAAAAAATGATCCGTCCTCACCCATTTACGGCATGCCTATACTAGAAGTTGAACAGGCAAAAACGGTGATCGTTAACAAGCGAAGCATGAAGCCCGGCTATGCAGGAATTGAAAATGATCTTTTCTTTCAGCCCAAAACTTCCATGTTATTTGGCGATGCAAAAAAAGTATTGCAGGATGTTTGTACGGAAATCAAAAATGTGTAGTTTTTTTTTGACCTTTTCTGATAGTGTCTCTCACTTGTTCAAATAAAAGCTATCACATAAGATAGATATTCCGCTTTGTAATTTTTAATACCTAATCAATACACCGTTGCAAGTTTCGCCTCTTTTACTTCAATCCCTGCAAAATGTAAAAGGTTTTAATGAAGAATCATTTGTTTCGGTACATGCCTCTGGCGAACAGGTTACTTCTATAAGAATAAACCCCGCTAAGTATTCAGAACTCAGCATTATGAATGCTGGATTTGAAAAAGTGCCCTGGAGTACTCATGGTTATTATTTGAATGAACGTCCTTCTTTTACTTCAGATCCTGCCTTTCATGCCGGTGCCTATTATGTACAGGAAGCAAGTTCTATGTTCCTCGAAGAAGCCGTAAAGCAAACAACCGATCTGGCCAGGCCATTGCGCGTGCTGGACCTGTGTGCCGCTCCGGGTGGTAAATCCACCTTACTACAGTCCATTATTTCAAAAGAAAGTTTACTGGTTAGCAATGAGATTATAAAATCAAGAGTTACAATTGTTGCAGAAAACCTTACCAAGTGGGGAGCGGCAAATGTGGTGGTAACTAATAACGATCCTGGTGATTTCCGGAGGCTACCGGATTTTTTTGATTTAATTGTTGTAGATGCACCCTGTAGTGGAAGCGGATTGTTCCGTAAAGACCCCGGTGCACAAAATGAATGGAGCCCCAATGCGGTACAAATGTGCAGTCAACGTCAACAGCGTATACTCGAAAACGTTATTCCATCTTTAATACCCGGCGGCATCCTCATATATTCTACCTGTTCCTATTCTGCAGAAGAGAACGAATTTATTGCTGAGTTGCTTCTCAGTGAACATTCTCTTACTTCTCTTCCTCTAATAATAAAAAAAGAATGGGGGATCGTTGAAACAGGTTCAGAAAAGAATATTTACGGGTATCGTTTTTATCCTGATAAGGTGAAAGGCGAAGGATTATTCATAGCCGCATTTAAAAAAGAGGCGTGTGAAAAAAAGGAGGAAAAACTCTTAAAGAATAAATTCAAGCTTCTTTCTAAAAATGAAATGGAAATAATATCACCTTTTATAAATGATCTTACATTTTTTCACCCGGTTAAATGGAAAGACGAGATACTTGCCATACCTATGCATATGCTTAATGACCTTATAAAATTGCAATCTTCTTTGTACATTAAGAAAGCCGGGGTAAAAATTGGAACAGTGATTCGAGAGGAATTAATTCCTGATCATGAACTGGCAGTGAGTACCATATTATCTACTGATATTGATTTTATTTCAGTTGATTTAACAATTGCATTAAACTATCTCAGGAGAAATGATGTTGTTGTTGATACAAACAAAAAGGGCTGGATGCTATTAAAATATAATGATTTGCCCCTAGGTTGGATAAAGAACCTGGGCTCAAGGATAAATAATTATTATCCAAAAGAGTGGAGGATACTTAACAGGTAGCTGCTGTATTTAATCAACTTAATTTTGCATCTTTGTAAGTATAAACTTTATCCGATGAAAAAATTACTTTTCATTATTTTTTTATTGCCATTGTTTGTGCATTCGCAAACAAAGCCGCTGATCATACAGGGAAATTCCTCCAATTTATACTTAACACATACAACCGGTCCTAAAGAATCATTTTATAGTATTGGAAGGATCTATAATATCAGTCCTAAGGTTATGGCACCCTATAACCAGCTTATCCTGGAAAAAGGATTAACAATAGGCCAGGTAGTTAAGATCCCTTTGAATGAAATAAATTTTTCCCAGGATGGAACAGTAGCTGCTGATGAGGCCATGATACCATTGTATTATAAAGTAAAACCAAAAGAGACATTATATAATATCAGTATCTCAAATAATAAAGTTCCGGTTGAAACTTTAAAAAAATGGAATAAATTAAACAGCGATGCTGTACCTAACGGAAGCAATATGATAGTGGGATATCTTAAAGTAAAAAAAGAATTATCTCCTTTGTCGGGTGGAGGTGTGGAAGTACAACGAATGATCCCAGCCAGCCCGGTAAAAGCAACTGATACAAAAGAAGAGGTAGTCGTAAAAGAACCGGTAAAGAAAGACCCTGTTATAACCAAAACCACCATCCCTGTAAAAAAAGAGGAACCGCCTAAAAAGGATCCGGTAAAAGTAGAAACAGAAGTAGTTAAAACAACTGTACCTGTAAAAAAGGAAACCACCACAGGTTCCAGGACTTATGATGGGGGCAGATTTAAAAGTGATTTTCTGAAACAAACTTTGAATAAGGAAGAGAGTGGGCAGGCCGGAACATTTAAAAGCACAAGTGGCTGGGAAGATGGAAAATATTATTGCCTGCATAATACTGCGCGAGCCGGCAGTATTATAAAGATCACTAATCCTGCAAATCAAAGGGCTGTGTATGCAAAAGTTTTGGATGTGATTCCCGATATAAAACAAAATGAAGGAATGATCATCAGGCTAAGCAATGCAGCTGCCGACGAACTGGGAATAATTGCAGAAAATTTTGATTCAGTATTAAATTATTAGTCAGGGTGTGAAGTAAAGTGATATCCTCTTAAGAAATCTTTTACAGCCATCTTTTTTTTACCCTGGATCTGCATTTCAAGAATATCAATGAACCCATCTGTACAGGCAAATCGCAGGTATGTTTTTTTATCAGTCTGAAAATCTCCTGGTTCTAATTTACTTTTAAGCAGAGTCTTTTCAGCTTTGAATATCTTCAATATCTTATCATCGAAATAAGTATACGCACCTGGTTTAGGTGCCAGTCCTCTTATGAGATCAAATATAATTTTTGACGGTTCATTCCAGTTGATAAGACAGGTAGTTGTAAAAATTTTTGGGGCATGTTTGAGTTGTGTTTTTGATGCTTCCAAACTTTGCGGAGTTTCCTGTAAAGAACCTTCAGCCAATCTTTTTAATGTAGTGAGTAAAAGTTCAGCACCCGCTACTTTCATCCTGTCGTGCAGTTCACCGGCATTTTCATTCTCATCAATATCCAATTGGGTATATAGTAAGATATCACCTGTATCTATTTCGTGTTTTAATTTAAAAGTTGTAACACCTGTTATTTTTTCACCATTAATGATTGCCCAGTTGATAGGGGCGGCACCGCGGTATTGAGGCAGCAATGAACCATGAACATTTATTGTTCCCATGGGCGGCATATTCCATACAATTTCAGGCAGCATTCTAAACGCTACCACAACTTGCAGATCTGCTTTTAATTCTTTAAGAGATTCTAAAAATGCCGGGTCTTTTAATTTTTCAGGTTGCAGAATAGTAAGTTTCATTTGCCCCGCAAATTTTTTAACAGCACTTTGTTGCAATTGCATCCCGCGACCGGAATACTTGTCAGGTGCAGTAACCACACCCACAACATTAATACCTGCCTGCAATAATTTTTCCAGTGAGGTTACAGCAAAGTCGGGTGTACCCATAAAAACAACACGCAGGTCCTTCAGGTTTTTAAACATCAGCAATTAATTAGTCCTCAAAATCTTTATATAAAAGATATTTTTTTCTTTTCACCTTAAAAGAGGCCAGGCCTGGTTCCCAGCTTTTTCTTATAGTATTTTCCGGAACACCTTTTTTAATTTGTTTCATCAATTCAGCGTTTCCGGCAAGCAGGTTAAAAAAATTATTTTTCAGGAAAAATGTGTCTTTACCGGGGAACAGGTTGTAAGCTTTTATAAGGTGTGAAAGCTGTATACGTCCGTTCACTTTTGCAACACTTCTTTTACACTGCCGGAGACATTCCAGCCATAACATTTTTTATTAAAATTTTTACTGTTTTTAGCACCTTCATTCGGCATGGGTGTAAAAGAAAATAAATTCTTTGGAAATAAAGGATGCCCGAAAAATTGAAAAGGCTTTTCTGTACCCCGTCCTTCACTCATTACTGTTCCTTCAAAAAAACAGTTTGAGGGATACCAGTACACAGCCTGTATCTCTTTTAGATTGGGAGAGGGCATTACAGGCAGAATGTATTTGGTAGTGTGGTCATAATTCATATTTTTTATAACCTGGAAATGAAACGGAGTATCAATTGAATTTTTTGCGGTTTTATAATAATTATATTTTTCATTGGCCTTTTCACTCAGCCATTTTTCGCCCGCTATCATGAACGCATACTCGCCGATTGTCATACCGTAAACGATGGGGATAGGCTGCATTCCCACAAATGAACGAAAGGCCGTGTCCAATACCGGCCCATCTACATAAAAACCATTTGGATTCGGCCTGTCGAGGATCATTAAAGGAATTCCATTCTCCAGGGAGGCTTCCATGTATTCTTCAAGAGAGGATATAAAAGTATAAAAGCGTACGCCCACGTCTTGTATATCAAATAACATGATATCTATACCCGCCAGGTCTTCCCGGGTTGGTTTTCTATGTTTGCCATACAAACTAATAACAGGTATACCTGTTTTTTTATCTGTGCCGTCTGCTACATGTTCTCCTGCATCTGCATCTCCCCGGAAACCATGTTCCGGCCCGAATATTTTTACAACCCTGATCCCAGATCTTAACAGGGTATCCACTAAATGAGTATTCTTCACCATGCTGGTCTGGTTGGCAAATACGGCAACTTTTTTATCCCTGAGTAAGGGAATATATGCCTGCATTCTCTCAGCCCCCGGGATCACAGGTTTTTCCACTATAACCTTTGACTGGCCAAGTGAGGCAACAAATGAAAATAAAAGGATGGCAGATAATATATTATACTTCATCAGCCAAAGTTGAGTAATCTTTTTTAATTGCTGACCCTAAAGTTTTTTAATCAAACTGTTTATTTTAGTTTTACAAAAGGATATACAGGATTTATAATTTTAATATTTAAAAGGATTTTATGAATGAAGTTAAAAAAGGGGATATTGTAAAAGTGCATTATACCGGCAAGTTGGAAAATGGAAAACAATTTGATTCTTCTGAGGGTGGTGAGCCACTGGAATTTATTGTTGGATCGGGACAAATGATAAAAGGTTTTGACAATGCACTACCCGGGATGAAAGTGGGAGATAAAAAAACAATAGTAATTCCACCTGCAGAAGGCTATGGAGAAATAAGCGAAGAGGCCACAATAGAATTTCCAATTGAAAATGTTCCTGAGGATATGAAACTGGAAACGGGAATGAACCTTACTCTTACTAATGAACATGGAGAGCCTGTACCTGTTGTTGTAAAAGAAATAAAAACGGATGTAGTATTGATGGATGCCAATCATTTTTTAGCCGGAGAAAGCCTTGTATTTGATATTGAACTGGTGGAAGTAAAAGAAGGTGTTTAATCTGTTATCAACTTCCCTAAGTTTGTAGTATGATAAAGATCTTACCCGGCAATATAGCTGAACGTTTTATCCGCTATGTACAGGTTGACACACAAAGTGATCCGGAAAGCAATACATTTCCAACCACTGAAAAACAAAAAGATCTTGGCAATATTTTATTTGGTGAGTTGCAAAGCATGGGAATTGAAAATGCAACTTTAGATGAATATGGTTATGTGCACGCATCTATAGCTTCCAATAGCCCAAAAAAAAATATACCTGTCATAGCATTTTGTGCCCATGTAGATACAGCGCCGGATTGCAGCGGTTCTGGTGTAAAGCCCATCCTGCATAGTAAATATAGTGGAGAAGATATTATTCTGCCGGATGATCCTATGCAGATACTGAGTATAAATGATTCTCCTTATCTTAAAAATCATATCGGGTTTGATATCATTACTGCCAGCGGTAAAACATTGCTGGGTGCTGATGATAAAAGTGGGGTTGCGATCCTGATGGAGGTGGCCCGGTATCTTACAGAAAATCCTACAGTGATACATGGAGAGATAAGGTTTGTATTTACACCGGATGAAGAAGTGGGAAAAGGAACAGCTAAAATAGATATGCAAAAACTGGGTGCCGCATTTGGATATACTTTAGATGGAGGCGAAGCCGGCAGCCTGGAAGATGAAACATTCAGTGCAGATGGGGCAACTATTGTTGTGAATGGTGTGATAGCACATCCGGGTTATGCTAAAGATAAACTGGTGAATGCTATGAAGATCGCCGGTGCTATCCTGGAGGCGTTACCTAAAAATGAATGGAGCCCGGAAACGACTGATAAAAAACAGGGATTTGTTCACCCGGTTTCATTGCAGGGTATCGCTGAGAAAGCGTCCATAGGTTTTATTGTAAGAGATTTTAGCAATGACGGATTGGTGGCACATCACCTGCGGTTAAAAAAAATAGCTGAGGAAGTTGTGGCAAAATTTCCGGGAGCTTCCATGGAATACAAACAGCAGGAACAGTACCGGAATATGAAGGAGGTTTTAAATAAATATCCAATGGTGGCAGCCAACGCAGCGGAAGCAATAGAGCGTTCAGGCCTTACCGTTATTACACACAGCATTCGCGGCGGAACAGATGGCAGCCGGTTGAGTTATATGGGTTTACCCTGTCCCAATATATTTACAGGTATGCAGAATATCCATAGCAAGCTAGAGTGGATTGGAACAAAGGACATGGCTAATGCAGCCGAAACAGTTGTGCATCTTTGCATGATCTGGGAAGAGAAAAGCTAATCTAATCATTTTGAAAATGAAAACTTATAACAAGGGATTGTTGCTCTGGCCGGTCACGCGAGGTGTAAAGATATTCCCCCGGCTATCTAAAAATTAATACCTTACATGCAAATATATTTCTATGAAATTTTTTATTGATTACTGGTGGTTGATATTATTGGTGATAGCTGTACTAGGGAGCTTTGTAACTATCAACCAGGGCTATATTGGTGTGGTAACCATGTTTGGAAAATACCAGCGTATCCTGCGGCCCGGACTGAGAATGAAAATTCCTTTCATTGAACAGATATATAAGCGGATAAGTATTCAGAACCGGTCGGTTGAATTGGAATTCCAGGCAGTTACCATCGACCAGGCCAATGTGTATTTTAAATCCATGCTTTTGTATTCAGTGCAAAATGAAAATGAGGATACCATACAAAAAGTAGCTTTCAAATTCTTTAGTGATAAGGACCTGATGCAAGCATTGGTAAGAACCATTGAAGGTAATATAAGGGCTTTTGTAGCTACAAGAAAGCAATCAGAGATACTTATTCTTCGCCGAGATATCGTAGAATTTGTAAAAGAACATGTTGATACTTCCCTGGAAGAATGGGGTTATCACCTTAAAGACCTGCAGATAAATGACATCACTTTTGACCAGGCTATCATCGATAGTATGAGTAAGGTAGTGGCATCTAACAACCTGAAAGCTGCAGCAGAAAACGAAGGACAGGCATTGCTGATAACAAAAACAAAAGCTGCAGAAGCAGAAGGGAATGCGATCAAAATTGCAGCAGAGGCAGAAAGACAGGCTGCGCAATTGAGAGGACAAGGTGTGGCGCTTTTCCGGGAAGAGGTAGCAAAAGGTATGAGCCAGGCCGCATCTGAAATGAAACAGGCCAACCTCGATACAAATGTGATTTTGTTCAGTATGTGGGTAGAAGCTGTTAAGAATTTTGCAGAATATGGTAAAGGGAATGTGATCTTCCTGGATGGCAGCAGCGATGGGATGGAAAAAACAATGCGCCAGATAATGGCTATGCAGCAGTTAAAAGATAAGGAGTAAGTAGCAAGTAGGATGTAGGAAATAGGAAGAAGGAACTAGCAAGCATCAAGTATCCAACATCCAGCATCCAGTATCTAGTATCTAGTATCCAGCATCCAGTATCCAGCATCCAGCATCTAGTATCCAGTATCCAGCATCCAGCATCCAGCATCCAGTATCCAGCATCCAGCATCCAGCATCCAGCATCCAGCATCTCTTTAACATATCCTTATGCAGCGTTTTACAATAGTTTTATTTTATTGCACTGCTGTAAATGTTCTTTACCTCAGGGTTTAAAATCTAAATGCTATTTATGTTTACTATTTTTTTACAGGCAGATACTCTTAATACTGCTGCCGCTTCCGGTGAAGTAGAATCGGTTTGGAGCCTGTTAAGTAAGGGTGGTCCACTGATGATCCCGCTTGGGATCCTGTTTGCGTTAGCCGTTTATTTTTTTATAGAAAGGCTGATGGTGATCCGGAAAGCAGGTAAAGTGGACGAGAATTTTATGAGCATTATCCGCGACCATACTGTAAATGGTAATGTGGCAGCAGCAAGAAGCCTTGCAAAAAATACCAACACACCGGTTGCGAGAATGATAGATAAAGGTATTCAGCGTATTGGAAAACCAATTGATGCGATTGAGAAAAGCATGGATAACGTAGGAAAACTGGAGATGTATAAAATGGAAAAGAATCTCACCATGCTCAGCGTTATTGCGAGGATAGCTCCTTTATTTGGATTTGTAGGAACTATTGTAGGTCTTGTGATTTTATTAAAAGAATTTGCCACCATAAGTAATCCCTCAATCAGCCAGATTGCAGATGCGATGTATATTAAACTGATCACTTCTGCCACAGGACTTATCATCGGTATGCTTGCTTACCTGGGTCATAGTTATCTTGATACGCAGATAAACAGGACCGGCAACAATATGGAAGCGGCCAGCAGTGAGTTTATAGATATCCTGCAGGAGCCAACCAGGTAATTATGAAATTCAGCATTCATAATTTATAATTTTTAATTCATCATTACGAAAATGAGTTTACGCAAAACAAAATTCAGAGGGGAACATTCGGAAGTGGATACAGGCCCGTTAAATGATATTTTGTTTATACTACTCATGTTTTTTTTAATGATATCCACCCTTGCCAATCCCAATGTTATAAAAATGAGCGTGCCTAAAGCCATGAGTGATACTAAACAAAAACAAAGTGTAGTGGTGAGCGTTGATAAAGAGAAAAATTTATATGTAGGTTCGCGGCGAATTGAGAGTGATTCTTTGGAATCCGTTCTCAGAAAATATATTAATGAAGGAGATAGTATCAAACCTGCAGTTGTTATCAATGCAGACTCAGTTGCTCAATGGGGTGAAATAGTACGGGTGATGAAGGTGGCACGTAAACTTGGAGCTACAACCTCAGCCACGGTTACAGGTAATGAATAGTACACTTTAAGGTGATTTCTCATCAATTTTGCAAGAATTTTTTATCTAGACGTCCCACACCTATAGACGTGGGACAATTTATCTTTTTCCTTTGAAAAAAATTTTAGTGAATAGTACACTTTAGGGTAATTTCTCATCAATTTTGCCAGATTTTTTAATTAGACGTCCCACACCTATAGACGTGGGACACCTATCTTTTTGGATCATATTGAATTTCGTTTTCTTTTTATTTTTTCACGCTTCGTCCTTCTACTGGCTCAGGATGATGAATAGCATTTTAAACAGACAGAAATAATTTAAAATTCAAAATTACTACTGTCCGGTAAAAATTAGACTCTTTCTTTAAAACACAATACCAGAGCCTTTCAAAAAGGAATTTCTTTTAGGATAGGTTCTATTTCATTCCACTTTTGTCTTGATACAAAAGTGGAGCAAAAAATCAAGGCTGCATAAAAAATCCTAAAAATTGAAGCTGCAGGCTAAAGAAAAACAAGTTCCATCTTCATATAAAAACCAAGCCAGGTGCGACTTACAAGCTAATAATATAACCTGGCTTTAGTAACACCTGTTTTTCTTCTTAACGCCTTCCGCTTCAATTTTCTTAACGGATTTTTTATGAGGCCGAATCAACAGCATTTTAACCGGACAATAGTGATTCAAAATTCAAAATATCTGTAAGAGATCCTATCTCTGAGCGATCACCATTCTTTCTTTGTCGAACATGTCTTTCCTGATTTCTGCCGAGAAACCATGTTTTATAAATTCGGCTGCAACTTTGCCTGCGTATAACTCATGTGTTTCTACCATTATTTTTCCATTCTCATTTAAATGATGTTTACCAAATTGCGCGATCATCCTGTAAAAAACAATGGCATCATCATCCATTACAAATAAAGCAGTATGCGGTTCATGATCCCGAACATTCCGGTCAAGCAGCTGCTTTTCTTTTTCCGGAATATAGGGTGGATTGCTCACGATCAAATCGAAATTACCCAGACTAACAAGCTTCCTTTCATCCAGGAAATCCATTTGAATAAAATCTATATCACAATTTTGTTCTTTTGCATTTAATTCAGCAATATGTAGCGCCTCGTGGCTAATATCGACGGCACTTATTAATGTAGTCTCTTTATATTTTTTTAAAGCGATGGCAATGCATCCGCTGCCGGTACCAATATCGATTATTCTATTTCCATCCTGTATAAATTCTTTCGCAAACAACGCTAACTCTTCGGTCTCGGGTCTTGGGATTAAAACTGCTTCTGTTACTTTTAACTTCAGTCCACAAAAAAATGCTTCACCTGTTATGTATTGTACAGGTTTATATTGCATTAGTTCTTTCAAACTTTTTGTTAGATCATGTAATATTAATTTACTGGCCTGGCGGGCAGGGTCTTTGATCATATCAGAACGGGATAGGTGCGCAAAATATTCAAATATTATTTTAGTGATTGTTTCAGCTTCACCAGGAGAATATATCTTCTGTAACTCCTGTAAGGAATTGCGGTAAATAGCAGTAAAGGTCATTCCGGCAAACTTACTTTATTTTTCATTTCATAGATTTGCTGCTTGTATGAGCATGAAGTATATATGCATCGCTGTTTTCAGCTGGCACTCCTGGGTTCAGGGCAGGTGGCGCCAAATCCAATGGTAGGAGCTGTATTGGTTTACCAGGATAAAATAATAGGAGAGGGTTTTCATCAACGATTTGGAGAGGCTCATGCCGAGGTGAATTGTATAAATAATGTTTTACAGCAAGATCATCACCTGGTAAAAGAAAGTACATTATATGTTTCCCTGGAACCTTGTACACACTTTGGTAAAACACCTCCCTGTACCGATCTTATTATAAAACATGAGATAAAAAAAGTGGTGATTGCCTGCACTGATCCTTTCTCAAAAGTAAATGGGAATGGCATCAGCAAATTAAAAGCCGCAGGTATTGAGGTAATAACAGAAATTTTACAAACCGGTGCGATCATTTTAAATAAGCGATTTTTTACTTTTCATAATTTTAAAAGGCCTTACATTATTTTAAAATGGACACAAAGCAATAATAAAAAAATTTCTGAAAAAAACAACCGCAGTTATATAAGTAACGGGTATTCTAACAAGCTGGTACATAAATGGCGTAGTGAAGAAGGGGCTATTTTAATAGGAACTAATACTGCTTTGCAGGATGATCCATTGTTGACAAATCGCCTTTGGACAGGCAAGAGCCCTCTCCGTATCATTATTGATAAGCAATTGAAAATTCCCATTACACATAATATTTACAGTGATAATGAACCTTTAATCATAATAAATTATTGCAAGGAGGAACAGAATGGTAACAAACAATTTTTAAAAGCCAGCCCATCAAAAAATATTTTGGAATTGATCATGCAGATACTTTATGAGCGTAATATCAATTCTCTCATCGTGGAAGGAGGAAGTATTTTGCTGCAATCTTTTATTGATTCCGGCCTATGGGATGAAGCAAGGATAATTACAAATACAACACTAAGCATAAAGAACGGGATCGATGCCCCTGTGCTAAGAAGCGGGCGGTTGTTTGAAAAACTTAGGTTGCAAAATGATGAAATTGATTTTGTCTCAAATGATACCATTATAAATTAGCATGGATCAGTTTTATACGATTGATAGAACAGCAGATGCAGAATTTAAAGACAGGGGTAGTAAGTTTATTGCGTTTGCACATCCCCTGGTGGAAACTTCCCATTTTAAATTTATTTTGCAGCAAATAAAAAAAGAGCATCCTAAAGCTGTGCATCATTGTTTTGCTTACAGGATTGGTTTGCAGGGGAACAACTTTCGGGTAAGTGATGATGGGGAACCTTCCGGTACTGCGGGAAAGGTGATTCTCGGGCAGATAGACAGTAAGAACTTAACCAATACAGCGATAATCGTTGTACGTTATTTCGGTGGAACCCTGCTGGGAATTCCAGGTCTTATTAATGCATATAAGACTGTTTCCTCGTTGGTATTACAAACTATTCCAATCATTCAAAAGCAGGTAGAAGTTTCTTACATCCTTCACTTTGAATTTATTCACATCAACGAAATAATGAAACTGGTAAGGCAGTACAATTGCACTATCACTGAACAGGAATTGTTATTATTCCCATTTATCAAAATAAATATTCCCCTTAACCGGCTGGAAGAAATGTCATCCAGGATGAAAGACCTTAAGAATGTTGAATTCAAAAAAGTGTCAGGCTGATGTGAGTAAATGATTTATTTACTTTTTACATTTATAATATGAATAGTGAAGAAATAAGAGAACATACCATAGCCAAAAAAGATGTTATTGAAAGTTTTCCATTTGGCGTGGATACACTTGTTTTTAAAGTAAACAATAAAATATTTCTATTATTGGCGTTGGAAAGTTCACCATTACAGTTCAATGTAAAATGTGATCCGGAGAAAGCGATAGTACTAAGGGAGGAATATCCTGAACAGGTATTGCCCGGGTATCATATGAATAAAAAACATTGGAATACTATTATTGTAGATGGAAAACTTAGTAATAAGATGTTTAAGGAAATGATAGATGAAAGTTATGACCTGGTTAATAAGCGTAAATGAAAAAATAATATTACCTGGCACTTTCTTTATTAAAAGATCTGCTCACTACCAGTTCTTTGCTCCCTGGAGTATATTTATAAAAACCTTCCCCGGTTTTTACTCCGAGTTTTCCTGCTGTTACCATATTTACCAGTAAAGGGCAGGGTGCATATTTTGCATTTCCAAATCCATCTTGTAAAACTTTTAATATGCTATGACAAACATCCAGTCCAATAAAATCAGCAAGTTGTAATGGGCCCATAGGATGAGCCATACCCAGTTTCATTACGTTGTCTATTTCTTCAACACCCGCTACTCCCTCATACAAACTAAAAATCGCTTCATTGATCATAGGCATCAATATGCGGTTTGCAATAAATCCCGGGTAATCATTAACCGCACAGGGAATTTTTCCAAGTTGTTTACTCAAAGCAACAATGGTATCTGTTACCTCTTCTGTAGTTTCATACCCATTTATTATTTCAACGAGTTTCATCACCGGTACGGGATTCATAAAGTGCATTCCAATAACTTTTTCCGGCCTCTTGGTCACTGCTGCTATCCTGGTAATGGATATGGAAGATGTATTGCTTGCCAGTATGCAGCCGGCCGGGGCAGATTCATCCATTAGTTTAAAGATCTTAAGTTTGAGTTCTGTATTTTCTGTTGCTGCTTCAATAACAAGGTCTGCAGATGCAACACCGGATTCAATACTCGATACTATAGAAATATTATCAAGAGTTGTTTTTTTCTGTTCTTCATTTATAGCTGCTTTTGCCACCTGCCTGTCTAAGTTCTTAGAGATTGTTATTATAGCTTTTTCCAGCTGGGAGGGATTTACATCTATAAGATTAACTTTAAATCTGGCCTGTGCAAATACGTGGGCGATTCCATTGCCCATAGTGCCGGCTCCTATAACAGCTATATTTTTTATCATGGTAAATTATTAAAACACTAATTGCTAAAACACGAATGACACGAATAAATTCCTAAAATTCAAAATTCAAAATAACTACTGTCCGGTAAAAATTAGACTCTTTCTTTAAAACACAATACCAGAGAC
>JBBJMM010000039.1:0-7530 GCA_037720515.1 Ferruginibacter sp.
ATGAGGCCGAATGAACAGCATTTTAAACGGACAATAGTGATTTTGAATTTTGAATTAATTCAAGTTAGGTTGAAAATACTAATTTATTTAGTTACAATGGAATTTAGTTTGAGAATTATTTGCTGATATATAATTGAATGTGCAAGGGTGCGACTTGCTTTCCGGCAGTTACAAGAAATCCCTGCTGCTTTAGTACTTTTGCAAACGAAGAAAAAAATCAATGGAACTCAGCAAAAATTTTGAACCCAAGGCGATTGAGAATAAATGGTATAAGCATTGGCTTGATAAAAAATATTTTCACAGCCAGCCGGATGATCGTCCACCCTTTACCGTTGTTATACCTCCCCCTAATGTAACGGGTGTATTGCACATGGGACATACTTTAAATGAAACAGTGCAGGATATACTGGTGCGTAAAGCGCGTATGAGTGGTTTCAATGCCTGCTGGGTACCGGGCAGCGATCATGCTTCCATTGCAACCGAAGCCAAAGTAGTGGGGATGCTTAAAGAGAAAGGCATTGATAAAAATGAATTATCCAGGGAGCAATTTTTGGAATACGCATTTGAATGGAAAGAAAAGTACGGCAATATCATTTACAACCAGATCGAACGCCTGGGCTGCAGTGTTGACTGGAACCGAACTACGTTCACAATGGACAAGCATTATTACAATGCAGTAATAAAAACATTTGTTGATCTGTATAATAAAGGAATGATCTATCGCGGCGCACGAATGATCAACTGGGATGTAGCTGCTAAAACGGCGTTGAGTGATGAGGAAGTAGAACATAAGGATATAGAAGGTAAACTGTATCATATCAAATACTTCATTGAAGAATATGGCGATGATCAAAAGCAAGTAGTAAACAAGGATGGTGGAAAACATGGGAACGAAGCGATCATTATTGCCACCCAGCGGCCCGAGACAATCATGGGAGATACTGCCATTGCGGTTAATCCTAACGATGAGCGATATGCGCATTTGAAAGGGGCTTATGCAACCGTACCACTTATCAACCGCCGGATACCCATAATTTTTGATGACTATGTAGATCCTGCTTTTGGAAGCGGTGCATTGAAAGTTACGCCGGCACACGATATCAATGATTATAACTTAGGGTTAAAACACAACTTGGAGATCATTGATACGCTGAACCCCGATGGCACATTAAGTGCAGCAGCACAATTATATATTGGTGCAGATCGTTTTGCCGCGCGGAAGATGATCATAAAAGAACTGGAAGAAAATGGTAATATACTTAAAGAAGAAAAATACAATACCCGGTTGGGATATAGCCAACGGACAGGGGTAGTGGTAGAACCACGGATAAGCACCCAATGGTTTGTAAAGATGAGTGGCCTCACCTCTCCTGCTCTGGACGCAGTGGTGAATGGCGAAATAAAAATTCATCCCGGTGATAAATTTTTAGCTACTTATAAATACTGGCTTGAAAATGTAAGGGACTGGTGCATCAGCCGCCAGTTGTGGTGGGGCCAGCAGATACCCGCGTGGTATGCACCTGACGGAACAATGGTTGTTGCAGAAACAAAGGAACTCGCTATTGAAAAATTAAAATTATTACCGGATGAATATAATATAAGTGACCTCAAGCAAGATGAAGATGTGCTGGATACCTGGTTCTCTTCCTGGTTGTGGCCAATGGAAGTATTTAAAGGGATAAGCGATCCCGGTAATGCAGATATAAATTATTATTACCCGGGTTCTGTTTTAGTAACAGGGCAGGACATTATATTTTTCTGGGTGGCGCGTATGGTAATGGCTGGTATGGAATATGAAAAACAAAAACCATTCAGTGATGTATATTTTACGGGGATGGTGCGCGATAAAGAAGGACGGAAAATGAGCAAGAGCCTGGGCAACAGTCCAGACCTGCTTGACCTCATTGATAAATACGGAGCAGATGCGGTGCGCTTCGGCATTATGATCTCTTCACCTGCCGGTAATGATCTTTTGTTTGATGAAGGTTCATTGGAGCAGGGAAGAAATTTTAATAATAAGATGTGGAATGCTTTGAAACTGGTAAAGATGTGGGAGGCGAGAAGGAAAGACAACAATGAATCTAACGATAACGGAGAAACGAACATTGCAAATAATGAAGAAAATTCTGCAATGAGTTTCCTGGCTCCCATCATTACACATGCCTCAGCTTATAAACCACAACAGGAAGTTTCATTTGCAGTAACCTGGTTTGAAAACCGTTTGAAAGAGGTAAGAAGTGAAACAGATACCATGATCAGCCAGTTTCGGCTGAGCGAGGCATTAAAAACGATCTATTCACTCATCTGGGATGATTTCTGCAGCTGGTACCTGGAATGGATAAAGCCGGGTTTTGAACAACCCATAGAGAAAGAAACTTATAAGAAAACAGTTCAATTTTTTACAGAGTTGCTGCAACTTTTACATCCTTTCATGCCATTTGTAACAGAAGAGATCTACCATTTGTTGCAGCAAAGAACTGATGACCTTTGTGTAAAGCAATTTAAAAATTCTGAAAAAGCAGATCATTTTATATCTGCACAAGGCCAACTTTTAAAAGATGTTATTACGGGTATCAGGGATGTAAGGAATAAACAACAGGTTAAGCCAAAAGAAACCATTATCCTGCATATAGATACAAAAGAAAAGGTATTGTTTCAAAAACTTGAAAAAATATTATTGCGGCAGGTTAATGCTGTTTCTGCACACTATGTTAGTGAACCTGTTGCGAATTCTGTTACAACTGTTATAGGAAAGAATACTTTTTATATCGAAACAGGAAAAATGCTGGATACCGGATCGCAGAAAGAATATCTTCTAAAAGAATTGAATCACTTGCAGGGATTTTTAGTTACCGTGGAAAAGAAACTGGGCAATGCTAAATTTATGCAGAATGCAAAACCGGAAGTACTGGAACTGGAAAAAAAGAAAAAGGCTGATGCAGAGGCAAAAATAATTATCATTGAAGAAATCCTGTTTAACCGCGGAGATGCAGAGTCGCAGAGAATATAAAAGTTTAACCGCAAAGAAACGAAGACGCAAAGTATTCGCTAAGTTTAATTTCTCTTTGCGCCTTTCGTGTCCGCGGTAAAAAATTTACTTTGCGCCTTTTCTCCTTAGCGGCTTTGCGTGAAACAACCTTTTTGTGCATCTGTGGTTATGTTAAAAAGTTTTAATAGAAACCAACATGTTGTAGATTCGTGAATTAAATACCTCCCATGAAAATATTTCAATTTGCTTTTTTATTTCTACTATTTGGTTCTTCTGTATTATCGGTTACAGCTCAAAAGAAAGCCCCTCCGAAGACGGTAAAATATGCCGTTAAATTCAAAGCCCCCAAGCTAATTACTTTACTGGGAAATTTTAAAGATTCAGTTAGCATCAATGCCGGTGATGCCGAAAACATTATTGGTTTGCCTTTGCGCATTGTTGATGATAAAAAAAATGTGTACACCATTTCTTCTTACCAGTTCCTCTATAAAAAAAATGTGGTAACCGAAGATGAAGTATCGGGTAAGGTTTTACCAACCACCAGTATTGTATCAGACAGGTTCAGATCTACTCCACTTCCTGATGTTTGGGTAACTAAAGTACGCGAGCAATTGAGAGCAAAAGATTTCCTGTACTTTTTTGATATCATTGTAAAAGATGCACAAGGCAGAGTGATGTATGCACCTGAAGTTAAAATAACTGTTTTGTAATATGGAAATAAGGGAGGCATCAATTGAACATATTCCTGCCATAAACAAACTTGCACATACTATCTGGCCAGTAACGTATAAGGATATCATTTCTGCCCGGCAACTGGAATACATGCTGGAGTTGATCTATAGCCCGGACAGCCTGCTAAAACAAATGGACGAAGGTCATCGCTTTTTTCTTTTATTTGATGATACCATAAATTCCACGGGGCCCGTTGGATATGCTTCCTTTTCAAAAATAGCAGAACAACCTTCTCATTACCGGCTACAAAAGTTGTATGTATTACCGGATCATCATGGTAAAGGCCGTGGGAAATTTCTCCTTGAACATATAATTAAAATGGTAAAAAGAGAAGGCGGACAGATCCTGGATCTTACGGTGAACCGTAACAATCCGGCACAATATTTTTATCATAAAATGGGCTTCACTTTAGCGAGAGAAGAAGATAAAGATATTGGTGATGGTTTTTTTATGAATGATTTTGTAATGGAGAGAAAGGTTTGAAGAGTCAATGGTCCATGGTTGATGCTTTAAAACGATAGACACTATAGTAGTAGTGAAAATACTTCAAATTTTAATTCTCCTACCATGGACTATGGACCATCGACCATGGACCATTATACTTCCCTTCCAAATCCTTATCTTGCTGAATAAATAACTCTTATGCGTATTCCCATTGCTGCTGCTATACTCGGACTTGCCTTCATCATTGCTGTTTTTATCATTGGCAATGCCTACAAGTATCGTTCCACAACCATGGAAACGATCGTTGTTACGGGCCTGGCTGAAAAAGATTTTAACAGCGACCTTATTGTATGGAGTGGTTCTTACTCTCGCAAAACCCTGGATCTTAAAAGCGCATATGCGGCACTGAAAGTAGATGAAAGCACCATTAAGAATTATCTTATCGGTAAAGGAGTGGCAGCCGGTGAAATGGTTTTCTCTGCAGTGGAGATCAATAAAGAATTCAATTATAAACAGGATGAAAACGGCCGTTCGCTCGGACAGGAATTTTCCGGTTATAGTTTACGGCAGACAGTAAAAGTGGAATCTGCCAATGTAGATAAGATAGACCTGATAGCACGCCAGGTTACGGAACTGATAGAGAGTGGAATTGAATTCAATTCCTCTGCCCCTGCTTATTACAATACTAAACTTACAGAAGTAAAAATGGAATTGTTAGGCAAGGCAAGTGCCGATGCAAAAACAAGAGCGCAAACCATTGCTAAAAATGCGGGCAGTTCTTTGGGGAAATTAAAAAAGGCTACAATGGGTGTTTTCCAGATAACAGGAAAGAACAGCAATGAAGATTACAGTTATGGCGGCGCATTCAATACTTCCAGCCGCAATAAAACAGGATCGATAACGATCAAGATGGAGTTTGCAGCGGATTAAATAAAGAAGTCGATAGTCCATAGCAGGGCATTAGAGTTGAAGGCTCTTTATAATCATGCAAAGAGAATGGCAGTTGGACCATGGCAGATGATTAAAATTGAAACGTCATTATAATTTTTGCTATGCGTTTTGACCATCGACCATTGACCATGGACCATCGACCATGGATTTTTCACTTTTCACTTTTGACTTTTGACTTTTGACTTTTCACTTTTCCCTACTCACTACTCCCCTCCTCACACCAACCGATGCGTATCCTTAATTACCCCGATCACAAAAACGCTTTGCACCTGACCTACATTTTCTATTTGGCTTAATTTATTTACATGAAAATCATAATAGTTATTCATGTCTTCACAAACCACTTTAAGCATAAAATCAAATTCACCGGAAATATTGAAACATTCTATCACTTCATTTAATTCATGAATGGTTTTAATGAATTTTTGTCCTGCATTTTTACTGTGTTGCTTTAGTGAAACATAGCAGATCACCATCAGCCCTTTCTTAACCTTTCTATGATCGAGCAAGGTTGCATATTGTTTTATAACGCCGGAAGCTTCCATTCTTTTTATTCTTTCATGAACCGGTGTGGTACTTAAATGAATAGAGTTAGAAATTTCCTTAACGGTTGCCCTTGCATTATCCTGTAATAACTTCAGGATGCTGATGTCTTTATCATCAAGCAAAGAAACACTAATAGTTGAATCTGCTTTTTTCAACGCTTTTGCCATAGTTAAACTGGGTATTTATTCTACAAATATGCTATTTTTAATGTTTTTATTCCAAATTAATTAATTCACATGGAGTTTTATCCTGTTAAGTGTATATTTACATTCTAAATAAATAATCATTTACTATGTCTACATTAACCAACAAAGAGATTGATTTTAAAATTCCCTACAAGGTGAAAGATATGAGCCTTGCCGCATGGGGACGTAAAGAAATAAGGCTTGCCGAAGCAGAAATGCCAGGCCTTATGTCATTAAGAGAAGAATATGGTTCAAAGAAACCATTAAAAGGAGCACGCATTGCAGGTTGTTTGCACATGACCATTCAAACTGCCGTTTTAATTGAAACACTGATCGCACTGGGAGCAGAAGTTAAATGGAGCTCATGTAATATATTTTCCACACAAGACCAGGCCGCTGCTGCTATTGCCGCAGAAGGAATTGGTGTTTATGCCTGGAAAGGACAAACACAGGAAGAAGCAGACTGGTGTATCGAACAAACTTTGTTCTTCGGAAGCGTAGACAAACCTTTGAATATGATACTGGATGACGGAGGTGATCTTACCAACATGGTGTTTGATAAATATCCTGAACTGATCTCTAACCTGAAAGGACTTAGTGAAGAGACCACAACAGGTGTTCATCGTTTATATGAGCGTATGGCAAAAGGTACGTTACCTGTTCCGGCTATCAACGTGAATGATTCGGTAACAAAATCAAAGTTTGATAACAAATACGGTTGTAAAGAAAGTTTGGTGGATTCTATCCGTCGTGCTACTGATGTAATGATGGCAGGTAAAGTTGCTGTTGTAGGTGGTTATGGCGATGTGGGTAAAGGATCTGCAGAAAGTTTACGTGGTGCCGGTGCGCGTGTAATCGTTACCGAGATCGATCCGATCTGTGCACTGCAGGCTGCAATGGATGGTTTTGAAGTTAAGAAAATGATCGATGCAGTAAAAGAAGCTGATATCATTGTTACAGCAAGTGGTTGTCGTGATCTTATCACAGCTGAACATTTTAAATCAATGAAAGACAAAGCTATCGTTTGTAACATTGGTCACTTTGATATCGAGATCGATATGGCGTGGTTGAATGACAATCATGGTGATTCAAAGAATACAATTAAGCCCCAGGTTGATCTGTATACGATCAATGGTAAAGACATAATTGTTTTAGCTGAAGGACGCCTGGTTAATTTAGGTTGTGCAACTGGTCACCCAAGTTTTGTAATGAGCAATTCATTTACAAACCAAACTTTAGCTCAACTGGAGTTGTGGACCAACACAAACAAATACGAGAACAAAGTATATGTATTGCCTAAGCATCTTGATGAAAAAGTTGCCCGCTTACACCTTGCCAAGATCGGTGTTGTACTGGAAGAATTAACTTCTGCACAATCAGAATATTTGGGAGTGCCTAAAGAAGGCCCTTTTAAATCAGAAATGTACAGGTATTAGAATTAAGTATTTAGTATTTAGTACTTAGAATTAAGAAATTTGGAATTATAAAAAACCCGTTCGATTGAACGGGTTTTTTGTTTTAACCAACCACCTTGTTAGAATCCTGACCCCCTCTTTGCTGTCATCCTGAGTTTATCGAAGGACGAAGCGAAATTTTTAATAATACCACCTTTGTTGTCATCCCTGAGCTTATCGAAGGACGAAGCGAGATCTCAATAAAATACCACCAGGCTGTCATCCTGAG
>JBBJMM010000017.1:0-69333 GCA_037720515.1 Ferruginibacter sp.
TCAACCTGAGCCTGTCGAAGGACGAAGCGAGAAACATAATAAAAAGAAAACAAAAGGAAGAAATGTTTCGTGAGGACACGAATCAAGGCGCGAAGGTGAGGTGATCTATAATTTCAAATAATAATCCTTTAAAAGTTCCGAAAACTCTGCCGTATAATTCCTGTTCTCATTGAGAATTGATATTTCATTAACAATAACATCGGCTGTTTTATTACGCGATAACAATAGCATTGCACGAAAAGGTGAATGAGTAACAGTCTGTCGGACTAACGTCTTCTCAATAACATGCAATCCATTTTCTGCTGCCAATATCTCCAGGGTATTCAACCGCGCAATTGGGATAAGCAGGGCAGTATATCCATTGTCTTTTAAATGCAGTAAAATTGCAGAAATGAGTTGTGGGAGGGTTAACTCACTGTCGTGCATAGCGGCTGTTCTGTTGCTGTCAGGCGAACGTAAGCTTGCTTCATAAAAAGGTGGATTCGAAATAATGAAATCATATTTTTTATTTTTATCCAGGTCAGATACGGAAGAGTTGATAACGCTTAACCGGTCTGTCCAGGGTGATGATATAAAATTATGCGCAGCCTGTTTGGTAGCATTGCCATCAATTTCCACTCCATAAATAGCAGCCAGCGTTTTTTGCGCCAGCATAACGCATAGCAATCCGGTTCCCGTGCCAATATCCAATATATTTTCTGCCTTGCTGCAATATTGATCGATCTTTCCTGCAGTCCAGGCCCCAAATAAGCACGAATCAGTGCAAACCTTCATTGCACATTGATCCTGTTGTATAGTAAATTGTTTAAAAGAAAAAAAAGAGTTGGACAAACTATAGAGGTTAACTTTTTATAAGTTTTTATTACTACCATTCTTCCCTTGCTGCCGGGGTAATGGTAAGGTCTGCAAAATCATTTTCTAAAAATTTATAATACCCGGTGATCGCTATCATAGCCGCATTATCGGTACAATATTCAAATGCCGGAATAAATGTTTTCCATTGTAATTTTTCTCCCAGAATTTTAAACTCATTCCTTAACCTGCTGTTTGCACTTACTCCACCTGCAATGCATATATCTGATATACCTGTTTCTTCAGCCGCTTTTTTTAATTTATTCAACAATATGCTTACAAGCCGGTGTTGAATGGATGCACAGATATCTGGTAAATTATTCGTAATGAATAATTTTCTTTCTTCCGGTGTAACCATATTTTCTTCTTTGTAAACATTGCTCTTCCCGGCATTTTGTAAAAAATAAAGGATTGAAGTTTTTACACCGGAAAAACTAAAATCCAGTCCGGGTATTTTTGGTTCAGGAAACGTAAAAGCAAATGGATTTCCTGTTTGCGCATACTTATCTATTAAAGGTCCGCCGGGATAGGGCAGGCCCAGTAATTTAGCAGTTTTATCAAAAGCTTCTCCCACCGCATCATCAATGGATCTTCCAATCACTTCCATATTAGCAGGTGAATGGCAAACAACGATCTGTGTATGTCCGCCACTAACGGTAAGGCATAGGCACGGAAAGGTAGGACGAGGATCACCAATGAGATTAGAAAGAACATGTGCCTGCATATGATTAACTGCAATCAAAGGTTTTCCAAAACCAAGAGCAAGGGATTTTGCAAATTGCGCACCAATAAGCAAAGCTCCTATCAATCCTGGTGAACGTGTAAATGCAAATGCATCTATTTCGTTAAGCGATACACCCGATTGTACAAGTGCACTCTTCACTACAGGCACAATATTTTGCATATGCGCCCTGCTTGCAAGTTCGGGAACAACCCCTCCGTACTTTTCATGTATCTCCTGGGTGGCGATCGTATTGGAAAGTATCATACCATCCCTGCAAACTGCCGCAGCGGTTTCATCACACGAAGATTCTATGGCTAAAATGGTTACGATACAAATAAGTTTTTGATGATTAAAATCTTTTCATTCCACTTTTGTCTTGATACAAAAGTGGAGCAAAAAATCAAGGCTGCATAAAAAATCCTAAAAATTGAATCTACAGGCTAAAGAAAAACAAGTTCCATCTTCATTTCAAAGCCAAGCCATGTGCGACTTACCAGCTAAAAATACAACCAAGCTTTAGTAACAACTGTTTTTCTTCTTAACGCCTTCCGCTTCAATTTTCTTAACGGAATTTTTTATGAGGCCGGAGAAACAGCATTATAAACGGACCAGAATGATCTAAAATTCAAAACACTACTTTCCGGTATCTAGCCACTTTCATAAAACACAATACCAGACCATATTGGATTTCGTTTTCTTTTTATTATGTTCACGCTTCGTCCTTCGATAAACTCAGGATGACAGCATTTTTGACCTCACCCTCACGCCTTGGATTCGGACCCTACGAAACATTTCTTCCTTAAAAAAATTACTTGCGGAGTTAGACCCTTTATTGGATTTCGTTTTCTTTTTATTATGTTCACGCTTCGTCCTTCGATAAACTCAGGATGACAGCAAGGAGATTCTTTAATTTATAACGGATCAGAATAATTCAACATTCAACATTCAACATTCAAAATAATTACGATCTAATCGCCACCACCGGATCCATCTTTGCCGCACGTGATGCCGGAAATATCCCGGCCAAAGTTCCTACAACAAGGCATACCACTACACTAATAATAAGCATAGGAAGAGAAATATAGATAGGAAACTTTAAAAGGTGAGAAGAAATCAATGTGCCGATATACACAAAGAACAATCCTATGGCTCCACCCATCAGGCAAAGTGTAATAGCTTCCAATAAAAATTCAAAAAGAATGCTGCTTTTTTTAGCTCCAATTGCTTTTTTTAAACCAATGATGGAAGTTCTTTCTTTTACTGTCACAAACATAATATTAGCAATGCCGAACAAGCCAACAATAAGACTGATCCCTCCTATAATTCCACCTACTACATTTAATACTGAGAAAAAACCGGTAATGGCCTTGCTGAAAGCTTCAACACTGTTCAAAGAAAAATTATCTTCCTGCCGCGGACTCAACCTTCTTACCTGTCGCATGATGCCTTTTAATTCATCACTTAACGCATCTGTAGTAACACCTTCTTTTCCTTTAGCAATTAATATCGGGTTGCCATTTCTTTCATCAAAAACCTGCTTCGAAAATTTATAAGTAAGCATGATACAGTTATCATAATCCCAGCCTATAAAATTTTTACCTTCTTTTTTAATAACACCCACAATGCTTACTTTTTTTCCTTTTACTTCTACCTGCTTGCCCAATGCCCTTTCAGTGGTACCAAAAAGATTTTCTGCATTTTCAAAACCTATCAGACAAACATTTGCCCCTGCATTGAATTCGCTGGAAGAGAAAAACCTTCCTGTCTCAAATTTAATTGGCTGAATAGTCATTTGTGATTCAGTGATCCCATAAACACCCGCATTTTGAATAACATCGTCTTTGTGAGAAATGGATGCGCCGTTTTGCATCAGGTAGGAAATATCCTCCAAAAGAACAGAACGTTGCCTCACCATCTCTGCCTCTTCATACTTTGCAATAGGCCTTGCCCTGAATTTCCACATGGGCTGATCGGGCCCGCCACTGTAATCCCATTTATCAATATAGATGGTATTACTGCCAAGCGTTTTTACTTCACTTTGAATATTTCTTTCCAGGCTGTTCACTGCTGCCAATACACCAATGATGCAAAAAATACCAAAAGCTATCCCTGTAAGACTTAACGCCGTCCGGAGTTTATTTACCCTTAGCTCCTGCATGGTTAAACGTAAAGAACTGCCAAGTATATTAAGCAATTTGCGCATAGGCCAAAAGTAGTGCAACCCATTCTATTGCAAAGGGAAAATATTTGAATGGTTATTGTATCGATCTTACCTCTTAAAAATTCTTTCTTTAAGTGATACGGATTATAAGCGGGTAACATCTTACCAACGATCGTTATCTTTGCGCACTTTATGAAATACAGCAATGAAATAAACCGGCGCAAGACCTTTGCAATTATTTCCCATCCGGATGCCGGCAAGACCACCCTTACTGAAAAGTTTTTATTATTCGGCGGAGCCATACAAACAGCAGGTGCCGTAAAAAGTAATAAAATAAAAAAACATGCTACCAGTGATTTCATGGAGATCGAAAGGCAACGTGGTATCAGTGTGGCAACAAGTGTTATGACCTTTGAATATGACGGGCATCTTATAAACCTATTGGATACGCCGGGACATAAAGATTTTGCAGAGGATACCTACAGAACGCTCACTGCTGTAGATAGTGTTATCCTCGTAATAGACAGTGTTAATGGGGTGGAGGCACAAACAAGGCGATTAATGGAAGTTATTGCCATGCGCAAAACACCGGTAATTGTTTTTATCAATAAAATGGACCGTGATGGAAAGAACAGGTTTGATCTGCTGGAAGAGATAGAAAACGAATTGCATATTCAGCTTCATCCGATGACCATTCCAATAAACAACGGAAAAGAATTTAAAGGAGTCTATGATCTGCATAAGAAAAGTCTCGTTTTATTTACAGCCGGCACAAAAGCGAATGATGAAAATGTGGTGGAGATAAAAGATCTTTCAACCAGTATTCTTACCACCAGGATTGGAGAAAAAAATGCAGAAATACTCAGGGAAGATGTTGAGTTGATTGATGGAGTATACGGAGCGTTGCAAATAGAAGATTATTTGAACGGAAATGTTGCGCCCGTGTTTTTTGGTTCAGCCGTAAATAATTTTGGTGTAAAGGAAATGCTGGATACTTTTGTACGGATAGCACCAACACCCCGGCCAAGACAAACTACTAAACGTGCCATAGATCCCGAAGAGGAAAAGTTCAGTGGTTTTATTTTTAAAATACATGCCAACCTGGATCCCAAACACAGGGATCGCATCGCTTTTTTAAGAGTATGCAGCGGAAAATTTGCACGCAATACTTATTACAATCATGTGCGCATGGAAAAAAATGTGCGCTTCAGTAATCCCTATAGTTTTTTAGCCCGTCAGAAAGATGTGATTGAAGAAGCTTTTCCCGGGGATGTAGTTGGACTTTTTGATACAGGAACATTTAAAATAGGAGATACCTTAACCGAAGGAGAACAATT
Source organism: Ferruginibacter sp. (assembly GCA_037720515.1). GTDB lineage: Bacteria > Bacteroidota > Bacteroidia > Chitinophagales > Chitinophagaceae > Ferruginibacter. Next base: position 5,075 of record JBBJMM010000017.1, read on the forward strand.
TTACTTCACAGGAATCCCAAGTTTTTCACCTGAAATATTTAAAGAGGTGATCAATAAAGATCCTATGAAAACCAAACAGTTAGAGAAAGGTCTTTTGCAACTAACTGATGAAGGAGTTGCACAATTATTCACGCAATTTGGGGGAAATAAAAAAATAATCGGTTGTGTAGGTGAATTGCAGTTCGAGGTTATCCAATACCGTCTGTTGCAGGAATATGGAGCATCCGTTCAAATGAATAATCTGGGTTTTTATAAAGCCTGCTGGCTTACCAGTGAAGACCCAAAAGTATTGCAGGATTTTATTCGTTTCAAGCAGGCAAACATTGCTGAAGATAAAGATGGCCATGTTGTTTACCTGGCGCAAAGTGAATGGTTCTTAAATACTGAGATCACCAATAATCCCAAAGTGGAATTTCATTTTACGAGTGAGATACATAAGTAGTATTAAAAAACGTTGCCACGTGGTATTATCACCAGCGGCTCTCTCATTGAAGAAAGTAATTATAAAAACGTTGCCGCGTGGTGTTATCACCAGCGGCTCTCTCATTGAAGAAGGTAATAATAAAAACGTTGCCGCGTGGTGTTATCACCAGCGGCGTGATCATTAAAAAAAGTATTTAAAAAAAACGTTGCCGCGTGGTGTTATCACCAGCGGCTTGCTCATTAAAGAAAGTATTATAAAAAAACGTTGCCGCGTGGTGTTATCACCAGCGGCTTGCTCATTAAAGAAAGTATTTATAAAAAACGTTGCCGCGTGGTGTTATCACCAGCGGTTCTCTCATTGAAGTAGGTAATTATAAAAACGTTGCCGCGTGGTGTTATCACCAGCGGCGTGATCATTAAAAAAAGTATTTAAAAAAAACGTTGCCGCGTGGTGTTATCACCAGCGGTTCTCTCATTGAAGTAGGTAATTATAAAAACGTTGCCGCGTGGTGTTATCACCAGCGGCGTGATCATTAAAAAAAGTATTTAAAAAAAACGTTGCCGCGTGGTGTTATCACCAGCGGCGTGATTAGTTAAGAAAGTAACTATAAAAACGTTGCCGCGTGGTGTTATCACCTGCGGCGTTCTCAAAAAAGAAAGTATTTTCAAACCCATGTTCCCTTACGCGATCGAGTGGCCGCAATTCTTTACTGCAGTTATATATGATTGGCTGCCTATACTTGAAAAAGAAAAGTATAAGAATATAATCATAAGCAGCCTCCAGTATATGGTAAGTAACAAGAGAATAGAGTTAAGTTCTTTTGTGTTGATGAAAACACACATTCATCTTATTTGGCAACCTAAGCCTGGATATTCTCTTCAACAGATCCAGCTTGCTTTTATGAAGTATACTGCTCAACAGATCAAGCTGGAGTTAATGAAATTTGATCCTGAACTACTTGAAAAATGCAGGGTAAATAAACCTGACAGGAAATACCAGATCTGGAAACGGGAGTCTTTAAGTGTTGAGTTAGATAACCCAATACGCTTTAAAATTAAAATGGATTATATACATTATAATCCGGTAGTAGCGGGATTTTGTAAATATCCTGAGGAATATTATTATTCGTCCGCAAAGTTTTACCAGGATGGAAAAGATCCATTTAATATAGTAACACATTTTATGGGATGATTAAATTTTTTGATATCAGTTGATGATGGTAGTAAAAAATCCAGAAATATGCGTAAAATATATAATGAATCGTTCTAGCCGCTGGTGATAACACCACGCGGCAGTGAGGGCAGCTTGGAAACTTGTATAATGATCACTCAAGCCGCTGGTGATAACACCACGCGGCAGTGAGGCTCTGCTATGGACCATCGACCATGGACCATCGACCTTTTAGATATACTTTTTTTGAATGCTTAACTATTAAAGCATTAATTTGAAGCATGTACAGGTTGGATAAAAATATAAGTAAAGCGCAAACTTTTGCTGAGGCAGAAAATGATACTCTATTTCCTAAAGAGACATCATTAAGTGAAAGGCTAAGCCAGGCTTGGTTTTTAACCTGTGCTGCGTATGGTATTGATCCAACCAATCCACCGAAAATGGAAAAAGTATTTATGGGCATGAGAAAACATATAATGTAATGGGAAATATTTTTAATGAAGATTTCCGGGATTTCATTTCTGCCTTAAATTCCTGCAACGTAGAGTATATGTTGGTTGGGGGGTATGCGGTGATCTTACATGGGTACAGAAGAACAACCGGCGACCTTGACGTTTGGGTAAATGTGACACCTGAGAACTACACGCGGCTGTTAAAAAGTTTTTCTGTTTTCGGTTTACCTGCATCAGACCTAACAAGGGAAAATTTTTTAGAAAATGTTGCAATTGATGTGTTTTCTTATGGAAGGCCACCAGTGAGTATTGACATATTGAAAATGGTGAAAGGCTGCACTTTCAATGAAGCCTATTCTTTAAGTAGCGATTATGTGGAGGATGGATTGCTGATCAGGTATGTACACATCACAACTTTATTATCCAGCAAAAAAGCCGCTGGCAGATTTAAAGATTTAGATGACATAGAAAAACTTACTAAATTATAAATTCGTTTACATGGTATGATGGGTGTTATCACCTGTGGCTTATTATTGAAGAAAGTAAATATAAGAACGTTGCCGCGTGATGTTATTTCCAGCGGCTTGCTCATGAAGAAAGTAATTATAAAAACGTTGCCGCGTGATGTTATCACCAGCGGCGTGATCATGAAGAAAGTAATTATAAAAACGTTGCCGCGTGATGTTATTTCCAGCGGCTTGCTCATGAAGAAAGTAATTATAAAAACGTTGCCGCGTGGTGTTATCACCAGCGGCGTGATTAGTTAAGAAAGTATTTTTAAAAAATTTTCCGTTCTAGCCGCTGGTGATAACACCAGGCGACAGTGAGGGCACAGCCGAAAGATTATCGCCCGAATTTTGTCTTCTCTATTTATTTTCAAGCCGCTGGTGATAACTCCACGCGGCAGTGAGGCTCTGCTATGGACCATGGACCATCGACCATGAACCACAGTAATTACTTCAGATCATCGTCTGAATGTTGTTTTATCTATTTATTTTCAAGCCGCTGGTGATAACACCACGCGGCAGTGAGGCTCTGCTATAGACCATGGACCATCGACCATGAACCACAGTAATTATTTCAGATCATCGTCTGAATGTTGTTTTATCTATTTATTTTCAAGCCGCTGGTGATAACACCACGCGGCAGTGAGGCTCTGCTATAGACCATGGACCATCGACCATGAACCACAGTAATTATTTCAGATCATCGTCTGAATGTTGTTTTCTCTATTTATTTTCAAGCCGCTGGTGATAACACCACGCGGCAGTGAGCCGCTGGTGATAACACGACGCGGCAGTGAGGCTCTGCTATGGACCATCGACCATGAACCACAGTAATTACTTCAGATCATCGGCTGAATGTTGTTTTATCTATTTATTTTCAAGCCGCTGGTGATAACTCCACGCGGCAGTGCAGGTCCTTTCTTAAATCCCCGTATAATTAAAAGGCGTAATACTTTTCAACTCTTTTTTTAATTCTGCAGAAATGGTGAGGCCATTTATAAATTGATGGATTGCTTTTTTATCAATTACCTGCCCCCGGGTAAGTTTTTTTAGGACTTCATAAGGAGAAGGGTATTTTTCACGACGAAGGATGGTTTGAATAGCTTCTGCTACCACAGCCCAGTTATTATCGAGGTCGGAATTTATTTTTTTATCGTTTAAGATAAGTTTTCCCAATCCTTTTTCAATTGACCATATGGCAATGATGGTATGAGCAAAAGGCACTCCTGTATTTCTCAGAACGGTGCTGTCTGTAAGGTCTCTTTGTAATCTTGAAACAGGAAGTTTGGCTGAAAGATGTTCAAACATTGCATTTGCTATCCCCAGGTTTCCTTCGGCGTTTTCAAAATCGATCGGATTTATTTTATGAGGCATTGCACTACTCCCAATTTCGCCTTTATTTATTTTTTGGGTGAAATAGTTCATGCTGATATACGTCCATATATCCCTGCACAGGTCAATAAAAATGCTGTTGATGCGCTTCATAGCATCGAAATGGGCTGCAAAATAATCATAGTGCTCTATCTGGGTGGTATATTGCTGCCTCTCCAAGCCCAGTCGGGAAGCCAGGAATTCGTCGGCAAATTTCAGCCAGTTAAATTTCGGATAGGCGATATGGTGAGCATTGAAATTACCGGTAGCACCACCAAATTTTCCGGAAAATGGAATATAGCTTAACAACTGCACCTGGTTTTCCAGCCTTTCAACAAACACCAGCAGTTCTTTGCCCATCCGTGTAGGAGAGGCCGGTTGTCCGTGTGTATGCGCAAGCATAGGAATATCTTTCCATTTCTCCGACAATTCAAACAAATGATGTTGAAGGTTAAGTACAGCCGGCAGATATTCCTGGCTTATGGCATCCTTCCAGAGTAATGGTATGGCCGTGTTATTAATATCCTGTGAAGTTAATCCGAAGTGTACCCACTCTTTTAAATGGCCCAGCTTATATTCTTCAAATACATTCTTCAAAAAATATTCTATGGCTTTAATATCATGATTTGTTATGGCTTCGTTTTCTTTAATTAATTCAGCATGCACAAGGGTGAACTCTTCTGCCAACTGGCGTAAATTAAGAATGCTCTTTTTGTGGAGTGTAAAGAATTTTTTTTCTGACAGGTATATAAAATATTCTACCTCTACATGCAACCGGTATTTAATAAGTGCATACTCTGAAAAGTAAGCCGACAAACTTTTAGTGTTTTTATGATACCTTCCATCAACAGGTGATATTGCAGTAAGTGGATTTAATGACATTTGAAACACAAATATAAGTGGATTTAAATTTTATCAATTAAGGTCAAACTATCATATTATTTATTACCTCATCTTATTAATAAAATATTTCCCTTTAGCCGGTTTTGAGAGCCAGCTTTTTTAAAAGTACAATGCCAAACATAAGATCCCCAGTCAGCATTGATACCTTTAATTTTTCCATCCCACCCTTTTGTAACGTCCTTTGTTTGGAATACTAGTTCACCCCATCTGTTGAAGATGTCCAGATTGAAATCAGTATGTCCATAAAGATTTAGAATTTTAAAAGTTTCGTTCTTACCATCGCCATTAGGGGTAAAAGTGTTTGGCACTGCAAATGCGCATTGTTTTATCTTAACATTGGTAGAAGCAGTTCCTGAGCCACATGCATTAATTACAGTAATAGAATAAATGCCCGGTACAGAGACTGCGAATGTTTGGTTTACCGACCCACTAGACCATATATAAGTGCTATTCTGGAATATGCCAGGATTTAGAATAATAGTTTGGCCTGCACAAATTTCTCTTTCAGGCTCTAATGACGGTTTAGGATTATCTGACACTTTAAGATTTATAATTCTTATGCTATCACAATTCGTAAGCGAAGGAATAGTGTCTCGATAAATCCCAGGAAGGGTATATCCAAAATAATTTTCACCCTTGCAAATGCTTTTATTAATATTTTGAATGTAGGCAGGTGTAACAAGTAATTGTAAAGTCCGAATACTATCACAACCTCCTGGTACTATTATCGTGTCTAAGTAAGTTCCGGTTGATGTGTAACCTAAGTAACTTTCACCTAAGCATATTGTGGCATTAACTGTAAAAATGGGCATGGGCATTACAATTAAATTTAGTGTTCTGATGCTATCACAACCTCCTGGGACAATTATTGTGTCTAAGTAAGTTCCGGACGAAGTATACCCTAAGTAACTTTCACCAAAACAGATTGATGCATTTACTGTATAAATAGGTCGGGGCATTACATTTAAATTTAATGTTCTAATGCTATCACAGCCGTTAGTACCAATAAGCGTGTCAACATACAAACCTGAACTTGTATATCCTGCGTAAGATTGTCCTTGGCAAATAGTCAGATTTAAATTTGAAAAGGTTTTTGCTTTAACAGTAATGTTGATTGTATCTATATAAGTTCCGCAATTGGGTACTGTAACATTTAAAATATAATTTCCCGAATTGTTCTGAGAGGCATTATTGATTACAACATTTTGAAGATTGCTAGTAAAATTGTTGGGGCCTGTCCAGCTATAAATTGCAGAGGAAATTGTGTCGCTTGAAAGAATAATGCTCGATCCAGTACATAATGACGGAGTCAAAGTGGTTGCGTTTGCCTGGAAGGTGTTATAGTCGCTAAAGTAACCATAACTGGCCCCTGATGCAGATCCTCCTTGCATAACCCCTAATTGAAATACGTTAAGTACATTATCTATTTTAATTACAGATCCATTTGGATAATTTGATAATGAAAGAAAAATTTTTGCCCAATACCATACTCCACTTGTGAATGGAACAGGTGCAAATAAACTTCCAGTTATGACAGTTGTAGAATTATTAATTCTAAAACCATTTTGGCTACCAGCCTTTACTAACAATGTCACATAAAATGCTTCTGAGGTACTGCGTGTAACAGAGACCGAACTACTTCCTGTACAAGTAATTTTTGGTAAGATGGCACTACCTACCTCACATCCGATTCCTGCAAGATGGTAAGCATAAGCAGGTGCAGATAATTGAATAAAACTTGTGTTATTTGCAACAGTTAATTCGGTAGATTGACCTGCATTTAAAGTAGTGATAAGAGCTCCATCTTGTTTAACTGTGGTGCCGTTTTGTGCCCCAGTTATATAAAGTTTATCCGGTTGATTAAGGTTGCTTCGAATAGCAATGTATTCATCTCCAAGAATATTGATTGGCACGGTTTGATCGCCTGCTAAGTCTTCACATATCCCTCCGAAAGCGATGCCTTGTAGTAAATCATCTGCTATTGTAATTGCAATTGGTTTGTCGGAATTAACAAAACTTCCATGTAGATGATTGGCAGCTGCAGGTGAAGTTGCGATAGCTGCATATGTTTGCCCACGATTTAAGGTTATTGCAAAAGATATATTTGCCAGGTGTCCAGTAATATTTGCGGAGGGCCGAATATTAATGGTTGTATTATTCTCAGAAGCTACGATATTAAATGATGAAAGAGGTATTGGAGTATGAGTTGGTGTATTGTTTAAAATGTATTGAGAAGAAATATAAAATTGATTTCCTAACGCATTCCGACCCTTCAGAGCAAAGAGTTCAGGGTTAGCCCCATTTGCATCTACTTCATAATAAACAGCAATATTATTGTTTGAAGAAATCTTTATTCCCTTATTTTGAATGACATTTCCCGGCCCACACTCAATAAGATTCAACCAATTAGTTAGATCAACTGATTGAGTTGTAAAAGCTGGAATTGTTACATTTTGAATTGGAAATGCAGGGTTTGCAGGCATTGATATAGAAACGACAGCATTTTGGTTATAGGATGACAATCTCAAATGTACAGGCTTGTCATAGTTAAAAGCGGAAGAAATATCTGGAGCAGCAAACCAGAAAGTAGTATCCTTTTGAGCATTTGAATAATGACCATTGATTAGTATAATTAATAGGAGTATAGTTTTTCTCATAGTTCTCTGGTATTAAAGTCTTAATTATACCTGCATTCCGATATATCAATTCTTGTAAAGATATCTTTTTTTATAGTTTGCTGTAAATTTGCATAAATTTTAAATTTCGCAATTGGAAAGAAAAATAAGGGTTGCTGCCGTTGATTACCTCAATACAAAACCACTTATCTACGGTTTAGACGAAATGAAGGATAGCATTGAACTTTTATTGGATTATCCTTCCAATATCGGCAAATTATTAAGAGATGATGTAATTGACATCGGGCTTGTACCCGTAGCAGTTATTCCTTCTTTAAAAGAACATCATATCATAACTGATTATTGTATCGGGTGCGATGGAGAAGTAAATAGTGTATGCTTATTCTGTGATGTACCTCTCTCCCAAATAGAAAAAATTTATTTAGATTACCAGAGTGAAACATCAGTGAAATTATTCACGATCTTATTAAAAAAACACTGGAAAATATCACCTGTAATTTTAAATGGGTTTCCCGGTTATGAAAAAGAAATTACAGGAACTACAGCAGGACTGGTGATTGGTGACAGGGCACTGCTTTTACGTAAAAAGTATAAATATATTTTCGATCTGGGTTCAGCCTGGAAGGAAATGACAGGTTTGCCTTTTGTGTTTGCTACCTGGGTCTCTAATAAAATATTACCTCCGGAATTTGTTCGCTCGTTTAATGCTGCAGTTGGTACAGGCCTTTCTCATATTGCAGAGATCGCTTTTTTACATTCACAATTTGATGTGGATCTGATAGAATATTATACGCGCAATATTGATTATATATTGGATGAAAGAAAAAAAGAAGGCCTGCAATTATTTATTTCTATACTTACTGAGATAGATACAGTTCAGTAATTAAAGGTCAGCGTTTTCCTGTTACTCTTCTGATGATATTTCTCGCTGTCAGGTTAAATTCTTCAGAAACATTCATGCTCAACATTGCAGGCACATACAATCCTGCAAAAAGTACACTTCTGAAAATAGTATCTATATAAATATTTATTATGAATGGTACTGCATAAACTGCAATAAAAATGGTAAGGCTAACAAGCAGGATTTTTATGTGGGCAAAACCATAAGGTTGCCAGCCATACTTTCTATAAATAAAATTAAAACGTACGGCATTAAAAATGGTGATCGCTGTAAGATTGGAAAAAGCAGCACCAATGATTCCAAAATATTGTATCAGAAAAAAATTAAGGGGAAGTGCAAGCACAGTAAGCAATACATTGGTATAAAAATCGAATCGCCAGTTACTGCTTGTTGCTATGATCTGGCCATTTACGCCCGTGCCCAGATCAATAAGTTTTGCAATGCCCATTATTAAAAATATAGCCGGAACCTGTTCCCAACCTGTACCGAGAAACGCAACAAGATTTTTTATGTTCAACAATGCGATCAAAAAAATAAAAAGTCCGGTAACCAGCAATGTGATCGTACTTTTTCTGTAAACGGTTGCAATATTAGTATAGTTTTTATCTTTCCACGATTCAGAAATAATAGGGGTGGCAATTGAATTGATGCTTCGTAAGGGCAGGTCCATAAAAGCACTCATGTAGGCTGCATAAGTAAAAATTGCAGTTTGTGCAAGCCCCTTTAATCCAATGATCATAAAGGAATCTACTGTTCGGCTTGCAATATTTAAAAAGGTAGCACCAAATACAAATAAACCGAACGTGAACATTTTCCCTTTGAACCTGCGCGTTACTTTACTTTGTTCTGTAGTGAAAGTCCATTTTTTTGTACGGATAAGAATGATAAATAAAATTATTACAGGAAGCAGGTAGATAATGCTGAAAAGGTTAATAAAATGGCCCTTTGATATAATACCAGCCCATGCCATTAAAATAAGAATGGTAGTTAATATCCTTACAAAGGTTTCTTTTAAAAAATTGGTTGCAACCGTTTTTTTTAATGCCCATCCGAATCCTTCCATCCAGGTAAATGCAAGCATTAAAAAAGTAAGCGGGTAAACCAGCAGTACATTTTGAGCAAACAAAGGCGATTTACCCAGTTTTCGTACAATAAAATCATTGAAAATAAATCCGACAAGGCAAATAGCTATAAATCCCGCCAGGCAGATAAGGCCGGTTCGGAAAGCAAGATCATTTTTTTCGGGAGAATGGGATTTGTAAAATGGGTAGAATTTATAAATTACAGGTATGGAACCCAATGTTGCAAGCACAGATAAAACAGTACCGGCATCAATGAGCGCGCGGGTTAAACCGATCTCTTCCTGCGTAAATATTTTTGGAAAAAGAAAAAGCAGGTTGATACCGCCTATTACAAAACCAATCATTAAAAACACCGAAGATCTTACTCCTTGCTTCTGAATTATACCCATGTGCGGTTAAAGTAACGTTTGGTATTGTATTTTTGCAATCCTAAAAGTACTTATTAAAAGTATAGAAAGGCTTTACCACTATTGATATTATCTTCATTATAAATATAACTATATGGCAGAAACACTAGGCATGTTGTGCGATAAACTTACCATTGTAAAGCTGAAACAATACCATTCTGAAAATAACGAGCGACTTGCAAGTCTGGATACGCAGGCTTTGCAATTGAGCGCAGAGATAGATCTGTATATCAATGATGCAGTTTCAGGGAAGATCGATCCCGCCCAATTGACATTTGCATCCAATAAGATATTTAAAAAAGAAGGCAATGCAGTAAATGAAGTCTCGGGTAACATAGGCGAGGTGTTTTATCAGTTAGCTGATGTAAATTGCAGGCTTTGGCATGAACAGGAAAAAGTATATGAATTTGAGAAAGTGCCTGTTGAAGAAAAAGATATAGTTGTAAAGCAACTGGCTTTATTGAACCTGGAAAGAAATAAATGTATAGATTCTATTAATAATCAATTTGCCCTTTTAATTAAATCAAATAATTAATTATGCATATCCGCAAAAGAACAACGTGCAGAGTGTGCGGTTCCCTCTCATTAAAAAAAGTTATCGACCTCGGCCCGCAACATCTGCAGGGAAGTTTTATTAAGCCCGGTAAAGAGATGCCCAGCACCCGTAAGATAGATTGTTCATTGGTGAGATGCAATCCTGAAGCTGATGAAAACGCATGCGGCTTGTTACAGATGGAATATTCAGTACCTTCAGAAATATTATATGCTGCTTACTGGTATCGCAGCGGTACTAATGATACCATGCGGAATCATCTTAAGGATATTGTGGACAGCGTTGCTGATACTTTTAAAAATACCAAGCATCCTTCCGTGCTTGATATTGGTTGTAATGATGGTACATTATTGAATTTTTATCCGAAGAATTTTAAAAAATACGGGTGTGATCCCAGCGATGTTGCCCAGGAAGTAAAAGATGCCACGGTTATACAGGATATATTTCCCTCGGAAGAATTATTTAAAGAACTGGAAGGGGAAAAACTGGATGTGATCACTTCCATCGCTATGTTTTATGATTTGGAAGATCCTGTTGCTTTTGTGAAAGGAATTAAAAAGTTTCTTTCATCCAAAGGTGTATGGGTTTTTGAAATGAGCTATATGCCTAAAATGCTTGCATTGGATAGTTATGATACCATTTGTCATGAGCACCTTGAATTTTACAGTCTTGCTGTAATTGAAAAGATCCTGGCGATGGGTGGGATGAAAGTTCACAAAATATCTTTTAATGACATCAATGGTGGTAGCATCCGTTGTTATGCCACACATAAAGAAAACAGTAAAAGAGATACGCCTGAAGATGATATGCTGATAAATGAGATCAGGCATAGAGAATTTGACATGGAACTGGATACTGATAAACCCTACATTGAATTCCAGGGACGAATTGAAAAATTAAAAACTGATCTGCATGATCTGTTGGTACGATTGAAAAACGAAGGAAAAAGAGTGCACATATATGGAGCGTCTACTAAAGGGAATACTATTTTGCAATGGTGCGATATTGATCATACTTTGGTAGATTTTGCCGCTGAACGCAATCCGGATAAATACGGTGCAATGACGCTGGGAACAAATATTCCTATTATAAGTGAATCGGAAAGCCGGGCAATGAATCCCGATTATTACCTGGTGTTACCCTGGCATTTTAAAGAAGAGTTTATGGAAAGAGAAAAAGAAGCTTTGGAAAGCGGGACAGGCTTTATCTTTCCCGTGCCTGCAATCGAGATCTACAAAAAATAATAATGAAACAATCTATTTTATTTGTTACACACAAGCCAAAGCAATGTGGTGTGTATGAATTCGGGCGGAATATTTTTAATGCCATACAAAACTCTCAACGTTTTAATTTTATTAAAGCGGAATGTGATTCACTTAAAGATCTGAATGATGCTTTGTCAAAACTCAATCCATCGGCAATAATATATAATTATCATCCTTCTGTAATGCCCTGGCTTTGTACAAAAATCTCCAAAGGGTTGTATCATAATAAAATTGCTGGAATTAATGCTATCCAACTTGGTATTATTCATGAAGTAACCCAGGCTGTTGCAGATTCAGCTACGGCATACAGAAATAAAATTGTAACAGGCCCTGGTGAAAAACGGCTCAATGCGTTGTTTGACTTTTATATCGCTCCTGATCCTACATTACTTTTAAAAAATCCATACGTATTCAAAACCGGCCGACTAGTACTTTCCTTTATTAAAACTGATGAAAAAAAGCCGACTACTATAGGCAGTTTCGGATTCGGAACTCCTAATAAAGGCTTCGAACAACTTGTGAAAACGGTACAGAAGGAATTTGATGAAGCTGTCATCCGCTTAAACATGCCGGCTGCTTTCTATGGAGATGCAGATGGCGCTAAAGCGCGGAATATTGCAGAGCAATGCAGGGAAATTCTCTATAAACCTGGTATTAAACTGGAAATAACACATGAATTTCTGGAGGATGAGAAATTATTAAACTTTCTCAATGGTAACTCTATGAATGTATTTATGTATCAAGATAAAAGTGGCCGTGGAATATCCAGTACATGTGACTTTGCGTTAGCTGTTAAGAAACCTGTTGCAGTTTCACGCTGCCCTATGTTCCGCCATATACTAATGGCACAACCATCGGTTTGTATTGAAGATTTACCATTGAAACAAATATTAATGAATGGCTTTGCTCCATTGGAAGAAATTTCAAAAGAGTGGACTGAGGAAAATATCAGATGGGATTATGAACGTATTGTTGATGTGGTGCTTGAAAAAGGATTGGACCGACTTCAGCCTGGTATGGGAATCAAAAAAACTTTTAAATCAAAATTAAATAAAGCATTTTCTGTTCCCGAAGTTACATTTACATGGTTACGTAATACTGATGCTGCTAATGATGATGACCCTACGCAATCTAACACTACTTATTCACCTGTTACATTGCAGGGAAAAAGTTTAAATATGATACTTGATGATACTGCGAGAAAAATATATAAACCTGCAATAGAGAAGTTATTTAAGCTGGCACCTTCAACTATGGCAAAGAAAATTTCCAGGGCAAATGTACAGCAGGGCTTTGTATTTGATACAGTTTGCCGTTATATAAAAGATTATTCTACACCAAAAATACTTTGTGTTGGAAGTTATGAGGATACTGCGTCGATGGCATTACAAAAGCTTGGATATAAAGTGGAAGAAATTGATCCAATGATTAATTATTTCCTTCAGGAATTTTATACAAAGCCTTCAACACGGCATCAATCTTATGATATTATATTTTCCACTTCTGTAATAGAACATGATCCGGATGATAAATCCTTTGTTCAATGCATTGAAGGCCTTCTGGATGTAAATGGTGTTGCCATTATAACTTGTGATTACAAAGATGGATGGAAACCTGGAGAGCCAAAACCGGATGTAGATGCACGTTTTTATACCAAAGAAGATCTTGAAAAAAGATTGCTTTCTTATCTTCCGAATTCTCAGCTTGTAGATAAAGGAGAATGGGATTGCGAAAACCCTGACTTTAATTATCTCGGCAGATACCAGTATACTTTTGCAACCTTTGTATTCAGAAAGTTAAAATAATGACTGTAATAATATTTGGTGCAGGCGGACAGGATGGATATTACCTCACCCGGTTGCTGCAAAGCATGGGCCACAATGTTATTGGTGTTAGCCGGCGTGGGCATTTTGATCATTCGGATATAACAGATTATGAAAGCGTAAGCAAATTAATTTTAAAGCATTCACCTAAGTATGTTTTTCACATGGCCGCGAATTCCACCACAAAGCATGAAGCACTTTTTGAAAATCATGCTACGATTGCTACAGGCACATTGAATATACTGGAGGCAGTAAAGAATGTATCCCCTTCCACAAAAGTTTTTATTTCGGGAAGCGGACTACAATTTAAAAATACAGGGGAACCCATAAAAGAAAGTGATCCTTTTGAAGCTCGTGATGCTTATTCTGTAAGCCGGATTCAGTCGGTATTCGCTGCACGTTATTATCGAACATTGGGTTTGCAGGTGTATGTTGGATATTTTTATAATCATGATAGCCCATACCGTACAGAAAGGCACATTTCTAAAAAAATAACGGAAGCGGTTAAACGTATAGCCAACGGCAGCCAGGAAAAAATTGAGATAGGGGATGGGTCTGTTATCAAAGAATGGACATATGCCGGGGATATTGTGGAAGGTATTATGAAACTCGTTCTACAGGATGTGATCTTTGAAGCAAACATCAGTTCGGGAATAGGTTACTCTATTGAAGACTGGATAACAACATGTTTTACGATCATAAAGAAAGATCACCGGGATCATATAATAGAAAAAAAAGATTTTAAGCCTGAATATAATTCCCTGGTATCTGATTCTTCAGTTATCAGGTCACTCGGATTCACACCTAAAGTAAATTTTACCCAGCTGGCACAAATGATGATCAATGATAAATAACGATCCAAAAAAAATACTGCTGGTTCAGTTGTTTTCAAACGGAGATTGCCTGTATGCCACGGCAGTAGCGCGCCAAATTAAAACCAATTTCCCGGGTTCACATCTTACATGGGCTATTGCAGATTTCTGCCAGGATATCATTGACCTTAACCCTTATGTAGATGCTAAACTAATTGTTACAGAAGTTAAGAAGAACGATGTTGCAGCATTCAGGAAATTAAGAAAAAGATTTTATAAGGAAAAAAAGCAAGGAAAATGGGATGAAGTATTTATTACATTGAACATGGATAATAACCAGGCATTGTATGACGGTACCATTCGCGGTATGATTTTACGGGCTTATCCATTTCCAATAACGGTTCCTTTTCAACCTGTATTAGTATTATCAGAAGAAGAGAAAAAGCGGGTGGCTGATTTTTCAAGCAAACATAATCTCTCCCGTTTTAAAAATATAATTCTCTGGGAATATGCCCCGCAAAGCGGCCAGTCTGTTTTGCATTTTGATTTTGTGATGAAACTTTCCCAAAGGATCACAAAGCTTACCTCAACCTGCATTGTTTTGTCCTCAGCACGTTCCTTTCAATCCACTGAAAATATTATTGATGCAAGCAGTTTAACTGTAAGGGAAAATGCGGCCCTTACTCATTACTGTAATTTATTGATCGGATGCAGCAGCGGATTGACCTGGATAAGTACCAGCTCTGCTGCCAGGATGCTTCCAATGGTACAGTTGCTCAATCCGTTAACAGCCTTTATAAATGCACCTTCTGTTGATTTTAAACGATATGGATCCTCTACTGAAAAACTTCTTGAGATCATAACTATTGAAGAAGAAAGAATATATAATTGTATAAAAATTATACTGCAAAAAAGTTTTCCGGAAGCAAAAAGTATTTATAACGAGGAGTTACCCTTGCAATTCAACACTACCAGGAAGGTTGTTTACAACATGCTTTGTTACCTGCAGTTTGGAGCCGTAGCAAAACATTTTTCAATAATTACTTCAGTATATGGGAAGCATCCATTGTTTTTTAAAAAATTCGCTGTTGCCATTGTTACTTTTCCTTTTAAATTAGCCTCAAATATTATTAAGAAGAAAATAATTAGGAAATGAGCAGGGTTTGAATAGCTCCGATACTCACCTAACTGAACTTATTTACCAGGATGTGTGCTTCCTTTTTTAGATTGAAACTTTATCTCAGCTTCCATCATTTCTGTTACTAGCATTTGAAGATCATACTTCGGTTTCCAGCCTAATTTTGTATTTGCTTTGGTAGCATCTCCGATCAAAAGATCTACTTCTGTTGGCCTGAAATACCTTGGATGAATGCCTACTACCTGCTTGCCCTTGGTCAACTGGTACAAAGTATCAGCACAATTTTCTACAAAGGCTTTTTCATTTTCGCCTTCCCCGGTAAATGAAAGTGTAATGCCAACATGATCAAAAGCCATTTTTATAAAGTCTCTTACTGAAGTTGTTACATTAGTAGCCAATACAAAATCTTCAGGCACATCCTGCTGCATCATCAGCCACATTCCTTCTACATAATCTTTTGCATGGCCCCAGTCTCTTTTAGCATCAAGATTTCCCAATAATAACATTTCATCTAAACCCAACGCAATCCTTGATACACCGATCGTGATCTTTCTTGTAACAAAGCTTTCTCCCCGTAATGGACTTTCATGATTGAATAAGATCCCGTTAACAGCATATATATCGTACGCTTCCCTGTAATTTATTGTAATCCAGTAACCGTATAATTTTGCAACTCCATAAGGTGATCTTGGATAAAAGGGCGTGGTTTCGGTTTGCGGTATCTCCTGAACTTTTCCATACATTTCAGAAGTAGAGGCCTGGTAGAACCTGGTTTTTTTCTCAAGCCCTAAAATTCTGATGGCTTCCAGTATGCGTAATACACCAATAGCATCGGAATTTGCCGTGTATTCAGGAGTTTCAAAACTTACCTGAACATGGCTTTGTGCAGCGAGGTTGTAAATCTCATCCGGCTGTGTTTGTTGTATGATCCTGAGAATATTGCTCGAGTCGGTCATATCACCGTAATGCAGGTGAAATCTTTCTGCAAGTGATTCATCGAAAAATAAATGGTCTATCCGATCTGTATTCATCAGCGAACTTCTCCGTTTTACACCATTTACATTGTATCCTTTTTTCAATAAAAATTCTGCAAGGTATGCTCCGTCTTGCCCTGTAATACCTGTTATTAATGCTGTTTTCATAATAATTTTTCTGAAACAGCGCAAAAATAACATTAAAACTTTAAGTTTGATTCGATATATAAATTGTTGTAATGGATCTCAGTATCATAATTGTAAACTATAAAACAGCTCAGCTTGTACTTGATTGTATCCATTCAATTTATCAGTTTGATTACTCCGGTTCGGAAATAATTGTTGTTGACAATGCATCTGCAGACAGTTTGGAAGAGAAACTTGCAGCATTGTATCCAGGTGTAAGATTTATCCAGATGGGTTACAATTCCGGTTTTGCCAGGGCAAACAACAAGGGCATTCAATCTTCAACCGGGGAAGTTATCCTCTTGCTTAATTCTGATACGATCATTTTAAATAATGCCATCCAAAATTGTTATGTTCAACTTGTCGCATCAAAATATGTTGCCTGTGGTGTACAATTGTTGAATCCTGATCACTCACCACAGATCTCCGGAAATTTTGCAATGATGGGAGGCATGAATTATTTATTGCCTTTGCCTTATACAGGACAGATAATAAAATATCTTGGGGAACTATTTAAAATCAGGAAACCAAATGTACCGGACGTGTCAGGTGTTGCAGAAGTTGACTGGATAAATGGTGCTTTTTTAATGGTAAGAAAAAGTGCAATCGAAAAAGCCGGTTTATTGGATGAAGATTTTTTTCTGTACGCAGAAGAGGCTGAATGGTGCAGCAGGATAAAAAATACAGGTCCACTATGTATTTTCGGAAGTGAAAAAATAATACACTTTCAAGGTTCTACTGCCAATGATATTTTTGGATCATCCGGACAAGGGTATTTTAATTTATCTGATAAAAAAGGTTTGCAGATAATGCTGAGTAATTTTGTACGAATAAGAAAGGAGTTTGGTGTTCTTTGGTTTTTAGTTATTGCATTCTTTTATTTATTTACGATTCCCTTTTTTTTGATCGTACTTATTTTTTCTAAATTATTCAGCAAGTCACCTTCTTATAATTTTGACCAATGGAAAGGATTTATGAATAATGTATTTTCAACTTTTACATTCATTCCAAGAATAATAAATAATAAACCTTATTTCTATAAAGTTTTGTAGGTTTCGTCAATAAGGATATCTCCTGCTTTTTTTGCAATATTTCCCCAATAAAAATGATCGAAGAAGGCAGATGGTGTTTGCAGGCTGGCATCTGTATTGATTATAGCCGTAGCAAAAGCACTCCAGTCATTTGTAGTAACAGTTAATTTATTTCCACTTACATTTCCAGGTATTCCTATTGCACCTGTGATCGTACTCACACCATTTACATTGTAACCTAAAGCTTCTACCAGTTTGGTTTTAATCCCGCCTCCATCTGTAACAGGATTCAGGAATATATCACAAGCCTTGAAGTAAACAGATATATCATCTACAAAGCCGGCATATATAATGTTCTCTGATGACCTTGCATGTAAAGCATTGTATTCAACCGGCAGCCCTTTACCGCATATAATTATCTTGTATTTAAAATTTCTTTCTTTTTGCAGTATCGGGTTGATGTGCTTTACAATCACATCCACCGCATCGAGGTTGGGTTTATAACTCAACGTGCCATTAAAAAGTAAGATCTTTTCATTCGGGTTAATTTTATGAATTGATTCAATTTTTTTCCTGGCTGCCGTTTTTTCTTCGGGGGAAGGAAGCCTGTTCATTTCAAAACCGTACGTAATGGTGAAACATCTTGCATCATTCAAGCGGAAATTTTCTATTGCATACTGCCTGTCTTCGTCTGTTATGAAAAAATTTATATCAGACTGCTGGTGTGTAAACTTTTCATAATTCCATAATAACTTCCACCACCATTTACCCGTACTTTTAAAACGCAGCGATTCAATATTATGGGAATGAACAACCAGCTTGATATTGCAGGCACGCTTTAGTATAATACCTAACCAACCGAAATAAGGATGCTCAAGAATTAGATGTGTGCATTTATTTTTTTCAATTATCTTCTTTACCCTGTATATAAGAAATGGATTTGCATACCGAAATTTCAATGTGCCAAGTGCCGGGATGAAAGCACCCTTGAAATTATCCGGCTGCTGGTTGCCGGCTGCAATCATTGTTACAGGCAATAACTCACTCAAATACTGGTAAAAGGAGGCAATACCTTTTTGGCCACCCATCTTTGCCGGATAAACAACATAAGGTATTATCGCAGCTATATGGATATTTTTTGCCAAACTGAATAATGAATTATATGCTACTATTTTTCCTGCTGTTTCTTACCTGGAAAAATATAAATGCTACAAGTAACGCCATTAAAAACCACGTAGTAATATTGCTTATGGTTCTGCCGGAATAAAAAAGAGCCGGCTCAAATTTAAAATCGATCTTGTGCGTACCTGCAGGTATAACAAGCCCCCTTAACACATAATTTGCTTTAAATATTTCAGCGGGTTTACCATCTATATAAGCATTCCAGTCCTTATAAAATATCTCACTGAAGATAGCTGCATGGCTGCCTGCTCCATTCGACTGGTAAGAAATAGCATCATTATCGAACGCTGTCATCCTGATGGAAGAGCTACTTTCCGCTACCGTTATATTGCTGATAAGGTTTTTGTATTTTGCATCAACGATGGCAGTATCCTTAGGATTAAAATTTGAAAGTGCCTTCATTTCCTCAACCGGTCCGTTTACAAATTTAACTGCCCGAACAAACCATACATTGCCCAATGCTCCCGGATTACGCGCTGCACCAACATCATTGCCTTGTTGCTGTATAACATACTTTGTATTCAACATGTTTAATACTGCCAGATTCGGAGCACCAGGGTTCAATTGGTATGCTGCAAGATCGTCATAGATACCCAATTTTGCCGGATGATAACCACCAATAGATTTGTGGTAGTAGGAAGTTTTAGATTCCTGGAATGGGTCTCCACCGGCCATATTAAAAACACGGAAGTTAAGATCAGGATCTTGTTTTATCAACTGATCTGCCGGCGATACAGGAAATTCTTTTGCTTCATAATCTTCTTTATTTCCAAAACTTTGTGCATTCAGGTATTTCATTCCAAAGCTTAGCAGATCTATGGATGCAACAAGTGTAATCCCAATAAGGAAGAGGGTTGTATTTATTTTCTTCTTTAAAAATAAAAAGATAAGGGCTGCAGTTATCACTACAAAAATAAACGAGCGAATTATGTCAGATAGCAGAAATCCGGCCCTGTCTTTTCTTACTTCACTAACTATTTCTTTTGCAGTTTTTTTGGCATTTGGGTCGCTCGCGAAATTCATTACCAGCTTTTCATATAACCGGTTATCTTTTAAAGGCATGATCGCATTGTTCAATCCTCCGATCTTCGACTGCATTTCTTTATCCTGGGGATCATAAATTTTGTTGAATTCAATTGTCCTCTTCCTGTCTTCCTGGCTGAAAGAGCTTGTCATATAAAACCCAAGAGCAAAAATAAATACTGCACCCATTGCAAAGAGGGAGTGTTTAAATTTCTTTAATACTGTATTGTCATCATTGTCCAATAATTTATTTATTGCAAGCACGGCCATTACAGGAAAGAGCAATTGCGGAATAACAAGTGCCATCGTAGGCACACGGAATTTATTGTAGAGAGGAAAGTTATCAAAGATAAAATAATTGAAACCTGGCAGATTGCTTCCCCAGGAAAGTAAAATTCCAAAAACTGAGGCAATCAGTATCCACCATTTATGTTTGTTATCAAGATAAAATAAACCGAAAAGAAAAAGAAAACAGATCACAGCTCCCAGGTAGATAGGGCCATTGGTAAAAGGCTGGGTTCCCCAATACAATTCAGGACTTATAAAATTTACTACCTGGTCTTCGGGAGCGCTTAATTTTTCAGACATATATTGAACAGAAGCTGAACTCTCATTTACTTTTGGGAACATGTAAACTTCACCATCTCGCTCAGCTATATGAGTGCCATAACCCATCACTCCCGGAAACATAAGAGAAAAGGTTTCAGCTTTGCCATAGCTCCATTGAAATGCATATTCTTTTGAAAGACCGGTAGTTTTCCCATCTTTTACAGCATCTTTTTTATCAGAACCATCCATTACAAGTTGCCCTCCCCGTTTTGATTCTTTGGAAAAGTCATACACGGTTAATAATACAAGAGCATTAACAGCCACACCTACTATTCCTGCCACAATCAATAACCCCACACTTCTTAAAAGATGAGTTGTTTCGCGGGCCCTGATAAAACGTATTGCGTAAGCGATCGTCATCGCGGCCAATACTATAAATAAATAATAACTTATTTGCTGATGGCCCTGGCCTATCTGTAAAGCAGTGAATAAAGTGGCAAGCGTAAAACCTGCAAAGTATTTTTTTTCAAATATAAGGATCACTGCTCCTAATACTGCCGGCGCATATCCCAAAGCAAACATCTGTGTATTATGGCCTGCAGTAATTATAATAGGGGAGAAACTGCAATATGCATAAGCAACTGCCCCCAAAATTGCAGCGTATGGCCGTATCCGTAAGCATAAGCATAGAAAGTAAAAACAAATACATGCAAGAAAGAAAAAATTCATTGGCTGGGGAAGCCATAACTGAAATGCTTTATCAATTATTGCCAAAGGAGACCAGGCCCCTTCAAGAACGATCTGGTAAGCAGGCATCCCACTGAACATATTGGTGATCCATAAGGGAAACCGTCCATGTTGTTCTTTATATTCAAAAGCCTGCTGGCTCATGCCCTGCCAGCCCGACACATCACTTTGTTTTAATATTACCCCACTCTCCAAAGCCGGTTTACAAAAGATAATAGCAACTATTAAAAAAACACCTACTGCCACCAAATGAGGAACGAACTTTTTAAAATCAAATTTTTTCATGAAATCAAATTATGCAGGCAAATTAAAGCTAAAATATTAATACCATTAAAAAAGCAGCACTTAAATGTGCTGCTTCAAATTATTTGATTTAAAACCATTACTGAGCGGGCCCCTGTTGAATTCCCTGCATACTCTCCATTTCTCCTTTCATGTTCTTCCTTTTAAACAGCGCCACATCGAATTTTCCGAAACGCCAGTTAAAATTTAAACGAACAACCTGCGGATCACGCCGGCGTGAATTATCCTGAACAAAAAATATCGATTCTGAATGTGAAGCATATATCCTGGATCTGAAAATATCATTGAATTGTAATGTAAGTGAAGCTACATTGTTCTTCATAAAATCTTTTCTGATCGATAAGTCTGCGCCATAAACAGGTTTGATATATCCCTGTGCAGACGATTGAGACTGTCCGAAACCGCCACCACCACCGCCAAACATTCCACCACCACCACCACCGCCACGTGCTCCGCCACTGCTCGCAGGCAATAAAGTTTTTGCCTGGTAATCAGCTGTAAGTTGAATTGAGAATTTTTTTGGAAGTTTAAAACTGTTATTAATCTTGCCAAACCAGCTGAACTGGCTGTTATCCCCGGTACCAATCAAATTACTTGCTTCAATGGTGGAATTAAAGAAATTAAAATTCGTTGTAAGGTCCCACCATTTTGCGATCTTGTTTTTACCGGTAAGTTCTAAACCAAATGTATAACTCCTGGTGGCATTTGCATATGATGTAAACAATACATCATTTTTCTTTGCTGTATCAGGGTTGCTGGTCCTGTAAGTATAACGTGTTATCAGATCATTGGTATTTCTTCCATACAAACTTGCAAAGAAAGAATTTCCTGCACTATATTGGTTTGCATAACCTATCTCTATAAGATTTGTAAATTCAGGTCGCAGATCAGGGTTACCTATACTCAGGTTCAGAGAATCTGTATAATCAATGAAAGGTATCAACTGAAAAAAGTTCGGCCTATTTATCTTCCTGGAATAATTTAATTGCAGATCCTGTTTTTCGGTAAGCTTATAAGTTAAGTAAGTACTGGGAAACAGGCTGAAAGGATATCTGTTAGAGAATCCCTGGTTCTTTGAGATAAAATCCCCGTCATATTTTGAACTTTCCAGGCGAAGGCCTAATTGATAAGAGAATTTTTTTAACTGCCGGCTATACGTTGTATAACCTGCATATACTTCATCCGTAAACTTATATTTTACACTTAGGTTTGGATCAAGAATATATTGTTTTGATGTAAGGTCCTGTGTAAAATTATCATTAGCGCTCTCAAAATTGCGGCGCGACAAACGTAAACCCATTTCAAGTTTAGAAGTTTTTGTAAGAGGGTTTACATAATCAGTTTGAACGGTTAAAAAATTGGTATTACCCGCACTTAATGTTTTCTGAATATTTTGATAGTTGCCTGAAGGAGAGAATTTAAAATTATAACGGCTGTCGAAAATAGCCATATTCTCATTGTTCGAATAGTTATAATTTATATCCGCGGTAAGTTCTTTACCTGTTTTAGCATAGTTGTGTTTGAAACCAAGTGTACTCCCATAATTGTAGCCTTTTGATTCACTTTCAGATGTTCTTGCGCCTGTTTTGGTTTCAAGGATTGTATTACCACCAATCAGGTCTTCAGTAGTATTAATAATATCATTGCTGTTGAATTTTCTTTTTACATAGTTACCACTCAGGGTGAATGTATTTCTATTATCAAGAAAATAATCAAGACCCAATCTTCCAAATCCAAACACACCCTTGAACTCCGGGTCATTGTCCTGAACCAGCTTAGCAATAGTGTCTGGCCTCAGATAATCAATTCTTTCTGTATGAGCTGTACTTAAAGAACGCGGCATTCCGATCATGGCCGCAGCAAAAAGATTTATTTTATTTTGTTTGATATTAATATCTCCTCCACCTCCCGGCCTTCCCCTGGAATCAATGCTTGCGCGGATATTACCATTGTAGCCAGCTTTTCGGTTCTTCTTTAAAACAATATTGAGTATGCCCGAACCTCCACCGCTGGCATCATATTTTGCAGACGGATTAGTTATGATCTCTACGCTTGCTATCTGATCCGCAGGTATTTGATCCAGTGTTAAAGTAGTAGGCCTGCCATCAATAAAGATCTGCGGAGCAGCATTGCGTAAACTCACGTTTCCATCTATATCAACATTTACAGAAGGTACATTTTTCATTATGTCTACCGCAGTTCCACCAGCAGCAGAAAGATCTTTTTCAACATTGTATACTTTGCGGTCGAGGTTCATTTGTAACAAAGGTTTCGAAGCCGTTACGGTTACATCCTGCAATTGTTTTGTATCCTGTGTGAGTTTAAAATTACCCAGGTCTTTGTCAACTGCATTCATCATACTGCTCATATCTCCTGTGCGGGCAGCTCCCATATTCAATTCAAATCCAACTTTTTCTTCTCTTTGTTTATATCCAACTGCTGATATTCTTAAACGGAATGAACCCATCACAGGAACACTTTCAATACTGAATTCGCCTTTTTTATCAGATAGCAATGTTGCCAGGATATAATCCCGTCTTTTTTTGGTATTGGTATCCATTTTATTCTGTATCAGTTGAACAGATGCTCCATCAACAGGCTTTAAATTGGATTCATCTATGAGTTTACCATAAAAATGACCCATGTTCATATTTTGTCCCATACCACCGGGCCGGGCTCCTGGCATCTGGGCTGCAGCTCCCAGTGAAAAGATCAGGCTTAGAAAAAGGGATAAGTATATATTTTGTTTCATGCTTATATTTTAGATAATTCCGCCGCGAAGTTGATTCATTTTTTCAAATAATTTACCTTGATTAGGATGAATGGTAAGACTAAAAAAGGCAGTGGACGCTGCTTGTATAAATGTCAGAAGCAAAAGAAAATGTAAGGATCCTGAAATATATAAGATGTGTTTTCAATTTTCTTATCCGGTGTTTGAAGTAGAAACAGGTAAGTTGAAAATAAGTTCGTGGTAATTTTTGAAGGCGATATGATTTTAATTACTTTTGCTGCTCTTTATGGTAGCCATAGCTCAGTTGGTTAGAGCATCAGATTGTGATTCTGAGGGTCGTGGGTTCGAGCCCCATTGGTTACCCTTTTATTTCCCTATCAAAATTGATGGGGATTTTTATTTAAATGCACGCCCCACTTAGGTTTCGTAAAATCAAAGAAAATGAAATTTTTGAAGAGGCAGTGGAAAGGCATTACTTACCCTTATAATCTTTGAGACATATTGCTTAGAATTACCTGTAATAAATATTGATTTCACACACAAAAAACAAAACAAAATGACTCAAAACACAATTGAAATCAGGTTGAATGATTTCATTGATGAATCAGGTTACAATCAGTGGAGGCTAAATAATTGTTGAAAAATTTTCTTTTGGAAACCACTCTTGAAGCATATTTTGTGCTTTAAGTTTATCAAATTCCCCAACGCTAACGCAATGCAGTAATTCTTCTTCCGCCGTCAAATTAAAACCATTTTCAATTTTTGCTTGAATGCTATTGAATGATGGATATATGTGTAGTAAAGTTGAGACCTCCATCTTTTGAAGTTAAACTATTATATCAAATAACAGAGCGGGTACTTCAAAATTGTGTGTTGGTTTATCTACTACAGGATAAGTATTTCATGTATCAAACCAAACAGCGAATCTCAAGTAAGGTTATTTGCCTTACACAATAACACTGTTTAAGATCTGTTTCAATTCATCAACAAATTTATGAAATGAAGAAGGTTTTGTTAAGTATTTATTAGCACCTAAATCACTACAACGTTTTTTATCACGCTCATTTTTAGATGTACTTATAACAACAACAGGAATATTTCTATATTTATCATCATTTTTAAGAACAGCTAATGTTTCATAGCCATTCATAACAGGCATATTAAGGTCAAGGAATATCAAATCATAAGGTGGTGGAGTGGCAAGATGCTGTAATGCCTCCTGCCCATTGTTAACCATAATACATTCAACATCTTTTGTAATTTCTTCTAACGCATCACAAAAAATGCCTTTGTCATCTATATCATCATCAACAACTAATATCCTTTTAAACTTAATCATAAGGAGTCCAGCTATAATAGATAAAAATACACTTAACTGGCTAATATTCAAACGAATTCCATAAATTTTAAGTAGAACGCTTTTAAACATTCCTGAAGTAATGTTGAATACATTCCTGATCCCCATATCCTGACCTACAGCCCCTTCAAATGGTTTCACCTGTATGATTGCATCAAAACAACCCTGATTGAGGTTCGTGGTTTCGGCGCCATTGGTTACCCTTTTATTTCCCTATCCTGGATAGAGTTATTTTCTGCAAAGGCTTCCTTATTTATTTCCGGTTGAGATATTTTCACTCCATCAGCGGTAAAGTGGTTAGGAGCCACACATTTGTGCCAGTATTTCATTATAGTCTCTATTGTATCTTTCAGGTCTTCAAATTTATCATCCTTTACAAAAAATCCCTGTACGGATAAACTGTATGCGTCTACAACCGCCTTTTGATTTGTTGCTGTTGAAAAGAAGATATAGGGTATGCATTTTAACTGCAATTCAGCATCCATTTTTATCTTGTTCCTCAATGCGAAACCATCCAGTTTTGGCATATTGATATCTGAAAGGATTAAAAAAGGGATCACGTCAGTTCTGTTCAGAAAATCCAGGGCCGATTGGCCATCACTAAAAAAAATTATCTTATTCGGATAATCAAGGTCTTCAAATACTTCCTTTAATATTTGCTGATCGTCCGGATCATCTTCAATAATGATGATAGTATTGTCGTTAGTGCGGCGCATGAGCAATTTTGTATTTAATCTAATAGTAAAAAAACAAAAATATAACCACCTGTATAATTAAAAAAAGGGTGATGCCCGTTTAAAAGACTTTCCCATGGCAATCGAGGATTTCCTTAAAATTTAGATTAAATATTAATCACTTTTCTATATCCCTGTTTAACAAAACATTATTGACAATCGTACGTTAATATTGAATACACGAATTTTTATTTCCGTTATTTTTACATTATGCAAAAAATTGCAGAATTTATGATGAGTAAAAAGTTTATCCCCGTAATCCTTGTATTAGTTGTTGCAGGTTTATTTATTGCATTTCAGTCACAGGGAAGCAATGATAATGATAATCCGAAAAGCCGTTATTCCAAAATTTTAAGAAATGTAGGCATCCTTTTAGAGGAAGGACATTTTAGCCCTAAAAAGATAGATGATGCTTTCTCCAGGCAGGTCTTTAAAAAATTTACTGAGGATCTCGATGGCGATAAAAATATTTTTTTGAAAGAAGATATTGAAAGCTTCTCCAAATATGAATCTAAAATTGATGATGAGATTCATGGATCAGAATTACAATCTTTTTATACGATCAATGAAGTGTACCTGAAAAGATTGTCTGAAACTTCAAACATTTTTAAAGACATACTTTCCAAGCCCTTTGATTTTACAATTAATGAAAGTGTGGTTATGGATGCGGAAAAGATCTCTTTTCCTAAAAGTTTATCCGAGCGCCAGGACACCTGGAGAAAACGCCTTAAATATATTAGTCTTAATAAATTTATAGATCTGCAGGAAGAAAGAGAAAATAATAAAAGTAAAAAAGAATTTGTTGTTAAGGCAGACAGTACTTTGGAAAGAGAAGCCCGTAACTTCACCCGCAGGCAGATAGAACGTTATTTTGCTACAAAGAAAACAAGAGAAACCATTGACGAGAACTTCAGCACTTTCGTTAATTCTATAACTGGAACAATGGATCCGCATTCAACTTATTTTCCACCTATAGACCTCAGGTCTTTTAATGAATCAATGAGTGGACGATTCTATGGTATAGGAGCCCAGTTAAAAGAAGAAGATGGTAAGATTAAAATATCCAGTCTTGTGTCTAGCGGACCTGCCTGGAAGAGTGGTGAATTAAAAGAAAATGATGAGATCATCAAAGTAGGGCAGGGAAACGCTGAACCGGTAGATGTAACTGGTTATAGTGTTACTGATGCAGTGAAACTGATAAGAGGTGCAAATAAAGGTTCTGAAGTTCGTCTAACCATTCGGCGTATGGATGGTATGATCAAGGTGATAACATTGATGCGGGATGAAGTAAAATTGGAGGATACTTTTGCTAAATCTGCTATTATCAATGGTGAATACAAAGTTGGATATATTTTTTTACCGGAATTTTATGCTGACTTTGAGAGAAGAGACGGTGCAAGGTGTGCTGTTGATGTTGCCAAAGAAATTGAAAAACTTAAAACAGAAAAAGTAGATGGCATTGTTCTCGATCTGCGAGGCAATGGGGGAGGATCTTTATATGATGTGGTTCAGATGGCTGGATTGTTTATAGAAGATGGACCGATCTGCCAGGTAAAAGGAAGAGATGAAAAAGCTAATGTATTGCGTGACAGAGACAAGAATATATTGTATTCTGGTCCGTTTGCTGTAATGGTAGATGAAACAAGTGCTTCTGCTTCGGAAATATTTGCAGCTGCCATACAGGATTATAAAAGAGGTGTTATTATCGGAAGTACTTCTACATATGGCAAGGGAACCGTACAACGGAATATTCCTTTGAATCCCGTTAGTGAAAATAAATTACTTGCCGGTCTTGATAAAAATGAGGATTTGGGTACAGTTAAATTAACCTTACAGAAATTTTACCGGATCAATGGTGATGCAACTCAGTTAAAAGGAGTAGTGCCTGATGTAATACTACCAGACAGGCTTGAACAATATAAATTCAGAGAAAAAGATAATCCCCTGGCATTAAAATGGGATGAGATTAATAAAGCTGATTACAGTACCTGGACAAGTACAATGAGTTCTGCCAATGTAGTGAACAATGCAAATAATGAAGTAAGTAAAAGTTCTACATTTAGTAAGATCAAAACAAATGTACAATGGATGAAAAAAATCAATGACAAAGAATATTCTCTGAATATTGTAAAATTTAAAGAAGAACAAAAACAACTTAAGAAAATAGATAAGGAAATAGAGACCTTATACAAATTACCAACTCCTTTAAATGTTAAAAACATCACCACTGATACTACGCTTATCAATAGTGAGAAAGATAAAGTAGAGAAAAATAAGATATGGCTTAAACGTTTGGGAGATGATATTTTTATAGATGAATCAGTAAAAGTTCTAAATAAAATGATAGCGCAGGATAACCTGGTAAAGCTGAGTAATCCTCAATCTAAAATGGATAATTAAAATTTAATTAAATATATAAAGCTGCTTCTGACCGAAGCGGCTTTTTTTTTAACCGCAAAGGAACAAAGGCACGAAGTAACGCTAAGGAGTAAATGATAATTAACCGCAGAGTCGCGGAGTCGCAGAGAAAAAAATAAAATAAATGAATAACCTATTAGAACTTAAAACAAAACCTCTGCATTAAAAAATACATCCCTAAATTCTGCGTCTCTCCGCCTCCGCGGTTAAAAAAACTTCGCGCAACCTTGCGTCTTCCTGCCTTAGCGGTTAAATATAAATACTCCGCGTCTCCCCGCCTCAGCGGTTAATAAAAATTCTTCGCGCAATTTTGCATTTTTCCGCCTCCGCGGTTAAACCTCCATGTACCTCGTTTCAATAATATTTATATGATGGTATAGATGCCCTACAGTTACAAAGCCCATTGCCAGCACACTTGCTGGATTATTATTAGAGATCCCCGTAGCATTCAGCATATTTATATCAAAGCTGTTAAACATAAAATCTGTGGATCTTCTCACAGCAATTAATTCTTCAAATATTCCTTTCCACTCCCGTTGATTTGCATTTGAATTTGCAGCATAATTATTCTCATCAAATCCCGGCAAAGAAGCATGGTCTTTCCTTGCAAATGCAAGTGCCCTGAAATTAAATATCCTTTCAGTATCTATCACGTGCTGAAGCATTTCTTTTAATGTCCATTTACCCGGGGCATAAGCATAATTCGATTTTTCCTCGTCTATGTTTTTAAAATAAGTCTCTACGATTATTTGTTGATTCTTTATTGCCTCAAAAAGGTCGTTCTCTGGCACCTGGTTCACATAATTTTCGAAATAAGCCGGATAAGATCCAACTGCGGGCTTTGGCATAAAAATATTTTTAAGTAAAAAAACCGTCCTGGATTCCAGGACGGCTTAAAATTAAAATATTTTATTGATCAGCCAACTTTAGATTTTTTTATAACCTTGGATTTTGGCAATACTTCTTTTTGTTTTTCTGTTTTGATCTCACCTGCAGTTTTAATGGATTCATATGCATTTACAAAACCACCTGAACGTGATATATCTCCAAGGTTAACTTTATTGGAAGTTCCGGGGATATTTACTTTTTCGGTAGGTGCCACAACTGATTTTTCAATTGCATATTTAACTTGCTGAGGGGTAAGCGATGGATAATATTGTAAGATCAATGCAGCAATTCCGGCTACTACAGGCCCGGCCATACTGGTGCCACTTGCATTGCCATATGTATTACCACCGGGTATGCTGGAATATATTCCAACGCCGGGTGCAAATACATCCACTTCTTTTTTGCCGTAGTTACTGAAGGAAGCGGTCAATCCACCGTTCTTTTTATCACCACTAGCCCCAACCGTTATAACGTTGCCTGCTCTTCCCCCTTTTACATATACCGGGTTAGGAAAATTACTGGTGCTATCTATATTCTTTGCAGAATTACCTGCCGCATGTATCAACAAAACATTTTTACTCTCCGCATAGGCAAAGGCATCGTCCACCCAGTGTTTCTCGGGTGAAAAATCTTTTCCAAAACTCATGCTTATAACTTTAGCTCCATTGTCAACTGCATAACGGATGGCATTAGCAATGTCTTTGTCATGCTCATCTCCATCGGGTACAGCCCGCAACACCATGATACTTACATTATCCGCAATACCATCAACACCCTTGCTGTTGTTGCGGGCAGCAGCTATTATCCCTGCACAATGTGTTCCATGAAAAGAAGTCTTTGCCATAAGATCATTGTTGCCATAGAAACGGTCATTGATATTCGTTTCATCATCCTGCACTATTTCTTTCCTGTATTCTTTCGGTGGATTTAAAGCAGCTTCACCTTTCCTGATTTCTCCATTCAAATCATCAATGATCTGTGTATTGGATATTTCATCACTTTTATTTTCTTTGGATATATTCTGAAAAATGGATTTAGTGATACGCGCATCCACGGTAGAAGGTGTATAATTTTTCAGGTCATTATTATTGTATTCTTCTTTTCCCAGTTCTTTTCTTATAACTGAATCACCGGCCATGATCCTGGGTTTCACTTCAAGGATAGCTTCCAGTTCTGCTAAGTTTAAGTTGCCTACCACCTTTGACTTTGCATCCAGGTAAACAGCGTATTCATCCTTCTCAGTTTTTGACAGGGAGGCCGTATCACTTTTACGTTTTTCCCATTTGTTTTTTAATTTATAAAAAACGCGGGCACCTTCATAAGAATCTTCTTTTACATTACGGCCATCTTTTCCACCTATAAAATTCCAGCCGTTTACATCATCAATGAAACCGTTTTTATCATCATCAATGCCATTACCCGGAATTTCTTTTTTGTTTACCCAAAGCACCGGTTTTAGATCCTCATGTAACGTATCGATTCCACTATCAATGACTGCAACGATAACTTTGTTACTTTTTAAATTTTTTGTCTTGATATGCGTATAGGCTTTATCAAGGCTGATCCCATTATATCCAGTGGTAGAGGGGTCTAAAAGGTGCCAGTTCTTTGGAATCTCATTACTCCCGGATTTCATTGTCTGGGCAAATGAGGAACCTGTAAAAACAGTTATCGCAAAGAAAAATAAAACGATTTTTTTCATATGGTAAAATAAATTTTGTTAGCAAAAATATCTTTAAAAAACTTTTTTGGATTCCCATCCATCAGTATTTAGCTAATATTTACAAATCAAAACGGATACCCTGGGCAAGAGGTAATTTATTTGTATAATTAATGGTATTTGTTTGTCTTCTCATATATACTTTCCAGGCATCACTGCCACTTTCGCGTCCGCCACCGGTTTCTTTTTCTCCACCAAATGCGCCACCGATCTCAGCACCTGAAGTACCTATGTTCACATTGGCTATGCCGCAGTCACTGCCGGAAGAGGAAAGAAAGGTTTCTGCTTCTCTCAGGTTATCAGTTATTATTGAAGATGATAAACCCTGGGGAACCCCGTTCTGCATTTCTATTGCTTCTTCCATTGTTGTATATTTCATTATATATAAAATGGGGGCAAAAGTTTCATGCTGTACTATTTTCATTGAATTGTTGGCTTCGGCTATGCATGGCCGTACATAACATCCGCTTTCAAAACCTTTTCCTTTCATTAATCCACCTTCCACGATAAATTTTCCGCCTTCTTTTTTACATTTTTCAATTGCATCAAGGTACATTTCAACCGCATCTTTATCTATTAACGGGCCTACATGGTATTTTTCAAATAAAGGATTGCCAATTTTCAATTGTGCATAAGCATTTACCAATTTTGCTTTAAACTTATCATAGATCTTTTTATGGATGATGAGACGTCGGGTGGATGTGCATCTTTGTCCTGCTGTACCAACAGCACCGAATGTTGCTGCGATTAGAGCAATATTTATATCTGCTTCTTTAGAGATAATTATTGCATTGTTTCCGCCCAGTTCAAGAAGGCTTTTACCAAGCCGTTGGCCTACAGCAGCACTTACCGCCTTACCCATTCCTGTACTGCCTGTTGCAGAAACAAGTGGAATATTGGTATCCGTACTCAGCCATTCACCAACTTCCTTGCCTCCGCTAACCAAACAACTAACCCCTTCCGGAACATTATTATTTTTAAAAACAGTCTGAATTATTTTCTGACACGCAATTGCACACAAAGGAGTTTTTTCGCTGGGTTTCCAAATAATCACATCGCCACATACCCATGCCAGCATACTGTTCCAGCTCCATACTGCAACAGGAAAATTAAATGCTGATATCACTCCAACTATTCCAAGTGGATGATATTGTTCATACATTCTGTGGCCTGGCCTTTCGCTATGCATGGTAAGGCCATGCAACTGGCGTGACAACCCAACAGCGAAATCGCAGATATCTATCATTTCCTGAACTTCTCCTTTACCTTCCTGCAAACTCTTTCCCATTTCAAAACTTACCAGTTTGCCCAATGCTTCTTTATTTTTTCTTAATTCAATTCCTACTTGTCTTACTATTTCTCCTCTTTGCGGAGCAGGCCAGTGGCGCCAATCCTGGAAAGCAGCCTGTGCTTTTTTAATGACTTCGTCATAAGATTTTCTGTCAGCACCCGTTACAGTTCCTATAATTTTACCATCAACCGGTGAATAGGAAGTGATCTTATTTCCTTTTGATTTTATCCATTTATTACCCGTTGATACTCCATCGTTAGAAGCAGTAATTTGTAATGTTTTTAAAAAATCCATGGAGAAAGAGTTTAATGAGGCTGCAAGTTACATAGTAGCTACGAAGCCACAAAGTCATTGAGGATTACAGATTGGAAAAGGTACTACACCAGGTGAACTTTAGTAAATATTGCAGAGTGGGATCCTATTGGATTACGTTTTCTTTTTATTATGTTCTCGCTTCGTCCTTCGATAAACTCAGGATGACAGCAGAGAGAGAACACTTCCTTTTATAAACACTTACAAGGATGACAAGAAAGCGATTGTTTCAGGAAAACAGTATTTTAAACGGAAAGCAATAATTTAAAATTACTACTGTCCTGTAAAAATTATACTCTTTCTTTAAAACACAATACCAGAGCCCTTTAAAAAGAAATTTGTTTTAGGATAGGTTCTATTTCATTCCACTTTTGTCTTGATACAAAAGTGGAGCAAAAAATCAAGGCTGCATAAAAAATCCTAAAAATTGAAGCTGCAGGCTAAAGAAAAACAAGTTCCATCTTCATATAAAAACCAAGCCAGGTGCGACTTACCGACTAAAAATATAACTCAACTGTAGTAACATCTGTTTTTCTTCTTAACGCCTTCCGCTTCAATTTTCTTAACGGATTTTTTATGAGGCTGGAGGAACAGCATTTTAACCGGACAATAGTGATTTAAAATTCAAAATTCAAAATTTAGTATTGTTCCTTCTCATTGGGAAAGTCATTGCTTTTAACGTCAGCAATATATTTCTGAACAGCTGTTGTAATTTGGTCACTCATATTTAAATACTGGCGAAGAAAACGTGGTTTGAATTCAGTATTTATCCCAAGCATATCATGCATAACCAATACCTGCCCATCACAAAATCCGCCGGCACCAATTCCAATTGTAGGGATGTGCAGACTTTCACTTACTTCCTTTGCAAGTTTAGCAGGTATTTTTTCAAGCACTATAGCAAAACAACCTGCCTCCTGTAACAACAATGCGTCTTTCTTTAATATTTCTGCTTCTTCTTCTTCCTTAGCTCTAACAGTATAGGTTCCGAATTTGTAAATACTTTGTGGTGTAAGCCCAAGATGTCCCATAACAGGAACACCGGCACTTATTATTCTTTTCACAGAATCAACCACTTCAACTCCGCCCTCCAGTTTTACGGAATGGCCCCCTGATTCTTTCATTATCCTGATGGCGGAATTCAATGCCTCTTTCGAATTTCCCTGGTAAGATCCGAAAGGCATGTCAACAACCACAAGGCTGCGGTTTATACCTCTTACA
Source organism: Ferruginibacter sp. (assembly GCA_037720515.1). GTDB lineage: Bacteria > Bacteroidota > Bacteroidia > Chitinophagales > Chitinophagaceae > Ferruginibacter. The sequence goes on from JBBJMM010000017.1 coordinate 39,185, forward strand.
ACTGAAGCAGCATGATAGATCATTTGTTCCAGGGTAATGGGCAATGTGGTTTCATGGCCTGCCATTACATTACTGGCACTATCACCTACAAGAATAATATCGATCCCGGCATTATCAAAAATCCTGGCGAATGAATAATCATAAGCGGTTATCATTGAAATCTTTTCCCCTACTGATTTCATTTTTTGCAGGGTATGAGTAGTGATCTTTTTTACATCTTTATTTACAGACATGGCAATGATTTAAGTTGCTGAATAGCGAAGGGGAGTTGGCTCTGCATTAGAATAAAACAAGTCCGTAAAATGATCGCAGTGTAAAAGTAATAATCATTATTGTTTCGATATGGATTATTTACCGTTAACTTTTACCTCTTCCCAAAGGTGTTGTATAAGCCCATCAGCCAGGCCGATCTTGGGAACATAAATTTCATTGGCTCCGGCCCAGCGCATTACATTTATATAAATAGATAATGCAGGAACAATCACATCTGCCCTGTCTGCACGCAAGCTGTATTTTATTATGCGTTCATCCAATGGTACACTTTCAAGTTCCCTATAATAATCTCTTAAAAGCTCAAGAGGTAAGGATTTACCGTCTTTCTTTTTGCTTAAAGAAAAAACTTTATTTATGTTTCCTCCACTTCCTATCGCCACAACTTCTTTATGCCCTTTCGTAATTGTTCGCAAAACCTCTTTCATTTCCTCCCAGTTGGCTTCCGTTACCATATTTTTTAATAACCTTATCGTACCGATATTAAATGACTTTTTAAAAACATGTACAGCATTGCTGAAGAAAGACAGTTCTGTACTTCCCCCGCCTACATCTATATATAAATAACTATGATCCTTATCCATATTCTCTGCAACATGATTCTCATATACCAGGTTTGCTTCCATTTCACCGGTGATAACCTCTATATTGATACCAGTTTCTTTTTTAACCTGTGTGATGATCTCCTGCGCATTTTGTGCATCTCGCATAGCACTTGTAGCGCATGCCTTAACTGCATCTACTTTATAAGCACTGATCAGGAATTTAAAAGACTTCATTGTTTCCAGCATCATTGTCTTTTTTTCCCTGGAAATGACTTTGTCAGTAAAAACATCAAACCCCAGGCGAAGTGGTACACGCACCAGGTTTAATTTATTAAAAATGGGTTTATTTCCATTTTCCTGTATCACCTCTGTTATTAAAAGACGCGCTGCATTACTTCCTATATCAATGGCTGCAAGTTTCAAATCAGTTTTTCATTTATTTAGTTATTCATCATTTCCTGCTAAGGTAATTGTACGTTTCAAGCTGTGAACGCACCTTAGCTTTATTCCTTGGATTAACATACTGATTGCTCAGGTCATTGTCAAGAATCCTGGCTTTAACATTATCCGACAACTGTATGTTTATAAGGTCCTTTATTTCATCTTGTATCCCTTTCTCTAAAATAGGGCAGGCCGCTTCTACACGATGATCAATATTCCTTACCATCCAGTCTGCAGAGGAGATATATACTTTTTCTTTTCCTCCATTAAAAAATATCATGATCCGTGCATGCTCCAGGTATTCATCAATGATACTTATTGCCTGAACCTGTATCTTAAATTTTTTATTTTCAGTGTACATGCAGAAGATTCCTCTTATTATAAGTTTGATCTCTACACCGGCTTTAGCAGCTTCATACAATTTTTCTATCAGCTCAACATCACTTAGAGAATTTAATTTTAAAGTTATGGATGCATGCAATTTATTACTGGCAAACCTTATCTCTTTATTGATCATGGTTGTTAACTGGCGGCGCATATTCACCGGCGTTACTAAGAGTGTTTTGCATGATTTAAGATAGGAGAGGCGTGTTTTAGGATATTCCAGGTAAGTAAATATCCTGTTTACATCTGCCATTATATTCCGGTCGGAGGTAAGAAGGAGGTGATCTCCGTAAGCCAGTGCTGTTCGTTCATTTAAGTTGCCGGTACTAACAAAACCATAATGTGTGGTGGTATTTTCAACTCTTCTTTTAATAAGACAAAGTTTGGCATGTACCTTTAGTTCAGGAACACCGAGCAACACCTTAACGCCTGCTTCTTCCAGTTCTTCTTTCCATACAAGGTTTGCTTCCTCATCAAAACGGGCACGCACTTCCAGTACAGCAGTTACCTGTTTTCCGTTTCTTACTGCATTGGTTAAAGCATTTACCACTTTCGATCTTGATGCCAGCCGGTAACAAGTGATCTTGATGCTTACTACCTCCGGATCGATCGCCGCCTCACGTAAAATATCTATTACACTGTCAAAGGAATGATAAGGAAAGTGAAGCATCACATCTTTCTCAAGAATGATCTTGGTTAAGCTGTTTACATTCCTGAACATGGGATGGGTAAAAGGTTTTTTTCTTTGTCTTTTTTGAGTAAATACAGAATCAGGGAAATTTATAAAATCTTTAAAGTTGTGTATCCTCCCGCCAGGTATCAGGTTATCCTTGTGTGTTAATCCAAGGCGTTTAATAAGGTACGTTAGTAAGGATGGGTCTATATCTTTATCGAATACAAGCCTTACCGGTTTACCTTTTTTTCTATTACGAAGTCCTTTTTCGATTTTCTGGATCAGGGAAGTGGAAAGATCATTATCGATATCTATTTCTGCATCCCGCGTAAGCTTTATAGTATGTGCTGAAAAAGTATCATAACCAAAAAATGAAAATATATTAGGCAGACAAAAGCGAATAATATCATCCAGTAAGATTATAAAATGTTCATCTGTTTTTGAAGGAAGAATTAAAAAGCGGGACAAGTGTCTAACCGGCACTGATAATAATGCATATCTCTGGGGTATACTTTTATCTTTCCTGGAAAGTTTGCAGGCCAGGTATATCGATTTATCGTTCAATACAGGAAAGCCCTGTATACTTTCTATCATCAGCGGTACTATATAACTTCTTACCGATTCATTAAAATAATCCAGCACAAATTTTTGCTGAACAGCAGTTAATTTTTTTTCATTTACGAGAATGATATCTTCTTTTTTAAGCTCCCGCAGTATTTCGTTCCATACTCTTTCAAACTCCTTTTGCTGCAGCATTGCTTTTTCTGTGATCTCTTCGAGTATACTTCCGGGATCCAGTTCGAGGTGCATTTTTGCTTTAGAACCCAGTTCTATCATTCTTTTTAAGGCAGCCACTCTCACCCTGAAAAATTCATCCATATTATTGGAGAAAATCCCAAGAAAACGTATTCTTTCTTTTAACGGAACACTTCCATCCGCAGCCTCCTGTAATACACGGCTGTTAAAAGAAAGCCAGCTGATGTCTCTTATAATTGTTCTTCTTTTCACAGGCTGATTTTGAGAGAGGTGAAAATAAATACATTGAACAGAATGTAATAAGATCGCCTGTTATTTAATTAAAATTTTTTCACTTCAGCAACTCTTATTTTTTCAATAAGCATAGAAGTGGATATCCCCTCAATTATTCCCGCCAGCTTTATCTCTCCTCCATTTGCTAGCACTTCTTTTGCACCTGCAATCTCATCAATTTCATAATCTCCCCCTTTTACAAGTACATCAGGAAGCACTGCTTTTATAAGATCAAGAGGTGTATCTTCTTCAAAAATAATTACGGCATCTGTAACAAGTAATGATGCCAGCAATAAAGTTCTTGTATCCTGATCATTTACCGGTCGTAATTCACCCTTCAATCTTTTAACGGAAGAATCAGAATTTACTGCGGTAATAAGAATATCACCACATACTGCGGCCTCGTTTAAAGAAGAAATATGTCCGGTATGCAGCATGTCAAACACTCCATTTGTGAAAACGATTTTCTTGTTCTTTAATCTCCATCTTTTTATTTCTGCCAGTAACAATGGCAGGGTAAATATCTTAGACTGGATCGACTGTACGGATTTCATTTTTTTCTTTATTAATAAGTGGAAGCAATAATAATGCAGTTAATCCGGCTACAATTATTATTCCGGTGCTTGCACCCCAAAGCAGCCAGCCGAAAGCGTTACCCTCCGGACTTGCCACGCCATAGATCAGTAATGTTTCTTTTACAAAAATAGGGAAGGAGCCGATTCCGCCCGGGGTGGCGATCATCGCGAGCGTTGCAAGGGATAACACTGAAAAAGCCGGTTTAATTCCAAGGTGCGCTGTACTTTCCATAGCAAAAAATCCAATGTAGATCTGTAAAAGATACATGGTCCAGATAAAAAGGGTATGTGCCAGGAAAAGTTTGCGATGCTTTAAGTTTTTAATGGTTTTAAAACCCTCAAGGATGCCCCGGAAAAGATTGTTTATTTTAAAAATTATTTTATTGTCAGGGTATCTTTTGATCAGGTATTTTATTCCATAAAAAACGATTATAAATAATATTATAATGATCAGCAACTTTCCCCATAATGGAAAACCCTTTGATTCACTGAGGATATTTAGTTTGTCTTTTACATAATCCCCTACTACATTTATCTGGATAAGAACCGTTATTCCTATAAATATTAGAAAACAGAAAAAGTCAAAAGCGCGCTCAACCAGGATGGTACCGAAAAGTTTGTCAACTTTTAAGTTTTCATACCGGGCAAGGAATGTGCATTTTAAAACTTCTCCCAAACGGGGTACTGCTGCATTTGCGAGGTAGCCAATCATCACTGTTGCAAAAACATTTTTAAGAGATGGTTTGTAATTTAACGGTTCCATCAAAAGCTTCCAACGCATGGCTCTGCTTAAATGACTTAACAGTGAGATAACGAGAACCGGGAGTATTAGCCAGTAATTGGCCAGTGACATTGCTTGTTTAAAATCAGTTTTCTCCGAAGGTGTCATTGATCTTAACTGCCACCAAACAAGAAAAATCCCTCCTCCTAAAAATATGATGTACTGCAATACAGATAAAACGCGTTTACGCATAGAAGCTACAAGTTACAAAGGTGATCGTATAGTGTAACAATAACATTAATTCAAAATTAAATTATCTATCAGCCGCACATCATGTAAGAAAGCTGCTGCTACAACTGTAAGTGATTTTCGCCCATCCCATTTTTCCTGTATCTCCAGTGTACCCGTTTCAACAATTTCTACATAATCCACTTTGAAATTGTTTTCAATCAACTTTCTGATTGCTTTGTTTTTTAATTCCGATATATCACCCGGGATCATTTCATTCCTGATCAGCATCATTGATTCATATATTTTTGCAGCCTGCGAAAGCTGATCGTTAGATAACCTCTTATTTCTGCTGCTCATTGCCAGGCCATTTTTTTCTCTTTTAGTGGGATGAATATGTACGGTTAAATTAATACCAATGATCTCAACCAGTTTTTTTATAACAAGACATTGCTGGTAATCTTTTTGACCCAGGTATAGATCATGTGGGATTACTATATCCAGAAGTCGGTGAACCACCTGGCTCACTCCCTGGAAATGCCCGGGGCGGAAAGCACCCTCTAATACTTTTTCAAGCGAACCCAGTTCATAAGAAATGGTAGAAGTTGTGCCGGGATATATTTCATTTTGGGAAGGTATAAAAAGCACGTCGCAACCATTTTCTTCTAATTTATTAATATCCTGGTCCAGGGTAATGGGGTATTTCTCGAAATCTGCCGGATTGTTGAATTGGGTGGGGTTAACAAAAATACTCACTATTGTGAGTTCATTTTTTTTCTTTGAGTTTTCCACTAAAGATATATGGCCGTCATGTAATGCGCCCATTGTAGGCACAAAACCTATAGTTTTTCCCGAATCCTTTTTTTTTTGCAGATAGCTCTTTATTGCAGATGCCGATTTATAAATTATCATGTATTACCATTTTAACGCGTTCAAATGCCTGAATATGACCAATTTCAATTAAATATCAGTACTTTTGCACACTGTAAAAAACTTTACTGTACTAACCCAAGTATAAAATGTCAACAAAGAAAAGAATTTTATTTATAGCTAACGAAATGTCTCCCTACCTGGAAATGACAGAATTCGCAGAAATTGTAAATAAACTGGCGGTTTTATCTAATGACAACAATATGGAAGTAAGATGTATCATGCCGAAATTTGGTGTGATCAATGAACGCAGGCACCGCCTTCATGAAGTTGTCAGGCTTTCAGGAATAAATGTTTCTATTGATAATGATGATTACCCTCTTACTATAAAAGTTGCTTCTTTGCCTAATGCGCGACTTCAGATATATTTTCTTGATAACGATGATTATTTTAAACGTAAATCAATCTTTACTGATGATAAAGACAAATGGTTTGAAGACAATGGATTGCGCACGGTACTATTCTGCAAAGGTGCTTTGGAAACTGTAAAGAAATTTGGCTGGCCTCCAGATATCATTCATTGCAGCGGCTGGATGACCGGTTTGATTCCCATGCTTATTCGTACAGCTTATAAAAAGGAACCCGTGTTCAGCAACAGTAAAATAATTTATACAATCGGGCAATCTACATTTAAAGATAAACTGGGAGCAGACTTTTTAAAGCTGGCTACTATTAATGATAATGTTACAAAAAAAGAGCTTGAACCTTTCAAGGATATAAACAATACTGCAATGTTCAGAGGCGGAGCTTCTTTTGCCGATGCCATAACTTTTGGAACAGATAACACTGATAAAAAATTATCAGAAGAATTCTCAAAAGTGAAAGGCAAAAAAATCCTGAAATACAATGCAGAAAGTGATTTAACAGACTATTTACAATTATATGCCGACCTTGCTAAGTAGTTAAAAGAACCCATCTTTATAATAAATTTACACTTGTGAACATACGATTACTGAAGACTGCCCTGTTGGGCTTTATCACTATTATTATATTAAACTGGAGCTGCACAAAACTTGATACCACCAATCTGGGAAGTGATCTTTTACCCGTAGTAGATAACATAAATACTTTTGCAGATACTTTAAGTGTAGAGGCTTACCAGGGATTATTTACCGATACAACTACTATAAACCGAAATGATGAATTTGTATTGGGTAAGATAACCACAGATATGGCATTTGGTAATACTGATGCAGGGGTTTATTTTCAATTAAAGCCTTCAAGATTTCCTTTCTCCATAGCACCCACCGGGGATACACTGGTAGGTCTTGATTCTGTAGTGCTTGCTTTAAGTTTCCGTGGATCATGGGGAGATACTACCATTCCTCAACAGTTAACGGTAAGAGAGATCCCGGCTAATACCGGCGGCATATGGGATAGTTTATATAAACGCAAACCTCTTACCTATGCACCGAATACTGGTCAGCTTTTATTATACAATAACGCTCCTTTTCAACTGGTTGATATCAGGAATTTAAATAAGCAGGTAAAGTTCTTTAACGGCAAAGATTCCAGCATAGGACAGATAAGGATAAGATTAGACACTGTTTTTGCAAGAAAATTATACAACCAGGATTCTTCTGCAGTAACACGTCCCGGATTTGCAGGTAACGCTTTTTTCAGTGATTCACTTTTCCGGAATGTGTTTAAAGGATTAGCGGTGGAATCTATTTTAGGCGAGGCGCTTATGACACTTAGCCTTGCAGATACAAAAACCAGATTGGAAATTCATTATAAAAAGAGAAGAAATAATATCATAGATACAGCTTATACTTCATTGGCTTTAATCACAGGAGAAAGAGGGGTTGTGCTGCCTTCCGCTGTAGCTAATAAAATAATCAGGACTAACCAGCCATTTTTACCTGTGAGCATACCTCGTACTATCAAAAACGAGATATTTATGCAGACTACACCAGGAACTGCAGCTGAGCTTTACTTGCCGAGATTAAACACTTTTAAAGATACCAACAGGATAATACATCGTGCACAATTAAGGATAACTCAGATTCCTGACGCAAATATTCTGGTTGATAAAATATTTACACCGCCTGCATTCTTATACCTGGATCTCAGGGATTCAACAACAGCTGTGAGACATAAACCAGTTTATATAGACCTTAACCCTGCATTTATTTATAATCCTGATAATGTGCCGGTCAACTCTTATTTTCCACAAGAAATAGATTTCGGTTATTATGGTGGTTTTATAAAAAAGAAAACAGATGTGATCACCGGCCGCGAAATAACTTATTATGATTTTAATGTAACACGTTACATACAGAGAATGGTTACCACTAAAACATTCAATTATGAATTGCGTCTGCTGGCACCGTACACTATTGGTTATCCCCAGTATACACAGGTATTACAGGGTTATCCTAACAGGCTTGCACATGGCAGAGTTAAAGTAGGTGGTACAAATGGAAATTATAAAATGCAGATGGTTATTATCTGGTCAAAGATCAAAGTACAGTAATTGCATTTCATTATATTTTAAAAAAAGTCCTTCTGTTATGCAGAAGGACTTTGTTGTTTAAATGTTACACCCTTATCTTTGCAATCTTAAAAAAAAACTATGCCCTATTTATTTACATCAGAATCAGTAAGCGAAGGACACCCGGATAAAGTAGCTGACCAGATCAGTGATGCGCTGATTGATAATTTTTTAGCTTTTGACCCAAACAGTAAAGTTGCATGCGAAACATTGGTAACTACAGGTCAGGTAGTTCTTGCCGGTGAAGTGAAAAGTACTGCTTACCTGGATGTACAGGAAATTGCCAGGGGAGTTATTCGCAAGATCGGCTATACCAAAAGTGAATACATGTTTGAAGCGAATTCCTGTGGTATACTTTCCGCCATCCATGAACAATCTGGTGAGATAAACCAGGGAGTAGATAAAAAGAAAAAGGAAGAGCAGGGAGCCGGTGATCAGGGTATGATGTTCGGTTATGCTACGAACGAAACTGAAAATTATATGCCCCTGGCGTTGGACCTTGCTCATTATATATTATTAGAACTTGCCGCGATAAGAAGAGAGAATAAGCAGATCAAATACCTGAGGCCTGATGCTAAGAGCCAGGTTACACTTGAATATGATGACAACAATCAACCTGTACGTATAGACGCAATCGTTGTATCTACCCAGCATGACGATTTTGATAAAGATGAAAAGATGCTGGCTAAGATCAAAAAAGATATAATCAATATTGTTATTCCACGGGTAAAGGCTAAATATCCAAAATACAATCACTTTTTTAACAGCAAGATCAAATATCATATTAATCCTACCGGCAAATTTGTGATCGGGGGCCCGCACGGAGATACAGGTTTAACAGGCAGAAAGATCATCGTTGATACTTATGGTGGTAAAGGAGCACATGGTGGGGGAGCGTTTAGTGGAAAAGATCCGAGCAAGGTAGATCGTTCTGCAGCTTATGCTACAAGGCATGTTGCAAAAAACCTCGTTGCTGCCGGATTGTGTGATGAAGTACTTGTACAGGTTTCTTATGCAATTGGAGTTGCCCAGCCTACAAGTATAAATGTGGTTACCTACGGAACTGCAAAGGTTGATCTTACAGATGGTGAGATAGCTACAAAAGTTATGGCTATGTCGTGCTTTGATATGCGTCCTTACTTTATCGAACAACGCTTAAAACTTCGTAACCCTATGTACAGCGAAACTGCAGCATACGGACATATGGGAAGAAAAAATGAAACTGTTGAAAAAACATTTTATTCACCTGATGGAAAATCCATTAAGAAAAAGGTAGAGTTGTTTACCTGGGAGAAACTGGATGCGGTGAAAGAAGTAAAGAAAGTTTTCGGGTTAAAATAATCATTTTGAGCCTGGAAAAATTATTAAAGCCATAAGTTAGCACAATTAAATCGCACCTCTTCAAACTTCGAATTTATAAACACAAAATTTTAAGAAACCCTGAATAAGAACTATTTAGACAGAATATAATAGAACGAATAAATCTGCATGCGGCGTTACAATCCGACTCAGCTTCTAAACTGCATTGGTTGTATAATCAAAAGATAGGAGAAAAGTTGCAAAATTTGTGGAATGCAAATCCTAGTATGAGTCCTCTACAGGCTCAAACTTTAGTTCGGAATCTAGCAAATCAAATAAGAAACTGGGTAACTTCTCATCCCAATGAATCTATTAACAACATAATAATATAATAATTGAAATATTGGCGATTGTATAACAGTGCTGAAAAAGAAGTTGGTTTTGTGCCGCAGATTGTTGAACCTGTTTTTGAAGGGTATTATACTGATTCCAATCAGTTATGGAATATTCATTTTCAAAGAATTGAAGCAAACACTATTATTCCTAAAGGTCATTTACATAAAAAAGCAAAGCTGACAGACATAATGTCTGTCAGCTTTTTAAATGGTCAGTTATTTTTTTCTGATAAAATGCTAAGTATTCTGGAAGCATCACATTACAAATGTATCCAGTTTGTCAAGACGGAAATAATCACGAAAACTGGAGAGAGAATAAAATCAAACATTCTTCACCCTTTTGAGGCTGACTACAACTTCATTGATACATTAGATTCAGAATTTTGGTATACAAACTCAATGTTGGATAAGTTACTTGAACAAGTGCGATTCAATACGGGAAATGACTATTTAAATGCCAAAATTAATAACAGGAAAGAAATTGCAAAAAATGAAACAATGGATTACAAACCTTTAATTATTCGGAAAATAAACTTTAATGACGATATGGAGATTGATTTGTTTTCCGTTTCTGGTGTTTTGTTTGGGGGAATAGGTTTCTATGTATCGCAAAGGCTAAAAGACAAAATTCTTGAAGAAAAATGTACAGGTTTTATATTTAGGGAAATAAACGAAGCATACCCATAACATTACTTCTACCAACAAGTGTATTTGCAAAAACAGATTTGGTTATTGAAACATTAGCGGCTCAGTGATCTGCTATCAACAATTGTTCCGGCTAGACAACCATTATTAAGGTTTAATATTTTACTAAAAAAATATATTTCCAATTTGGCATTTACACCAGGCTGGACAAATTATGAATTCCCAGAATTCAAATACTAGATAGTTATCTTATGGTTTTTTTTATAATGATAATTGTAAATTTAATAAGTGAAAAATTTCAGGCATCAACATCAGCGGCCAAAAAAAAATACGCTTGTTATTGGAAGAGAAGCGGTAATAAAAGCAATGCAGGAAGGTAAACAACTGGAACGGATCTACCTGCAAAGTACCGTGCATGGGCCGGTTATTGAGGAGATCAAAACCCTCGCAAGCCGGCACATGGTCCCAGTAAATAAAGTGCCTGTTGAAAAGCTCAATGGTTTTAATATAAGCAATCACGAAGGTTGTGTGGCGCAGGTTTCAAAGATCCAGTACCAGGAACTGCAGCAGATTATTGATGTAATCGTAGATAAGGGTGAGGTGCCATTTTTTCTAATTCTGGATGGGATAACCGATATACGCAACATAGGCGGAATTGCTCGCAGTGCATTTAGCTTTGGCGCAAATGCTATCATCATACCGGATAAAGGTGTAGGTGCATTGAACGAAGATGCTATCCTTACTTCTGCGGGGGCTTTGGAAGATATACCCGTTTGCCGGGTTAACAGCTTGCTTAAAACGGTGGATGATCTGCACCTTAATGGTATAAAAGTATTTGCAGCAGAAATGAAATCAGAAAAAAATGTTTTTGATTGCGATCTTTCAGAGCCTTGTGCTATTGTTGTGGGTGGTGAAGAACATGGTGTTTATCCTGCATTACTGAAGATATGTGATGACCAGTTTAAAATACCTATGCCCGGCGGTTTTGAATCATTAAATGTTTCAGTGGCTACCGGAATTGTTTTGTATGAAGTAATGAAACAACGCATCCCTAAACCCTAAACCCTAAACTCTAAACCAGATTTAAAGTTAATTCAAACAACAAAGTATTTAAATTATAACATTACATGCCTGGAAACAGATCAGTAAAAATAATTGAATGTCCGCGTGATGCTATGCAGGGCTGGCCTAATATGATCCCTGCAAATAAAAAGATCATTTATATCAATGAATTGTTTAAAGTGGGTTTTGATACACTGGATGTGGGAAGTTTTGTTTCTGCAAAAGCAATCCCACAGATGGCAGATACCCGGGAAGTTATTACAAGTTTAAATAAAGATAGGAACGGGACAAACCTACTCGCAATTGTTGCCAATACCAGGGGAGCAAATGAAGCTTTATTACACGAAGAGATAAGCTACCTGGGATTTCCTTTATCGATTTCAGAAACTTTCCAGTTAAGAAATACAAATGCATCAATAACAAGTGGCATTGAAACGATAAAAGAAATACAGGAGTTATGCTTAAAAAACAACAGGTCATTGGTTGTATATATTTCAATGGCATTTGGAAATCCTTATGGAGATATATATCACCAGGATATAGTATCAGACTATGTAAGCCAAATGATCTCCCTGGAAATACCTGTTATCTCAGTTGCTGATACAATTGGAATTGCCACATCCCAACAGATATCGGATATCCTGCCAACATTGATAACAACATATCCTTCAACAGAATTTGGGGTGCATCTTCATTCGGTACGCGAATCTTCAGAAAAAATAGATGCAGCTTTAGAGGCAGGCTGCAGACGGTTTGATGGAGCCATAAAAGGAATAGGAGGTTGCCCGATGGCCGGTAATGAACTGGTAGGTAACATGGATACAGAATACATGACTGAACATTTTATTTCAAAAGGATTTGATACAGGCTTAAACCGGGAAGCATTGCGAAAATGCAGCCTAATTGCTTCTGATATTTTTATATAATGGCCATATCATTATAAAATGTTTACCATGGATTTTCATGCAGAATTTACTCCTAAAGAATTTGATAAGAAAATTGAGCATCATCATAATTTATTATTGATAGGTTCTTGTTTTACGGAGCAGATAGGAAAAAAACTTGCCGATCACAAATTTGAAATATTACAGAATCCTAATGGTATTTTATTTAATCCTGTTAGCATCTGCTATGCACTTGATTCCTATATGAATGCTGATGATCATTCTTTAGAAGACCTTTTTTACCAAAATGAATTATGGAGCAGTTGGAAATACCATAGCAGGTTTTCAGGTATGGATGCTCAGGTGGTTTTGAACAATATAAACCGGTCGCGTGCAGTTGCAACAGAATTTTTAAAAAAGGCAGACTGGCTTTTTATTACATTGGGTTCGGCATATGTATATGAAAATAAAAACAACGGAGATGATGGGGGCAACTTGAATGTAGTTGCAAATTGCCATAAAGTAGCTCCTGATAAATTTAACCGGCGATTATTAAAGGTGGACGAAGTTACACGGCTGTTGGAGAACAGCATCCGGAAATTAAAGATTTTCAATCCCACACTAAAGATCATTTTTACAATAAGCCCGGTACGTCACCTGCGTGAAGGATTTATCGAGAATAACAGGAGCAAAGCCACACTGATACATGCTGTGCATGAAGTAACGAGTAAGGATTCAGTTTTTTATTTTCCTGCTTACGAACTCGTGATAGATGATCTGAGGGATTACAGGTTTTATGCAGAGGATCTTGTTCACCCAAACTACAGTGCTACCAACTATGTTTGGGAAAAATTTTTAATTACATGTATTGATGGAAGGTCCCGTGAAATAATGAAAGAGATCGCGGTAATTAATGCAGCGGTTAATCACAGGCCTTTTAATCCTGCATCCCAACAACATAAAAAGTTTAAAGAAATTCATTTAAAAAAGATAAGTATGCTTATTCAAAAGCATCATTATCTTCATTTTGATAAAGAGATCAGCTTCTTAAGTTCTGATCAGGAAAGTAGCCAGTTATGATGCAGCACAATTGAAATAATATTCCTCTTTATCTTTTACCGGAACTGTTTATGAATAGATCAGTGCTAACCATAATTATCCTTTTTTATTTTTTAACAGCAGAGAGCCAGGAAGTAAATACCTGGCACATTAGTTTTAATCCACTAAACCTCGCTGAACCTCAGGTTTCGATAGGAACGGGTTTTGAGTACCGTTTCTTAAACCGCTTTGGATTATGGTCAGAAGTATCTGTTATTTTATTTAATAGTTATCTCAATAAAGAATGGTCAAAACTTAATGGGTTTCGTTTTATATTTCAACCTCGCTACTACACGGGTGATGCCCGGTCTTTTTTTATAACTCCGGAATTAAGGTTAAAAGGATTTAATTATCATACAACAGGAAATTTTATTAATCCAGCTATTGCAGATACTCTTAACCTAAATTATAAAGCAAGTCAAATGCTGATCGGCGGTGCTATTGTATTTGGTAAAAAGATTAATTTATCAGCCAATAAAAAATTAGTCCTTGAAATTACTGCAGGCATTGGTGCCAAACACAGATCTATAAAGAGAAAGGATATACCTGCAGGATATACCTATTTATTTTTAGAAAATGCTTTTGGGCTTGCTCCGCATACTAATTACGATAACGATGGCACACCTTATTTTCCGGCAGGTTTGCGATTGTTCTGGCAATTGAAATAAATTCAATGAATCCTGTCGCCTCTTACTTCCTGGCTGTTCATTAAAATCTTTTCATACTCCAGCCACTCTTTCCACCTGCCACGTACTTTGCTTTTATCAATATAATATTCAGCGAGAGTGATAAATAAAGTATAATGTCCGGCCTCGCTTTCCATAAACCGCCGGTAAAAATTCCGCATGTAGGGATCTTCCAAACCTTCACTTAATCTTTTAAAACGTTCACAACTCCTGGCTTCGATCAATGCCATTAACAACATTTGATCAAGGAACCGGTCGTCAGGACTACCACCTTTTACCTGGAATTCCATGAGCTTGTTTACATATATATCTTTTCTTTGTCGGCCGAGTTTAAGGCCCCTTTTTTTTAATTCAGCAACAACTGTTCTGAAATGTCCCCATTCTTCTGTAACGATAGGACTCAATTCATCAACGATCTTTTCTTTTTCACTGTTTTTGGTGATCAGTGTGATGCAGGTAGTGGCAGCTTTTTGTTCACAATAAGCATGGTCTGTTAAGATACTTTCCAGTTCCATACCAGCAAGGTTTATCCAACGCGGATCGGTTGGCAACTGTAAACCCAGTATATTTTTTGTGTGCTCACTTATGGCTTCTTCCATTGAGTAAAATTAGTTCTTTAGAATTCAGTATATAGTATTCAGTATATAGTATATAGTATCAAGAAGCAAGTAGTAAGTACCAAGAAGCAATAGTAAGTATCAAGTATCAAGTATCAAGTATCCAGCATCAAGTATCCAGCATCAAGTATCCAGTATCCAGTATCTATCATCCTCTTCTTAACTTTCGGCTTTTTATATTAATTTACGTTTTTCATAAATTATATCATGCGAATATTCTTTTTGATTTTATCATTGATCATTACCATAGCTCTCTGTGTAATTCTGGACTCCCGTTTGATATTGCCCGCACCATTAGGAAAATTATTATCCCCACAGCATGGAATATGGCAAAATGCAGAGCCTGCCGACTATAATTTCTCCGGGAATAAAATATTTTCCGGGTTAAAGGGAAAAGTAGATGTTTATTTTGATGACAGGCTGGTACCTCACATATTTGCCGAGGATGAGAATGACGCTTTTTTTGTACAGGGTTATATTCATGCAAAATTCAGGCTTTGGCAGATGGAATTACAATCGATGGCAGCAGCCGGGAGGGCAAGTGAATTTGCAGGTGAAGTAGCGCTTGAGCATGACCGTGAGTTTAGAAGGCTGGGTATGGTATACGCTGCTGAAAATTCCTTGAAAGAAATGGAAAATGATCCAATAGTCAAAGCTGCTTCAGATGCTTATACTGCCGGAGTAAATTCTTATATTGAAAATTGCAAAGAAAGTGAACTGCCGCTGGAATACAAGCTGGTAGGCTATCATCCGGAAAAATGGACAAATCTTAAATCTGCCCTGTTTTTAAAATATATGTCTCACAACCTGGCCTCCCAGGAAAATGATTTTGAATTAACGCAGGCAAAGAATTTCTTTTCAGCGGAAAGTTTCCGCAAACTTTTTCCCTATACACAAGATTCTCTTGACCCGATCATTTCAAAAGGAACAATATTTCCTTCGCCCGGGGTAGTTCTAAAAGCACCGGTAGATTATGATACAATAACTAACATTCCGAGTGTGCCTGTGGATTCTTATTCAAAGGCAGATAAAGATAATGGTAGTAATAATTGGGCCGTCAGCGGATCTAAAACAAGTTCAGGTTCGCCTATAATTTGTAACGACCCGCACCTGGGACTGAATCTTCCTTCGCTTTGGTATGAGATACAGATTTCAACTCCTACTTATAACGCTTATGGGGTTTCTTTTCCGGGCGCTCCATCAGTAATTATAGGATACAATGACAGCTGTGCCTGGGGCTTTACCAATGGTGGCCGGGATGTAAGGGATTATTATGAAATTAAATTCAAAGATGATAGCCGCAATGAATATTGGTTTGACAGTTCCTGGAGAAAAACAGAATTCAGGTATGAAGTAATAAAAATAAAAGGCTCACCGGATTTTATTGACACAGTTGCATACACTTTATTTGGGCCAGTGATGTATGATAAAAATTTTGGCGAAAAAAAAAATACAAACAAAAAAAATTATGCGGTTAGATGGAAAGCTCATGATCCTAGTAAGGAGTTGCTTGTTTTTCTTAAAATAAATCATGCAAAGAATTATTCAGATTACCTGGCAGCAGTTGAACACATGCGAACACCCGGTCAAAATTTTGTATTTGCAAGCCGCAACGGAGATATTGCATTACGCACCCAGGGAGAATGGCCTGCAAAATGGAAAGGGCAGGGTGATTATATAATGCCAGGAACAGACAGTAGCTATTTGTGGCAAGGAATGATACCACAGGGTGAAGTCCCTTTTCAATATAATCCTGAAAGGGGATATGTGAGTAGTGCCAATCAACGTCCTGTTGATACTTTATACCCTTATTATCTCGGGCGTGTGTATCCTGTAGCCAGGGGTTTTCTTATAAACCGTATGCTTACTTCCATGCAGCAGATCACGCCGCAGGATATGCAAAAAATGCAAACTGATAATTATAATGTTTTCGCAGAATGGGCATTGCCTTTATTCTTAAAAAATATAAGGGTAAGTGAGTTGAACCCTGACCTTAAAAGATATTATGGTTATTTAAAAACCTGGGATCTTCGTAATGATATACAATCCAAAGCAGCCACTATATTTGAAATTAGCTGGAAGAACCTGTACGACCTTATTTATAAAGATGAATATGCAACAGCCCCCGATAATATAGCCTACCCGTTAAACAGTTCATTGCTGGAAGGATTATTAAAAGACTCAGCTTACCAGTTCCTGGATAATATACAAACACAAGGCAAAGAAGATATAACGGATATTATTACATCAGCATTTAAAAATAGTTTTGCTGATCTGAAAGCAGCAGAACTTAATAACAAAATGGAATGGGGTAAATACAAGGATACACGCATCAAACATATTTTAAAACTGGAGCCTTTAAGCAGGATGCATTTGCCTGTTGGTGGTGGTGCCAATATGATCAATGCCACTAAAGAAGAACATGGCCCCAGTTGGAGGATGATTGTGAGTCTTACAAAAGATATAGAAGCCTTTGGCGTTTACCCGGGCGGACAAAGCGGAAACCCGGGAAGCCGGTTCTATGATAATTTTATTGATCCATGGGTTGCCGGAAAATATTATACATTATGGATGATGAAAAAAGAAGAAACTGACGACGCCAGGGTAAAATGGAAAATGGAGTTTAATCGTAATTAATAATTGTTATAAAAATGCTGTCATCCTGAGCCTGTCGAAGGACGAAGCGTGAAACATAATAAAAAGAAAAAGAAATCCATTAAATGAACTAATACAAATTTCTTTTTAAAGGGCTCTGGTGTTGTGTTTTAAAGAAAGAGGCTAACTTGTACAGGACAGCAGTAATTCAAAATTTAAAATCACTATTGTACGGTTAAAAAACTGTTCATTCGGCCCATAAAAAATCCGTTAAGAAAATTGAAGCGGAAGGCGTTAAGAAGAAAAACAGATGTTACTACAGTTGAGTTATATTTTTAGTCGGTAAGTCGCACCTGGCTTGGTTTTTATATGAAGATGGAACTTGTTTTTCTTTAGCCTGCAGCTTCAATTTTTAGGATTTTTTATGCAGCCTTGATTTTTTGCTCCACTTTTAGCTTATTCTGTTATTTAAATTTATCGCTGAATCTCCTGCGTCGATTTGTATCAAGACAAAAGTGGAATGGAAAAGAACCTATCCTAATACAAATTTCTTTTTAAAGGGCTCTGGTGTTGTGTTTTAAAGAAAGAGGCTAACTTGTACAGGACAGCAGTAAATCAAAATTTAAAATTCAACATTCAAAATAATACGTCATGAAGTTCATACTCTCTCTCTTATTGATCGCTTTACTGAGTTTTGCAGTATGTCTTTTTCTTCCCTGGTGGAGTATAGCAATTGTGGCATTTATTGTAAATGCTTTAATTCCCCTGCATCCGCTCCGTGCATTCCTGGCCGGTTTTATTTCCATATTTATTTTATGGGTAGTAATAAGTTTCATTCTAAGTTCCGGCAATGATCATTTGTTAGCTGACAAAATTTCTCTTCTAATAATAAAAACGAAAAATCCCTTTTTACTCATAGCGTTAACAGGCTTTATAGGTGGGCTTGTTGCCGGATTTGCTTCACTCTCCGGAAGCCTGTTGAGAAAAAGGCCCGTTACTACTGTACGGAATATTTAAGCTTTCTGTAACAGTAAGTCAGCTACTTTCGTTTTACCAACACAGTTATGAGAATAATTTTATCCGCATTATTTATTTATTTATCATTTTCGGTTTCTGCGCAAAGAATTTACGGTACAATTTATAATGTTCAGGGTGACTTGCTGCCTTATTCATCTATAACTGTAAAAGGCACATCAAAGGGAACCAGTTCAAACAATAAGGCAAACTATTCTTTGTCCCTCTCCCCGGGAACTTATACATTGATCTGTCAGCACATTGGATATTCAGCACAGGAAAAAGAAATTACAATTTCCACAGATAAGGAATTGACCTTCATTTTAATTCAGCAAAAGCTTGTAATGAAGGAAGTTGTTATTAAATCCCGTGCAGAAGATCCCGCATATGAAATAATTAGACAGGCAATAAAAAAACGATCTTACTACAATGATCAACTCAGTGATTTCAGTTGTGATATATATGGGAAAGACGTCCTTAAGCTTCGCAAACTTCCAAAAAAAATGCTTGGAAAAAAGATCAAAGAGGAAGACAGGAAAGAAATGGGAGTAGATTCTGCAGGAAAAGGGATACTATATTTATCCGAATCCTTGTCAACTGCCTACAAACAGGGGCCATCAAAATTTAAACTGGAAGTTAAAAGCAGCCGGGTAAGCGGAAGTGGCAGCTTTGGTTTTGCTTTTCCCTCTTTTATCAGTTTATACAATAATAATGTAACTATTTTCACTGAGCGTTTTAATCCCAGGGGTTTTATATCTCCGATAGCAGATGGGGCAATTCACTTCTATAAATATAAATACCTTGGATCTTTTTATGAGAATGGTAAAGAAATAAATTCAATACGCGTTACCCCCCGCAGAACCTATGAACCATTATTCACAGGGATCATTAATATAACTGAGGCCGACTGGAGGATACATAGTTTTGATCTTATGCTTACTAAAACTGCTCAGTTGGAGATCATGGATACATTGCAGCTAACACAGTTACACGTTCCTGTTAGTGACGATATCTGGCGTACAAAAAATCAACTGTTGCATTTTAATTTTAAATTTTTAGGAATTGATGCGATAGGTAACTTTTTGAATGTGTATTCAAATTATAATATAACACCAGCTTTTAATAAAAACTTTTTTGACAGAATAGTAATTAAATATGATACAGCAGTTAATAAAAGATCTGTTGCATATTGGGACAGTGCCCGTGCTGTACCCCTGGAGACAGAAGAACTTAATGATTACCTTGTTAAAGACAGTATCTATCAAAGAAATAAAGATTCATTATTTAGCCGGCAAAATATTGATTCATTAAAAAAGCGCCAGGGAAAATTAAAATTACTCCCTGTTTTCATAAGTGGTATTCATCGTACGCATTATAGTAAAACAAACCAGTATTCGTGGGGTATCAATCCTCTCATTTTAAACTCTGAATACAATACGGCAGAAGGAATAGCGGTTAACCTGAACGGTTATATTTCAAAAAGATTTAACCGGTCGCGTAAAGAAATATCTTTTGAGCCTGCTATTCGTTATGGGTTTCATAACGGGCATTTGAACCCATCTGCGGGAATCATCATAAACTCTTTCAATAATGATCCTGATGTAAGATCAAAACATTATGTATGGAAAATTAGCGGAGGAAAAAGGGTAAGTGAATTTAATAAGGAAAGTGATATACATCCTCTTAAGAATACATTAAGGATATTATTGACCGGAAATAATTTTATGAAAACGTATGAAAATTATTTCGCAGCGATTAATTATTCCCGGAATTTTGAAAGCGGATGGCGTTTTAATATCAATACAACCTGGGAGGACAGGATCCCACTGGAAAATACAGTGAACTATACTTTCAGGAAAAAGGATAAGATCAATATCACTCCCAATTATCCCTATCTCAGGATACCTTCACAATTTCAGCCACACCAGGCTTTGTTGATCTCAGTAGATGTTGCAGTAAAGCCAGGGCAGCGATTTATTCAATTGCCTAATGCAAAGATCCCTATAGGTTCAAAGTATCCTACTTTTTCAATTAATTATACAAAAGGTTTACAAGGTATTTTGGGAAGTGATGTGAATTTTGACAAGGTATCATTTGCAGTGAATGATGATAAAAACCTGAAGCTACTTGGAAAATTAATGTATAAAGTAGGAGTAGGAGGTTTTATCAATAACAGGTCGGTTTATATCCAGGATTATAAACATTTCAACAGAAACAGTGGATTCCTGAACAGCTTTCAGCTTGCAGAATTTTATACTCACAGTACGATCTCATCTTTCTATTTTACCGGCCACATTGAACACCATTTTAATGGGTTGCTTACCAATAAGATCCCAATATTCAAACGGTTAAACTGGAACCTGGTTGCAGGAAGCAATTGGGTTTTTGTGAACAGCAATAACAATTACACAGAATTATTTGCAGGTTTTGAAAATATTTTTAAAGTGCTGAGGGTTGATGCGGTGGCAGGTTATGAACCAGGTAAACCGGTGTTAACAGGTATACGTATTTCTGCAGGCGGACTGATAGGTAACCGCACTTCTGCCAAAACTTCCCAGAGAGGGAATTCTGTTACTATCACTTTATAAGTTTCAGTATCTTTGCGAGCTTCATTAGTAAATAATGACTTCTTTTTATAAACAGATCGTTATTAAAAACCACTGAACGGATCATGGCAGCTTTGCATAACAGGGTTTCACAGGCTGAGTTAAAAAAACAACTGTATGAAGAAGCAATTCACCGGATCACATTTTCATTTTACAAATATTTCCTGATTGATGATCCGTCACTTTTCAGGGATGAATTGTATGTTAAGCTGAATGAATTAAAAGTGTTTGGCAGGATCTACATCGCCAGTGAAGGAATAAATGCACAACTTAGCATTCCGCAGGATAAGTTTGAAGAATTTAAAATATTACTGGATTCCATTGAACCATTTTCTGATACCCGGTTGAATATCGCAATAGATAATGATGGCAAATCATTCTGGGTTTTAAAAATAAAAGTTCGTAATAAAATTGTGGCTGATGGTATTGAGGATCCTTCTTTTAACATGAACAAAAAAGGGCGTTATGTGGATGCACGTACTTTTAATAAACTAACTGAAGAGCCTGGTACGATTGTTATAGATATGCGCAATCATTATGAATACGAGGTTGGTCATTTTAAAAATGCTGTGGAAATACCCAGTGATACATTTCGGGCGCAACTGCCCATGGCTGCAGAGATGTTAAAAAGTGAGAAACAGAAAAATATTATTATGTATTGTACAGGTGGTATAAGATGTGAAAAAGCAAGTGCGTACATGCTCCACCGTGGTTTTAAAAACGTATTTCACCTGGAAGGCGGAATTATTAATTATGCAAATACAATTAAAGAAAATAAACTTGAAAATAAATTTCAGGGTAAGAATTTTGTTTTTGATGACAGGCTGGGAGAGAGGATTTCCGAGGAGATAATATCCCGTTGTCACCAATGTGATTTACTTGCAGATAGCCATACTAATTGTAGAAACGAAGCGTGTCATCTTTTGTTCATACAGTGTAAATCTTGCAGCGTAATTTTTAACGGCTGTTGCAGCCAAAAATGTGCTGATGTTTTAAAGCTGAGTAATGAGGAACAAAAAGTTCTTAGGAAGGGACTTGACAAAGGTAAAATGGTATTTAATAAATCAAGGCAGCGGCTGAAGCCTCCTATGTGATAAAAATTTAAAAGTAAATGGTGGAGCAAAAAAAATGCATCCGCTTTTAAACGGATGCATAAATTAATTTGTGTACAAATATCTAGGTGAAAGAATTTGTATTAGATCCTGAATTCAGATGAGATGCTGTAGAGCGTGTTCTCTCTAAATTACTGTCGCCTGAATTTTCATTACTGGTTTTTCCAGATAAATATTTGTCAGAAACTGTATCTACAAGATCAGTAACTCTGCCTTTAAGGTTGTCCACTGTATCTTTACCTTTCTGAGCTAGATTCTTTCTTGTTTCCGAACCTTTTCCCGGAGCCAATAAGAGTCCTGCAATTGCTCCTGCAGCAACACCAGCTAACAATCCTAATACCAGGCTGTCCCCACCTTTAAATGATTTCCTTTTCTTATTGTAATTCTTTAATGTATTATATCCGCGGTCCTCAGAAAATTTATTTTCGTTCGTAACCGACTCCCTGTCATTGGTCAGGTAATTTTTATCTGAAGTCAGATAGTCTTTTTCTTTAGACATAGCTTTACTTTTTTATGTTATTAAGGTTTTATAATGTCTTTCTTCCAGAAACCAAACGCACTAAGAATGCGATCACTGCAATCACTAATAATAAATGGATTATTCCACCAGCATGAAAGCCTAAGAATCCTATTGCCCATGCTATCACCAGGATAACGGCAATGGTGTACAATAAATTTCCCATGATAATTAAAATTTAGAAGTTAATAATTTGTTTGAATAATGTAATACTTTGGTTGTTTAATTAAAGACCGCTAACATAATTTCAAAGAGCATGCCAATATATCTTTGATTAAAACAATATAAAAATAGGAGCATTTCAATGAGTGATCAGAATGTAAAAAAGCTAGCACTTTTACAGGAATTAAATCATAAGACTTTTATCAGGCTGGCACCTTCACCAGTAGCTGGGATCGGAGTATTTGCAACAATACTTATCACAAAAGGGCAACGCAATATTTTTTCTGAAGATAAAAGTGAATGGATAAAATTATCCAGGGAGGAAGTGTTATGCCTGCCCATACACAGCCGTGAGCTGGTTGAAAATTTTTGTCTCTATGACGATCAGAATTATTATGTTCCGGAGTATGGATTTAAGATCATAGATCTTGTTGTTTTTCTAAATCATTCAGAGACACCTAATATAATTTCTTTGGGTGATGGGGAAGATTTTGAAGCCTTACAGGATATTAAAGCAGGGGAAGAATTATTTATTGATTATGGCACTATCGTTAACTGAACATTTGTTTATTAGTGATTCCTTTATTAATGTAAAAGTGTCTTCATTACTCAGTAAGGATGGAATAAATTTCTCACCAATAACTTTTTCATAAAGTTCAATGTAGCGGTTACTGATCGTTGTGATCCATTCTTCAGACATCTCAGGTACCTTTTGGCCTTCTTGTCCCATAAAATTATTTTGTATAAGCCATTCCCTTACGAACTCTTTACTCAGTTGTTTTTGTTTTTCTCCTTTTTGCTGTCTTTCTTCAAAACCATCCGCATAAAAATAACGGGATGAATCGGGTGTATGTATCTCATCAATGAGAATGATCTTATCACCAATCTTACCAAATTCATATTTTGTATCCACCAGGATGAGGCCTTTCGAGGCTGCAATTTCTTTTCCTCTTTTAAATAAAGCCAGGCTGTAAGTTTCCAATTCTGCCCACTCCTTTTTTGTAGCAAGGCCCTGTCTTATAATGTCTTCTTTACTAATATCCACATCATGCCCCTGGGAAGCTTTGGTGGAAGGTGTGATTATCGGCTCCGAAAAGAAATCATTTTCTTTAAGCCCATCCGGCATTACGATTCCACAAAGAGTCATTGTACCAGAATCATAAGTTCTCCACGCATGGCCCGTTAGATTACCCCTAACTACCAATTCAATTTTAAATGGATTACATTTTTTTCCTATACTTACTGTTGGAGCAGGTAAATCCAACAACCAATTAGGACATATATCCTTTGTGGCATTTAGCATAAAGGCCGCTATCTGGTTCAGGACCTGCCCTTTAAATGGTATCGGATGAGGGAGAACAACATCAAAAGCAGAGATACGATTACTGGCGATCATCACCACGCAGGCATCATTTATAGAATAAACGTCTCTTACTTTCCCCTTATAAAAACCAGTTTGTCCCGGCAATTCAAATTTTTGCATGCACTAAAATAATATCAACTTTTATATAAATGATTAAGATTTGAATAAGATTTCAACACAAGGTGACAAATAAAATTTTATAAGCATAATAACAATGCTTATTTTGCTCTTTATTAAAAAACCAAAACAAAGCGATATGAGAAAATTAACCTTTTTGGTTACGTTTTTACTGGCAAACCTGTTTTCAGTTGTTGCCTATGCACAAAACATAACCATAAGCGGTAATGTAAAGAACAGCAGCAACCAGGAAAACACCTCAGCTGTTTCTGTTACCATCAAAGGGTCGTCGGAAGGAACATTTACTGACGATAAAGGTAATTTTAAAATTTCCACAAAAAGTTTACCTGTTACACTTTTATTCTCATCAATAGGATATGATCTTCAGGAAGTAACTGTTACAAGTGTGGTAGATAAAGTAAATGTTTCCTTTGTACCAAGTAATTCATTGGGCCAGGAAGTAGTGGTATCTGCCAGCCGTTTGCCACAAAGGATTTTAGAGTCTCCGGTATCGATTGAGAGAGTAAGTTCCGCAGGCATCAGAAATTCTCCGGCTGCCAACTATTATGATATTGTATCGAACCTGAAAGGTGTGGATGTGGTTACATCTTCCCTTACTTTTAAAACTCCAACCACGCGCGGATTTACAGGAAGTGGTAATGTTCGTTTCAACCAGATAATGGATGGTATGGATAACCAGGCTCCCGGTTTAAACTTTTCTGTGGGAAGCGTGATCGGGTTAACACAACTGGATGTTGATAATATAGAACTGCTTCCCGGAGCATCTTCTGTATTATATGGGCCGGGTGGTATGAATGGTACATTACTTATAAACAGTAAAAATCCTTTTATACACCAGGGACTTTCTTTTGAGATCAAAACAGGTATTATGCATACCGCCAAAACACAAAGGGATCTTCCTACTCCTTATTATAACTGGAGCATTCGCTGGGCAAAAAAGATCTCTGAAAAATTTGCGTTTAAATTATCAACAGAGCTGATCCAGGCTAAAGACTGGGTAGGTGTTGATTATCGTAATTATAACAGGATTGGAACCAATGGAAACGTAAAAGGCGGTACCAGGCAAACAGATCCTAACTATGACGGCATAAATGTATATGGTGATGAAACTACTGCAGATATCCGCCCTATTTTACAGGGAATAGGTGTATCGGCACCTTTCCTGGCTCCTTTTATAAATACCCTGATCGCAAATCCACTGAGAGTATCCCGTACAGGATACAATGAAAGGGATATTATAGACCCTACCACTTTGAATTATAAAGTAGGTGCTTCATTAAATTATAAACTAAGTACCAATACAGAAGCAATTATTGCTGGTTATTGGGGCACCGGTAATACTGTTTATACAGGTAGCGACCGTTATTCTTTGAAGTCACTAAAAGTAGGACAGTATAAGTTTGAATTAAATAATAAGAACTGGTTACTACGGGCATATACCACACAGGAAAATGCCGGTGAGTCTTTCAATGCAACTATTACAACCAGGCTTACAAATGAAGAGTGGAAAAAATCGATCACTTATGCTGCCGATGGGGTAACTCCCAATCCGCAAACCACAGATTGGTATGTACAATACAGCCAGGCATATCTTGCAAACAGGTTAGCCGGCCAGTCTGATATTGATGCGCAAAATGGTGCAAGGGCGGTAGCTGATATTGGAAGGCCCGCTCCTGGAAGTGTGGAGTTCAAACGCTTATTTGATAAAGTTAGAAGAATACCTATTCCGCGTGGTGGTTTATTTGTAGATAAAACCGACCTGTACCAGGTTGAAGGCCAGTACAATCTTTCCAGTTATACCAGCTCTTTTGCTGATGTATTGGTGGGTGCTAATTACAAAAAATATGTTTTAAATTCAGAAGGTACATTATTTGCTGACTCAACAGGCAAGATCGATATTAATGAAGTTGGTGCTTATATTCAGGCAGGAAGAAGCTTTATCGACAGTAAACTCAGAATTACTTTGGCAGGGCGTTATGATAAGAATTCAGTTTTTGAGGGGAAATTTACTCCCCGTGCAACGGCATTGATCAAAGTTGCAGAGAATAACAATATCCGTTTATCTTACCAGACGGCTTATCGTTTTCCTTCAACACAACAACAATTCATAAATCTGAATGTAGGAAGCAATACACGGTTGATCGGGGGAGATCCTTCCTTTCGTACTTTCTTTAAATTTGACTCAAACCCGGTTTATTACCTGGATGAGCTAAGAAAAACTTCTACACCCAATAAATATAACAATGTAAACTACAAACCTGAATCTGTTTCTACGTTTGAAGCTGGATTTAAAGGATTGCAACTCAATGACAAATTACTGATCGATCTTTATGGATATTTCGGGCAGTAT
The DNA here is from genome assembly GCA_037720515.1 of Ferruginibacter sp. Classification (GTDB taxonomy): domain Bacteria; phylum Bacteroidota; class Bacteroidia; order Chitinophagales; family Chitinophagaceae; genus Ferruginibacter. Next base: position 66,018 of record JBBJMM010000017.1, read on the forward strand.
AAAGACTTTTTAACACGTACATTACTTGTACAAAGCCAAACGGGAGCTGCCATAACCCAGGCAGATACTTCAAAAGGATTTATTTTTTCAGTGCCTGTTAACATAGCAGATAAAGTTAAAACATTCGGGTATGGAATAAGTCTCGATTATAGGTTACCGTTAGGTTTTGGTATTGCAGCAAATGCTTCGTCAGATGAATTGAAAGACTTGCCTGCAGGTTTTGTATCCTTTTTCAATTCACCTAAATACCGTTTCAATGGATCTATATCAAATTCAGGTTTTGGTAATGCTAAGCGGTATGGATTTAATATAACTTATAAATGGCAGGATAAATATTTCTACCAGGGAGATTTTGCAAGCGGAAATGTACCTGAGATTCATACTGTAGATATGCAGATCAGTGCTAAACTACCTAAGTCAAAATCTATAATTAAATTAGGTGCAAATAATTTGTTCAATGATTATTATGTAAATGCTATAGGTAACGCCCAGGTAGGTGGCTTATATTATATCAGTTTCGGGTATAATTTATATTAATAACCAGATATAAATTTTTAATAAATAAAATTTCGATTATGATCTCTATAAAAAAAATAAAGACCTTGGGTTTGCTTTTAGCTGCTTCCATTACAATCATTTCCTGTAATAAAGACCTTGAGCAATTTCCGGATAACGTGAATGTAATTCCAGGAGGACTAACTCTTTCAGGAACGATCGCTTCAACTCCTAATGATAGTTTATACAACAGGATAATAATAAAGTCTGGTACGGCAGCAACACTTAATACCAATGCTACAACTTTTACTTTGTTTGTTCCTACTAATAGTGCTGTAAAAGTATTTATAAATGCTGCTTCAGGTGGTTTGGTCCCTTTGAACGCACCAGATTCAGTTTTTTCAAAATTTATTACCAACTCATTACCGGCTTCAACGGCTGCCGGTATAGTAAGTTATTACTCGATTCCCCAGGCGTTTCCTACAAGTTCATTTATTCATCCTTTTCCTAACCTGGAGTTACCAACAGGTATAATAGCCGTGCCGGGTAATCCTCTTGCACGGTTAAGGATCTATCCATCTAAAAATCCTTCTACGGGTTTATTTTATGTAAATAATATTCCTTTATCAGCAACTGACCAGATAGTGGGCAACAGTGTTATACATCATATGGCCGCTCTTATCCCTCCTCCGCAAAGAATGGTTTGGGAAAGATTGAATACTGATTCTGCGCTTACTATTTTTAAGGCAGCCATAATTAGGGCTGATAGCGGATTTACACCTATCACTCCTGGTAGCCTGATAGGTGGATTTCAGAATTTTGGTGCAAACTTTACAGTTTTTACTCCAACCAATGCAGCAATGAAAGCAACTTTAAGTGCATTAACTGGGGGAGCTATTCCACCAGGTGCTCCTGATGCGGTTTTTATAGGTTTTTTAGGTGGTGCCAGCATATCCACTCAAACTGTAAAAGGTTTGGTTGTTTATCATTTATTAGGTAGCAGGGTTGCTTCGGGTTCACCGGTAAGTTCAATTCGTGCATTTACAGTTAATGTACCTACATCACCTCTGCAGGTGTTAACTTTTCTTAATAATCCAGGACCAGCAGTTAATCACCCGGGTGTTACTTTACAGGCAACCTTTACGGGTCCATCTGCCAGTGCTGTTACTGTAAAAGGTTTGGCAAATGCATCTGCTTCCAATTTGATCATAAACCCTACACCCGACCTGGCACCGTCTTATGGATTAACTCCTCCGGCGGCTCCGGTTAAATTTGTTGGCACAAGTGATCAGCATTATATTAATGGAGTTTTACACTATATAGACCAGGTTTTAAGGCCGCTATAAGGTAAGTGAAAAGTCAAAAGTGAAAAGTCAAAATAAAAATGTGAAATCTTTGCAGATTTCACATTTTTTATTTCACCAACTATTTTATCCCTGAAATATTTTATAGAAAATTCTAATCTTCACTTTTAACCTTTCACTAATCACACTTACTCTTCACCTTTGACCTTTCACTTTTCACATCTTTCACCCCTCTACACATTAAATCTGAAATGCATTACATCTCCGTCATGCACCACATATTCTTTTCCCTCTATTCTTAATCTGCCGCTTTCGCGTGCTGCGGCTTCAGATCCATAATGGATGAAATCATTATAGGAAATAACTTCAGCTTTGATAAATCCTTTTTCAAAATCTGTGTGTATCACACTTGCTGCCTGTGGGGCTTTCCAGCCATGCTGTATCGTCCAGGCACGAACTTCCTGAACACCGGCTGTAAAATAAGTTGATAGATTAAGTAATTTATATGTTGAATGGATAAGCCTGTCAAGAGCGGGTTCTGTCATTTTGTATTCATCCATGAACATCTGCTTATCTTCCGGATTATCAAATTCGGCGATCTGGGCTTCAATGGCATTTGTCATTATGATCACTTCGGCATTCTCATTTTTTACAGCTTCCTGTAAAGCCTGTGAATATTTATTACCGGTATGCATGGAGGCTTCATCCACATTTGCCACATATAGTACAGGCTTGTCCGTTAGTAAGAAAATATCGGCAATGGCTGCCTTATCATCTTTTGATAAATGTAAAGCCAGGATATTTTTTCCTTTTTCAAGTTGTGCCTTACATTGTTTAAGTACTTCATATTCTGTTTTTAATTTACTGTCTCCTGTCTTTAATAATTTTTCTGAGCGCTGCATTTTCTTTTCCACACTTTCGAGATCCTTTAACTGCAATTCAGTTTCAATGATCTCTTTATCCCCAACTGGGTTGATGGGGCCTTCATCTCTTAAAATATTTTCATCTTCAAAACAACGGATCACCTGTATGATGGCATCCACTTCCCTGATGTTGGCCAGGAATTTATTTCCCAGTCCTTCTCCTTTGCTGGCTCCTCTTACAAGGCCTGCAATATCCACGATTTCAATCTGTGTGGGAACTGTTCTGTTAGGTTTTACAAGTTCTTCCAGTTTTGATAAACGAGGGTCCGGCACATTCACCAGTCCGATATTAGGCTCAATGGTACAAAATCGATAATTGCTGGCCTGTGCTTTGGCACTGCTGCTAACTGCATTAAAAAGTGTTGATTTACCTACATTAGGTAACCCTACTATCCCTGCCTGTAAAGCCATAAAGAATTATGAATTAAGAGTTATGAATTATATTAATTATCAAGTATACAGTATCAAGTATCCAGTATCCAGTATCCAGTATCCAGTATCCAGCATCCAGTATCAAGCATCCAGTATCCAGCATCCAGCATCAAACCTTATAACACGCCCCTGCTAAAGCAAGCGCCGTGTTTTCAAATATTT
>JBBJMM010000018.1:0-68203 GCA_037720515.1 Ferruginibacter sp.
TTTTGCGTATTTAATGTTTATATTTTTTTAGAATTAATGAATAGGAAATACAGACCATGGACAATGGACAATGGGACCATAAATTTTGCGTATTTAATGTTTATATTTTTTTAGAATTAATGAATAGGAAATACAGACAATGGACAATGGACCATGGGTTTTGAGTATTTGAGTTTATACTTTTTGAGATTAATTACTTAAGCATTGATTATAACACTCCCTGGTTTCTATAGTCCATGGTCCATGGTCTTCTATTCTCCCTCCTATCTGGCATTATACTTGACCATTATAACATCCGTCAAAAAATCTACAATTAACTGTTTAATTTTGCCATATTGACGAACGACCAAAACTATGGATAAACGCTATTTTTTAGAAAGATCAGAGGAGGAAATGGAATTTATGCCGATCATTCCTTTAAATGATGAAGATGAACAAAATGAGGATGGACAAGGCATTCCTGATGAAATTCCGATATTGCCACTTAGAAATACAGTCTTATTCCCAGGAGTAGTTATACCCATTACAGTTGGCAGGGATAAAAGCATAAAGGCAGTAACTGATGCATATAAGTCTGACAAATTGATCGGAGTGGTTGCGCAAAAAGACAGTAGCGTGGAAGAACCTGTTGTAAGTGACCTGGAAGATATCGGTACAGTTGCCAAACTGGTAAAGATGATTAAAATGCCGGATGGTGGCACAACGATAATTATTCAGGGTAAGAAACGTTTTAAGATAGAGGAGATCACCACTGATGATCCTTATTTTAAAGCTAAAATTAAAATACTCGAAGAACAGAATCTTACTGACGATAACGATTTTAAAGCTATGGTTGGGAGTATTAAAGACCTGGCCGGACAAATCGTAGGCTTATCGCCAAACCTACCCAGTGAAGCTGCTATCATTTTAAAAAATATTAAGAACCCTTCTTTCCTCATCCATTTTGTAAGCAGTAACCTTAACAGTGATCTTAAGCAAAAACAACAGTTACTGGAGATCAGTAATATTAAGGCACGTGCGGAATTATTAATGAGCCTGATGCATACAGAATTACAGTATGCAGAATTAAAAAATAAAGTAACTAATAAAACACGTGCTGAACTCGATAAACAACAGCGTGAATATTTTTTGCAGCAACAGATGAAAGCCATCAAAGATGAATTGGGCGGTGATAATGTGGCTGAAGTAAAAGAAATGCAGAAAAAGGCTGAAACAAAAAAATGGCCGAAAGCAACAAAGGATATGTTTACAAAGGGGATCGAAAAACTGGAGCGTATGCATCCTTCCACCCCGGATTACTCAGTTGTTTACAATCATCTTGACCTCATATTAGATCTTCCCTGGGATGAATATACCAATGATCAGTATGATCTGAAAAAAGCCAAAAAAATATTAGATCATGATCATTATGGAATGGGTAAAATCAAAGAGCGCATCCTCGAATATCTTGCTGTATTAAAACTTAAGGGCGACATGAAAAGCCCTATACTATGTTTTATCGGGCCACCGGGAATTGGAAAAACGAGTTTAGGAAAAAGCATTGCGGCTGCTATTCATAGAAAATATGTAAGAGTAAGTCTTGGTGGACTGCATGATGAAAGTGAGATCCGCGGCCATCGCAAAACCTATATTGGTGCTATGCCCGGCAGGATCATACAATCCATCAGGAAAATAAAATCGAGCAACCCGGTAATGATCCTGGATGAAATTGATAAGGTTGGGAGCGATAACCGGGGAGATCCTTCTTCTGCACTCCTGGAAGTATTAGACCCCGAACAGAATAATACTTTCTATGATAATTACCTGGAACTGGAATATGATCTGAGTAAAGTACTTTTTATAGCTACCGCAAATACATTGGCCAATATTCAACCTGCGTTACGTGACAGGTTGGAGATCATTGACCTGAGTGGATATGCTGTTGAAGAAAAAATAGAGATTGCACGCCGCCATCTTATCCCAAAGCAAAAAGAAATGCATGGTTTAAAACCAACGAGTTTTAAAATGAATGATACTGTGATAGAGAAAATTGTATCTGATTATACAAGGGAGAGTGGTGTAAGGGAACTGGACCGGCAACTGGCAAGCATCATGCGTTACCAGGCAAAAGAACTGGTGATCAAAGGAAAATTAAAAGCTACCATAACAAGCAATGATGTAGAAAAAATATTGAATAAGCCCCGATATAATAATGAATTATATAAAATTTCTAATATACCGGGTGTGGCTGTAGGACTTGCGTGGACATACGTAGGCGGAGATATTTTATTTATTGAGGCACAGCTGATAGAAGGAAAAGGAGAATTGAAATTAACCGGAAACCTGGGTCAGGTAATGAAGGAAAGTGCAAGTACTGCTTTAACCTGGTTACAGGGTAATGCTAGAAAAATTGGGGTGGATCCGGAAATGTTTACTTCACAAACTGCACACATACATGTTCCGGAAGGAGCGGTACCTAAAGATGGTCCAAGTGCAGGAGTAACTATGATGAGTTCACTTGCCAGCGCATTTACAGGAAAAAAGATCAAACCTTATCTTGCTATGACAGGAGAGATAACCCTTCGTGGACAGGTACTTCCGGTTGGAGGCATAAAAGAAAAAGTACTTGCTGCTAAAAGATCGGGCATACGGGAGATCATTTTATGTTACCAGAATGAAAAAGATGTAGTTGAAATCAATCCCAGTTATATCACCGGAATTAAATTTCATTATGTAAAAACCATGTTGCAGGTACTGGAAATCGCACTTGTATAATTTATTTTAAAAAGTAAAACCATTTACTTCAAGCCATCGTATATCTGGCTTATTACAGCTAAATTTCATGTTGGTTGTTTTAAGGGTTAAAGAAAATTCCCGCTGATTCCTCAGTGGGAATTTGTTTTATATACAATAGATGTTGGACGATAGATGCTGGATGCTGGATACTGAATACTTGATACTGGATGCTGGATACTTGATACTGGATACTGGATACTTGATACTGGATACTTGATACTGGATGCTTGATACTGGATGCTTGATACTGGATACTTGTTGCTAATGATTAAAGAAAAGGGGTGTGTAAATTAAACTGTGTCAAAGATTTTTTTAGCTAGCAGAAGAGGCGGTGTTGGCTCAGTTACAAAGAGCAAGGCGCCGCCTCTTCCTGCGGCAAATTATATAATAAGTTTCAATCTTTGTTCTCCAAAAATTATACTTAGCTGCGATACCGTTATACCCCAATTCTGTAAAGGCATTGTCCATTTTTTCTCAATGTTTTTAGTTGCCAGGTATATGAGTTTTAATAATGCCATATCAGATGTAAAGGCTCCTTTGGTTTTTGTGACTTTACGAATCTGGCGATGGTAACCCTCTATGGTGTTCGTCGTGTACACCACTTTTCTTATCTCAGCGGGATATTTAAAATACGTGGTGAGCTTGTCCCAGTTGCGTTGCCAGGAAGATATTACTACGGGATATTTTTTATTCCATTTTTCTTCCAGCTTTTCGAAGTTTAGTTGTGCAAGGTCTTTGCTGACTGCCTGGTATACAGGCTTTAAGTCTTTCATAAATTCTTTCTGATCCTTACTGGCCACATATTTCATGGAGTTGCGTATCTGATGTACAATGCAGCTTTGTATGTCAGTTTTTGGAAACACAGTAGCTATTGCCTCTGCAAATCCTTTCAGATTATCAATAGAGGCAATTAGCATATCCTCTACGCCGCGGTTTTGCAAATCCGTTAATACACTAAGCCAAAAGTTAGCACCTTCACTCTCGCTTATATACATACCTAGTACTTCCTTGCGGCCTTCAGTGGTAATGCCTAAAATATTGTATACACAACGAGTTGTTACACGCCCATCTTCCCGTACTTTATAATGCATCGCATCCAGCCACACCATGCAATAGAGACTATCAAGTGGACGTGCCTGCCATTCCTTTACCAGGGGTATAACCTTATCTGTAATCGAGGATAAGGTAGCAGCCGAGATATCGGTGTCATACATATCTTTTATGTGCGTCGAGATATCTCTGAAGCTCATACCCAGGCCATACATCCCAATGATTTTTGACTCAAGACTTGTTGCCAGAATGGTTTCTCTTTTCTTGACAATGTCTGGCGAAAAATCACTGTTACGATCCCGTGGCGTGTCTAGCTCAATTGTTCCACTAGCCGTCTTTAATTGTTTGGTAGTGTAACCGTTTTTTCGGTTCTGGTGTTCATCTTCTTCATTATCGAGATGATCATTTAGTTCAGCCTGAAGGGCAGCTTCTAAAAACTCCTTCAGTAAAGGAGCAAAGGCCCCGCCCTTGCTAAATAAATCCTTGCCTGAGCGAAACTGCTCTAAGGTCTTCTTTTTGAGTGCTTCGTAATCGAAGGCTTCTTTTTTCTTTTGCATAAAAAAACTGTGTTTTAAAGTTCAGAATATTTTGAACTTTGACACAGTTTATTTTACAGTCTCAAGAAAAGTGGATGTAGTCATGTTACTTAAGAATTTAGATTAGAAACTGGATGCCGAATGTGTATACTAACCTAATCAATGACCTCTAAATTCCCAATTCCTACTTACGATAATTTAAACTCTTTCTTTAAAACACAATACCAGAGCCCTTTAAATAGAAATTCTTGCGGAGTGGGATCATTTATTGGATTTTGTTTTCTTTTTATTTTGTCCACGCTTCGTCCTTCGACAGGTTTAAGATGACAGCAAAGCGACTGACTCATTATGAACAGCATTTAACCGGACAAAAGTGATTTATAATTCTTTCTTCACTAAACACAAATTTCTAATCTTCTTTAACTAATCCATTTCCTAAACCCTAAACCCCAAACTCTCACTCTCCTTCCTTCCTTTCCTGCCAATCTTCTTCTTTCCCCGTATACAAAGCCTGAATAATACTTGTAATAAATAAGCAGGCAACGCTTGCCGTTATTACGATCACTTCCCAGCTTTTATACGATGCAATAGTAGAATCGGAAGTTTGGAAAAATGTTATTACATCCAGAATATAAATAACAATCCAGGCTACAATAAAAATTATAAAAAAACTTGAAGAAATCTGTCGTACTCTTTTAGATGGATGGGTACGTGTTCTCTGGAAAAAAATAGTAAACACCGATATGAATATAAAAGCAGGTACTGATAAAATAAACAAAGTATATATGTATGTTATCCAGGGCAGTTCATTAACCAACCCAAAAACGAAACGGGTAATAAGGAATAATAGAACCAGTGCTGCTACAAAGGCTATAAAACTTAACAGCAATATCCCTATCAGCCGCAGATTTTTTACAGGGTTACTCATACATATAATTAATTAAAACGAATTTTCTAAAAATAACTAAGGTTTGTTTTTGGTGTAAGCGCCATCAATGTTTCATATATCAGCCGCACAGTATTTTCAATATCATCTTTATGGATCATTTCCACTGTAGTATGCATATATCGAAGAGGGATCGAGATCAGAACTGAAGGACAACCATCATTAGCATACGCAAACGATTCAGTATCCGTTCCGGTACTTCTGCTTACTGTTCGTTGTTGCACCGGGATCTGTGTTTTTATGGCTATATCCTGAACAAATGTGAGTAATTTATTATGAACTGCAGGCCCATAACATAAGGAAGGTCCTTTACCACATTCACATTCTCCTTCAATAATTTTGTTGATCATAGGAGTAGTGCTGTCGTGAGTTACATCAGTAATGATTGCCACATCCGGCTTTATTCTGCGCGCGATCATTTCTGCGCCTCTTAACCCAATTTCTTCCTGCACAGCATTTACTATATACAATCCAAAAGGTAGTTTCTTTTTATTTCTACTGATCAGTCTTGCCACTTCAGCGATCATAAAACCTCCTATCCTGTTGTCGAATGCTCTTCCTATAAGATAATTGTGCGCAAGTTCTTCGTAACCTTCTTCATAAGTAACAACAGCACCGATATGAATTCCCAATGCCGCCACCTCTTTTTTATTGCGTGCACCACAATCTAAAAATAAATTTTCCACTTTGGGTTGTGGTTCTTTAACATCGGGATTGTGCATTCTTGTATGAATAGCAGGCCAGCCGAAAACTGCTTTTACAATTCCTGTCTTACAATGTATGAGTACTCTTTTAGAAGGTGCGATCTGATGATCTACACCACCATTCCTTTTAAGATAAATGAGACCTTCAGCAGAAATGTAATTTACAAACCAGCTGATTTCATCTGCATGTGCCTCTATAACTACTTTAAATGTAGCCTGGGGATTGATCACTCCTACAGCTGTTCCGTAAGGATCAGTAAAAAACTCATCCACATAAGGTTTTAAATAATTCATCCACAATTTCTGTCCACTGCTTTCAAATCCTGTAGGAGAGGCATTATTTATATAGTTTTTTAAAAAGTCATAGGAGGTATCGGGTATATTATTTTTAAACTTCTTCGCTTTAGACATATATATTTATTAAAAAACAAAAATAGTTAAATACTTGCCATGTAGGTGGCAGCAGCTGAAAACAACATCAAACCATCTACAATAAAATAATAAAAAATATAATTCTGTACTCTCAGGGAGCAACGATAAACTATAAATACCATTACCCCTGTAATCAAAAATGCTGTTAATTGTGCAGTGTCGTGATTATTAAGTCTCAATAAAATACCTGCACTTATATAAATAAAAAAAGAGATACCCATAATTATTTTTAATGCTAAAGGGCTCAAGTCTGTCGCCAGGCTTTTTAATGATCTCATTTTATCAATAACAATATCTCTCGAATCAAAAATGGCACAAAGCATCAGCATGAATGAAAACCTTGCAATGAACAGCATAGCAATTTCCGGGGTGATCTTAAAAAAATTAACCTGTAACGGCAACATCAGTGTTCCATAGGTCCAGGTGAAAGCAAGCAACAACGTTTTAATAAACCCTGCATTACGAAAAATTGAAAAAATTCTGATCGGCCACAGGGGAAGGCTGTACAATAAGGTTAAGAGGATCGAAATAAGTGCAAATGGGAATATGCCAGGTATGATGAATAAATAATACGTTACAATAACCGCAGCAGTAATAAAAAACACCAGGTAAGAAATATTTTTTTTCAGAAAAAAAATCAAGTTCTTCTCTTCGTTGAAAAAATATTTGCTGATCAGCCAGTAAAGATTATAACTGCAAAGAGTAGAGAAAAAAAGCATAAAGCAAACCCTGTTATCCGGCTGAATATTCAATAACAGGTACGATTGATAACAAAGCGCTGTTGCGCAAAGAGAAATAAAGATCGAATGAGAAAGAATGAAATGAAACCATTTCATTAAGGCAAGGTAAAATAATAGAACGGCCCGGCAATTATCACATTACTTTTATTTTTAGCCTTATCATTTACATACACTTCAAAAGAAAGGGTATCTACATATGGGCGCTGGGTGGAAGGAAGATCTCTCCCCGCCATTACGCTAAATAATCCAACCTGTACTTCCCCTTTAAAATTTTTACCTGCAGAACTTCCCAGCTCCGGGAAACGCAAGGATGAATCCACTTTGTTTGTTAGCGTATTCCTTACAAATATTTTAGAAGAATCGGTATCAAGATCACCATCGCCGTCTGTAATTTCAAATACCAGGTAAGGCTGATTAGTAACCCCATCGCGGTTATTTCCCTGGTTAGGCCTGAATTCTTTAAAACTTATCTGGGGTGCACTGGTAAATTTATCTTTCTGGCAGGAAGAAAAAGAAAGAGAAAGAATAAAGATGAAAAAGGTAATTCGCATTGTCTTTTAATTGTTTTCAAATTTAACGATAGAATTCAATAACTCATGCTAAAATTACGCAAAAGATATACTTCATAGATTTTCCCACAACTTTGCTAAATAATGAGCCTTTCATCCACGTATATAGAATCAGGGAATATATTTTCAGTGCAACCACCAGATTTTGATTCACTTGCCCTTGAAATTTTCAGATTCCAGTATTCGTATAATAATTTGTATCGAAATTTTTGTGATGCATTACAAGTTAAAGTGGCAGATGTATCAGGTATACATTCTATTCCTTTTCTTCCGGTTGGATTCTTTAAATCCAAAGAAATAAAAACTACCAAGTTTGAAACATCACGGGTATTTAAAAGCAGTGGCACTACCGGTTCAGACCACAGCAGCCATTTTGTAAAAGATGCCGGGATCTATAAAACAAGTTTCACTAAGAATTTTACATTCGTTTATGGAGACATTACCCGTTATTGCATTATCGGACTTTTGCCTTCTTACCTGGAAAAAAGGGATTCTTCCCTGGTATACATGGTAAATGAATTAATAATAAGATCTGCAAATACCAGTAGCGGTTTTTATCTCTACGACCATGAAAAGCTACATGCCCTTTTGCTTGAAAATGAAAAAAAAGGACAGCTAACTTTACTTATAGGAGTAACTTTTGCTTTGCTTGATTTTGCAAATGAATTTCAGATGAAACTGCAACATACCCTTGTAATGGAAACAGGTGGAATGAAAGGGCGGAAAAAAGAAATAACCCGTGAAGAAGTTCATGCACAATTAAAACAACGATTAGGGTTAGATGACGTTCATTCTGAATACGGGATGACAGAGTTATTGTCTCAGGCTTATGCCATTAAAAATGGTGTTTTCGATCCTCCTCCCTGGATGAAGATGATGGTGCGTGCCGAAGATGATCCTTTGCAGGTAAGTGCCGGTGAGGAAAGAAAAAAAATAACGGGAGGTGGCAACATCATCGACCTGGCCAATATTTACAGCTGCGCATTTATTGCAACAGATGACTTGGTACGCCTACATCCTGATGGGAAATTTGAAGTACTGGGAAGGCTTGATAACAGCGATATCAGGGGATGTGGATTAATGATCTGATATCGAACAAATAAATTTTAATTAAGCCCTCACCAGGGGTTTCTTATGCTTGCGGGTAAAGCGAACGATATACTGAACTTCTTTTTCATCATAGGGCTGGCCATCCGGACGAAATACATCATGAAACCACAATTGCGGTTCAGTTTCATAAGTGGTCTCCCATGAATCCCAGGGGCAATTTGTTTGAGATTTACCTGCTACAAAACCCCAGTTGTAAGCGCTTACATTGTGTTTTTTTAAAACGGGAAGTATCTCTTTAAAAGTACTTTTAAAAGGACGAGCCATATATTCTGTACACATCATCGGCCTTTCATAACGTTTCAAATCCAGGATCCTTCTTTCAATTCCTTTCTTGTCTTCATAACAATGAAAAGAGATAATATCAGAATGAGAGAACATATAATTATCCAGAGGAGTAAGTTTCGCAGGATCATTAGATTCAAACTGCCAGGGCGCCATAGTTATAGGTTGAATAGGATTGATCCCTCTTACCCAGTTGATAGTCTTTTTTAAAAGGCTCATTGACAACTCCGCTTTGTGCACTGCATAATTATCATCCTTATAACTCGAATGATTCATATTGTCGGGTTCATTAAACAGATCCCATATCAGTACTCTTTCATCATTTTTAAAATGGCTTACGATACCATGCACATAACTGTGGAGATCATTGTAACGCCCCGGGTCATTTAAAACATCATATCCCGGAGATTGTACCCAACCTGAATTGTGAACATTCCGGCGAGGTTCCGGTTGCTTTCCGATCTTGGGAAACGGATCCCATACCGCATCAAATAAAACAAACATTGTTTTAATACCCCGCTTGTCTGCGATCTCTAAAAACTGGTGAATGCGTTTTAAAAATTCTTTACTGTCATGCTCCCAAATAAGATGATGCAAAAAAACCCTTACAGTATTAAAACCCAAACCTTTTGCCCAGTTGAGTTCTTTTTCAATAACAAAGGGATCAAAGGTTTCCTTTTGCCACATTTCCAATTGATTAATGGAATTGTGGGGAATGTAATTACATCCTACTACCCAACCATATTTTTCATACCAGGCATTTGCTCTTTCAACAGGCCAGCGATGTAATAATTCGAAATCAAATTGCGGTGCAGCGGGTGTACTATCAGTTAACATATACGGATATTGCTTTGGATAAATAAGAATAGATTGATAACATATCTTAGATATTAAATCTAAATCGAAAGTTGCATAACACAAAACTTAAACTTTGTTAATTCTCCATTGTTTCTCCACCAGTGTGAACAACTCTTTTAAAGTATATTTGATACCTGACTTCATTTAAAAACCGGCTCATGGAAATACACCCAATAGTTAAGAAAATCAATGCTACTTACGGTAACGCTTTTGGCGGAAAACATATTGTGATACGTTCCCCCGGGCGGGTAAATATCATAGGTGAACATACTGATTACAATGAAGGTTTCGTTTTGCCGGCAGCAATAGATAAAGCCGCCTATGTAGCAGTGGGTAAACGGGAAGATTCCCTGATCAAATTGTATTCGGAAGCTTATAAAGAAACATTCGAAACAAGTGTAGAAAAATTACTACCTACCGATAAGGGCTGGCCTAATTATATTATGGGGGTGGCAGATCAAATGCTTAAGAGAGGCCATAAGCTTTCCGGTTTTAACCTGGTGCTGGATGCAGATGTGCCTATTGGTGCGGGAATGTCTTCATCGGCTGCTATCGAATGTGCCACAGCTTTTGGATTGAATAAAATATTCAATTTGAATATTCCAAAGGTTGAGCTTGCTCTTATAGCACAGAAAGCTGAACATACTTTTGCTAAAGTGATGTGTGGTATAATGGATCAGTTTGCAAGCATGTTTGGTAAAAAAGATCATGTTATAAAATTGGATTGTCGTTCGCTGGAATATGAATATGAACCCTTCAAACTTGATGGCATTGGCATTCTTTTATTAAATACTAATGTAGAACATTCTCTTGCGGCTTCCGAATACAATGTTCGCCGCGCGCAATGTGAAGAAGGGGTTTTTCTAATTCAGAAAGCGCATCCCCAGGTAAAAAGTTTACGGGATACTACCCTGCAAATGCTAAAGGACCAGGTGTTGCCGGTTGATAAAGAGATCTTTACCCGGTGTAAATATGTAGTGGAAGAAAACATCCGTTTATTAAGCGGTTGTGAAGACCTTAAAAAAGGAGATATAAAAGCACTCGGAAACAAAATGTATGAAACCCATCATGGCCTGAGTAAAGAATATAATGTAAGCTGCAAAGAACTTGATTTCCTGGTGGATGCTGTTCGGCAAAAAGAAACTGTATTAGGTGCGCGTATGATGGGTGGTGGTTTTGGTGGCTGTACCATAAACCTGGTAAAAGAAGAAGCCATTGAAGGAATTATTAATGAGATCAGTCCTGCTTATTTAAAACATATGGGAAAAGAATTGACGGCGTATGTGGCAAGTGTAGAAAAGGGAACGGGAGAAATTTTAAATGTTGAATTTTAAATTTTAAATTTTGAATTTACTTGTAAATAAAACAAGTCACCAGCAAAAATATTGTCTATAGAGTTTTACAGCAAAGTCGTTATGACGCCAGGAAATTCCGCTAAGTCTAAAATTCCTTATCCTAAAACATTAAAAATTTAAAATTAAAAATTAAAAATTTAAAATAAATTTTATTCCATTTCAAATCGAAATACCGTTACACTCTCATATTTATCCTCGGGATTTAATACCACGGAAGGGAAATTGGGATGATTAGGGGAATCGGGGAAATGTTGGGTTTCCAGACAGAAGGCTTCTCTTTTCCTGTCGGGATAGCCACCTTTTAATATATTTTCTCCTTTCATAAAGCTCCCTGAATACAATTGCATGCCGGGTTCAGTAGTAAACACTTTCATATTGATTCCACTCTTATCTCCTGCAACTTCTGCTGCCGGATATTCCAGGCTACGAGGATTATTTAAAACAAAATTGTGGTCATACCCACTACCGTTAGTTAACTGTTCTGTAGGTAAATTGATCCGGGCGCCGATCTTCATTCCTTTCCTGAAATCAAACTCAGTTTCGGCGACAGGTTCAATATTTCCAAAAGGTATGGAAGTGTGATCTATAGGAGTGTAGTGGTCTGCATTAATAGTTAATTTATGATCCAGTATCGTTCCTGAACCCTGACCGTTCAAATTGAAAAAAGCATGATGAACCAATGAGACTATGGTTTTTTTATCAGTAAAAGCTGTAAAGGAAATTTTCATTTCATCGTTCTCATTTAAAAAATATTCAAGGATAACAGTAAGGTTACCAGGATAGCCTTCTTCCCCATCAGCTGATAAGTACTGCATCCGGATGCTATTAGCCGTATACGTTAGCACATCCCAAACCACGGCATGAAATCCTATGATCCCACCATGCAGATGATTGGGAGGATTGTTAATGGCTAATGTATATTCTTTATCCAGAGAAAATTTTCCATTGGCGATACGGTTTGCATACCTGCCCACTACTGCTCCATAATAGGATTCAGTAGAATTAACATAATCCTTTACGGCAGGGAAACCCACCATAATATCAGTACTATTGCCATTTTTATCCGGCACAAGCATACTAACCCAGCGTGCGCCATAATTGGTAATTGCAGCCTGTAATTTATTTTTATTTGTAAGAATGTATAATGCAGTTTCTTTTCCACCCATTAAACTTTTGAAATCTTCTTTACCTGGTATCAAAGGTTTTTTAAAATTCATTTTTTGAGTTTATTATCAGGTAAAACTACGATTATGGAATAAATATCCGTGGAAAGTTTAGTACATATTTGCACACTTTTTCAATAAGTTATACCTAAAACCTATAAAGATTTCCTTAGCATGATAATTGTTTTAAAGGAGTAAACAATGAATATTTTTTATGGCAAAATCCGGCCCTATAATAGTAATCGAAGACGATGATGACGACCTAGATATTTTAAAAGAAGCATTGGTTGAAAATGAAGTCCCCAATGAATTGATCTGTTTTAGCAATGGCCCTGATGCTTTTGAATATTTACTTAAAACTGAACAGCAGCCTTTTTTAATTCTGTGCGATGTTAATCTACCCCGGCAAAATGGAATAGAATTTAAAACCCAGGTGGACGAGAATCCCAGATTAAGGGATAAAAGCGTGCCTTTTATATTCTATTCTACTTATGTATCACAGTATGCCGTAAATGAAGCTTATAAAAATCTTACTGTACAGGGATTTTTTCAAAAAAATGATACTTATGAAGAGTTTAGAAATGTAATCAAGACCATGATCGATTACTGGAGTTTGTGTAAGCATCCGAATAATTGATTATTATCTCCTCTCCCCATCCCTTTTCCTTAAGAGGGGGAACAAACTTACTCCTTCACCAATCCATCAACTAACCCCTGCCATTGAATTTTGGAAAAGCCAGTTATGGCAACGGCTGCCATTGCAGTATTGCGGGCCTTATCAATGGTTTTTTCAGCCTGCGCGTTGGGTTTTTCATTACGGCCATGAACCCCTGCTGTAATTACATTATTCTTTCTTTCAATTATAAAAGAACTGGTAGCACTGTTACTGAAAAAATGCGCTACGTCTGTTTTTTCATTAGTAGGATTCGTTGCGGGCCTAACTTTAATAGCAGTCATTTCTTCGTGTTCTGATGAACTTTCATCGATAGATTCAACCTGCACCCAATCATATCCGTCTCCAGTTACTGTACCGGGTCCGGGCACATCTATCTTAAAGTGATCATTTTCCTTAATCAGCCTGTTAACTTCCTTACCATGTTCATCACAAAGTCGAAAATCTGCACTTAATAACCCGCCTATCTTTTCCCATTCATTTACATTAAGTAACCGGTTTTTTACAATAGAATAAAAGGCTTTTGCCTGGTCCTCATCTGCCAATTCTTTTAATGCAGAAGTATCGCTGGAACCTCCTACCTGTTGTTGTGGGATGATATCTTCATTAATTACATTGCTCATTCCAGATTGAATGAAAATGTAATGCCAGAAAAAAATAAATAATAATTTTTTTTTAAAAAAGTATTTATTTAAAGGCCTGTTTAAAAAAATTATTATCCTGCATACTACCCATTTCTTATTGATATATAAGATGTTAAATACCTTATTACCAGCTTCCTTTCACACTTTATTTTCTTTTGATTGAGGAACTTTATGGTCTAAAAAAAAAGGAGATTTAAATGAAAAAATTAAGTATGATACCTATGCTGGCCGGACTTGCATTATTTGTAGCAAGTTGTTCAAGTGTGGCGCATATTGAAAAAGATCAAACAGTAAATTTTAATAATTACAAAACTTTCACCTGGATTGAAAATGATAAAGAAAGTAAACAATTTTTAAATGATATCCAGGCAAGTAATTTACAAACTGCTGTTAGTACAGAATTAATAAAAGCTAATTGGCAGGAATCCACAACCCGGCCAGATGTAATCCTTAAGCATGAGGTAATGGTTGAAAAAACGGTAAGAGAATCCCGTGACCCGGTTTATTCTCGTCCGCATACCAATACATTGTACAATCCTTACACCCGCAGGTATGTAAATGTATATTATCCTTCGCGTTTCCTGGGATATGAGGAAAATCAATACCAGGCTAATGAAGGTAAGATCACCATAACAATGGTTGATGCAAAAACAGATAAAGTTATCTGGCAGGGTTGGACGACAGAACAGATCAATAAAGATATCACAACAAAAGACATCAAGTCTGGTGTGAAAAGTATCTTTAAAAAATTTGATGAAGAAAAAAAATAAGTTGTTTCTTTCTTTTCCAGAACCCTCTTACGATCCGTAAGTGGGTTTCTTTTTAATTTTAAATTTATAACTCCTTCACCTCTGCGGTAAAATATTTCAATTCAAGTTTTCTTCCCGACCTTAGGGCAATGAAAAATAAAGATCAGAATATAGCAACGATCGCTGTACACGCCGGACTCAACGATACAACAGGCATTACAGATGTAACCTCACCTATACATTTGTCTACTACTTTTCAAAGAAATAATGATGGCAGCCATTCTGATTTCACTTATACAAGGATAAACAACCCCAACAGGGAAGCAGTGGAAAAAAAGATTGCTGCTATTGAAGGATCAGCAACGGCTATAGCATTTTCTTCGGGACTTGCCGCAATTAATTCTTTGTTTGAAAATATTTTGGAACCTGGTAGTCATGTTATTATTCCTGATGATTGTTATCATGGAACCAGAAATTTATTAGCTGTTTTTTTTAAACGCTGGAAAGTGGAATTTGAGGAAGCAGATATGACTGATGTATCTAAAATTATGAAACTTATTCGCCCGGATACAAAATTAATAATGATAGAAACACCCTCTAATCCTCAATTAAAGATTACTGATATATCCGCAGTGGCAGTTCTTGCCAAAGAACATTCAATAATAACTGTATGCGACAACACCTTTGCCACCCCCCTTTTACAAAAGCCATTGGAAATGGGGATCGATTATGTAATGTATTCTTCTACAAAATTCTTTAGTGGCCATTCAGATATACTGGGAGGAATAATAACAACTAACCATATCAGTGAGTTAAGTGACAGGATAAGAGAATACCAAAAAACAGCAGGCGCTGTACCCTCCCCTTTTGACTGCTGGCTGCTTAACAGAAGCCTGGCAACTCTGCCACTTCGATTTCCCGTACAGTGTGGCAATGCCCAAAAAATTGCAGAATTTCTAAAGGCACATTCTAAAATTGAAAAAGTATTCTACCCTGGATTGGATTCGCATCCGGATCATGAAGTGGCCATTAAACAAATGACAAATGGGTTTGGTAGTATTGTTTCTGTTTTGATTAGGGGAGATAAAAAAGATGCTTTCACTTTCACTTCCCGCCTTGCAATATTTAAACATGCTACAAGTTTGGGTGGAGTGGAGAGTTTGGTAGAACACCGCCGTTCAGCGGAAGGAAACCATCCGGTAAGTCAGGATAACCTTATTCGAATTTCCGTAGGGATAGAATATGTGGATGACCTGATAGAGGATCTAAGACAAGCGTTGGGATAGGCCACGTTTTTCACACAAAGAAAATAAGAATAATAAAGGCAAATATGGAAGGTATTTTTCTTTGCCTCTCTGTTCTATCCTAGCTTACTTATTTTTTTAGGTCTTTGCGTGAATAAAAACTTCATAATTGTTTTGATTTAGATTTTTCATTCCTTATGTTCGTGATTCCAGATCTTTATTATAAAGTGTAATTTATATACCAAAACTATCATGAATATGAGACAGTTAATTATAATTTTATTTATTATCGGCAGCATTTCCGCTTCTGCCCAATGGAATTATCCGGCTACTAAAACCGTTGACAGTAGCGATACTTACTATGGTGTTACTTACAAAGACCCGTACCGTTGGATCGAATATATCCAACAGCCGGAGGTGGAAACCTGGTTTAAAAATCAGGCTGATTACACCAATTCGCTTCTAAACAAATTGAATGGCCGGGATGAACTGATCGCTGAATGGAAAAAATTAGATAAACTGCAGCCACCGGTTTATAGCAGCAGGATCTATAAAAACGGCAGGTTTTTTTATAGGAAAAGAATGCCCGACGAATCAGTGGGAAAATTGTATTTCCGTGAGGGCTATGATGGTAAAGAACAATTATTATTTGACCCTACCCGGTATGTAAAAGGCAAAACATATACAGTACAGAGTGCTTCACCGAGTTATGATGGCAAAAAAATAGCCATTGCTTATTCCGAAAAGGGTGCAGAAGTTTCAACAATAAGGATAATGGATGTAGATACTAAAAAGTTTTTAAAAGATTCGATCTATCCATCTGATGGAGGAGCCAGCTGGACGTACGATAACAAATCTTTTTATTATGGCTGGATCAAATCAGCTGATAACCGTGATCCTGAAGCCAGGCTCAATCCAAAAACGAAATTTCATACTGTGGGTACAGAAGTGGCAACAGATCTGGATTTTTTTAGTAATGCCAGCTATCCCGAAATGAAAATAGATCCAAGTGTATATCCTTATGTTTTTTTAAGCGAAGATTCAAGAGATTATATTTTTTCCGGTGAAGGAAGTGTGCAAAGCGAATTTAAAATGTATTATGCTCCTATCCCAACCTCGAATACTGCAAAAATAAAATGGAATGTATTGGCCGTGCCTTCGGATAAACTCGTAAAAGGAATGGATGCTATTGGTGATGATGTGTTTGCCATTACATACAATAATGCTAAGAATTACAAGTTGATAGCTACCACTCTTAAAAAGCCTGACTGGAATAATGCAACAGTTATTGCGGAAGAAAAGCCAGGCCAGGTATTGGAATATATTACGCGCAGTAAAGATTATATTTTTATAGTTCACAGTGATGGTATCAACAATCATCTTTCAAAATACAATCTTGCAAGAAAGGTTACAACAAATGTAAAACTGCCTTATTCAGGTTCGGTTAACATTTTTAATTTAGATACAAAAACGAATGATTGTTATGTAGGTATTACTTCCTGGGTTCAACCTTACACAGAATTTAATTACAATGCCTCTACAGATGCATTCACAACTGGCAGTTTAAATAAGGCTCCGGTCTATCCGGCTGAATATAAAAACCTGCAGGTTGAAGAAGTGGAAGTGAAAGGGCACGATGGTACAATGATCCCTTTAACTATCATTTACAAAAAAGGAACTAAGCTGGATGGATCTAATAACTGTTTAATGGATGCTTATGGTGCTTATGGATCCAGTTCTTCCCCTCATTTTGATGTGAGGCTAAATGCATTGGCAATAAAGGGAGTAATTATTGCTATTCCGCATGTACGGGGTGGAGGTGAAAAAGGAGAAGAATGGTATCGTGCCGGATACAAAACAACGAAACCAAATACCTGGAAAGATTTTATCAGCTCGGCTGAATACCTGATCGCCAAAGGATATACATCTTCTGCTAAACTATCGGGAACGGGTACCAGCGCCGGTGGTGTTTTGATCAGCCGTGCAATAACTGAACGACCTGAATTATTTGGTGCAGCGATCTGCAATGTAGGATGTGCTAACGCCATGAGACTGGAATTCTCTTCAAACGGCCCGGTGAATATTCCTGAATTCGGTACTGTCAAGGATAGCATAGAGTGCAAGGCATTGTATGAGATGGACGGTATGCAACATGTAGTTAAAGGAACTAAATATCCCGCTGTTTTGAGTGTAGCGGGATGGAATGATCCGCGGGTGGTGGCGTGGCAACCAGGGAAATTTGCAGCGGCTTTACAAAAAGGAAGTTCTTCTGATAAACCGGTTTTGATAAAAGTGAATTATGACAATGGCCATTTTACTGAAGACAGGAATGTAACCCATGCAAATTTCGCAGACCAATATTCGTTTGTTCTTTGGCAGACAGGGCACCCGGATTTCCAAATGAAGAAATAGAGGTTTCACGGAAGAAGTTTCACGCAAAGAGGCAAAGAAAAAATTTTTAATTTTAATTGATGTTACTACCTCTATCTTGGATAGGGGTTGGGGGTGAAGTAAAAAAGACGCAAAGAATTAAATTTCTTGCGTCTTTTTTAGCTTATTATTCTTTGCGTGAACCCTTTTATTTAATTAGGTTTAATTACATATTCCTTTGGCGGCTCTGCACCCATTAAGTGTTTAACAAAATAATCCCAGCGGCGGCGCATCATATAATAACTGTCTGCACCAAAGCCATGACGGGCATTTGGAAAGATCACCAGGTCAAAATCCTTGTTGGCTTTTATAAGAGCATCAACAACCAGGTAAGTATTATAAGGAGGTACATTGTCATCCTTACCCCCATGTGCCAGCAATAATTTTCCTTTCAGGTTCTTGGCAAAATTCTGGTTTGCCTGGTCATCATAAACAGATTTACCTTTATCATCTTTTACCAGTAAGCCTATATAACGCTCGCCCCAGTCATCTTCATAATTGCGGTTGTCATGATTGCCGGATTCTGAAATACCAACTTTATAAAAATCAGGATAACGGAACATTGCCGCAGCTGTTGCGTAGCCGCCACCGGAATGGCCCCAGATACCAACACGCTCCAAATCCATGTAAGGATACTTTACAGCAAGTTGCCTCATGCCATCCATTTGATCTTGCAGCGTATTTTCGGCCATGTTACCATAACAGGCATCATGAAACGCTTTTGACCTGTCGGGGTTGCAGCTACCGTCAATTATCACCACAACAAATCCAAGTTCAGCCAAAGCCTGGTGATCACTGCGCGCAGTTGCAAATGAACGGCCTCCTACTCCTCCACCCTGCGGACCGGGATAAATATAATTAACGATCGGGTATTTTTTTGTTTTGTCAAGATTTGTAGGAGTGAACATCAAACCATACAGATCCCATTTCTTATCAAATGATTTAACGGTAAAGTATAAAGGCGCTTTCCAGCCGGTAGCTGAAAGTTTGGAAATATCAGCTTTTTCCAAAGTGGTTATCGCTTTGCCTTTCATATCCCTAAGAACGGTAACAGAAGCCATATCCGGCCTTGAATAATTATCGATAAAATATTTGCCATCCGGAGAAACAGAAATATTATGATTACCATCATCAGGAGTAAGTAACTGAAGATTTTTACCAGAAAAATCAACTTTATATAAATGGCTGTAATAAGGATCACGCCCTTTTTCACGGCCATTGCCTTCAAAATAAATTACCCTGTTCTTTTCATCAGTTTTTATAACCCTTGTTACTACAAATTCTCCTTTGGTGATCTGGTTCTTGAGATTGCCTGTAAGGGCGTCGTATAAATACAAATGGCCCCAGTCATCGCGCTCTGAATACCAGATAACTTCATTTGTGCCAAATAAGTAATTAATGTTAACAGCACCCTGACCTGATTCATATTGTGTTTTTACATTCTCTTCCAAAACCTCTTTTACAACCCCTGTAACGGCATCGGCTATACGCATTTTAGCCTGCTTGTGATCACGGCTGGTTGAAATAAAAGCCAGTTTGGTTGCATCTACATTCCAGTAGTTGTCATCAAAACTTCCGGAACAGGAAATGTCATCACAAAGTGTTCCACGTCGTGGATCTGCAGCCACCTGCAGGCGAATAACTTTAGGTGCATCTACATTAATAATTACCCGTTGAATGCGAATAATATCTTTATCCTCCGGTATAGGATATTTCCATGATTCCAGTTTAGGAGCTCCTACATTCGTTGAAACAAGATACATATCACTTACATGACGCTGATCCTGTTGAAAAGTAGCTACCTTTTTAGAATCAGGCGACCACAATACAATGGCCCTTTCGCTGTGCGTCCAGCCGGCGTTATCGGTCGCATAACCAAAATCTTTTACTCCATCTGTAGTGAGCTGGGTTTCTTTTTTACTTTCAAGATCTCTCAGCCACAAGTTCCAGTCTTTAATAAAAACGGCTTTTTTTCCATCGGGAGAAGTAACTGCATTTCCACCACGGTTATTGGTAGACGCTTTCTCTGGATAGCCCGTAAGCAAAGATTTTTTATCAGCTGCCGTTTTCCTTGTTCCATCAGCAGGATTTATAAGAACAAATTCTGCACCCATAGGTGTTGTAACGGAATACCAGAATTTACCATCATCAAGCCAGTTAGGATTTACACTAGATCGGAATACCTGCTTATTTGTGTAAGCACCGAGGGATTTGGTAGCACGGTCGTAATCAGCAGTAGTAAGTACCTTTTTATCCGTAACCTGCGCAGATACAGTGCATACTATTAAAAAAATAAAACAAATGGTAAAAAGATTTTTTTGCATGTTATTATTTCTAAATTTAAAATATAAGAGGCTGTTAAGGTAGGATTTCATAATTTAACCCCCAACAAATCTACTTACCGCTAAAATAAAAAACAAATGCGAAAACGCATTTGGGCAGATTGGACAGATGCCGGTAATAGAATTTGTTAGAAATAAACTTTATGGCTCTTTTCTTGTTTGCTTGTATAAAAGTTTCATGCGAATTTTACTTACAGGAGCTACGGGTTATATTGCACAACGCATCTTACCTGAATTATTAAAACAGGATCACCACGTAATTTGTTGCGTTAGGGATAAAAGCAGGTTTGCACTTACCCGTTTTGAAGATCCTGATATAGAAGTAATAGAAGTGGATTTCTTAAACGAAACTACACTAAAAAATATTCCAGAAAATATTGATGTTGCATATTACCTGGTTCATTCCATGAGCACACGCAGTGGTGACTTTGAAAAAATGGAGTCCACTTCCGCAGAAAATTTTAAAAAGCGCATGGATGAAACAAATGTTAAACAGGTTATTTATTTAACAGGCATCGCTAACGAAAAACAACTTTCTAAACATTTAACCTCTCGAAAAAATGTAGAGAAAATTTTATCAGCCGGCAATTATGCATTTACCGCCCTACGTGCAGGTATAATTGTTGGTTCAGGCAGTGCCTCTTTTGAGATCATTCGCGATCTGGTTGAAAAATTGCCTGTAATGATAACTCCACGTTGGCTGAATACAAAAACGCAACCTATAGCAATACGGGATGTGGTTGCCTATTTAACTAAAGTAATATGCCTGCCACAGGCAATGAATAAATCGTTCGACATCAGCAGCGGGGAAGTGCTTACTTATAAAGAAATGCTTTTACGTTTTGCCAGGATACGCGGATTAAAAAGAAAGATCATTGTTCTTCCATTATTGACACCCCGCTTGTCTTCATACTGGTTATACTTTGTAACATCTACTTCTTATGCACTGGCAAAAAACCTGGTAGATAGTATGAAAGTAGAAGTAATAGGAAAAAAAAATGACCTGGGAAAACTTTTAAATATTGAAGCTACCTCTTATGAAAAAGCTATTGAACTTGCTTTTGTAAAAATTGATAACGACCAGGTTTTATCCAGTTGGAAAGATGCTCTTACAAGTCAGACTTTATACAAAGGGATGACCGCACATTTACAAGTGCCCACTGAAGGTTGTTTTAAAGACAGTCGTAAAAGAAGAATAAAAGATGTACATACTACATTAGATAGGATCTGGCGCATTGGGGGAAACACAGGCTGGTATTATGGCAGATGGATGTGGAATGCACGTGGGTTTATGGATAAGCTTTTTGGCGGAGTAGGATTGCGTCGGGGCAGAAGAAGCGATACCACTATTTATGCAGGAGATACTTTAGATTTCTGGCGGGTGCTTGTTGCCAGTAAAGAAGATAAACGCCTGCTATTGTATGCAGAAATGAAATTACCAGGTGAGGCATGGCTTGAATTCTGTATAAATAAAAACAATGAACTCGAACAAACAGCTACGTTCCGTCCGTTAGGTTTAAAAGGAAGATTATATTGGTATGCTGTATTACCCTTTCACGGATTTATATTCAGTGGTATGCTAAAACGATTGGCTGCATAAATCATTTACAAAATAAAAAATAAAAAAATTGTTGGTATAATTCATGTACCAATTCATCTTAAACATTCCATCTGATCATGCAAAAAATAACAACACTTTTAGCTAGTGCGGTAATACTTATTTCCTGCGGAACGAATTCAGCCAGCAATGGTTCATCAAATTCATTTAAGGATACTACTAATAAGCCTGCAGTAGAAAAAAGAAAGCCTAATGCAGATTATACTCCTGCTTTTACAGGACAAACACGAATTGGAAGTATTACCTCACAAACAGCATTTGAAGGAAAAGTTATAACAGATGCACTAACCAAACCCTGGGGTATAACAGCACTTCCGGATGGCAGGTTGCTGATAACTCAGAAAGAAGGAAACATGGTGATATCCACTACTGCAGGAAAAGTAAGTGAACCCATCACAGGCCTGCCTGCTGTAAATTCATCAGGACAAGGCGGTTTACTGGGAGTAACTACTGATCCTGAGTTTGCTGTTAACCGGATGATCTACTGGACCTTTTCTGAAAAGACCAATGATGGTAATCTTACATCAGTTGCTAAAGGTTCACTGTCAAAAGATGAACGCAGTGTAGAAAATATAAAAATAATTTATCGTGCTACACCCGCTTACCGCGGAACTTTGCATTATGGTTCCAGGATATTGGTAGACAAGTTTGGTAACCTGGTGGTAAGTACTGGCGAGAGATCTGACCTTGAAACAAGGCCGCAAGCACAGGATCTGAATTCTGCCCTGGGTAAAATTATTCGCATTACAAAAGAAGGACAGCCTGCAGCAGGAAATCCTTTTTCGGGTCGTGCGGGTGCACGTGAGGAAATGTATTCGTATGGACATAGAAATGTTCAGGGATTGGCATTTCATCCGGTGACTGGAGATCTTTGGGCTAATGAATTTGGTCCACGTGGTGGTGATGAATTAAATATCATACACCCCGGAAAAAATTATGGCTGGCCTGTCATTACTTATGGAATAGAATACGGTGGTGATAAAGTAGGTGCAGGTATTACACAACAAAGAGGAATGGAGCAGCCAGTGTATTATTGGGATCCAGTACTCTCACCCTGCGGTATGACCTTTTACAATGGCAATGAAATCAGTGAATGGAAAAATAATCTTTTTATAACCGGTTTGAACAGCAATCATATTGCACGCCTGGTGATTACCAATAATAAAGTTGTTGGCGAAGAACGTTTATTATTTGGACTGGGCCAACGTTTCAGGGACATCACCCAGGGAAAAGATGGTGCATTGTATACGGTAACAGATGAAGGAAAGCTGTATAGGATTGGGAAGAAAAAGTAAATTATATATGTTCTTTTTTGCTTGTCCAAAAAAGAACCAAAAAAAGACCCCGCCAAAATATTACACCCATTTTGGCGGCTACAACTATGTGCACCCCTGGTTATCTTGTAGCATCAACATTTAATCATTATTCAAGGCATTATAAATAATATTCTGAAATCTTATCATAAAATTTGATATTCAATTAATAGCCGGTGGATGGGTTTGTGTCACTTTATTATTAGCAAACATCGCTGAGCTGTCAAAGCAATCCGAGAGATACGTTGTTCCGGCTTTTGGACAAGCAAAAAAGAACATTATAATCATCTGCTTTTGAAAACATTTTTAATTTCTATTTGTATATCCAATTAAAATATTAAAAATATGGCAACCTTATCCTTATCATCGCTGGCAAAACACATGAAACAGATAGACATCTGTATGATGATCACTCAAACCAAACGGGGGAGTATGAATAGCCGGCCAATGAGTAACAATAAAGATGTAACCTAAAAAGGTGATTCTTATTTCTTTACTTATGAAAAGTCAGGGAAAATTAAAGAGTTGGAAGCCAATCAAAATGTGAGTATACATTTTGAAGGTAAGGAAGATCTTTATATCAGTGTATTTGGAAAAGCAAAACTTATCCGCAACAAAGCATCTTTTGCAGAACATTGGGTGGACAGTCTAAATCAGTGGTTTAAAGATGGAATTGATACTAAGGGGATGGTATTGATCCAAGTAAAAGGATCACAGATAAAATACTGGCAAAAAGAAAAACAAGGAGCTTTGAAAATTTAAAACATACAGATCACAGCATTTTATTGATACATAACCTGCTTATGTTCGCTAAAATAGATCTTGCGTTTAGTCTTGGTTAAAACTTTCATGGTCACTTCACTGCCATCGGGTGCATATTCCTGTTTGTAAACCTGGAAATCATCGTGCTCTCCCTTTTTTTCCAGCTGATCATAAAATCTTTTTGTGTAGATAAGTACCTCATTTATTAGTTTGGTTATTTTTGCTGCAGGTATTTTTCCTGTAATACTAAGCGGATGAATACCGGCACGGAACAACGATTCATTGCGTATCTTATTTCCTACACCTGAGAAAACGTCCTGGTCCATTAACACATCATCAATTGTTTTAGATGCCTTTGTTTTTATCAGAGTCTTTACATGTGCTTTATCAAACTGTGGACTTAAAATATCAGTACGCCAGTCGTAGGTTTCGTTAACGGTTTTTTCCAGCTTTTGAGCTCTTACAATGTACCCGTTTATTTCACCGGTAGTAAACTCCAGGAAAAAGGAGCGGTTAACTTTTTTTCTTTCATTGATCACTACTTCTCCAAAAAGACCCAGGTGCACCCGTACGGTACCGTTTGAAAAAACAAACAAAATGTGCTTACCCCAGGTGAGAATATCCTGCAATTTTTTGCCATTTATCCACGCAGTCTGCATCTTACCATAGCCACCTGCAGCTTTTACAATTTTGCCTTTGAAAGGTAGCATTTTGTTTTTAAGATGTAGTATGGATGGGCCTTCTGGCATTGTGAAATTTTGAATTTTGAATTTTGAATTTTAAATTACTACTGTCCGGTAAAAATTATACTCTTTCTTTAAAACACAATACCAGAGCCCTTTAAAAAGAAATTTGTTTAGGATAGGTTCTATTTCATTCCACTTTTGTCTTGATACAAATCGACGCAGGAGATTCAGCGATAAATTTAAATAACAGAATAAGCTAAAAGTGGAGCAAAAAATCAAGGCTGCATAAAAAATCCTAAAAATTGAAGCTGCAGGCTAAAGAAAAACAAGTTCCATCTTCATATAAAAACCAAGCCAGGTGCGACTTACCGACTAAAAATATAACTCAACTGTAGTAACATCTGTTTTTCTTCTTAACGCCTTCCGCTTCAATTTTCTTAACGGATTTTTTATGAGGCCGTATGAACAGCATTTTAACCGGACAATAGTGATTTTAAATTTTGAATAAATGGTAGTGTTATTATAGGTTAGCTTATTTGATAAAAACAAAAAGGTTTCAGTGTTGATTTTTTATTTTCCTGTCGTGAAATGTATCTCATTTAAAATTCAAAATATTCTTAGCTTCTTTTTTCTTTGTTTGAAACTTTCTTTGCTTGAAAATGCATTTCATTTAAAATTTAAAACTCAACATTTAAAATAATTATTATTCCGTTTCAAACATCATTTGCCTCAGCTTATCATCATTATTATAAATATCATCCCTAAAATGCAGCTGTCCCGTTTCGTCTACCCATGCAGTGTAGTAAGTGATAACAACAGGCATTACCGGATTAACTTTCACATATTGTTCTTTGCCTGCATTCATTGCCCCCTGTACTTTTTCTAATGTCCAGTTATTATTCCGAAGCAGGTACGTGGCAAGTTTTTCTGCCTCTGCTAACCTGATACAGCCGTGACTTACCGCTCTTTTGTCCTTATTAAAAACATCTTTTGCATTGGTATCGTGAAAATAAATATCATACCTGTTAGGAAATAAAAATTTTACTTTACCTAATGAATTGCCCTTGCCAGGTAATTGCCTGATAACAGGAAGTGAATCATTTTTACCCACTTGCTCCATGTTCCGGGATTTCAGATAATTTGGATTGCCTTTCATTTTAGGCAGTATGTCTCTTTGTACAATACTTGCAGGTATATTCCAGTAAGGACTAAAAACAACCTGGTTAAGTTCACCTGTAAACATGGTTGTATTGGTACCTTCTTTACCTACAGCTACCGGTATATCAAATGCTTTTGCATTGTTCTCGTAAACTGTAAGAAGGTAATCAGGAATATTTACTGAGATATAATTCGATTCTGTTGTTGCAGGCATCCATTGAGCCCGGCTGAGATTTATGATAATTTGTTGTATGCGTTTTTCCACAGGCACATTCAGTGAACGTATCAATGTATCCGTGATATTACCGGAGGGTTTCATCCCGTTACGTAACTGATAACTCTTTATTACTGCAACCAGTGAATCATTAAAAACTGCAGTGGTGTCACCTGTTATCATGTCGCCTGTTAATTGCAATCTTTTTTTTATGATTGAAATAGCGGGAGATGAAGTGCCTTTTTTTATTTGCCTGGCACTAAAATTTATTATAGTCCACCCATGATTTTTTAATAAAGCATTGTATTGTTGTAATTTTTGTTTTAACAGATTGTACTGTGTAGCTGAACCACTAGAAGAGTCTGTGCGTTGGAGAACAATAGTATCCGCCAGAACTGACGTTTTTTGTTTTTTAACCGGTATTGCCATTTCAGGAGATAAATTTAAAAACTGAGTTTTATCCCTGTTGCTTTTATAAAACTGAAGGTAAGCCTGGGTCAAGGCTAATTCAGTTTTGAAGATGGAACTATCGAAACGGCTGAGGGAAAGGGTATCCATATTAAGTAAGGTATCCATCCGGGAACGAAGGCTTTTATTTGCTTCGCTACCCAGCTTATCCTGCAGATTCCAGAATCCTTTAGCCTGTTCCGTAAAACCTTGTGTTGTAAACCAGGCAAATTGCAAGTTGCGGTAATTGTAAAAACTTTTTACACTTTTCTGTTCTTCCTCGGTAAGATTATTTGAAGAAATGTATTGATCAACAGCAGAACTATCAAGAAACAGGTCACTGTATGCATTTGCAGGAGTAATATCTATATTACGAACTACATATAGTGTATCAGTGCGTGTTATGACCTGTGTTACTGAAGTAGTAGATCCGGTACCATTTGAATCATTTTTGTTTTTGGAAGTGCAGGAAAAAAATAAAAGGGCAGGTATTAAGTAGTTAAAGATTTTCATGCAGGTGGTGATACAAAATATGTGCCTTAAGTACCTTACCCCCGACCCCTCTCCAAAAGAGAGAGGAGTAATATCACCTCACCCCCAACCCCTCTCCAAAGGAGAGGGGAGATTCATCATTAGTTTTCTTAATTTCTTTGCGATGCGTGAACATTTACTTCACCCCCCTTCTCCAAAAGAAAGCGGAGTTTTCATCTTTTGTTTTCTTAATTTCTTTGCGCCTTTGCGTGAAACAGTCTTTGCGTGAAACTTCTTTTCTTCTCAATCCTTGATTTGCACTTCCGTAACTGTACCATACTTCGCAGCTATCTTTTTTATATCCGACGACTTACCTACCATTACAAATTGCAGTTTATCTTTTGGAAAATAAGTTGCAATGATCTGTTTTGCTTTATCCAGTGTTAATCCATCCACATTCTTCTGAAAATTATTGATGAAAGAATCATCCAGGTTATACCAGAACATTTGAGTAAGCAGTGATGCTAATTGTCCGGGTGTTTCATATCGTGGAGGAAATTGTCCTTTCACATAGTTTTTTGCTGAGGAAAGTGACTTTTCATTTATTCCGTTCGCATGCAGTTTATTTAATACACTAAGAGCTGTGTCAATAGCAGCTTCAGTAGTTTTACCTGCAGTGAAAGTACTGATAGCAAAACTACCTGCATTTTTTAAAGGAGTGAAACGGCTGTTTGCTCCATACGTCAACCCTGTATTTACCCTAAGTTCATCATTAAGCATAGAAGTAAATCTTCCACCGAATAAAGTGTTCACTACATCCACCGCAACAAAATCGGAATTGTTACGGCTGATGCCCGGAGCACCAATGTAAAATGTTGTTTCTTTTGCATCGTCTTTATTTATCAGCAAAACACGGTTAGCAGTAAAAGTAGTTACAGGTTTTGATGCAAGATTTTGAGCCTGTTTACCTTGCTGCCAGGATGAAAACAACTTTGTAACAACGTCTTTCATCTTTTTTGTTTCAAAATCACCTACTATAGAAATTGCTGATCCATTCGGAATGTAATTTTCTTTATAAAAACTTTTAAGATCAGTAGCAGTAATGGACTTTACGCTTGGTATTTTACCTTGTACTATGTTTCCGTATACATGATCGCCATACATGAACTTATCAAAATAAGAACCGATCACGGCTCTCGGACTTTCCTTTGCCTGCTCCAGGCTTACCAGTACTCTTCTTTTCTCTTTAGAAAATTCTGTGGTGTCAAACAAAGGAGCGGTCAATACTTCTTTGATGATGTCTAACAGCTTGTTCATGTCTTTTGCACCAAACCGGGAGGTTAATCCGGCAGATTCTTTTGAGGCGAATGTGCTTACATTGGCTCCTATAAAATCCAGTTCCTCATCCAGTTTTGCTTTAGGGTAATTTACTGTACCGTATTTTAAACCCGTTGCTGTGAGGGAAGCCAGGCCGGCTTTTGGTCCATCATAAATAGCACCGGCAGGAATGATAATTGATGCATTGATAACCGGAACATCA
Source organism: Ferruginibacter sp. (assembly GCA_037720515.1). GTDB lineage: Bacteria > Bacteroidota > Bacteroidia > Chitinophagales > Chitinophagaceae > Ferruginibacter. The sequence continues at coordinate 28,812 of JBBJMM010000018.1, forward strand.
TGTTGTTCCATCAGGTAAACTGTTAAGCCATTTTTTAAAACAAATTTTTCATAAGCAGGCAGTTTGAAATCCTGTGCTTCTGTTTGCAGAAAGAAAAAAACGGTTGCAAAGAACAGTATATATTTTTTTGAAGATCTCATCGTATGTCTTTTAAATATTTTTAAATCTTAATTCAAGCGATACATTTTTAATAAAAAAATCATTCATTTGTATTCGCTTTTAATACGCCCACCGTGCGGTTGCTTTTTGTAAAATATTTTACAGCTACTCTTTTTATATCGTCTGCAGTTACTTTATTGAATTGTGCAGGAGCATCAAACATTTTTTTATAATCTCCAAAGAACACCTCATAATTTCCGATATTATTAGATTTGCCATTAATCGTTTCTACCTGGCTATAAAACTCCATCAGCTTCTGGTTTTTTACTTTTTGCAATTCTCTCGGCGTGATACCATCTTTTTTTATTTTTTCAATTTCTTCGTAGATAGCATTTTCAAGGGTTAGCTCATTTACACCTTTGTTAGTAACGGCATATAATCCAAATAAATAAGGATCAAAACTTTGTCCGTAATCTGTAAAAATTTCAGTAGCCAATTGTTTTTTATCTACGAGTGCAGAGTAGAGGCGGGATGATTTACCACTGCTTAATATATCACTAAGTAAATTGAGCGCATAAAAATCTTCATGGCGTGCTTCGGGGGAATGATACACAATATTTATATAAGGAGTAGCCACATCTTTTTGCAGTGCTATTCTTCTTTCTCCTGTTTGTGGTGGTTCAACAATATGTATTTTTGGAGGTTCAGGTTGAGCAGGAATGGGCTCAATATATTTTTCCGCCAGTTTTTTAATTTCATCAAACTTAATATTACCGGTTACAACAGTTACGCAATTATTGGGAGCATAATACATTTTAAAATAACGTTCCAGGTCGGCCTGCTTCCAGTTTTTCATATCATCCTCATAGCCGATAACCGGCCAATGGTAAGGATGCTCAAGGAATGCCTGTGCCTGTACAGACTGGCCAAGTAAATTCCAGGGAGAGTTTTCAAGTCCTGTTCTTCTTTCAGAAAGCACAACCCCTCTCTCACTTTCCACAACTTTGGGGTCTATACTTAAAGAAGAGATACGATCACCTTCCAGGTCGAATATTATTTCTGTGGCAGATGATGGAAACCAGTTGGTATATACTGTAACATTTTCGGTTGTATAAGCATTGTTGGCGCCACCATTCAGTTCCATGGTCTGATCAAAAAGTTTTGGGCCATATTTCTTTGCACCATTGAACATCATATGTTCAAAGAAATGTGATAAGCCTGTAATTCCCTGGTATTCATTGCGGGACCCCACTTTATAAAACATATACATATTGGCATTGGGGATAGAATTGTCTTCTATTACCAAAAACTTCATCCCGTTTTTCAGGGTAAACGTTTTTACATCATCTGCTTTCATCTGGGCACTTACACAAATAGTAAGCAATAATGAAACAGCAAGCATTGTTCTTTTCATATAAAATGTTGAAGGGATTTAAGGGGAGAAATATAGTAAAAGATTTTTAATGGCAGGAAGAAAATGTATAAAGGGTAGAAAGGAGGGAATGTTAAGAAAGTTTAGATGGTTTAGATGTTTTAGTAAGGTTAGAAAGGATAGAAAGTTTAGTAAGTTTAGAACTGACAAGGGCAAAGGTTAAAAGGGGTTTATTTTAATCCTCCTCAGCAACTCACCTGTTATCACTTTTACTGCAGCGGTCTTCACTTCTATTTCCAGATGTTTGTTTTTATTATTCTTTTTAGCCGCTTTTGTTTCGGTGCTTTTTTGTGTACGGTTTGTAGTTGGTGGTTCTCCTTTTACAGGAGTAGTGATCTTAGGAGAAGTTTGAATATAAGGTAACGGATCAATGGCTCCGTTATCGGTATATATTCCAAAATGCAGATGCGCCGGAGTCGTTTTAGCGTTACCGGTATTGCCCACCGTTCCTATTAACTGGCCTTTCTTTACATGCTGGCCATTGATCACAAATTGTTTATCTAAATGTGCATAATACGCTTCCCATTCATAATCGTCTGGCTGCAGCGTAATGGTCTTTCCCCCAATATTATCATTGCCTACATATTCGATCACTCCATCACTAATAGCCACTACAGGAGTTTCTTTTGCTGCAAATATATCTATCCCCTCATGTTTTCTTTTACCACCATCTCGCTCTGCGCCCCAGTAACTGCCTATGTTTGACTTTCCCGCAATGGGAAATACGAGTTCCTTTGCTATGGCTTTTGGTTTTTTTAATTCTGTATAAGAGGAAGTACTAACTGAAAGGCCTGCCAGCACAAGAAAGATTAAAATGGTTTTCATAGGGGTACGAATTAAAATATAGGGTAAACAAATATGAAAACTTTGACGTAGAAAAAATGTGAAGGAATGTTTAAAGGGAGAGTTTTAACAATTAGAGATTAGGGATTAGTGAGGGTTGAATAAAGATTAGTGTTTAGGAAGGGTAGGTTCAGTTGCTATTGCTCCACTAGATAGGTTTCAATTTTTTTAGAAATCCTATTTATTATAGACCTGGTAGTTTTTATTGAAGATGTTATCAACCATAAACTAATGAAGGTTCAAATACTATGTTCTTTTTTGCTTCTCCAAAAAAGAACCAAAAAAGGAGCCTTCTAATCCCCGCCTGCAGTCGGGCAGGGATTACACCGCGATTAGAAGATTGTTCCCTGATTTGACAGTTGCACTACTGTGACTTCAACATTTACAAACTTTTACATCTGTTACTTATCTTTTACCTTTAAAAAATGATAAGGTGCTTTTTTTGTGGCTCCATATTTCAATCTACTCAGAATATGTTTTTGTTGAATAAGCCTGGAAAAAAATGATTGATCTTATTACTTATTCATTTTTATCAGGCAACAATGCTTCTCCTTTAGTAAGCCAGGAAATACCAAAAGCCCAGATTGCAATAGTTTCCAAAACAAAAATTACAGGAAAGTTTTTAAGATCGGGTTGAATAAAAAAGTAAATACCTAACAAAGCTACGCAAGACAACATAACCCAGCCACAGATCATATAAATTATATTGCGTTTTGATTTTCTTGTAAGCTTATTTTTTGATGTAGTGGGAGACAATGCGTTTGTACGGGAAAAATAAATTATGGAGATCATTCCTAAACAAATAAAAAAAACGGCGGCGAAAATAATATGAATCCCTTCACCAAATATATTTCCAAACACTCCACCTGAATTGGTGTGAACACTAAAAAGACAATCATTGCACCTGGCTTTTGTAGGCACGAATGCTATACCAAATGCACACAATGCTGCAATTCTTGTCAATAGTTTTTCTTTGAATTCATAACCTTTATATGTAAAAAGAAATATACCCAGTATGCTTAACAACACAACTAAAAAGTCACCGCGACTGGTATAATAGTAGTCACTGATAGAAGCTTCGAGTCCATAATATCCGGTAACTCTTTCAGGAGCTATGGCTAAGGCAAATGGTAGCAATATTCCGCATATTCCTATCAGTTTTCTTAAGAACATGTAAGAAATTACAAGACCGTTAGAATCTTCTTTTTCATCATCCGTTTTTTTGCGAACATTTAATACCCGGATGGTATCAAAGTTTATTAAATAATCAATACTATAGAAATTATCAACCTGAATGGTTTGGGAACCTGGATGATTTTTTGTTTTTTTATTGCCAGTGATGGGAGTTTGCAAATGAGCTATAGCTGCGTTGATCTCACTTTGTAATTTTGCCGGGGCTTCGGCAATCGTTTTTTGAGCATCGTTGGAAAGATCAATTGTATGCATATGATAAGTTTGTTAATTTGTTTAAAAAATCTTTTTTATTATTAGAAAATACTTGATAAATTTTATTAAGTATGTTCATTTTTTCTTCCCGAAAGTTTGGGATAAGTCTTCAAAAAGAATCAAAAAGGATCGGTTTTCAATATTTTAGTAAGAATGATTAAAACATACTGATAACGTATTGGATAATTGGCTCTGATAAAGTGAATTTACTAGGTGACAAGTAGTATAAATTTATTCTTTTTTGCTTCTCCAAAAAAGAACCAAAAAAGGAGCCTTCTAATCCCCGCCTGCAGTCGGGCAGGGATTACACCGCGATTAGAAGATTGTTCCCTGATTTAACGTTTGCACTACTATAACTTCAACATTTACAAACTTTCACATCTTTTATTCCTCTGTTAGCCTTGGATGTGAATTCACAATTCAAATTTCCTTTTTTAATTGCTGCAAAAGAATGAGCTAACAATTGTATCTTTTAAAAAAAAGACAATGGATTATAGTTTGCTTACCAATATTGCAATGGGGATAGGGTTAAGTGCGTGTGCAGGTTTCAGGGTTTTTATTCCTATGCTTGCCGGCGCAATTGCCGCCCATTTTAATATTATTAACCTGCCCCAGGATATGCAATGGCTTAGCGGATGGCCTGCCATTGCGGTTTTTGGAACGGCGGCTGTAGCTGAGGTGGGAGCATATTATGTTCCTTTTATTGACAATTTATTAGATACCGTAGCTACTCCCCTGTCAGTTGCGGCGGGAACTGTTTTAGCTTCCTCTATCTTACCTGTGCAAGATCTTGAACCAGCCATGCGTTGGGGTATAGGATTATTGGCCGGTGGTTCAGCAGCTGGAACAATTCAATTAGGAACGGGATTGCTTCGCCTGTTAAGCAGTAAAACTACAGTAGGTGCTGTCAATGCAGTTGTGGCTACTACTGAAAATGCAGCTGCTGTATCGGGTTCAGTATTGGTTTTTATTATTCCAATTGCTATTGCATTGGCTTTACTGTTTTTGATTGGGTGGATAATTTATAAGTTAGTGGGGAGGATAAGGAGAAAAAATAATTAAATTATTACTTGTTCTTTTTGCTTGTCCAAAAAAGAACCAAAAAAGGAGCCCGTCAAAATATAACAGCCATTTTGCCGTGTATTGCTTTGTGCATCTTCAATGCAAAGTGATCTCAAAATTAAAACTATGGATGATCGCCTTTATTGCCAGTTTATTCATAAAAATAGTGGATGGGGATTCCACAATAAATTAGATAGTAAATTATTTATCAGAATATTTTTTACTTTAAAACAATTAAGCAGCATAGCCATAATGGTAAAGTTTTTTTGATTTTAGTTTAATATTTTTAAATGGGTTAGCAGATCTGTAACAGGTAACTACTGTATTAGAATCACCGGCCACCACTACCACCGTATTTTTCAATTTGTCTTTGTTTTTTAAAAGAGAATCAGGAATATTGTCTTCCCCAAGGATAAAATAAATTAAACCTTGTTTATAAATGGTTTCTCCATATTGCAACGCTAATGTTAGCTGATTCATTTTTATTCCTCTCTGGGCAGAACGCCTGCGGGAGTGCCGGGAATGCGTAAACTGAAAATCAATGTATAGCTGGCTGCCTGCATCTTTTTCGCGGAAATTTATTTCCAGTTGGAGGTCTCTAACAGATTTGTTCATATCATTTGTTTATGGATCAAATGTATTAGCACGTGGCGTCAAATAATGTCGTATTAAATTTTATTAAAGAAAATAAATCTTAATAAATTGTATAATAACGACATAAATTGTCGCTTATATCCCCTATTTTTAATTTCAAATTGTTCTTATGTCCAAACAAACGTTTATGTCTCGCTTTTCACTGATCATTCAAAGGCTTAAACGTGCACCTGCAACTTATGAGCAATTAAAGCAGTACTTGGAAAACGAATCGGATGTACATGGACAGGATTTTAATTTGTCTATCCGAACTTTGCAAAGGGATATAAAAGATATATATGATCAATTGGGAATTGAAATAGTAAATGAAAGAAAAGGAGATAAAAGATACCATATAAAAGAACAGCCGGAAAGTGAACAGTATACAAGAAGACTGCTAGACGCCTTTGATACTTTAAACATTGTAAAATCTGCACAGCAAAATAGTGAAAAGGTATTCTTTGAAACCAGGCAGCCTAAAGGCCTGGAACATTTCACTGGATTGCTGCATGCCTGCAGCAACAAAAAGATCGTAACCTTTCATCATTTCAAATACAATGATGATCTCCGGACCAACCGTGTGGTGCATCCGCTTGCATTGAAGGAAGCCAGGGGACGCTGGTACCTGGTTGCAATAGATATAAAAGATAACAAAATGAAAACTTTTGGCCTTGACAGAATAGAGGACATTGACATAAGTAAAACTTCCTTTAAAAATAATTATTCAATCAACATTGCAGAAGAATTTAAACATGCATTTGGTGTACTGAATCTTAATACACTACAACCACAAAAAATCAAGTTGCTGTTATCTAAAGAACAGGGTCAATACCTTATAAATTATCCCTTGCACCATAGTCAGCATATAATAGGAGAAAAAGATTCGGGTGAAATTATTTTGGAACTTTACCTGAAAATCAGCTATGATTTTATAATGGAGTTAATGAGTTTTGGTGAGAATATTAAAGTGTTGATGCCTAAAAGTTTAGTGAATGTATTAAAGAAGAAGGCTAGGTTGATGTTTGAGAAATATGAGGTTTAACCTCGCCTCCCCTTCATCTCATTTAAAGAAAGGGAAGTAAACATTACAGTATCTCAATAGTTTTTTGCACTTGCTATTAAATGACACTAACGCTCGCCTATCCCTTTTTCCTTTATTAATTTATATATCTCGTCCGGCACAACCGTAGTTGTTGCAGTTAGATTCTCCGAACCAGTTGCAGTTATAACTATCGTGTCTTCAAGGCGCATATGGAATTTCATTTCCTTGTCTTCAATCAGGGGCTCTACGTTAAAAACAACACCTTCTACAAATGGCTTGTCGTATGGACCTACGTCATGCACTGCCATGCCAACAAAGTGACCAATATAATTAAGCCAGTATTTTTCAAAACCGTATTTGATATAAACATCCTTTGCCACTTTTTTCATATCATTCACTGTTATCCCGGGCTTCATCATGGCGATTACTTTTTCTTCAGCTTCTTTTATACAGTTGTAAAAAGTAAGCTGGATTTCAGTGAATTTCCCGGCTACAGGCCAGGTGCGTGTAATGTCTGTAACATAATAATTCAGGTCTGGCGCATAATCCAGCAAGATCACTTCACCGGCTTTGAGCGGATGATTGTTAGCATTGTAATGCCATGCAAGTGCGCGCTCACCTGAAGCAGCAATAGCAAAGTAAGCCGGACACTGCGCGCCTTTGTCCTGGTACACGAAATCACAAGCTGCCACCACCTGGTATTCAAATATACCGGGACGGGTTACACGCATTGCTTCATCAAAACCTAACGCACCTATTCTTCCGCATTCCCTTAAAGCAGCAATCTCCTTTTTATCCTTTACCCACCGCATCATATCAAGTATTGGTGTGAGGTCTTTGATGCTTGCCTGCGGAAAACGTTCTTTGATCTTATTGTAAAAATTTACTTCCTTAGGTATCCTGCCATCCCATGGATCATTCATCCTTGTTGCGCGGATCTGCATGCAACGATCACGACTCATCTCTGTTGTTTCTTCCGGCGAGGTAACAAGGTAAAATGGCTGGTTATTTGTAGCCATGTAGCCAACCCATGAAGTAAAGTCTGCAATATTTACGATCGCATCTACTTTATAAAACCTTGCCGATGAATCACCGGTTTTAATCTGCGCCTCTGCTTTTATATCGCCATTCGGGTGTTCAGGAACCAGCAGTGTTGTACGCTTGTTTTTTCCATTCATGATCAGCATAGCTCCCGGTAATTCCACACCCGTGAGATAATAAAAATTATTATCCTGCCTGAACTTTACAAATCCTTCAGTCAACTCGGCACCCTGCATAATAGCAATACCATCACCGATTTGCTCCATCACCTTTGCCCTTCGTGCTGCAAAGTCTGCAGGAGTAAAATATTTCCACATGTCTTGGGCAGTAGTGGATTGTAAAACGAATAAGGATATAACCAGGATGATAATGCGGGAAGGGTTCATGTGATGCGTTTTGGTGAGAGTAAGATAGTGGTTTTTTGGAAAAATTTAGAAGTTTAGGTTTATAAAGATTGTGGCTGCGCTAGGTTATCGCGAACACTTGAAACTGGATAAAAGAAACTGGAAGCTGAATGCTTTACACTGTATGCGTAAGCCTGGCAAAATTCAATTCTTTCTTTTTGTTTTTTTGAATAAAAAAATTTGTAAGATATATTGGCGAATATTTAATGTAACGGACATACATACATCAGATGCACCCTCAAATTATTATAAACCTGTATCCAGCAACTCACTATTCCGTTACTTCAGAAATCTCTGTCTTTTCATCAGTCTCTATGATAGTTTCCACACCTTTTAATTGTCTTTGAATAGCACGGGTGCGAACGCCCACAACATCATCCAGCTGATTTAATCCTGTCTGAATATTTTTTTGCGCTTTATCCAGCATGCCACCGAATTGCGAGAATTCTTTTTTAACAGCACTTAATATCAGCCATACTTCACTGCTTCTTTTCTGAATGGCCAGGGTGCGGAAACCCATTTGTAAACTATTGAGTATAACAGCCAATGTAGTAGGGCCTGTGATGATAACATTGCACTCTCTTTGTATCTGTTCAAGCAGGCTGGCTTTTCTTACAACCTCTGCAAATAAACCTTCAAAAGGCAGGAACATGATCCCGAAATTGGTAGTATTGGGCGCATCAATATATTTATTGCAAATATCCCCTGCCATTTTCTTTATAACGGTTTCGAGTAGCTTCTGTGCATGCTCTATCTGCTGAAGTTCACCGGTATCATAGGCTGCCTGTAAGTTTTCATAAGCATCTTTCGGAAACTTTGCATCTATAGGTAGCCATACATAATCACGTTCACCTTCCTTATTAGGGAACTTAACGGCATACTCCACCCGCTCTGAACTTCCTTGTTTTGTAATTACATTTGCTTCAAATTGCTCAGGAGCAAGGATACTTTCCAGCATCATATGTAACTGCACTTCTCCAAAACCGCCCCGCATTTTTACATTGCTTAATACTCTTTTCAAGCCACCCACATCCTGTGCAAGGGTTTGCATTTCACCTAAACCTTTTTGAACTTCTATCAATTGTTTTCCAACTGTTTCAAAGCTTTGTCCCAGGCGCTCGCTTAAGGTCTTCTCCAGTTTTTCTTCCACAGTTACTCTGATACTTTCCAGTTTAGCTTCAGTGTTTTTAATAAGCTCATTCTGCTTTACATCCAACTGGGCAAACTTGTCTCTTTGCAGGTTATTAAAAGACGTAGAAAAGTCCGTCATATTTTTCGCAAGTTCTTCCCGGTTGCTTTTGTTGTTGAAATCCGTTTTTAGAATCAATGCTGCTACTTTGTCTTCCAGCGTCTGGTTGATATTTTGTAGGGATCGCTGGCTTTGCTCATTGATTGTATTTAATGTAATCATCAATTCTGCTTTGAGGTTATTAACCGAGGTATTTAGTTCAGAACGATTGTCTTTTGCAATGCCTGCATTTTCTTCCCTGTTGATCCGGAAATCATCTTTAAGTCCTGTTTCAATTTTAGCCACACTGGATTGTAGCGAGGAAATATTTTTTTCAAGAGATGTATTGCCCGTGTTTTTATTGCGGAACAATACAATAACAATTGTAATTAAAAATAAAACGATGAGTATGATAAGGAGTGTTGTTTCCATAGTTTATAGTTAGGCTACTTTTCTTTTAACAGTAGTTAGATTTTTTAATTGCACAGGAGTGTAAGAGGAAGATACATTTTTGTTATTCTCCTGAATATTGCGTTGGTGTATCTGGTTTATTAAATGAGAAATACGTATGCGAATTTGAGAATTATCAGCTTTTAATATTGTGGTTGAAGTTTTCATATAATTTCTATTTTACTGTAAACCTGCCTCCCGCAAACACCTAGCAGGTGGGTTAAAGCGCAGGTTAAATGCAAGGTTTCAATTCGTTTTATTTATTGTGATTGAACTTCGTCTTTCCACGGACTCATATAATAACATTTGTTATTTCATTTTTACCACTTTCCCTGATACGCATCGTTTGAGCTTTTCCAGAATCCGTACCATTGCCAATGTATCCAGCTTACAATATTCCAGCAAAGCATTTTTAATGGATTCAACCTTTTGAGGGCTTGTCTCCTTATTTAAATTATAAAAGGCCATACTGGCATCTCCCCCATTACCTATTTCAAGAGATGAATAACTGAGTTCAGGTACCAGAGCGGGCAACACATATTTGATAGAATAACTTCCCTGCATTTCCGGTAGGTAATAAAATCTTTTACGGAATGGCGTCATAAGGTCTGCCATGCGATTTTGCAATGCAGTAATCTTTTTTGCCAGGTCAGGAAAATCATTTTTCAATTCATTCAACCTGCAGTTCTCGAATGTTTTATTATACACGATCACACTTCCGCTTTTACCAGTAACATTCAAAAGATTCTCTATAAATAATTGCTGTTTGCTGCTGGTATCATCTGCCAGGTAATAATAATGCTGTAAAGAACTATCGGGATTTGCCTGCACATGAACAGAATACTGAAAAGTAACCTGGCGATAAGGCCAATGGCCATCGCATTCAGGTACGGCACTCATCCATGTTTCAAAATCCATATAGTACAATGGATATTGTAACTGGCCGGTGAACTCACGTATTCCTTCTTTGTCAATATTTTTCTTACCGTAATTCACTTCTAACTCATCAAAGCCTTTTGTGCAATACCCATAAAAATTACAGGGATAAGGATTATCACATTGCCCACCTGTAATCATTTCAGGTTCCTCTTTCAGTAAGAGCAACTTTTTTAATTCGTTCTTTTTTATCTCAATGAATACTTGTTGTTGAAGTACTTCCTTTAATACCGATACAGGTGTAAATAAAGCTTCCAAATCAAGCGCACCGTTGCGGATATACTTGTTATTCAAATGCACAACAAACATATCAGCAAGCGGTAACCCCAAATTTGTGATCACATAAAATTGCAATGCCGCATCAACGATATAAGGTGGTTTTATACTGCAACTGCTTTTTACTTCATATGCCCTCCAGGTATTATTTTTCTTTACAAGAATATCAACGGCACATAATATTCCATCAAACTGGAAAGCTGCTTCATAGATGATAGTATGTCCTTCGGAGATATATTTTGCTGTATCTGCTACGGATTGCTGATAAGAAAATTTATCTTCCGGACTTGCATCTACACCACCGGTATAAAGATCACGTGCCAGCATCCCTACATCTGTCCCTTGCTGAAAAATTGCCGTTTGCGCTTCCTCCTCCTCATCCTTTACGTCCGGCATAAATTTGTGTAGCCACAATCTCTTTGGACACTGACAACCATACATAAAGGTTGACTTGGATAACTGGTGGCGGGGAATAATTGTTGTCATCTTTATTAATTAAGAAACAAACTTAGGTATAGCAGGCGCCAAATTATGTCGCTTTGTATTTTATTTTAAATGGTGAATTTTAAAGGATAACCGCGGAGGCGCTAAGGCGCGGAGGAGGAAATAAATAATATAAAATACCACAGATTTACTGCTGGAAACAGATTATGGTTAAATGGTCGTTGATCATAGTGACAATAATGCAACGGTATCATTATCTTTTTCCCCATCATAATATTTATCCAGCACTTTTTGAAATACAACATTTGGATTTTCCAATGATGCGAACAATGACATGCAGGACCTCAGTTTCAAATCATCCGGACTTCCGAAAACCTGGTTGGCAGTTTTGTTATTTATTATAAGAAATGCTTCTGCAATTTCTATAATCCGGGCGCCCAATACATGATGTGAAATGTATGCATGGGCTTCCTGCAGATCTTTAATGGCATAGTGCTTAGCTGTTTCACTTCGGCCTAAGCCTGCTATCTGCGGAAATATATACCACATCCAATGGGATTGTTTTCTGCCTTGTTGTATTTCCTGCAGCGCTTGAGCATAAGTGGTGGATTGTGCATCGAGGAAACGTTTTAAGTTGTACATAGTTATTTTATTAACCGCAGAGGCAGGGAGGTGTTGAAATGTTTTATTGCAAAATAAAGTAGGCCAAAAGTTTTTATACCTGTGAAATAATTTTTGCAAGAGATAGAGAGGTTTACCGCGAAGTTTTGAAGAAACGAAGGTTCGATAGTTATATTTTTCTTGTTGAAATATTACTTATTAACTAGTTTGTCTTCCCGGTAAAAAGTTTTAGACACGATCTTCCAACCATCTTTTGTTTTTAACAACGACATCATGTCATGGAAATAAAAGGTATCGTATTCTATAGTTAGCTTTGCCTGTGCGGCATTGCCATACACCTGTATATTATCAATCTTTGTTTTGCGTTCTGTTTTCTTTTTAGAATTATTTGCCCGCGCCATAAAATCTTTCAATGACATTATTCTTAATGTGTCATTGCGCATGTATAACATTTGTCCTTCCGGTGAAAATGCTTTGGAAAACTGCAGGCTGTCTGCAAATGTACCTCCATCCATATAATAACTTACAGTCTTGGCCACGGCTGCTATTTCTACTTGATCGGCTTGTGCATGAGCATTAGTAAATAATACTGTGATGAAAAATAAAAAGGTTATTTTTTTCATGTTGTTTTTATTTGAAAGTAGGTAGGGAAAAATTTTTTATGAAGGGTTTTTGATGAATGGCAGAATAATGGAACGCAGATTCTTATGATTAATATGATTTCACTTAAAATAAAAACGCTGATTCTTAAAAATAACTATGATCATTGCAATCATAAAAATCTTAAAAATCAGCGTTCCCGTATTCCTGTAATTAATTAACAGCGTCTTTTACTTCTTCACCAACTTTATTGGCTCCTTTTTTAACTGCCTTTGCTGCTTTATTCACACCTCTTTTAGTAGCATCCCATCCATCTTCAATGGCTTCTCCTGCTTTATTAAAAAACCTGCCGGTTTTACTTACAGTTTCACCTTCTTCCAGTCTTACTGTTTTCCCTTCCCGTACAACATCACCATTCCTTCTTACTGTAATTCCATTATCCTGTGACACATCGTTGTCAGCTTCCACATACACATTGTTTCTCCATACCATTACTTTCCCGTTTCGGTACATTACGTCTCCTTCTGCAGGAGTATATGTAGTGGTTGTTGTGGTATTGTCTGTAGTGGTTGCCTTCACCGGAGTGGAATTGTCAGTGCTGAGAGTAGTGGTGTCACTATTGACGGTTGTTGTTTCATTTGTTTTCTCGCTGTCACAGGCGGTAAAGGTTGCTGCTGCGATGGCGAATACTAAGATCCTTTTCATGTTTTTGTTTTTGGTTAATAAAGTAAATGGACTGCAAAATAAAGACCAATTTTTTTTCACCGCGGAGTCGGAGAGATGCAAAGAAAATGATACATTTTTTTCACGGCTAAAAAAGGAGGATGCTAAGGTTTGCTATTTTTACCGCAGAGCCGGGAGACGCAAAGAACATTCAACATTCAACATTCATCATTCTTCCCTATTTACAACTTACTTTAAAGTTTTTTTGTATGTGATCTACCAGGCATTTACTTCTTGTATCTGAATAAGGATGCGTGCGGAAAAAATCATTGATCGTATTACGCTTCTCCCCTTTTGCCATATCATCCCAGAAAGTGCGGATGGCACAGATATCATATCCCAGTTTCCAGGTAAGATCTAAACCAAAATAATCTGCTTCCAGTTCATTCTTATGATTAAACGATCCGGTTAGAATTCTCTTGACAACAATAAATGCATCTCCCCATTTTCCAAAAAATTTATTGCTTGCCTTCATCTGTTTTATCGAATTTTTAATGTGCCCCTTTTCATTATGCCCTATCTCATGGCCAATGATGGCATATAATTGATCATCATTAGTGCACTTACTTATCATGCCGGTGGTAATAAATATTTTCCCTCCTACTGTATAAGCATTGATCGTTGAAGTATCTGCCAGGAGATACATATTATAAACAATTCCGGTGGGCTTAACTCTTTTACCTAAAAGATCAGTAAGAATCGTATCCAGTTTTGCATTAATGGGATTTATTGAATCAATAATAAAATTCTTATCCTTTAATGATTCAATCAAAAATGTATCTCCGAATTTATTTTGTTCCTGATCAGAAACCTCAATATTGAAAGTGGCTACTTTCCCTAATATATTATCTGCCTTTCCTAAAATACCAGAGAGCGATCCTGAATCAGCTTTAATACATTCATAAGAATATTCCATGTTTCGGGGAAGTTTTCTCTCATTTTCTGAAACCGGACCATCTGCTGTATCAAAATTTATATCACAGGAAGAAAAGATCATCAATCCTATAAATAAAAAAAATATTGTTCTCATTGTCCTTTGATTAACAAATTTATCGCCAGCTTTTTTTGATAATTGTACTTTTCTATATGTTTTGACACAAAGAAACATTTCGGATAGCTAGCGGACAAGACAAACCCGACACTGCGATAGAATATTTATGTGATATAATCGAATTGACCAGATCACATACCGGTAGATTTGAAATACAGTTTATTTTATGAAAAATATTTTAAATAGAAATTTGATCTTTAAAAAACTTTGATACAATACCTTTTTACGCTATTTTTGCAAACCTTAAAACAACTGAAGATATATATTCAGGTTACAATTGGTAATCCTGATAGCTATCGGGATTGCAGGCATACACTTTTAGTGGTGCTGAAAGATTAAGAATTGGTAGCTCAGTTGGTAGAGCAATACACTTTTAATGTATGGGCCCTGGGTTCGAGTCCCAGCCAGTTCACAAAAGCCGTTTCCCTGGAAGCGGCTTTTTTTATGGAAAAAGGGTAAAGCCCCCTAACTCCCCTATTTTTGTCAATATTTGTACTGAATGCGTGATTTTTTTAAAGACAAAGTAGTTGCCATTACCGGAGGCAGTGATGGTATTGGCAAAGCTCTGGTGGAAATGCTTATTCCAATGGGTGCTAAGATCGCCACTTGCGGACGTAACCAGGATAAATTATATGACCTCCAGTTAAGGCACCACAACTCTCCTTTGCATTGTGTGGTTGCCGATGTGAGTGATCCCCATAACTGTAAACTCTTTATTGAATCTACTATAACCCAGTTCGGCGGTATTGATATCCTTATCAACAATGCCGGTATTTCCATGCGTTCGTTATTTAAGGATGCCGATATAGATGTTTTTAAAAAAGTGATGGATGTAAATTATTTCGGGACAGTCTATTGCACAAAATTTGCATTGGAATCGATCATTGAAAGAAAAGGTACTATTGTTGGCGTTTCTTCTATTGCCGGTTTCAGGGGATTGCCGGGCAGAAGTGGCTATTCGGCCAGTAAATTTGCTTTGAACGGCTGGCTGGAAGCATTGCGTACTGAATTAATGGAAGACGGGGTGAATGTGATGTGGGTTTGTCCGGGTTTTACGCGCAGCAACATCCGCAATGCCGCATTGAATAATAAAGGAGAGGCCCAGGGAGAATCACCGATAAATGAAGAAGAATTGATGAGCCCAGAGGAATGTGCCCGATATATTTTAAGTGCCATTGAAAAACGAAAACGTACATTGATACTTACATTTAAAGGTAAACAGGCAGTTTTTATGAACAGGTTCTTTCCCTCATGGGCAGATAAATTAACGCGGAAGTTTTTTTATAAAGAAGGAAAACTGGTAAAGTGATTTAACCGCGGAGGCGTGGAGGCGCTAAGGAAGGAAATTAGGAATTATGAATTTAGAATTATGAATTGCATTGAATAATTTTATCATTTAAAATAATATTGTCCGCGTCATTGTAACGCTGCGGGTTTAAATATTTTTAAAACAACTCCGCGTCTTTGCGTCTTCGCGGTAAAAAAAAATTAAAATTTCAGAGTGCCTTTACTAACACTAACAAGCGATATAGGTGAACAGGATTTTCTCACCGGTGCTATTAAAGGGCAGCTCATACAGGCGAACAATACTTTTTCTATAATTGATATTACGCATTCCCTGTCTCCCTTCAATTATCCGCAAACCGCATATGTCTGCAGGAATGCAATTAAAAATTTTGCTGCCGGTACTTATCATTTGGTACTGGTAAATATTTTTGATGAAAAGCCGGAACATTTATTATTTGCCGAACACAATGGGCATTTTATTGGTTGTGCTGATAACGGCTTACTTACGATGATACTGGAAGAAGTACCCCAGAAAGTGGTTGCCCTTCCCATGGATAAAACCATCCATAAAAATACGTTGTATTGTGTTACTGTTTTTGCCGGGGCGATCAACAAACTGGAAAAAGGAATGTTACTGGAAGAAGTAGGCGATGCATCTGTATCAATACAGGTAAAAAATCCATTAAAACCACTATTAGGTAACAATTGGATCGAAGGTCAGATCATTTTTATTGATAATTTTGAAAACGTTATTGTAAATATCAATAAAGAAGAATTTGAGGAACAGAGAAAAGGCAGAAGCTTTACCATAGTTTTTAAAAGAGATGAGGTGATAGATAAGATCAGTGAAACATATGCAGATGTGGCAGAAGGAGAAAAACTGGCTCTTTTTAATTCAGCGGGTTACCTTGAGATTGCGATCAACAAAGGAAATGCAGCGGGATTATTTGGCTTGCAGGGATTTTCTGAAAAACAATTGAGCTCGCAACAGCAATTCTTAAATAACCGTTTATTTTACCAAACCGTAAAAGTTTATTTTCAATAATATCTAACAACAATAAAAATAAATCAAATGAAAAATGTATTAATTACCGCAGCGTTTGTTGTTTCTGCCATGGCTGTTCAGTCGCAGATCAAAATGCCTCAGCCATCTCCCACACAAACACTTAAACAGGATTTTGCTATGGGCAATATTGAATTGAAATATTCCCGCCCGGCAGCAAAGAACCGTACCATTTTCGGCGACCTTGTGCCTTATGGAAAAGTATGGCGTACCGGTGCTAATTCTGCAACAACAATAAGATTCAGTGAGCCGGTTGAGATCATGGGAAAAAAAGTGGATACCGGCAGTTATGCCATTTACACTATCCCGGGAATGGACAGCTGGGAAGTGATCCTGAATAAAGGTACCAGCAACTGGGGTGCGATGGGTTATAAAGAATCAGATGATGTTATCCGCTTTAAAACTGAGGCTGTTAAAATAAAAACAGAAACAGAAAATTTCACCATGCAGTTTGATAATATCAAACCGGAAAGCCTTGAGCTCTGGGCAATATGGGGCAAGACAGGAATTAAAATTCCTATTACTGCAAACATAAAAGACAAACTGCGCACCCAGGTTGAAACAGCAATGAGTGGTGAAAAGAAACCTTACTGGCAGGCTGCACAGTTTTACAATGAATATGATAAAAATTATCCTAAGGCATTGGAAAATATAAACAAGGCTGCTGAAGAAAATGCTAAAGCTTACTGGGTACTGTTGTACAAGGCGAGGATCCAAAAAGAAATGGGCGACATGGCAGGGGCAAAAGCCACTTCAATGAAATCAATGGAAGTGGCTAAAGCGGAAAAGAATGATGACTATGTGAAGTTGAATGAAGAATTTATGAAGACGTTAAAGTAAATTTCACCGCAAATACAGGAAGGCGCGGGGGAATCGCTAAGATTTTTTACCGCGGAGACGGGAAGGCGCGGGGAAACGCTAAGTTATTGAACGCGGGTGTGGGAAATAGCGGAGGAAGAAAATCATGATTTAATATTTTAAAGAACTGCTTGTAAAGAGCAGTTCTTTTTTTTAAAACACAGTTGTATAATTAAAAGCTGTTCATCCGGCCTCATTAAAAATCCGTTAAGAAAATTGAAGCGGAAGGCGTTTAGGATAAAACAGGTGTTAATCAAGCTTGGCAATACCTTTAGCTTGTAAGTCGTACCTGTTTTGGGAGTTAAGAATTATGAGTTATGAAATGGAAATAAAACTTATGAAATGGAATGAGTTTAGTCCCTCTCCTTTGGAGAGGGGTTGGGGTGAGGTAAACTCTGCGTCTCCCTACCTCTGCGGTTATAACCCATTGCATTTAATATTGCCTGTATCAAAGTGCTCATGATAATAACGAGCAATGCACCGATCACATTTAACCATAGAAAAGAAATAATATCCATCCTGTAAATAACAATGATCAAAATTTCTGAAATGATGGCAGCAATAAATACTGCATTTCCTTTTATCTGCTTTATCCAGAAAGCCACAAGGAAAATACCCAGTATCACTCCATAAAATATAGATCCTAATATATTAACGGTTTCAATTAAACTGTTACCAATATTATTGGCAAACATGGCAATGATGATACAGAATATTCCCCAGCCTAAGGTGTACCATTGTGATATCTTATACTCATTCAGTTGAGTATCTTTTTTTATAAAGAATTGCTTATGAAAATCAACCATGGTACAGGCCGCCAGTGAATTCAATGCGGCTGCAATACTTCCCCAGGCCGCCAGAAAAATAACCGCGAACAACAATCCGATTAGTCCAACCGGCAGGTTATCTTTTACAAAACGCAGGAAAATATAATTGTTGTCATTATTATCCTGACCCGGTAACGCTGACTTTAAAACGATCTTGTAATCCTGCCTGTATTTATCTGCATTCACTTTATCGCCTGCAGTAAATGAAGCTGTATAATTCTGTTCTATTTTCTGTAAGGTATCTTTATAAACTGTTTGCTGTGCAGCCGCGATCTTTGTATCATCAAAATAAACCGGCGCTTTCTTATAGAGATAAAATGAAAATATCAACACTCCTATCAGTAAAATACAAAATTGCATAGGCACTTTAACCACTCCATTCATTAACAATCCTTTCCGGCTTTCGCGAACACTCTTTGCCGTTAGATACCTGCCCACCTGGCTGTGATCGGTTCCAAAATAACTCAACGCCAGGAAAAAACCACCAATCACACCACTCCAGATATTGTACTTATCCTTCCAGTCGAAATTACCATCCTTCATTCCGGTTGTGATCACATTCATTTTTCCGAGCTTACCCGCTTCATCAATGGCTTCTTTAAAACCGATATCTCCAGGCAAAAGGCTTACTGCAATGTATCCAACCAGGAACAAAGAAATAAATACAATGATCATCTGCAACACCTGGGTATAGGCAACTGCCTTCGCTCCACCCGACATGGTATAAATGATAAGAACACCCCCCATGATCACATTGGTATAATAAATATTCCAGCTCATGATGGAACTCAAAATCAACGCAGGAGCATAGATGCTTACCCCGGTACTCAATCCCCGCGACAATAAAAAAAGGAAAGAAGTGAAAGTGCGTGTTTTTATATCGAAACGTTTTTCCAGGAATTCATAAGCGGTATATACTTTCAGTTTATTGTATACCGGCACAAAAAAGATACTTATAACGATCATGGCCAGGGGCAGACCAAAATAATATTGCACAAAACGCATTCCGTCTGAATAGGCTTGACCGGGGCCGGTTAAAAAGGTAATCGCACTGGCCTGTGTGCCCATGATGCTCATCAAAACCAGGAACCAGGGAAGGCTGCGGTTACTCAAAAAATACCCTTCCAGGTTTTTAGTTGTGCGACTTTTATAGATGCCGTATAAAATAATACAGAGCAGCACGGAGATCATTACTATCCAGTCTGTGATACTCATGTGGAAGGGAAAAGTGAAGAATGAATTGGATAGTTCATGTTGATAGAGAGATTATATGAAAGGAATAGTTGATTAGAGATTGTAAAGACACAGTTATTTTAATTGTTATCTGGTTTATTAAATAAGATTTTAAGTCCCCTCCTTTGGAGATGGGTTTGGGGTGAAGTGTTTCAAGCCTCACTGATTCCAAATACCTAATTACTAACCACTAATTCCCACGTTTATTGGCTATTAAATTCGCAAACAACCTGTAAGCCCCACCCACACCCGCCGGTAATTCCCTGAAAAATACCAATCCTGTGTATACAAACCTTCCTTTTCCGTAATTGGCAATGATAAGACTGCCATCATGTTCTTTTTCCCCGGGGTCTTTCATGCTTAGTATTTTCTGATAATTGCTGTCAATATTTTCAGCATGATAAATACTACGTTCCTGTATCCATCCATCAAAATCATTCTGAGTTATTTTATTCGGATAATTTAATGCGGGATGTTCAGGAAGTAAAAAATTTACAACAGCAGTTTCATCGGTTACCCGGTTACGTGAGATCGTAAATGGATACGGAGAAATTTTTGCTCTTACCGGGCCTATTGAATTATTGGTATTGTATTGTGATAATAGTACTCCACCTTCTTCCACATATTTCATCAGTGTGAAATGAGAGTTGCTCAGCCATGAATGAATATTATATGCTCTTACACCGGTAATGATCACATCAAACTGTTTCAAATTAGTAAGATTGATATCACCTTCCTGGAGCATGGTTACTTTATAACCCATTTGCAGCAACGCTTCCGGAATTTTATCTCCTGCACCTGCAATATACCCGGCTGTTGTGCCAGCTGTGTGAAGGTCGGTCTTAACAATTTTAACCTTGTCTTTATAATTATAAAAGATATCAGGAATGTGTTCGTAACTGATCTTATTTAATGTATATGCCTGCCTGTCTGAAACAGAAGTGGTCTTCACTTCCCCACCTGCCAACAAATTAATATTGCTTTTATATTCATCCCCGTTTAGCCTTACATCAAAGTATCTCTTTTCCCCATTCGTCCATTTTATGGTGGAATCGAAAATGGTTGTTGATTTGTTGCCGGTAATATTCTGAAAAAATACTTTTTCCTCTAAGGCTAAATTGGATTGAACCGTATATTGAATATTTTTTTGTTCATTTTTTTTATTGCCCGAAAAAACAATTACGGATGGAGAACTATTTATAGAGACCGGGTATACCATTTGAACAGGCTGAAAAGTTTCTCCTTTTACCGGGTCAGTGGATTTGAATTGTACAGGGATATAATAATCATACCGGGCACTATCTATGGTAAGCTGGTATAATGCATAATAAGGATCATCCTGTGGTTTACCGATCAGCTTTTGATCCGAGACAATGAACATGCCCTTACTCATTTCTTCTTGCAGCCAGTAAGGTTGTCTTACTTTTTCATTTGCAGGTATCAGAATAGAAACCTGTTTTATATTATTCTCATTTGATTTAATGTCTTTGAATTCATAAGCCTTTCCAAAAAGTATTGCTCTTGCTTTATCGATCTTTATCCCGGTACGGTTGTTAAAAACCAGGTTAAATTTTGCACTGTCACCTATCGTATTCAACTGTTTTACTGCGATAGCTTCCATAAATAATCCTGCTGTAGTGGCTACAAGGTTGTTAACCTCCATCTGTTTATTGTAATTATAAGGCTCATCCGATTGCTTTAATAATGTATACATCGCTCGAAGTGCAGGCAATGAATTTACGGGCTGTGCAGGATCAAAACCTGTTATCGTTTTCTCCACCAGATCCTTGTATTTCTTTTTCTGAGAAGGATCTGTAAAGCTAAGTCGCTCTGTTGTAACTTCTACTCCATCCATCAGGTCATACACCGGTTTTGTTCCTTTTATTGTTGCAAAATACTCAAACGAACTTCCCCTTTGAGCCGGAACACCAAATCCCTGGCTCCTGTGCTTGCTACGGCTTTCAGCAGCCATTTCCCCATAACTTTTTCCAATAACCGGGTTGTAAACACCCACATCTGTTTTAAACTGATCCTCTCTCGTTAAATTATTATTGCCGAAGTTGAATGTATTCCAGAGCAAACGTTTAGCCTGCCACGTTGATACGCCATGTTTAAATTGTTCCGGATATTTTGTTGGATCTGCTGCTGCATCAAAAGCCTCACTGGCAAGGATAGCCGAAGCGGTATGATGGCCATGGCCTCCTTCGCCTGTTGTAGGAAAACGGGATATAATCACATCGGGGCGAAAACTTCTTATCACCCAAACTACATCGCCCAGTATTTTATCATGATCCCAAATCCGTAATGCTTCTTCTGGATTTTTACTGAAACCAAAATCATAAGCACGGGTAAAAAATTGTTCCGCGCCATCAACCCTTCTTGCTGCCAGCAATTCCTGTGTTCTAATCAATCCAAGATCTATTCCCTGTTCATCACCAATTAAATTTTGTCCGCCATCACCACGGGTAAGACTTAAATAACCGGTGCGGTATAATTTTTCATTGGCCAGGTAAGATAACAGGCGGGTGTTTTCATCATCCGGATGTGCAGCTACATACAATACCGAAGCATGCACCTGGAGTTTTTTTATTTGCTGTAATATATCTGAAGAGGAAACTGGTTTTGGGCTTTGTGCAGAAAGGGAGTTTACAAAAGCAATAAATATAAACGAAACGAAAAAACGCATTTTATTATTTTGAATGTTGAATTTTGAATTCTTACATATTTGATAAACCCATTTACAGGTTTACATATCCTTTCTTTGCGTCTTTACATCTTTGCATCTTTGCGTGAAACAATGTTCTACTGCCCCGCCAGAAACACTGCATTCGTTAACAACAGCTTCCCATTCTCCCAGAAACTTCTGAACAATGGATTATCAGCGAAGTAAACAATACTTCCTCTTCCCATTTGCTGAACGGCTATTACTGTTCCATCTTTTATTTTTTCCCTGATCTTGCTGCCTACAAAACCCGACACCTGGTTTTCTTTTTTGATCACTCCCACGTTCCATCCGTTCTTTAAAAATTCATAGATATTTCCATCCATTTTTAAAGTAAAATAAGTTGCCGGGTATCCAAAGGCAAGCGGGTGGCTGTTATCCAGTTCTACTTTGTAAATAGCACCGGGAATATTATTTACTATACCATCCCTTTCACGGTTCTCATATTTTTTTATATCAGCATAAGAAGGTTTTTTATCATCAGGTTTTTCTTCCTCTTCCTTTTTTAATTTGATGCCCCATTCTCCAGCCGCCATCTGTGCTACCGCATTTTCAATGGCTATGATTTTTCCTCCCTGCCTTACCCAGGATTTTAATTCAACATTACCGTCTTTTTCAGTAAGAAATCTATAATTGCCGTCGGGAATAATCAAAACATCCAGTTCTTTCCAGTTTACATTTCCAATATTATCTGCGTTAACAAGTGTTATCGGGTATTCCAGTTGTTGCTCAAATAAATGCCACACTTCTCCCGCACCTGTACTGGAAACCCTGTTCCCCGTGAGCATAGCTACTTTTGGCTTTTTTAATAAATGAAGTTTATCAGATCCAAAGTCAAAACCATTTTCCATAAAACCAGACAATACCGGAACTACTTTGCTTGCAAACCGGCCGCTCATTTCATTAAGTAAGGCGATCTTATCTTCATTTCCATTCTTTAATATTACAATGGTGCCCTTTTTAAAAACATTTCCTCCATAAGTAAAATCTTTTTCAGCAAAGCGTAGTTTGAAACCCTGCTTTAAAAGAGATGCCAGCATTTTTCCATCGTTCAATGAGTTGTAGTCAACCAGGTAACCATAAGTATTGCTGCTTGTACTTACAGGAGTAAAGGTTTGCTTTACAGGTGCAGAAAAAGAGATCTTGTCTTCCACTCCATAAGTTTGTAAACCATAAGCATAGGGCAACGCCCAGGCAGTTATGTCATATGTAGCCGAATCGCTTAGTTTGGATTGGGGCTCAAACAATACTTTTAAAAAGGCTGCTTTAGGCTGGAAGGATGATATTACAAGATCATTTTCTTTCGTTGTATAATTTTCCACCTTACCATTAAAATAATTGAATCCCTTAACATTAACCTTTTTCCCTGCTACACCATAAGTAATATTATTACGATCGAATAATTCTGTAAGAGCGTTCAGTTTGTTTGAACTGGCACCACTTACTATATATGTTTTATAAATACCATTGCCATTGTTTTTCCCGTCCTCGAAATATTTTTTGAATTCGGTATTTAGTTTTACTGCATTGGCTGATGCAATTTCAATTGTACTCATGCTGGTGGTAAAATGATGTTCAATACGGTCCTTTAATGTAAGCGTATCATCATCCATAGCAATGGTAAGTCCGGCCATGCCTGAGCCTGCCTGTTCATACGTCATGCCAATAGAACCATTATAAATCGGGTAGGTATCACCGTAAGCGGGATAAAAAAGATCAAAATATTCTTTTGTAAAATAAAGCCAGCCTTTTGCATCAAAATATTTTGCATGATTTTTCCCGATAGTTGACTGAAAACTGCGTTGAAAGGGTGTGATCACTTCATGGAATGGTTCTGCAGCAGGGGCAAAATAATAAGGACTGCCAGGGGATTGCTCATGAAAATCTACATGAATGGCAGGCATCCATTGATTGTACACTTTAATGCGTTGCTGTGTTTCCACCTGGCTTTGCCATGCCCAATCACGGTTAAGGTCAAAATTGTAATGATTGCTTCTGCCGCCCGGCCATGGCTCATTGTGTTCTCTCGCATCTTCCTGCGGGTTAGGTAATTTTCCCGCAACCTGGTTATACCAATTCACATAACGGTCTCTGCCATCAGGATTCAAACAGGGATCAATTATTACAATTGTATTTTTCAGCCATTGATTGGTTTGCGGATTTGCCGGTGCCAGCAGTTCATACAATGTTTTCATAGACACTTCTGATGAACTGGATTCATTGCCATGAACATTATAACTCAGCCACACTATAGTTGGTGAGTTAACATCGCCAGGTTTATCGTTAAGCTGTCCGCTCATTCGAATATTGTTTTTGCGGATGTCTTCGAGGCGTGATATATTTTCAGGAGAAGTGATAACTGCTAACAATAATGGGCGTCCTTCATAGGTTTGCCCGTATTCCTGCAATTTCATCATCTGTGGCATAGCGGCGGCAGCCTGTTCAAAATACCGGGTGATCTTATGATGAGGGGTAAACTTGTTTCCTAATTCATATCCCAGGAACTGAAGGGGGCTTTTTAAGTTTTGTGCCTGTAAAGTAGTCACATAAAAAAAGCAGGCAAATAAAATAAATTTCTTCACTCTATAAATTTTAGTAATTGTGAAATTATAAAACTAATCCCGTTAAAAAAGCAATTAGATTTGAAGTAATAAAAAAATATGCGCCAGAAATTATTACTTGCATTTGTATACCTGTTGTGTTCGATCTCTTTTTCGAATGCGCAGCTGAATGCTTTTAAGTACACACAAAATAAAGTAGTAACCTGCAGCAATGCAGCAGTAGTAACAGCACATCCGCTGGCAAGCCAGGCAGGTATTTCCATACTTAAACAAGGCGGAAATGCAGTAGATGCGGCCATTGCTACACAATTGGCACTGGCAGTTGTATTTCCCAATGCCGGTAACGTGGGCGGTGGTGGATTTCTGATAGCAAATTTTAATACAGGCAAAAACATCACAATAGATTACAGGGAAAAGGCCCCCGGCAAGGCTTATAAAGATATGTACCTGGATGAAACCGGAAATCCCATTAAAAATCTTTCACTAAAAAAACAACTGGCATCAGGCGTACCGGGCACAGTGGCAGGGTTGTTTGCCAGTATGAAATATGCAAAACTTGATTTTAAGATTTTAATAGAGCCGGCTATTCAGTTAGCTGAAAAAGGTTTTGCCATAACTGCATCCCAGGCAAATGATTTTAATACCTACCGTGATGATTTCATAAAGGCTAATAAAAATCCGGTGGCATTTGTAAAAATGGGGGAATGGAAAAAAGGAGATGTATTGATCCAGAAAGACCTGGCCGCCACATTAAAAAGGATACGCGATGCTGGCATGAAAGGTTTTTACAAAGGCAAAACTGCAGCGCTTATCATAAAGGAAATGCGTTCGGGAAACGGGATTATCAGCCTGGATGATTTAAAAAAATACCGGGCAACGGAAAGGAAACCTGTTGATTTTACTTATAATGGTTTTCGTATAATTACAATGCCCCTGCCCAGCAGTGGTGGTATTATATTACAACAAATGCTGAAGATGGTGGAAGACAGAAATATCGGCTCCATGGGTTTTCAAACCAAAGAAAGTGTGCAGTTGATGATAGAGGCTGAACGCAGAGCCTATGCAGACAGGGCCTTTTTCCTGGGTGATCCTGACTTTGTAAAAGTTCCTGTTGAAAAAATCACCGATCCTGTATACTTACGCCAACGCATGAACGATTTTATTCCCGGAGTGGCTGGCAGCAGTATTGTAACTAAAGAAGGCATGATACGGGAAAGTGAAGAAACCACACACGTAAGCATTATTGATAAAGATGGTAATGCAGTATCTGTAACTACTACCCTCAATGACTCTTACGGAAGTAAAACTGTGGTAAGTGGTGCCGGATTTATTTTAAATAATGAGATGGATGATTTTAGCGTTAAACCCGGCCATCCTAATATGTATGGAGCTACTGGAAATGCGGCAAATGCCATCGCTCCTTACAAAAGAATGCTTAGCAGCATGACACCGGCAATTGTTTTAAAAGATAACAAGCCCTTTTTGGTTGTGGGGACACCCGGAGGAACAACCATTCCCACAAGTGTTTTTCAATCGATAGTGAATGTTATCGATTTTAAATTATCTGCTGAAGATGCAGTTAACTTACCTAAATTCCACCACCAGTGGCTTCCTGATTCTGTATACATGGAAAGAACTTTCTCTCCTGTTGTTATGCAACAATTAAAAGACATGGGTTATAAAATAAGGACACGTGGAACAATTGGCCGTACAGAAATGATATTGATCGATTCCAAAAAAAGAAATATCATCGCGGTAGCGGATAAACGCGGGGATGATGGAGCGGAGGGGTATTGAACGCGGGCAAAGTAAAGACCATGGACGATGGGGTATAATTATTAAAGTAGATTTATTAAGCAAAAAAAGTTTTTGATTTCTGAGTTGGGCCATTGGACCATGGTCTATGATCCATGGTCTGCTTAATTATATGATAAATTTCTTCTTTCCATTTGCCCTTACTTATTGAATGGCTACTTTTGCAAATAATTCATACACTGCAAAGGTTTTTAAAAATATCACAACGCGTATTACTTGCATTTCTCCTGCTGGTACTCATACTCTATGCGCTGTTGCATTTATCGTCGGTGCAAACGTGGCTGGTAAAGCAAGTGGCTTCCACATTATCCACTAAATTAAATACCCGGGTAACCATCAAAAAAGTAGATATCGCTCTTTTTAATAAAATGCTTTTACGCGGATTGGTGGTGGAAGACCGCAAAAAAGATACGCTTCTTTATGCCGGTACTGCAAAAGTAAACATCACTGACTGGTTCTTTTTAAAGGATAAGGCTACTTTAAAATACATTGCATTAGATGATGCAGTCATAAACATGAACCGAAAAGATTCTGTTTGGAACTACCAGTTCCTTATTGATTATTTTATCTCTCCCACAAAAAAAACAGGAAGCAAAGGAATTGAATTTGACCTGAAAGAACTGCATCTCAAAAATATTTATCTCAACAAAGAAGATGAGTGGATCGGACAGAATATGATCGCTTCGCTTAAACAACTGGACCTGGGCATGGAGTCTGTTAACTTCAGAAAGAAACAGGTTTACATCAACGATCTGGTACTTGATAAACCTCTTTTTTCGCAGCGCAATTTTAAAGGAAACAGGCCAGCAGAAAATAACCTTACAACCATACTTGAAAAAATTCCGGTGATCTCCGCTTTTAAATGGAATAACTCCGGCTGGCAAATAAGAGTAAAGAATTTCTCTATTGATAACGGTACTTTCATCAATGAAAAGCATACGTTGCGTGCTGCTTATACCGACCGGTTTGATGGACAGCATTTATTACTTTCCGGGCTAACAGGAAGCATCAAAAACCTTTTTGTAAATAATGACACACTTACAGCCGATGTATTGTTAGCAGCTAAAGAAAAAAGTGGTTTTGAGATTAAGAAACTCCAGTCTTCCATGCGCTTCACTCCTGAAATAATGGAATTCAATAAGCTGGATCTAATAACCAACCGTAGTCATTTAAGAGATTATTATTCTATGAGCTACAATGTATTTGGTAAAGACATGAGCAGCTTTATTACCAGTGTGGTTATCAATGCCAATTTCCAGGAAAGCGAATTACATAGTGATGACCTTGCTTTTTTTGCACCTGCATTAAAGTCGTGGAATCGTATGTTTTATTTGCAGGGAACTGCTAAAGGAACTGTAGATAATTTTATTGCTTCCGGGATGAAGATACGAAGTGGCAATACCTTTGTAGATGGAAGGATCGCCATGCGGGGTTTGCCTGATATTAAATCTACCTTCATTGATTTTACCGCCAATGATTTCCGCACAACATACAACGAACTGACCGCAATTGCACCGGCACTAAAAAAAGTAAAAAAACCCCAGCTAAGTAAACTCGGTAATATCCGGTACAAAGGAAACTTTACGGGTTTTTTAAACGATTTTGTTGCTTATGGAACAATCGCTTCTAACCTGGGATCTATTACCGCGGATATAAATATGAAATTGCCCACGCAGGGAGTTCCCGGGTATTCCGGAAAATTATCTACCAGGGGTTTTAAACTGGGACAGTTCATTAATAATCCACAACTGGGTACAATATCCCTCAACGGAAATATCAATGGAAAAAGTTTTGCCCTCGCCACATTGAATGCAAATTTTGAAGGCGAGATACAACAACTTGAATACAACGGATATAATTACCGGAACATCAGTATTGCGGGGGATTTCCAAAAGAAATTATTCACCGGCCACATAAGCATCAATGATCCAAATTTAAATATCAGGTCGCTGGATGGAACACTGAGTTTATCCGGTAAGGAAATGGAATTTAATGCAGATGCTGATCTTAAATACGTGAACCTGAAAGATCTTAAAATTGCAAAAAGTAATCTGATCCTTTCCGGATTGTTCAGCCTCAATTTTACGGGAAACAATATTGATAATTTCCTGGGTTCCGCACGTGTATATAAAGCCCGGTTGCAAAACGACAGTACGGCACTTTCCTTTGACTCACTTACCCTTTCCTCCCGCATACTAAACGATCGTAAATACCTTACCCTGCAATCCAATGAAATTGATGCAGAGATCAGCGGAAAGTTTACAATTCTGGACCTGCCCAATACATTTAAATTTTTCCTGAGCCGGTATTATCCTACTTACATTAAAAAACCATCTTATGCGGTAAGTAACCAGGATTTTACTTTTACTATCAAAACAAAGGAAGTAGAAGAATACATTAAACTATTTGACAACCGTTTGAAAGGGTTCAACAACGCATCCATCAGTGGCAATTTAGATCTTGCCGGTTCGATATTGAACATAAATGCAGAAGTGCCCGATTTTGAATATGCAGGAAAGAAATTCTCAAATGTTATATTAACAGGTACGGGTAACCGTGATACATTGAAAGCCGACCTTGCCGTGGATGATATTGTAATTTCTGACAGCCTTCATTTTCCTGATACCCGGCTTAAAATTACCGCAAACAATGATGTTTCCCTGATACACCTGCGAACCAGTGCCAGCAAAACATTGAATGATGCTGAACTGAATGCCAGTATCCAGACCTTGTCTGATGGAATAAAGATCAATTTTTTCCCTTCATCTTTTATAGTTAATGATAAGAAGTGGCAATTGTCAAAAGACGGGGAACTTACCATACGTAAAAAATACATTGATGCCAGTGAAGTAAGGTTTGTGCAAGGAGACCAGGAGATCATCCTCTCCACAGAATTATCAGAAGAGACAGACCAGACGCATATTGTTGCCAAACTGGTTAAAGTAAATATAGGGGATTTCAGTCCGCTTTTGGTTAAAAAGCCTTCATTAAAGGGATTGCTAACTGGTACGGCTACACTAAGAGATCCATTCGGGAAACCTTACATTGAATTCGCAGGTAGAACTGATAGTTTTTCCCTGGACAACAAGTATATCGGCGCAGTTAACCTGGATGCCACTGCTAACACCAATACAGGTGTTGTAAAATTCAGGGTGGATTCTAAAGATGATGCTTATATATTCAATATAGATGGTATTTACAATTATAAAGATTCAACCGGCAATGCCATGGATGTAAACCTGCTGGCAGAACGCATGAACCTTTCTATACTGGAACCTTACCTAAAGACCATTTTCAGCCGAATGGAAGGGATCGCTAAAACCAACCTTAAACTTTCAGGTGGCGGAAAGAATATTTACTTAACGGGTGATGCTACCATAGATTCCGGATCCGTTAAAATTGCGTATACCCAATGCCGGTACCTGTTCAATAATGAAACACTTATTTTCAATAAAGATGAGATCGATATCGGTACGATCCGTTTGCGCGATACACTCAATAACACAGGTATAATAAGTGGAAAAATGTATCATAGTTTTTTTAAGCGCTTTTCTTTTGATGATATCCGTTTTGAGACAAGCCGGATGCTTTTGCTTAATACAACTAAAAAAGACAATGCTCAATTCTATGGAAATGTTACGGGCAATGCACTAATGCGTTTAAACGGTCCCGTTACTAATCTTCAGATGGATATCAACGGCGAGCCCAGTGAACTGGACAGCAGTCATATCTTTTTACCCACCGGAGCCAGCAAAGAAAGCAATGCCCTTGACTATATCGAATTCATACAATTCGGTACAGAGATGGATGAAGTGAAAAGTTCTGAGGCTGCAAACATCTTTGTGAACATGAATCTCACCGCTAACCCTTCCTGCCAGATCGATGTTATATTGGATGAATCCACCGGGGATATAATCAAAGGGCAAGGCAATGGGTTAATAAATATCCGTGTAGGAAATAAAGAACCATTGAGTATCCGCGGACGGTATGACCTTACCAATGGAGAATACACTTTTAATTTTCAGACCTTTTTAAAAAAGCCTTTCGTTCTCAATAGGGGCAGCATCACCTGGAACGGTGATCCTTATCTTGCCAATATAGATATAGAAGCAGAATATCTTGCAAAGAATGTTGACATCAGTGGCCTGCGGCCAGATGCCCGGGTGAATGTAAAAGAAGATGTTACGATCCTTTCTCATTTAACAGGCAGCCTTAAAAAACCTATTATCCAGTTTGCATTCCGGTTGCCTGAAAAAAGCGAGATCAAAAGAGATTATATAGCCATAAATAAACTTGCCGATTTTCAAAATGATCCAGATAAAATGAATAAACAGGTAGCAAGTCTGTTACTTTTCAATTCATTTCTTTTTGATGAACAGGACAGGCAGGCAGGTTCTAATACCATTGCCATTGCTACCAATACAGTAGGCGGATTAATGAGCAGTTTTCTTACCAATTTATTTAATAAAGAATTGGAGCGGGCTACGAATGGTGTGATCTCAACTTATATCGATATATCCCCTACTTTAAGTTTGCAATCAGCAGCTAACCAGTTACAGGCTAATGTGAGAGCAGGTTTAAAGATATTGCTGAGCAGCAGGATACAGGTATTGATCGGCGGAAATTTAGATTACAACAATCCTTCTGCAAGCCAGCTAACCCGCAAAGGATTGATCACGCCGGATATAACTATTGAGTGGAGATTGAACAGAGATGGATCACTCCGCGTGGTAGGCTTTAACCGTACCAGTGCAGATTATACAATAGGCCAGCGCAACCGTTCGGGTATCCAGCTTTCTTACCGCAAAGATTTTGATAAGCTGTCTGATATTTTTAAAAGCCGTAAAAAACTCATACTGCAGGACAGTCTGCGGAGTGAGATTGAGGTGATAGAGATTAGTAATTAAGGGAAACGTGTATCAAGAATCAAGTATCAAGAATCAAGTATCAAGTATCAAGTATCAAGTATCAAGAATCAAGTATCAAGTATCAAGTATCAAGATAATCAACCACTGATTTCTCATTCACTAATTTAATTCAACATTCAACATTCAAAATACCCTTAAATAAGCCCGTTTAAAATTTCATGCCCTAATTTATCTCTTTTGGTTATGAGATATCTTTCATTATGAAGGTTAGGTTTTATCTCGATTGGAACAGCTTCTGTGATTTCCAGGCCATAACCCAGCAGACCGGCTCTCTTCCGCGGATTGTTAGTGATAAGTTTCATTTTTGAAATTCCCATTTCTCGCAATATCTGGGCTCCTATTCCATAGTCTCGGTCATCCATACCAAAGCCCAGTTGTAAATTAGCTTCCACAGTATCCATCCCGTCTTCCTGTAATTTATAGGCTTTGAGTTTGTTGAGCAGTCCTATACCCCGGCCTTCCTGGTTCATATATAATACAACACCTTTCCCTTCCTCTTCAATCATTTGCATGGCATGATGCAGTTGTTCGCCGCAATCACATCTCAATGATCCCAATATATCACCCGTCATACAGCTGCTATGTACGCGAACCAGCACAGGTTCGTCCTCTTTCCAGTTGCCTTTTTTTATGGCCATATGAATATCTCCTGTATTAACCTGCCTGAAAGCAGTTAATTCGAAAACACCATATTTAGTGGGCATTTTTACTTTTACTTCTTCTTTTATAAGGGTTTCTGTTCTTAACCTGTATTCGATAAGATCTTTTATGGAGATCATTTTAAGGTTGAACTTTTTGGCAATTTCCTTTAACTGGGGCACGCGAGCCATGCTGCCGTCTTCATTCATTATTTCCACTAAAACACCGGCAGGCTCAAATCCAGCCAATTTTGAAATATCAGTGGTGGCTTCTGTATGGCCGGCCCTGCGCAAAACACCACCTTTTTTAGCACGTAAAGGAAAAATATGTCCGGGCCTCCCCAGGTCTTCGGGTATAGTTGCCGGATCCACCAATGCCTGTATGGTTTTAGAACGGTCATGGGCAGAAATTCCGGTAGTACAACCCTTACCCAACAGGTCAATACTTACTGTAAATGCTGTTTCGTGCAAAGATGTATTATCGATTACCATAGGCTGCAGGTTGAGTTCATCACACCGGTCTTCTAATAAAGGTGCACAGATCAATCCCCGGCCATGCGTACTCATGAAGTTGATAATTTCAGGTGTAACATTCCTGGCAGAAGTAATGAAATCGCCTTCATTTTCTCTTCCTTCATCATCCACTACAATAATCATTCTTCCCTGTCTCACTTCTTCTATCGCCGCTTCAATACTATCAAGCATATTTTATATTTTGGGTGCAAAGTTACTAAGCTTCACCAAAACAAAGGGTTTGTTTTCGCTTTTCGCAACAAGTTGTAAATGAGTTTGCGAGTTAAATTTCAACCTCGTACAAATGGAGCATTTTAGATATTCACTGTGCCTAACAATTTGTTAATAAAAGTTGGCAGGTATTCGCCAATTATTATGTTTCTTTGCGCTCGTAAACCGAACTATATGCTGAAAAAAATTCTACCTTTTATTATTGCCATGCTGGCTATGCCTTTTTTTATGAAGGCTCAGTTAACAACCAGTAGTATTTCCGGGGTTGTTAAAAACGGATCAGGCAGTATGTTGCCGGGTGCAACCATTACTGCAACCCATATTCCAACCGGTACTGTTTATAACACTTCTGCCCGTACTGGTGGCCGTTTTGATATAAACAATATGAATCCGGGTGGTCCCTATACCATTACCACCTCATTTGTAGGTTTTGAAACAAATATTAA
This sequence comes from Ferruginibacter sp., assembly GCA_037720515.1. Lineage (GTDB taxonomy): Bacteria > Bacteroidota > Bacteroidia > Chitinophagales > Chitinophagaceae > Ferruginibacter. Next base: position 62,265 of record JBBJMM010000018.1, read on the forward strand.
ATCAGACGTTTACCTCGTACTAGGTGAAACTTTAAAAGCTGATGTTGACCTTTCTGACAAAACAACTCAATTATCCGAAGTGGTAGTGGCCGGCCGCAGAACGACTACAGGTAAAAACGGCGCTGAAACAACCATTAGCCGGGAAAGACTTGAGTTACTGCCTACAATTGGCAGAAACATCAATGATTTTGTACGGTTTACCCCTCAGGCTAAACTTACGGGTGCAGGTGGTATTTCAATTGCTGGCCAGAATAACCGTTACAATAATTTTCTAATAGATGGTGCGGTAAACAATGATGTTTTCGGACTAAGTGACCAGGGAACCAATGGTGGCCGTGCCGGAACACCTCCTATTAGTATCGATGCGGTAGATCAGATCGTGGTTCAGGTTTCACCTTTTGATGCGGCTCTTGGAAATTTTACCGGGGGTTCTATCAATGCAATAACAAAATCCGGATCCAATACTTTTCATGGTTCTGCTTATTACATTTTCCGAAATGAGAACCTGTCAGGAAAAACACCTGGAAAATTGCCAGACAGCGCGCGTAAAAAACTGACTCCTTTTGATAATAAAACTTATGGTTTCACTTTCGGCGGCCCAATTATTAAAAACAAGGCTTTCTTCTTTTTAAATGCTGAAAAACAAAAAGATTCAAGGCCTCAGCCAGCCAGTTTTATCAATCCTTTAAATCCGGATGGAACAATTCGTTTCAATATCCAGGATTCAATAAATGTATTGGTGAACCATCTTAAATCAAAATACAATTACGATCCGGGAGATTATCTTGTAAATGCAGATGAAATTGACCGTATAAATATCAATACCCGTTTCGATTTTAATATTACCTCCAATAACAAGCTTACTCTTTCTTACAGGTATACAAATACCGAAAGAATCAATCCGGGAAGAAGCACCAGCAACAGTATCAATTTTATTTCAGGAGCTGAATTTTTTCCAAGCACCACACATTCTGGTAACCTTGAATTAAATACTAAATTCTCTAACCTGGTTAACAATAAATTTCGTGTATCCTTTACCGATGTTGTAGATGACAGGGATGTTGTCGGAACTCCTTTCCCGAGCTTAACAATAAGTTCTTTTAATGGTGGCCCTACATTTAATGTAGGTTCAGAAGCTGCATCTACAGCCAATATACTAAAGCAACGGATCATTAACTTTTACGATGCATTCAAATTCTTTAAAGGAAAGAATGCCTTCACAGCAGGCGCGGATATAGATTTCAATAAATCGTACAATCTTTTCATGAACAGGAATTTTGGTGCATACCAATATTCAGCATTAGGAGCAAACGGCAGTGCTTCCCAGATCAATCCTTTAAGAGCGTTTATTGATGACCGTGGCCCTTCCCGTTACAGGAGAGGATATTCTTTGGTTGACCCGGGAAACAAAGGTGGTGATGAAAATGTTAATTCTGCTGCTAACTTCAAATCTGTACGTTTAGGATTTTTTCTGAACGATGATATCAAGGTAACAGAAAAATTTACTTTAACACTGGGATTGAGAGCAGACAGAACCGCTTTCTTAACCGATGTGCCGGAAGATAAATTTTTCAATGACAGTGCTGTTTCAGTTATATCTCAATATTATAACCTGGAAGGTGCAAGAAGCGGGCAGAAATTTGAACCCAGGTGGCAGTTTTCTCCGAGATTGGGTTTTAAATACAACATCGATGATGAAAGAGTTACCGTTCGCGGTGGTGTAGGTGTTTTCGGCGGAAGAACACCATTGGTGTGGCCTGGAGGTGTATACCAGAACAATGGTATTACGATCGGTGCATTGGATACTTCACGTACATCCGGACAGTTGTCTGCTGCGGGCAATCAGACTGGTTTACAATTAAATGGTGCTCCTGTAACTTTTAATCCGGATGTAAATGCACAATTTACACAAACAGATTTTGGTCTTTCTTCTAATCTTCTTCGCCCACAGGGTGATATGAATATCATTGCAAATGATGTACGCCTTCCTGCGATTTTAAAAACATCTATAGCTGCAGATAAGAAAGTTGGGAAAGGCTGGACATTCACACTCGAAGCATTATACTCAAAAAATCTCAGTGAAATTGACTGGATAAATACAAACTTCCTGCCTCCTACTCTTTCTTCAACTGGTCCGGATGCAAGAAAAGTATACTCTTTCACAGGAAATCCTAACAGGCTTGTTTACCGCCCTGCAGGCGCAACAGCTGCAATACGCAACCCTTACAGTAATGTTATCCTTATCAGGAATACCAAAGGACAAAAAGGTTTCTCTTACAATTTTACTTTTGTGGTTGACAAGCAAAGCAGCAAAGGATTTAATTTTAACGCATCCTACACTTATGGTGGATCAATGGTACACAATGAAGGTACCAGCTCTATAAATACATCCAACTGGCAGAATATGGAAGCAGTGAGCGACAGGAATGCATTGCCGCTTACCCGTTCTGATTTTGATCTTGGGCACAGGATATTTGCTTTGGCTTCAAAGAAATTCTCTTATGCAAATGATCATTTGAGCACAACCATAGCCCTGGCATATAATGGTCAATCGGGTAACCCTTACAGTTATACAATGAGTAACCGCCAGTTCATTGGTGATGGTGTTTCTTTTAATGATCTTATGTATATACCGGCCAGCAGGGCTGAAATGGATTTGCAGACTTATGTAACAAGACTATCAGGTGCTACAGCAACAGCTAATGCAGCAGATATAGTGCAGCAGAAAGACGAATTTGAAGCCTTTATTGTAAGTGATAAATATTTAAGAAAACGCAGAGGTCAATTTGCTGAGCGCAACGGGGCAAGATCTCCTTTTACTCATGTAGTTGATTTGAATGTTACACAAGATTTTGGAATTAAGGTTGGTGCTGTAAGACATGCTCTGTCAGTAAGACTTGATATGTTCAACTTTACCAATTTTATTGATAAAAATGCAGGCCGCCAGTATTTCTTTAATTTCGATCAGGCAACTCCATTAAGCTTTGAAGGATTTTCAGGAACTACACCTACATACAAATTCTTTAAACCAAGAGATAATAGAGTGGGAGTTGTAAGTGATGGTTTGAATCCGGTTAGCAGCAGCCGCTGGAACGGACAATTGACTGTTCGTTATTCATTCTAAAAAAAATAAAATACTCTATAAAAAAACCTTCGTAAATCACGAAGGTTTTTTTATTTCCTCACCCCAACCCCTCTCCAAAGCAGAGGGACTAAATCATCCCAAATTCAAAATTCCTTATTCCTAACCACTATTGTCCGGTTAAAATGCTGTTCATTCGGCCTCATAAAAAATCCGTTAAGAAAATTGAAGCGGAAGGCGTTAAGAAGAAAAACAGGTGTTACTAAAGCCAGGTTATATTATTAGCTTGTAAGTCGCACCTGGCTTGGTTGAGTTATGAAGATGGAACTTGTTTTTCTTTAGCCTGCAGCTTCAATTTTTAGGATTTTTTATGCAGCCTTGATTTTTTGCTCCACTTTTGTATCAAGACAAAAGTGGAATGAAATAGAACCTATCCTAAAAGAAATTTCTTTTTGAAAGGCTCTGGTATTGTGTTTTAAAGAAAGAGTCTAATTTTTACCGGACAGTAGTAATTCCTAACTCATAATTCTTAATTACCCAATTCCTAATTCCTTCTTTCTCCTCCTACTTCTCCCCTCCCCATCCCCATTTCAAAAAAACAGGAAATGCCTTTGCCCAGGTAGCAACATCATGCCTGCCATCTTTTAATTCCAGGTAAGCAATATCTTTTCCTGGTTCAAAACCTTTTGCAGAAAGTTCCTCAATAAGGCTTACCGTATCATCAATGGAATCTATAATGCCATTTTTATTCCGGTCAGCTATTTCATCAAGTGTGCCTACTTCAAAGAAAAATTTTAACCAGGGGAAATACAAGCCTTCCCTTATCTGCCTGTGCATGATACGGTCAGTATTTTCATCAAAATCAACATCCGACTGGTCCTTATCCCTCCACCATAACGAGCCACTGAAAACGCCTGCCTTAGTAAACTCTTCCGGTTGATTCCATACAATATCCAAAGCACATAAACCACCCAGGGAAAAACCAGCAAATGCTTTTTCTTTAAAAGATATAATAGCATATTTCATTCTTAAAAAAGGCAGCAATTCTTCAAAAATAAAACGGGTATATGCGGCAGCTTTTGCACCACGCCCTTTATGATCCAGGATACGGGCAGTGCCATATTCATTTTTTCTATCGGCAGCACAATGAATACCCACACAAAAAAGTGGCTCGATCTCATTGGTTGCGGTTAATTTTTCCAGGATGTCTTCAAAATGCATAGTACATAGATCCTGGCCATCGTTGATCAGTAATAAACTTAAGTAAGACAGGTTAGAATAATCACCCGGAATGTAACAATCCACCTTTACTTCACGCTCCAGGAACTTGGAGATGAGCAGGTGATTTTCAATAATAATCTCTGTAATTTTTTGTGAGGGCATGAACGGCAAAATTATGGAAAGCAGTTTTAAAAATCTCCGGCAGTATCATTAAAACATAATTTGTTTTATTCCTTGCTTAAAAATATATTTGAATACATTTCAATTTATTCTCCATTCATTTATATAAAAAGAGTATGAAAAAAATAGGCGTCCTGCACGGAAAAGAAAGAAGTTTCCCTGAAGCATTTGTAGAAAGAATAAACAGCAAAAAAATTGAGGGTATAATGGCAGAACCTGTTCGTATCGATAAAGTTATGCAGGGGGAACCAAGCGGGTATGCAGTAATATTTGACCGGATATCGCAGGATATTCCTTTTTACAGGGCTTATTTAAAAAATGCAGCCTTGTGTGGTACTACCATTATCAATAATCCATTTTGGTGGAGTGCGGATGAGAAATTTTTTAATAATTGTCTTGCTACAAAAATTGATGTGCCGGTACCCAAAACAGTAATTCTTCCGTCGCGTGAACTACCGGCTGATACAAGTGCTGAATCTTTTTCAAATCTTGCTTATCCATTAGACTGGGATGGAATATTTGAATACATTGGATTTCCGGCCTACATGAAACCATTTGCAGGTGGAGGATGGAAAAGTGTTTACCAGTTAAACAGCATGGAAGAATTTTTTGAGAAACATGCAGAGACAGACCAGCTTGTAATGATGCTGCAGGAAGAAATAAAGTTTGAAGAATATTACAGGTGTTACTGTATCGGTGGTAAATATGTGCGGATAATGCCTTACGAACCCCGCAACCCGCATCATCTGCGTTATGTTGCAGATTTTAAACCAGATGCAGAAAGGCACAAGCTGATGGAGGATATTGTGCTGCGCATATGTAAATATTTGGGTTATGATTTCAATACAGTAGAATTAGCAATAAGAGACGGAGTGCCCTATGCCATCGATTTTTGTAATCCTGCGCCGGATGCGGAAGTGAGCAGTGTAGGTGCAGAGAATTTTGAATGGGTGGTAGAAACTGCAGCTGTATACGCAATTGAAAAAGCAAAAGAACACAAAGAAGATGTTGATAATCTTACATGGGGAGAATATATAAAACGTGCTGCGCAAAAGAAGAAGCTGTATTAATTATTTTGAATTTTAAATTTTGAATTTTGAATGATTGAAGGAATTGTATTTAAGGGTGTATGCATTTCAAATAAATAATTTAATAATCAACATAAAACGGAATTAAGGGTATGGGTTGGATAAGGTAGCATTAGTATTCATAACTTATAATCATTGTATCAGTTATAATGCTGTTCATGCGGCCTCTTAAAAAATCCGTTAAGAAAATTGAAGCGGAGGGCGTTAAGAAGAAAAACAGATGTTACTGAAGTTGGGTAATATTCTTTGTTGGTAAGTCGCACCTGGCTTGGTTTTGTTCTGAAGATGGAACTTGTTTTTCTTTAGCCTGCAGATTCAATTTTTAGGAATTTTTTATGCAGCCTTGATTTTTTGCTCCACTTTTGTAT
>JBBJMM010000032.1:0-21485 GCA_037720515.1 Ferruginibacter sp.
AATTTTCTTAACGGATTTTTTATGAGGCCGAATGAACAGCATTTTAACCGGACAACAGTGATTCATAATTCTTAATTGTATTTAATTCTCCCTTAATAATAAACTTCCGGCTAATTCTATTAATTCTTTCTTTCGGGCAGATAAAACGGCTGTCTCTTCAAGGTGAAGCAAAGCCTGCTGATAGTATTTTTCTTTTAATTCCTTTGCCCAGCTATCCACTTTACATTCTCTGAAAAACTGCAGGGTGCTTTTAATTTTATCCTCATTGTTTTTATTCATTGTTAATTGCCGCAATTCCTTCATTCCTTTTTCCCCTGTTACTTCCAGTGCATGTATCATCAAAAAGGTCTTCTTGTTTGCAAGGATATCACCACCTACTTGTTTTCCGAATTTTTCCGGATCTCCAAATGCATCCAGGTAATCATCCTGCACCTGGAATGCAATGCCGAGGTTTTTACCAAATTCATATATGTGTTGCTGGTTACCTGATCCTGCTCCTCCGATTATTGCCCCCATCTGCAGGCTTGAGGCAAGCAGGGCCGATGTTTTTAAAGTGATCATCTCCAGGTAATCATTAAAATTTACTTCCTCTCTTTCTTCAAAATCCATATCCAGTTGCTGGCCTTCACATACATGCATTGCTGTATCATTAAAAAGTGCGATTATGCGTTGCAGGTACTCGGGCCGGATCCTGTTTATATGACCATAGGCAGCTACCAGCATAACATCCCCTGCAAGTAAGGCTGTATTTTCACCATATTTCTTATGCACAGTGGAAGCCCCTCTCCGCAGCGGTGCTTTATCCATTATATCATCATGTATTAAACTGAAATTGTGAAACAATTCCACAGCATTGGCTACATGGTATGCATCCGGATGAATATCATTGAATAATTCATTCGCCATTAAAACGCAAACCGGTCTTACTCTTTTACCTCCTATTCCAAGAATATACTGGGAAGCATTATATAAATTTTCCGGGCTTATTGGAAAATGCCTTTTATCGAACTGCTTTTCGAACAGGGAAGAAAGTATGGGAAAACTGTGCATGATTTTCTTTTCGCTGCTGATATAGTTTTTGTAAGTGGTGCTGTATCAGCGTTTAGTCTTGCTGCCTTTCTTCTTTACAACTTCTTTGACAGGTATGGCTGTTTTCACTTTTGAATCGTGCTGTACCCAATGATAATCCATTTGCCTTTTAGCAAGATTTGCGGAAACAACTTTAATCCTGATCTTATCGCCCATCCGGAATGATCTTTTTGATCGCATGCCTACCAATGCATAATTTTCTTCATCATGCCTGAAGTCATCGAATTCACTCAGGTCCCTCACACTTACCAGGCCTTCGCATTTATGATCTACCGTTTCAACCCAGAAACCAAAAGTTGACACCCCACTGATAACCCCATCAAAATCTTCCCCCACGTATTGCTGCATAAATTCAACCTGTTTGTATTTATTGGATGCTCTTTCTGCTTCCATAGCCGATCTCTCCTTATCACTGCAATGTTTACATTTTTCTTCTATCTTCTTATCAATCTTCAATTTTTTATCCAGGCATTCCTGCAATATGCGATGAACCATTATATCAGGATATCTTCTTATCGGCGAAGTAAAATGACAATAGTTTTCAAATCCTAAACCATAATGCCCGATGTTCTGTGAAGTATATATGGCTTTAGCCATCGTTCTTATCCCCAATTGTTCCAGAACGTGCTGTTCAGGTTTTCCCTGCACTTCCCTTAATAAATTATTGAAAGAAGCAGCTACAGCCATTTCATCTTTCATATCGAAAGTGTAACCGAACTTCCTGGCAAAGGCAACGAAAGGTTTTAATTTTTCTTCATCTGGTGTAGCATGTATCCTGTAAGGGAATGGTATAGGCTCTTTGTTGATCTTTATTTTTGAAACATATTCAGCAATAGTTCTGTTGGCCAATAACATAAATTCTTCGATAAGTTTATGTGCTTCTTTGCTTTCTTTAATTACTATACCAATAGGTTTTCCCTTTTCATCCAGTTTAAATTTTACTTCGGAAGAGGAAAAATTAATAGCTCCGTTTTTAAAACGTTCTGCCCGGAATTGCTGGGCAAGATCATTTAAAAGAAGTACCGGTTTAACATGCATGCCATCCCTGTTTTCTATGATCTGCTGCACTTCTTCATAAGTAAAACGATGATTGCTGTGAATGATCGTTCTACCAATCCACTTGTGTTTTATTTCAGCCCGGTTGTTTATCTGGAAGATGACCGAAAATGTATATTTATCCTCATTAGGCCGTAAAGAACATAACTCATTTGAGATCTTTTCCGGCAACATTGGATTTACCCTGTCTGGCAGGTATACACTGGTAGCCCTTTCATAGGCAGATTTGTCCAGGATGTCGTCGGGAGTAACAAAATGGCTTACGTCAGCTATGTGTACTCCGATCTCATAATTACCATTGTCCAGGTTGCGTATGGAAATAGCATCATCGAAATCTTTGGCATCTGCAGGATCAATCGTAAAAGTTAATATGTCGCGGCAGTCTTTTCTTTTTTTTATTTCTTCCCTGGAGATCTTTCCTTCCAGTTTATCAGCTTCTTTCAATACCGCAGGTTCAAAAGCTATGGGAAAACCTGCATCAATAATAATCTCCTTCATGGCCATATCACTTTCATCCTCAGCTTTCAGTACAGAGATTATTTCACCCTGTGGTTTCTTATCTGATTTGTCCCATTTAGTAAATCGTACAACTACCCTGTTTCCATCAACTGCCCCATTTAACTTTTCAACAGGAATATAAAAATCCGGTATTGATTTTTCTCCCCCGGGAATAAAAAAAGCAATGTTTTTATTTAATTGAAGGTTGCCAATGAACTCGGTTTGTTTGCGTTCAGCAACGTCTATCACTTTACCTTCAGTGCGTCTACCCCTTCCTGTTTGAGGTGTAATCTGAACTCTTACTATATCCCCATGAAAAGCCCGGCCAAAATCATTGGGTTTTACCATGATATCTTTTTCAACTCCCGCTACGGTAACAAAACCCATCCCGCTTCGGCTTATATCAAGCTTTCCTTTTAAAACCTTAACCTGAGATGATTTTTTGGAGATTGTCTTAATTTGTTTACTCATATTAATTTCTGCATATTGAGAATCTCCCTGAATAATTTAAATTATTTTGTGCAAATCTCAGGGAATTATACCAGTTGCAATGTACGCAATCTATTTGTTTTGAAGGGACTATGACGAATACCTGTTTTTATAAATTTTAAACCTTTGCCCTGGTATTAATTTTTTAAAGCACCTTTATTATAATGAAGATCATTACAAGAACGGTTTGGATACTTTCCCTGGTAAGCCTTTTCACGGATATGGCCAGCGAAATGCTTTACCCTGTAATGCCGCTTTTTTTAAAACACATCGGTTACAGTGCGGTATTTATCGGTATACTTGAAGGAGTGGCAGAAGCCGTTGCAGGACTGAGTAAAAGTTACTTTGGAAAAAAAAGCGATGCCTCAGGGAAAAGGGTTCCTTTTGTGCAGTTAGGGTATGCTTTGAGTGCGGTGAGTAAACCCATGCTTGCCCTATTTATTTTTCCTTTGTGGATCTTTTTTTCCCGTACTGTTGACCGGTTAGGTAAGGGGATTAGAACGGGTGCGAGGGATGCCCTTTTAAGTGATGAATGCACTATGCAAACACGGGCACAGGTTTTTGGTTTTCATAAAAGCATGGATACTTTGGGCGCTGTATTCGGGCCAGCTATCGCACTTCTTTATCTGTATTATTACCCTGAAGATTACCAGTTCTTATTTCTTATTGCATTTATCCCCGGAGTGCTGGCAGTTATCTCTGCTTTACTCATAAAAGAAAAAGAACGGTCACTGCCTCCTAAGAATACCAAACCGGTTTATTTTTTCTCATTTGCATCCTACTGGAAAAAAAGTCCGGGTGCTTATAAAAAATTAATTATCGGTTTACTCATTTTCGCATTGTTCAACAGCTCAGATGTTTTTCTTTTACTACGGATGAAAGAAAGCGGCATTTCAGATACTTCAATTATCGGGGTTTATATTTTTTATAATTTAATTTATGCTGTGTTTGCCTACCCTGCAGGAATCATCGCGGATAAGATAGGTTTAAAGAAAGTGTTTACAGCCGGACTCATCATTTTTGCCCTGGTATATTTTGGATTTGCTTTTTCAGATGAACTCTATACATTCATTGCCCTGTTTGCTTTATATGGCATATATGCAGCTGCCACAGAAGGGATTTCAAAAGCCTGGATCAGTAATATAGTGAACAGGAATGATACTGCAACTGCAATAGGTACCTATAGCGGTTTTCAAAGTTTATGCGCTTTGGTAGCAAGTTCTTTGTGCGGGTTATTATGGTTTACAATAGGGTCTTCCTTAACTTTTACTATCACTGCAATTGTAGCAGTGATTGTAACAATCTACATTTTTTTTCAGCCCGAATTAAAAAGGGAAAATAATCCTGAGCCACTAAAACAGTAACTTTAATAAAATAATTTTATGTATACATACGAAACGGTGGTTGAAGCAATAAACGGATTAAAAGAAAGAGGGTATACAATTGATTTCAATATTGCTTCAAATAAGATCATATGCAGTGAAAATAAACATTGTCTTAATCCTGATCAATTTAATATCACTGAAATGTACAGGTTTGAAGGAGATACAAATCCATCTGATGAAGATGTAGTGTATGCAGTAGAATCTGAGGATGGCAAGCTGAAAGGAGTTATCACCAGCGCGTTTGGCACATATGCGGATAATATTTCAACAGAAATAATCCGTAAACTTTCTATGCATGTGAATTAAATATTATTTATCACAGAATCTTACCTGCTTAATTACTAATGAACAGAAAAAAGTTTTTACAGCTTTCTACAGGTGGCCTTGCCGGATTGGCCTTGCCGGTTTCTGAGGGAGTAGTAAAACCCATAATTATTTCTACGTGGGACAGTGGTATGGCAGTTAATGCCGAAGCCTGGAAAATTATAGGTACTAACGGTAAATCGATAGACGCAGTGGAAGCAGGTGGAAGATATATAGAGAACCTGGTTGACTGTTGTGTAGGATTAGGTGGCTATCCCGACCGGGATGGAATTGTTACGCTGGATGCAAGCATCATGGAAGGAAATGGAAAGTGCGGTGCAGTCTCCGGCTTGGAACAGATAAAACATCCTATTTCTGTAGCCCGAAAAATAATGGATACAACCCCACATGTTATGCTTACTGGTAATGGGGCCCAGCAGTTCGCAATTGAAAATGGTTTCCAAAAGGAAGGGGCAACACTGGATCCCGGATCAGAAAAAGTGTATAAAGAATGGCTGTTGAAAAGTGAATACAAACCGGTTATCAATATCGAGAATAAAAAAAGCAATGGCCCTTTTGCGCCCCATTTTTTCGATGATGGAAAAGTAAATCATGATACAATGGGTATTGTAGCCATGGATGCAGCAGGTAAATTAGCAGGAGGTGTAACCACAAGTGGAATGGCATTTAAAATTCATGGGCGTGTGGGTGATTCCCCGATAATAGGTGCGGGATTATTTGTTGATGATGAGGTGGGAGCAGCAACAAGCAGTGGTGTGGGTGAAGAAGTTATAAGAATTTGTGGCACTCACCTTGTTATAGAATTTTTGCGGCAGGGAAATACACCGGAAACAGCCTGCAGGAAAGCGGTTGAAAGGATCATTAAAAGAGACCCTGGAAGAGCAAAGACATTACAAGTAGGTTTTGTAGCGCTGGATAAAAAGGGAAGGTATGGAGCTTATGCCATTCAGAAAGGCTTTGTATTTGCGGTAAAGAGTGCTAAAGAAAATCAATTGCATAAAGCCAAATACCTGATTTAAAATTTCCCTTGATGAATTATACTCTGGAGGTAATTGCATTTACAATTGATTGTTGTATTAAGATAGAGAAGGCGGGCGCGCACAGGATAGAGTTGTGTTCCAATCCACAGGAAGGTGGCACAACCCCATCACATGGCTTTATTAGCCAGGCCAGGAAAAAAACATCCTTAGAATTGTTTGCTATTATCCGTCCCCGGGGCGGAGATTTTGTTTATAGTAAAAACGAATATGAGGTCATTAAAGAAGATATAGATTTTTGTAAAAAGGCCGGTTGTGAGGGAATAGTAACGGGGATGCTGTATCCTGATGGCAGGGTTGATAAAATAAGATGTAAGGAAATTGTATCACTGGCCTATCCCATGAGTGTAACTTTTCACCGTGCATTTGACAGAACAAAAGATCCATACCAGGCATTGGAAGATATTATTGAAACCGGTTGTGAACGTATACTTACTTCTGGTTTCATGCCCACTGCAATTGAAGCAATATCACTTATTGAAAACCTGGTAAAAAAAGCGGAGGATAGGATAATCATTATGCCTGGCAGCGGAATTCGTTCCGGTAACATTTTAAAAATCGCTAACAGTACGGGTGCTGTTGAATTTCACACTTCTGCCAGGAAATCCAGAACGGGTAAAATGGAATATTATAATGAAATGCTGAAAGAGAGTTTTGAATCAGTGGAAGTGGATGATGCTGAGGTTAAAAAAATAATAAGCATACTAACCAGTTAGGTAATGAAGCATTTATTTACTCCTTTTTTTTTGCTTACTTCCCTATTTGCTTTTACACAAGTTGATTCTGTGAAGTTTGATCATGATTGGAAATTCAGGCAGGCCGGAAAACTCAACTGGAGTAATGCAAATGTACCCGGCACCATTCATACTGACCTGTTGCAAAACAAGCTGATCCCGGATCCTTTTTTCATGGATAATGAAAAAAAAGTGCAATGGGTTGATAGTGTTGGATGGGAGTATATAAAACAGTTCGATCTAAACGAGAAAATATTTGAATCAAATAATATTGAGCTATTATTTGAAGGGCTGGATACTTATGCGGATGTATATCTGAATGGAAAATTAATACTGCAGGCAAATAATATGTTTCGCGGGTGGAAGGTTGATATCCGCCCTTTTTTAAAAAAGAAAAGAAATACTTTATTTATAAATTTTTTTTCTGCACAGGCGAGGGTGGATAGCATAGCTAAGGCGCAGCTGCCATTGATGTTGCCCGACAATAACCGGGTATATGCACGCAAAGCACAATTTCAGTTTGGCTGGGATTGGGGGCCTAAACTTATAGGATGTGGCATATGGAAAAATATATTCCTGATCTATGGACAGATCAAACCTGATGTCAATAAAGTTGCTTTTAATAATAAAGTAAAACTCATCCAGCAAAAAGATTCTTCAGGTATTTCTTTTTATTTTGAAAAAGATGGAGTTCCTGTATTTATCAAAGGAGCTAACTGGATACCTGCAGACATCTTTCTTCCCCGTGTAAAAAAAGAAGATTACAGGGTACTGTTACAAATGGCAAAGGATGCCAATATGAATATGTTGAGAGTTTGGGGAGGTGGAATTTATGAAGACGATGCATTTTATGATATCTGTGATGAAATGGGAATAATGGTGTGGCAGGATTTTATGTTTGCCGGCGGTATGTATCCGGGTGATAAAGATTTTTTTAAAAATGTAAAAGAAGAAGTAAAATACCAGGTAACAAGATTGCGGCATCATCCGAGTATTGTGTTATGGTGTGGCAACAATGAAATAGATGAAGCCTGGCACAATTGGGGATGGCAGAAGCAATACAACCTGCACGCAGAAGATTCAGCAAAGATCTGGAAAGATTATACCCGGCTGTTCAGAGATAGCTTACGGCAATGGGTAACCGAACTCGACAATCGTCCCTACATATCTACCTCTCCTAAATATGGCTGGGGTAATGAAAAAAGTTACCAGGAAGGCGACAGCCATTACTGGGGTTTGTGGTGGGGGTTGGAGGATTGGGAAAAATTCAATACCAGAACCGGAAGATTTGTAAGTGAATTCGGAATGCAGGCTATGCCTGATTATCATACCATTAAAAAATATACTTCACCAGAAGCCAGGATGATACGCTCAGCTGGTATACAATGGCATCAGTAAGCAAATGAAGGTTTTAAAAAACTCGATCATTACCTGACAAAATATTTTTTGGATTCTGCAAAGATCAGGGGATTGGATCTGGAAGAATATACTTATCTCACCCAATGCCTGCAATACTATATACTTAAGAACAGCATTGCAATACATATTAGCAAGCAGCCAAAAACAATGGGAACTTTATTATGGCAGCTGAATGATTGCTGGCCGGTAACAAGCTGGAGTATTATTGATCATTACAAGAGGCCAAAGGCCGGATGGTATGCAGTTAAGAAAGCTTTTGGAAATAATGAAACTCAAACCGATTCGATATACTCGCGGAAACTGAATTTAATAAAACCTGAATTTAAGCTTTCTAAAAAGAAGAACCTGCTGGTAGTTGAATGCAATACAGTTGCTAAATATGTGTTCGTTTCCCTTAAAGATGATATCCTTGATCTGTCCAATAATTATTTTGATATAAGCAAAAATGAAAAAGTAGTATTAAATATTAAAAATAAAAAAGAGTCTGACTGGGATGTAAAAAAAGTGAAGATCATATCGTTATATGATATTCTAAATAAGTAATTATTCCCTTTCTAATGGATCAAAAGGCTCTGAGAGAGACCAATTTACAGGAGCAAAGTAAAGGTTGAATTTTTTTATCTGCTTTCATAAGCCCGTTTTAATTACAGGATGCCTGTAAAATTCTTTAAATATCAGGCGGAGATTCTGGTCGCGGGTAAAATAATTGTACAACCAGTTTGTAAAAACAAAGAAGCGGTTCTTCACCCCAAGTATCAGCATTAAGTGCAGCGCCATCCAAATCATCCAGGCAAAAAAACCGTTGAAATGCATTGCTGGTTTAGGTACATCCACTACTGCCAGGTTGCGCCCCACAGTTGCCATCGCTCCTTTATCATTGTAAACAAATTCCTGCATCTGATCGCTGCTGCTTTTCATTTCAATACGCCTTAAATTATTCTCCAGCATATCTGCCTGTTGGATAGCCACAGGGGCTACCTGCGGATGACCGTTGGGCCAGGAAGGCTCTTCCATATATGCAACATCACCAATGGCATAAACGTTACCTGATCCTTCAACAAGGCATTGCCTGTTAACTTTGATCCGGTTTCCTTTTGCAATCAGATCAGGCTGAATGCCGGGCGGCACATTTCCTTTTATACCCGCAGCCCATATTACCATAGCCGTTTCTATGGATCTTCCATCCTGGGTAATGGCTGTTTTTCCATCATATTCTTTTAACAAAGTATCTGTTAGTACGGTAACGCCTAAACGCTCCAGGTACCTGCGGGAATCTGCACTGCTTTTTTCACTCATCACACCCAGTGTTTTTCCTGTTCCTTCCAGGAGGTAAATTTTCATTTTAGAAAAATCTATTTCAGGATAATCTTTGTGCAATACATATTTGCGCATATCTGCAATTGCACCGCTTAATTCCACACCGGTTGGCCCGCCTCCTACTACTACGATCGTCATCAGTCTTTGTAATTCCAGTTCATCTGTGGTAGTAAGTATATCTTCAAAATTGTGGAGCATCCGGTGCTTCAGCTGCAATGCTTCCACTGTACTTTTCATTGGGAATGCATTTGACTGCATATTTACATTTCCAAAAAAGTTTGTATCGGCACCTGTAGCTATCACCAGCATATCATAATTGAAGTCACCAATATCCGTTTCCACTTTATTATGCTCCTGCACAATAGCGGTAACGGTTGCCATTCTGAAATGAACATTTTTACTATGATGAAATACCTTACGCAAAGGAAAAGAAATATTACTGGCATCAAGGCCTGAGGTAGCTACCTGGTAAAATAAAGGCTGAAACTGGTGATAGTTAAATCTATCCAGTAAAGTAATATCAAAACCCGGCCGGTTGCTGAGTTGCCGGGCAAGTCGCAATCCCCCAAAACCCCCACCTATTATTACAAGTTTCATATTAAAAATTACAATGCAAATATACAGAACTTTCAATAATTATTGAAAGTTTTAAAAATTCTTATTTCAATACAGTAGTCTCACTTTGATAGTTTCTTTAACTCCCTTAATCAGTTCCAGTGCATTTTTACTCAGGTGCCTGTCAATATCCAGCACCACATAGCCTATCTGCTCATTGGTTTTCAGGTACTGTGCCAGTATGTTTATTTTATTTTCACTCAGGAGGGTGTTTATCTGGCTGAGTACTCCGGGCACATTGTTATGGATGTGTAACAAACGATGCGTGCCTTCCTGCGGCGGAAGTGCCAGTGCAGGTATAGAGTGAGAACCAATGCTGATACCTTTTTCAAGATAGTTATACAATTTATTACTAACGTCAAGGCCTATGTTATTCTGTGCCTCCTGTGTACTACCTCCAATATGAGGTGTAAGTAATACATTAGATAATCCCTGCAAAGGAGTTTCAAAAGAATCACCGTTATTTTCAGGTTCCACCGGGTAAACATCCACTGCAGCACCTCCAATATGTCCGCTGACCAGAGCATTGCGCAAAGCTTTCAGATCAGCTACTTCTCCCCTTGCATAGTTTATCATTATACTTCCTTTTTTAAACCAGCTTAAACTTGTTTTGCTGATCAGGTTCTTTGTAGAAGGAAGATCCGGTACGTGCACCGTTACAACATCGGCTACTCCTAATAATTCTTTTAATGATTTACTATCAGATGCATTGCCCAACGGAAGTTTTGTTTCCGTGTCATAAAAAATAACTTTCATTCCCAATGCCTCTGCCAGCACACTTACCTGGCTTCCGATATTTCCGTAACCAATAATTCCTAATGTTTTTCCGCGTAATTCAAAACTACCGCCTGCATCTTTTAACCAGGTCCCTTCGTGCGCAGCTTTATTTTTATCCACGATTTTCCTCATAAGCATAATGGCTGCACCGATAACCAGTTCGGCTACGCTCCTTGTATTACTGTAGGGTGCGTTAAATACCGCAATGCCCTGTTCAGTGGCGCAATCAATATCTACCTGGTTCACCCCGATGCAGAAACAACCAATGGCCTGTAATTTTTTTGCAGCCTGTAATACGGCAGGTGTTAATTGAGTCTTACTCCGGATACCCAACAGATGTACATTTTTTATTTCTTTGATAAGTGAATCCTCATTTAATGCTCCTTTTATTTTTTTGATATTTGTATAACCTGATTGTAAAAAATGTTTAGTGGCGGCCTCACTGATATTTTCCAAAAATAAAATATTGATCTTCTCTTTTGGATAACTGGTTAGTTTTTTGTCTCCCATCTTAAAATCCTTATTTTGCACAAATATATCCTTTCAGGATTTAATATTTTATGATACCACCGGCCCTTTCAGTATGGAACTATGCTTTGTTGTTACCAATAAAGTTTGTACACTATCCGCCTGTTAAATATTTCCGCACATTTGCTTTTATATCCTGCTTTACTTTTCTTTTATTTTGTATTTCCTGTAACTCTGGTACAAAACCCAAAACCGTTACTACTACTGATTCTGTTATTATATTATTACCTAAGCCCGTTCCACTTTCCGAAAGCGAAAAACAAAGACTGAGTTATAACTGCAGGTTATGGTACGATTCCGTTTTAAAGAACACTTCTTTCAATGGGGGAATACTGGTTGCAAAAAACGGCAATATCATTTTTGAAGAGTACAAAGGAATGAAGCATCCGGGACTACATGATTCAATCAATGCTACAACACCGATGCATATCGCTTCTGTGTCTAAAACATTTACAGCAATGGCTGTTTTAAAATTAGCGGAGGATGGCAAACTGAATATTACTGATCTTTTCTCAAAATATTTTCCTCAATTCAATTATGAAGGGGTTACTATCAAAACTTTGCTTAACCATAGAAGTGGTTTACCCAATTACCTTTA
Source organism: Ferruginibacter sp. (assembly GCA_037720515.1). GTDB lineage: Bacteria > Bacteroidota > Bacteroidia > Chitinophagales > Chitinophagaceae > Ferruginibacter. The sequence goes on from JBBJMM010000032.1 coordinate 11,867, forward strand.
TTTTATGGAGGATCTTGGCTGGGATAAATCTCATTACATAACTAACACAGATGTTTTAGCTTACCTCGTTCAACGAAAATCAGAATTAAAGAATATTGGTACTCCCGACAGGAAGTTCAGTTATTGCAATACTAATTATGTGTTACTTGCCCTTTTAATTGAAAAAATTTCAGGTTTATCTTTTTCTGATTATTTATCCAAGACATTTTTCGAACCGTTAAGAATGCGCAACACTTTTGTTTTTTCCCTGGCAGATACTGCTTCCATCACACATTCCTATGACTGGCGGGGAAATAAGATCGAAATTAATTTTCTCGATCAGGCCTATGGAGATAAGAATTTATATTCCACTCCACGGGATCTGCTTATCTGGGACCGTGCACTTACCAGGCATCTTCTGCTTAAAAAAGAAACGATCGAACCGGCTTACACACCCTATAGCAATGAAAGGCCGGGAATAAAAAATTATGGATTAGGATGGAGAATGAATGTATATCCTACGGGCAAAAAAATAATTTTTCACAATGGATGGTGGCATGGTAGTAATGCGGTTTTTATACGGTTACTGGACGACGATGCAACCATTATAGTACTGGGTAACAGGTATACTCGGGCCATTTATAAAGCAAGTCATCTTGCAAATATATTCAGCCACTATTTCGATTTTACTACTGAGAACAATACAGAATCTGTCTCTCCCGACTCTGTTTCAACTCCATAATTATAAAAATATTGCATGGTTTTGCGTTTTTTATCTAAAATGTGCATTAATACTGGTTTAATAATGCATTTTTCTGCATAATTTGTCTTTAATTGCATTTACCATAACTTTAACATGCTAAAGAGAGAAAGACAGGCATATATATTACATCAGGTAAATCTGCACAATAAAGTATTGTCTGCTGCCCTAAGTAATGAGATTGAAGTTTCAGAAGATACTATACGGAGAGACTTACACGAATTATCCTATACAGGCAAAGTAATTAAAGTATATGGCGGCGCATTATCACCTTCTTTCAGCCGCCGTGAAAATTCTCAGAACCAGGTATATGCATTAAATAGTAAACAGATCATTGCCCAAAAAGCAAGCAGGCTGATAAAAGATGGTATGTTCATTTTAACCGGTGGTGGAACTACTATAATTGAAATGGCTAAAATTCTGCCAAGTGCCCTTTCGGCCACATTTATTTCAGGAAGCATACCTGCTATAGCTGAATATATGCACCATCCCGGAATAGATATAATTGTGATCGGTGATAAATTATCAAAAACTTCAGGCATAACTACAGGGGCTGATGCTCTTTTGAGAATTAAAAATCTAAGAGCTGATCTTTGTTTTCTCGGAATAAATGCAATAGATATTATAAATGGGATAACAGACAATGACTGGGATGTTGTACAATTAAAACAACAGATGATTTCTTCCTCTCAGAAAACAGTATGCCTTACAATATCTGAAAAGATAAATACTCTTCAACCCATTCATGTTTGTGAAATTTCAAAGATAAATATGCTGATAACAGAACTGGAGCCGTACAATCCAGTCCTGCAACCATATGTGGATGCAGGTATTACCGTTTTATAAAAAATAAATTAATAAATAAATATAAATACACATTGAATACACCCTTTTTTAAAAATTTACAAATAAATAAATTGTTATGAGAAAAATTCTCCTTTTGATGCTTTGTATTTGCGTCATGGTGTTTAATGCCACTCCTTTACTGGCACAAACACGCACCATCTCAGGCGTGGTGAGTGATAATGAAAACAATGCATCGTTAAAAGATGTAACGGTAACGGTTAAAGGTACTAACCTGGCAACTAAAACCAACGAATCAGGTGCTTACAGTATTAAAGCCTCCCCTGGCCAGGTTCTTGTTTTCACTTACATTGATTACAGCCGGCGTGAAATGACGATTGGTACCAGTGACCAGGTCAATCTGAAGATGAACAAAAGTGAAAAACAAATGGGTGAGGTTGTTGTAACAGCTTATAATATCAAAAAGCCTAAAAATTCGCTGGGCTATTCCACTCAAACCCTCAAAGGAGAAGAAGTAGCGGAAACACAAAGGGATAACTGGATGAACTCCATTACCGGAAAAGTGGCCGGAGCTACTGTTAATGCAACAGGTGGTGCACCCGGCGCTTCATCACAGATTGTATTACGTGGTTTCAATTCTATAGGTGGTGATAACTCTGCTTTGATAATACTGGATGGTGTTCCGTTGAACAATGCCGTGCACAGTCAGCACAGGCTTGCATCTGATGGAGACAACAGGAGCAATGATTATACAAATCGCGCGGCTGATATAAATCCTGATGATATTGAATCAGTGACTGTTTTAAAAGGCCCGGAAGCAGCAGCACTATATGGTATAGAAGCTGGTAACGGTGCGATCATTATCACAACAAAAAAAGGAAAGGCGCAAAGGCTGAAAGTATCTTATGAGAATAATTTCAGGTGGGAACAGATCACTAAATTCCATGATGTACAGCGAGTATATGACAATGGACTCAATGGTGCTTTTGCCAATACAACGCGTAGTTTTTTCGGGCCTAAGTATGCGGAGGGAACAAAATTTTACAATAATTCACGGAATTTTTTCAATATAGGTACGGCATTTAAACACAGCATCACTTTAGAAGGAGGTGTTGGCGCAACAGGAATAAGAGCAACAGGATCCATTTATGATCAGGAGGGTGTGATACCAAATACGGGAAATAAGAAAATAAATGCACGCGTTACAATAAGTTCTAAGATCAAAAAAATAGACCTTACTACTACAGCGGCTTATTACAACCAGTTTAACCGTAAAGCATTCAGAGGTACAGGTGGATATTATTTAAGTTTATTGACATGGCCGCTGGATGATGATGCACGCAACTGGCAAAATGTTGCCGGTAACAGGAGAATAATTTCAAAATCTGCGGGTGTTGATAATCCCGCAGAAGCTAACAATGCTTTTTTTGAAGTTACCCGCAATAAAAATTTCGATATAAACAACCGTTTCACTTTTAATCAGAATATTGTTTACAATGTAAAAGACTGGTTAAGTTTTGATTTAAGGTTAGGAGCAGATGCTTATTCTCAAAGAGGTGCAACGTACCTCGACAGGGAATCTTTTAATGTGTATACTGTTGGAGGAAGAATAGAAGAATATACAACAGATTATAAAGCGTTTAATGCAAATTTTTTAGCAACAGTAAAGAAAAGTTTCGGCAAATTAAATGTGAAGTTCCTGGCCGGGCAATCAGTGGATGACAGAACTACAACCAGCTGGGCTACCCAGGCAGATAGTGTGTATGATGCTGCAAGAAATCTTGATTACAGTGACATACAAACTTCCGGATATACTTCTTTTACAAAAACAAAACTGAACAGCAGAACACAAGGAAGAGATACACTTACTTTACAAAGAAGCATTGGTGTATTTGGAGATCTTTCTCTTGCTTATAATGATATTCTTTATGTAAATGCTTCCGGCCGTAACGACTGGCTGGCGGAATTTCCTCCTTCCAGGAGATCTTATTTTTATCCAGCCTTAAGTTCTAGTTTCGTTTTCAGTAAATTATTACCGAAAAACAATTTTCTTACCTTAGGCCGCTTCAGGGCTTCTATAGCCAAGACAGGTAAAAGAGTTGCACCGTATTCCAACCAATCTGTTTATACAAATTCTGTGAGTAGTACTAACGGGTATGGTTACGCGTATGGTTTCGGAGCTAACAACCCTGATCTGTTTCCTGAACAACAACGTACGATTGAGTTTGGTACTGAGCTGATTTTTCTTAAAAGCAGGATAAGCCTGGATGTAGCAGTTTACAAAATAGATATTAAAAATTCAGTTGCAGCAAATGCGCGGCCTAGTTATGCCACCGGATTTATACTGTACACTTCCAACATCGCAGATCTTTATAATAAAGGATTGGAAGCTTCTCTTGATATTAAATGGTTGAAATCTAAAAATCTGAACTGGAATACAACTTTTAATTTCAATAAAATGGAGAATAAAGTAACACGTCTTCCTTTACCGGAATATTATAATGCTGATTCATGGCTCGCGGGATATAGAGCAAGTTTATACAGGGGGCAGCCTACGACTACCATAGGCGGAATTAATTATCAAAGAAATGACAAAGGGCAGATACTTATTGATCCTGTATTAGGTTATCCTATCAGCGATCCGAATTACCTTAATATAGGTGACCGGAACCCGGATTTTGTTATGGGCATTGTAAACAATTTTAATTATAAAAAATTAAGATTGTCTTTTACGCTAGACTGGAAACAGGGTGGTGATGTATTAAATGGAACAGAACAATTTTTAGTTACAAATGGTTTGAGTACAAGAACATTAGACAGGGAACAACTTAGAATTGTACCAGGTGTGCTGCGTGATGGTTTGGAAAATACGGCTAATCCCACAGTAAATACTATCCCAATTAATCCTTTTTATCAGAATGATTATTATACAGGAAGAACATTTGCTGTTGATTTTGTAGAGCATGATGTTAACTGGTTAAGATTACGCGATGTAACATTGAGTTATGCTTTTGGAAAGAAGATGCTGGATAAATTTCGTTTGTTTTCTATGGCAAGTGTTTTTGTAACCGGAACTGACCTGTTTACTATTACCAATTATTCAGGAGTAGATCCTGCAGCTAATGGAAATACACCTGCTACTGGTGGTGTAGGTGCTTTTGCAATTGATCTCGGAAATACGCCAACGCCAATCGGAATCAATGCAGGTATCAGGGTATCATTTAAAAATGGCAAATAATTAATCTCATTCAACTTTTTTTATGAAAAGAATATTAATATTATTACTACTGGCTTCAGTTTTTTCTGTGTCATGCAAAAAATTCTTAGATGAAGCCTATAAAAACCCTAACCTTCCCACTTATGCTCCACCGGAACAGGTTTTGCAGTCATGCATTTCTGCAATGCACAGAGGTATTGCTTTTGATGCGAGGGCAATCGGATTTTACACACAAAATTTTGCAAACATAGTTACCGCTTCCTATGCACCGGAAAGGCATGGTTATTCAGCCGGTAGTGATCTGTACGGTGACATCTGGCGTATGCATTACTGGAACATGGGTTACAACATAATCGACATGATAGATTCGGGTAAAGTAGTGGGTAAGTTTGATTATGTTGCTGCAGCATTTACCTTAAATGCCTGGAGTTGGGTTACGGTAGCGGATGTACATGGTGAACTACCCGTTAAACAGGCTTTTGAAAAAGGGCGCCTGTCTTTTGATTACGACAACCAGGAAGTTGCATATGAATATGCATTGCGCTATTGTGATTCTGCTTTAACCTACTGGAGCAAAGCAGCTACCATGTCTACTTCTACCCTGGCAGAAGGTGACCTTTATTTTTTCCAGGGAAACCAGTCACGCTGGGTAAAATTTGTAAATGGAATAAAAGCGCGTATCTATCACCGTTACTCAAAGAAGGCTTCTTACCTGGGAAAGGAAGCAGATAGTGTTATTAAATATACTGCACTGGCAATGTCTTCAACAGCAGATGATGCAATGGTACAGTTCAATTTAGCATTTCCGGATGTTACCGCCCGAAACTTTTTTGGCCCCAGCCGTAATAATTTTGGAGGTTTCAGGATCGGTGCTTTCCCGGTGAATATTATGACAGGAAGTGTTCTAACACCGGGCCCTGTTTTCGGAAATACAGTTAATGATCCAAGGGTAAGATTTATGATGCGACCTTCACCGGATGGGGTGTACAGGGGTATAACTGCAGGCCAGTACAGGGATAATTTTTCAACACCATTGCCAGATACAAGAGTTCTTAGTTTATGGGGAACCCTGGCACAAACTTCTGCACCTGCACTGGGAGTGGATACGGGTGCTAGAACATTTTTCCGGAACGACAGTAAGTTTCCGATCATGACTTACAGCGAAATGCAGTTTTTAAGAGCTGAAGCTTTTCTTTTAAAAGGAGATGCAAGGGCAAGAGCTGCCTATATAAATGGTATTGATGGGCATTTTGAAATGTTGAATACACATTTCTTTGGTTATTTAAATGCAGTGGGTACAAACTCCCCTGCTCCTATGACCAAAGTTGTAATTCCAAATGCTGAAAAACTTGCCTATTTGGCTAACCCGGATTTTGTTCCGCCGGTAATTACTTTAAAGCATATCATGTGTCAGAAATACCTGTCTTTATGGGGTTGGGGTTTTGTTGAGAACTGGGTAGACATGAGGCGTTACGATTATGATGAGGTAAATATTTACCCTTCATACAAACGTCTGGATGTAATTGGTCTTTTTCCGGATAACGGAGGGAAACTGGCAGAGAGATTGCGCCCGAGATACAATTCTGAATATTTGTGGAACCAGGAAGCATTAAGAGCAATCGGAGGTTTCAATCCGGATTTTCACACTAAAAAAGTTTGGTTTTCACTACCATAATAAATAAATCATATGAAACTATTTAATTCTATTATTATATCCTGCCTGGCTTTATTTACCATAAGCAGTTGCGAGGAGAAGGTAAACCTGATCGATGAAAATAATAAATTCATTAGTCTCGATTCTTCTAATTCAGCAAATATAAAAGTGATACAGGTGTTCGCAGGCAATACGCCTCAAATACCAACTGCACCAAATGCTACAACAGGTCCCCAGGTATTTCTATATGCAAATGGAGCTAAGCTGATTGGTAATGCATTGAGTTATGGAGGTGTGTGGCCGGCTACCAATGTATATGGCAACATTCCGGCGGGCAGCACTAAGTTTGAGGTAATTAATGCAAGACTAAATCTTAATGTTGTTCCTAATTTACCCGCCCCGGCTGCAGGTGATACTCTTGCAACATTTACCACTACTTTGGAAGCAGGTAAATATTACAGCTTTTATATTGGCGATACTGTACCTACTGTTAGGGTAACGGTTAAAGAAGATAATCTTGTACTGCCGGCTTATCAGACTTATAAGATAAGAGTTGCCAATTTTGTAATGAACCCGTTAGACACTTTAACACTATACAGTACAAGGGAGAAAGCAGAAATTATAAGCGATATCACTCATAAAAATGTTAGTGACTGGGTGCAGCTTCCTTTGCCTATTATAAGTGATACACTGATTTTTAGAAAGAAAGGGACTACCGCGGCCTATGTACAGTTTAATGGATTCTCTCCGGTAGGTTTGCGCATGTATACATTCATTGGAAGAGGCAAAAATGGTGTTACCGGCAAAACACCTTCTGCTGCAATTATTACTAACCGTTAAAAAAAGCTTCATGAAAATAAAATATTTTATTACACTTTTAATTTCCGGCTGTTTACTATTCAGCATATCCGGTTGTTTAAAAAAAGATCCCCAGGCCAGTATAGCTCAGGTGTTGCTTGTCCCTTTGTCTCCCAATAGTTCTCCTGTAGATTTTTCAGTTAACGGGGTATTATTTGCAACTACAGTAGGTTATTCTACAACAGTTGGTACAGTAAGATATACGCTGCCTTATTATACAATTGAACCAAAAGGCACTACAACCATTTCTTATAATTTAACCGGAACGACTACATCGATTGCTTCAGTAACCAGAAACATCGAAGCAGATAAAGTTTATTCAACATTTTTGATTGATTCAGTTCATGAAGCAAAAGCAGTGATCGTGAATGACAATCTGAGTGATCCAACATCAGGCAAGGTTAAAATCAGGTTCTTTCATTTCTCAGGAAATACTTCTCCCGTGGATGTTGTAGTAACCGGTTCTACCAGCAAATTGTTTGTTAACCGTTCTTTTAATGACCAGGTTAGCAGTCCTGTTTATGAAAATTTTATTGAAATGGATCCGGGAACTTATACTTTTTCATTTATAAATACTACAACAGGCGCCACGGTTTATACTACAACTTCGCAGGTATTAATACCAGACAGGATATATACCCTGGCAATACGCGGATTTACAGGGGGAACCACAACACAGAGTGTTGGAGCCTGGGTGTATCCTAATAAGCCTTAATTATTTATATATTTTTTTGTGATTCAAAGTGGCGGATATAGTCTGCCACTTTTTTTATACCCTAACCAAAAAATAAATAGCAGACCAATATTGAAGTAATGATCCCCACAAGATCGGCAAGTAACATGGCCCCTACCGCATACCGTGTATTTTTTATCCCTACTGCACCGAAATAAACTGCGATCACATAAAAAGTTGTATCAGAAGACCCTTGAAGAATACAGGATAATCTCCCGGGAAATGAATCGGGGCCGTATGCTTTCATCGTATCAACCATCATACCCCTGGCTCCCCCACCACTAAAGGGTTTTATAAGGGCCGTAGGTAAACCATCTACAAATCTTGTATCTGTACCCATTGCAGCAAACATTGTCTTCATACCATTGATCAATACATCAAAAGTGCCACTTGTTCTCAAAAGGCTTATTGCAACCAGCATCCCTACCAGGTATGGAATTATTCTTACAGCTATTTCAAAGCCTCCTTTGGCTCCATCAATGAATGCATCAAATACATCGATCTTTTTATACAATGCACCCAATATGATGGAGATAAATATCAATAAAATAAGACCGTTACTTAACCCCCCGGAAAATCCCTGCACTTCCTCAGGCCCTAAGGATCTTATATAAACAATCAGCAGCGCAATTATAGCAGAGATCCCTAATACCCAACCTAAAATAACCGGTTGAAGAATATTTATTTTTTGTTTAAAGGATACGATAAGCATCGCTGCCATCGTAGCAGCAAACGTAGCGATCATGCAGGGAATGAAAATATCCATAGGATTGGATGACTTTGCCGCAGCCCGTAAGGCTATAATGCTAACCGGTATTAGGGTTAATCCGGATGCATGCAGGCACAGGAACATGATCTGCGGATTGGAGGCTCTTTCTTTAACCGGGTTAATTTCCTGAAGACTTTCCATTGCCTTTATTCCGAAAGGAGTTGCTGCATTGTCAAGACCCAGCAGGTTGGCAGAAAAATTCATCATCATATGTCCCATGGATGGATGGCCTTTTGGTATCTCCGGAAATATCCGCGAGAAAAAAGGTCCTATGATCCTGGAAAGAAACCTCACTCCACCCGCTCTTTCTGCAATACTCATAAAACCCATGAACAATGCCATTATACCTATCAAACCAATAGAAAGATTTACTGCGGTTTTACATGTTTCAATTACTCCATCAGCATTTTGTAAACGGAAAGTAGAAAGGCGGCCATCCCCCGTTTTAATGATCCTGTTATTTCCTGATGTGTAAAACTTACTGGTATCTAAGGCCCTTAAAATATCCTTTTGTGTGGTAAGGGTATCTGAGGTACCGATCCTGATAGTATCCCCGGATTTACCAATGATCATTGTGCTGAAAATGGCCTTATTATTATCAGTAACAAAACATTTGAATCCCGCAACAATAATGGCAATTATAATGAAGGCAGACCAGATACGGCTTAAGGCCATGAAATTGAATTAAAGTTTAGTATTAATAGATTAAACCATAACAGCTTTGAAATTAGTATTTATATCTGAAAACATATATACCAATTCAAACCTTACCTTTGCGACCCGTAAAATTGATACTGGATACTGGATACTGGATACTGGATACTGGATACTGGATACTGGATACT
>JBBJMM010000019.1:0-64013 GCA_037720515.1 Ferruginibacter sp.
GTTCGTAGATTTCTATTGTAAACGCCCGGTTCTCTTTGTTTAGTTTTACTGAAATATCACCATTCACATCTGCAAAGACAGGTGCATCCTTATAATTCTTTTCAAACCTTCCACTAAATTCTCCCACCCCTTCAATAAATTTCCCTTCTTTATCAACCAGGGTAAGTATGCCCAGGTTGTTTTTTTGCCCGGCTTTAAAATCATCTGCACCAAAAGCAGGTGAAGTATGAACGATACCTGTGCCATCTTCTGTGGTTACAAAATCAGCGGTAATAACTTTAAAGGGTGTAGCACCGGGAGTAATTTCAAGTATCTTCTCCAGGGTACTGGCTTCTCCGGGCAATAATTGCTCATAAAGCAAACCTTCCAGTTTTCTGCCTTTACATTCCCCCAGGATTTTCCAGGGTAAAATTTTTGAACCTTCTTTGTAATCAGCAAAATCAATATTTTCATCCTCTGCCTTAAAATATTTTCCCGTCAACGCTTTTGCCAGTATAATATTAATAGGTAAATGCGTGTAAGGATTATAGGTATTAACCAGAACATAATCTATTGAAGGGCCTACTGTAAGTCCAAGATTGGAAGGCAATGTCCAGGGTGTTGTTGTCCAGGCAGTAAAAAAAATATCCTCTCCTTTGGTTAAATCAAATAGGAAAGCCGATGAATCATTTTTTATGGCTTTGAACATTGCCACTGCACTTGTATCTTTTACATCTTTATACGTGCCGGGTTGATTGAGTTCATGACTGCTTAAACCGGTGCCGGCAGCGGGGGAATAAGGCTGTATGCTTACACTTTCATATAAGTAGCCTTTTTTAAATAATTCATTAAGGATCCACCAAAGGGTTTCAATGTATTTATTTTCGAAAGTAACATAAGGGTTTTCAAGATCAACCCAATAACCCATTTTACGGGTAATACTGTCCCAAAGATCTTTATACCGCATTACTACCTCACGGCATTTTTTATTGTATTCTTCTACGGAGATCTTGATACCAATATCTTCTTTGGTAATGCCTAATTCCTTTTCAACACCTAATTCAATCGGTAAACCATGAGTATCCCAGCCTCCTTTTCTTTTCACCTGAAAACCCTGCATGGTTTTATACCGGCAAATAAGATCTTTCAAAGTGCGGGAGATCACATGATGAATACCTGGTTTTCCATTAGCACTGGGCGGACCTTCATAAAATACAAAAGGTTCTTTTCCTTCTCTTAATTCAATGCTTTTATTAAAATCATTGTCATTATCCCATTTATCCAGTATTTCTTTACTTATGGCAGGTAAATTAAGTTGCTGGTACTCCGTATATCTGCCTTTACTCATTGTTTCCGTAAAATTAAGTGTGCGAAGTTAGGATTATAAGGCCAATACTGTAAGCAGTTAATACTCTTATGCAGTTAAATAAAAAGTATAGTATTCAGATTTATCCACATTTATATTCCTTGGCATAATATTGGACTTTTGAGAGAAAGAGCATCAATTATTTATGTGGACGTATGAAAAACACCTTTTTAATACGAACTGAATAATTAAATAAATTTAAAGTAAAAATTTACAAACTCAATACAGAGTAAAGATTTTTGCTGGTTTAGGGTTTTATTAGGGTAAAACGGGGGTAATCTTACTCCCGTTTTTTTATTTAATTATTATCTGAGAAGGAGTTCGCAGGGTTTAATACCGGTGTGTTTCTTAAAAGCAGTACTAAAATGAGAAATGGAGGAATATCCCAAAAGAAGCGATACTTCAGTAACACTCAATCCTTTTTCATATAAGAGGTATTTTGCATGTTCCATACGCTGGCTCTGGTAAAAATCAAAGATAGTAGTGCCAAATATTTCTTTAAATCCCTTTTTTAAGTAACATTCATTGATAGCAACCTTACGGCTGAGAGCTTTTATTGTGATAGGCTCACCAATATGTTGCAATAATATTTCCCGGGCTTTTATTATTTTTTCGCGGTCGGCCGCATTTTCTAAAAATTTAGAATGAAAAGCAACATCTTCTTTGTCACCCAACATACAATCCATGCTGTATAAAAGCAGAATCTGTGTTTGAGCATTCACAAAAATATTTTCATGCGTATCCGTGTAATTATGATTCAGTAATGCTTCTATCGCAAGTTTCGTTTTACCACAAAGTGGCAGGATCTTAGTGAATGACGCGGTATGCTTAAAGGATAATACATCATCTGAAAGGCTAACTGGGTTTTTATGTGCTTTTTCAAACTGTGAAAGATAAGAGCGGGTGAAACTAAAACGCAATACATCCACACTATCCACTTTCTCAATACAGCCACGTGAGGCATTCAGTTTACAGGAATCACATTCTGTTTGTTTTTGCCTGCAATAAACATTGCCACTTACACAAAAAGTGAGCTCGAGATAATTTTCTGTACTGTTCTTACTTTCATAATGATAAACCAGCACACCTGTATTTTCTATATTCCATTGTGGTAATTTCCGATACCTTCTGATGGAATATTGTACAGAGCCTGGCACAGTTCGTTCTATATGCTGAATAGCCATTTCATTCTGATAGCCCGTAACCTGTTGAGAAAAGGATAATATTTCGTTTGGTTTATACATTGAAAAATTTCGATGCAAAGATACTAAGGATGATTTATACATATCATTTAAATTAGAAACTACCATAAATATTAACGATTGGTTGATTTATTTTGAAAAATTTAAAGCTCAATAAATAGGCTTACCGGATGGGTAATAAATGGTGTATAAAACATTAAAAATAAACGTTCTAAACCTTATTTAAACCCTATCTTTTGGTTACCTTCGCAGGAATAGTTTTTTGACCAATTTTAAAGTGATTTTTTCAATTTATGAGTATAGAGACCGTAGCCATTCCCATTGAATCCACTAACGCTTACAGTGCAGACAGTATCCAGGTTTTAGAAGGCTTGGAAGCAGTGAGAAAAAGGCCCGCCATGTATATTGGCGATATTAGTGTAAAAGGGTTGCATCACCTGGTATATGAAGTAGTGGATAACTCTATTGATGAAGCTCTTGCAGGTCACTGTAACAATATAGAAGTAACGATCAATGAAGACAATTCCGTAACTGTTGAAGATGATGGAAGAGGTATACCTACCGGGATGCATACAAAAGAAAACCGGAGTGCCCTGGAAGTTGTTATGACTGTACTGCATGCTGGCGGAAAATTTGATAAAGATTCTTACAAGGTATCCGGGGGTTTACATGGAGTAGGGGTTAGTTGTGTGAATGCTTTAAGTACTCGTTTGCACGTGATCGTAAACAGGGAAGGAAAGAGTTTTGAGCAGGAATATGGAATCGGTATCCCTCAATATCCTGTTCGGGAAACAGGCAAAAGTGATAAAACCGGCACCAAAGTACAATTCTGGCCTGATAACACCATTTTTACAACAACAGTTTACAATAAAGAAATCCTGGAAGGCAGGTTAAGAGAGTTATCATTTCTTAACCGGAAACTTTCTATCACATTGAATGATCTCAGGGAAAAAGAAGAAGATGGTTCTACTTATACTAAAACTTTTTACAGTGAGGGAGGTATAGTGGAATTTGTGGAGATGATTGATAAAAATGCAAACCGGCATCCCTTAATACCCAAGGTAATATATTGTGATGGGCATGATTCCAATACAAATGTAGCGGTGGAAGTGGCAATGGTTTACAATGCGGGATACCAGGAACATATTTTCAGTTATGTGAATAATATCAATACTATTGAAGGAGGCACGCACGTAGCCGGTTTCAGGAGAAGTATCACCAGGGTGTTTAAAAGCTATGGTGAAAAACAGGGAATGTTTGAAAAAGCTAAAGTTGCTATTGAAGGGGATGACTTTCGGGAAGGGATAAGCGCAATTATATCCGTAAAGGTTCCTGAACCACAGTTTGAAGGGCAAACAAAAACTAAATTAGGCAACAGTGAAGTAATGGGAATTGTGGATTCAACACTTAGCCGGGTATTGGAAGCATACCTGGAAGAGAATCCAAGGGATGCTAAAACTATTATACAAAAAGTGATCTTGGCCGCACAGGCCCGTGCTGCTGCGAAAAGAGCCCGGGATATGGTGCAGCGCAAAAGTGTTTTAGTAGGGGGCGGTTTACCGGGTAAACTGGCAGATTGCTCAGATAAGGATCCGGCAAAATGTGAATTATTCCTGGTGGAAGGAGATTCGGCGGGTGGTACTGCAAAACAAGGCAGGGATAGAAGTTTCCAGGCTATACTTCCTTTAAGGGGTAAGATCCTTAATGTAGAAAAAGCTATGGAACACAAGATCTATGACAATGAGGAAATCCGGAATATGTTTACTGCATTGGGTGTTAAGATCGGTACCCTTGAAGATCCCAAGGCATTGGATATTTCTAAATTAAGATATCATAAGCTTATCATTATGACCGATGCCGATGTGGATGGAAGTCATATTGCAACTTTAATATTGACATTTGTTTTCAGGTATATGAAGGAACTGGTAGAACAAGGGAATGTTTATATAGCACAACCTCCTTTGTTCCTCGTAAAAAAAGGAAAAGAACAGGAGTATGCCTGGACTGATGAAGAAAGGAAAGGCCTTATCACTTTATTTGGCCAGGGGAAAGATGAAAGTGTAAATACCCAGCGTTATAAGGGTCTTGGAGAAATGAACGCAGAACAATTATGGGAAACAACAATGAATCCGGTTACGCGCACATTAAAACAGGTAACGTTAGAAAGTGCAGCTGAGGCAGACAGGATATTTAGTATGCTGATGGGAGATGAAGTTCCTCCCCGCAGGGAATTCATTGAATCTCACGCTAAATATGCCCGGATTGATGTGTAAAAGGGGATAATAGCAAGCCTGGCACATTTCTTTGTTTTATAGCTGTTTAAAGCTAATTTTTGGGAACATCAATTAATTTTGTAGCTTGTAGCATAAAATTTCTTAAACCGTTTTACTAACTATAAATTCTATACAAAATGTCAAACATGTTAACAGCTTATTGCATGAAAACAAAAGAGAAAAATTGTCCCATGCATAATGCGGTAATTACAAAAACTTCCCGTGGTGGTTATATGGCCCAGGGCGATGATGGGAAAGGAAATAAAATGACAACTATGCTGGCAGAAGCTAAGGCTTTACAGGCGGTAAAAGACGGTGTAGCTAAAAAGGCCTGGGATTAAATTAATATAAAGATGTTGAAAGGGCTATCCATTGGATAGCCTTTTTTTATTCATGGTTGGCACTAACCGATGGGTTCCCTTATTTCTTTAGTTGCAACCGAGGATGCATGCATGTTCTTCAAAAAACGGAATAATTCATTCATTGATGATATATTCTCTACTATGAGTATCCCATTTTTTCCTACCTGTTTTAAACGGGCCTTATTGGTGCCTTTCTGAACAAACTGCAAAATCCCATTAAAAACATCACTTTGAAAATAAGGAGAATCGGGATTGTTGACAAAAAAGCATTTTAATATTTCATTCTTCAGAAACATTCTTTCAAAACCCAATTCAACTGCCATTTTTCTAACCCGAAGTGTGATAAACAGATCCTCTACCGGTAGTGGCACAGGACCAAAGCGATCATTTAATTCTGCATGAAAGTTTTCAAGATCAATTTCTGTTTCAAAATTATCTAAACGGGTATACAGGCTAAGTCTTTCCGTTATACTTTGCACATAATTATTGGGGATCAGTATCTCAAGGTCTGTATCAATACTGCAGTCTTTAACAAAGTCATCCTGCTGCATTATTTCTTCCCTGAACAGTTCTTTAAAATCTTTTCTCTTCAATTCCCTGATAGCCTCATCCAATATTTTCTGGTACATCTCAAAACCTATTTCGGCAATGAACCCGCTTTGTTCTCCCCCCAGCATATTACCTGCACCCCTGATATCCAGGTCCCGCATTGCAATCTGGAATCCACTACCCAGGTCACTGTATTGTTCAAGGGTATTAAGCCTTTTGCGGCTATCAGGTGGTAAAGTGCTTACAGGTGGCGAAACGAGATAACAAAAAGCTTTTTTATTACTTCTTCCAACCCTTCCTCTCAGCTGATGCAGATCACTGAGGCCAAACTGATGTGCGTTATTAACTATGATTGTATTTACATTAGGTATGTCTACTCCGCTTTCAACAATATTTGTACAAACCAATACATCATATTTTTTATCTATAAAATCAAGAATGGTATCTTCCAGCTGATCTCCGTCCATTTGTCCATGCGCATAAGCAATACTGATATCCGGACATAGTCCCTGTATAAAACTTTTCATCTCCGCCAGCCCTTTCACCCTGTTATGAATGAAAAATACCTGCCCACCCCTTTCCACTTCATAATAAATGATATCGCGGATGGCATCTTCATTGTAAACCATTAATTCGGTTTGTATAGGCTGCCTGTTAGGAGGTGGTGTATTAATTATACTCAAATCACGGGCTCCCATGAGGCTGAATTGTAGGGTACGGGGAATGGGGGTAGCCGTTAGTGTTAGTGAATCAACCGTGGTTCTTAACTGCTTGAGTTTTTCTTTTGCCGCTACTCCGAATTTTTGTTCTTCATCAATGATCATTACTCCAAGATCTTTGAACTTAACATCCTTACCTAACAATGCATGTGTGCCTATAATAATATCGATCTTACCTTCTTCCAGTTTTTTATAAGTTTCTTTTTTTTCTTTCGCAGATTTAAAACGATTTATAAAATCAACAGTTACAGGAAAATCTTTA
Source organism: Ferruginibacter sp. (assembly GCA_037720515.1). Classification (GTDB taxonomy): domain Bacteria; phylum Bacteroidota; class Bacteroidia; order Chitinophagales; family Chitinophagaceae; genus Ferruginibacter. The sequence continues at coordinate 6,713 of JBBJMM010000019.1, forward strand.
AGCCGGTCTCCAAATGTTTTATAATGCTGGTACGCCAGGATGGTGGTAGGCACTAATATAGCGGCCTGTTTTCCATCCGATACTGATTTAAAAGCGGCGCGTATTGCCACTTCAGTTTTACCAAAGCCCACATCTCCACACACCAGCCTGTCCATGGGTGCAGGTTTTTCCATATCTCTTTTTACATCTTCACTGGCTTTGGCCTGGTCAGGAGTGTCTTCATAAATAAAACTTGCTTCCAGTTCTGTCTGCATATAATTATCAGGAGAATGCGAAAAGCCTAGCTGGCTTTTACGGGAGGCATACAATTTTATCAAATCTGTTGCAATGTCTTTGACCTGCCTTTTTGTTTTTTCTTTCAGTTTATTCCATACATCACTGCCAAGCTTATTCATTTTAGGAATGCTTCCTTCTTTACCACTGTACTTGCTTATCTTATGCAGCGATGAAATATTCACATATAACAGGTCACCATCTTTATATTGGATACGTACAGCTTCCTGTAACCTGCCACTTGCTTCAATTTTCTGTAAACCGCTGTACACACCTACACCATGATCGATGTGTGTAACATAATCTCCGGGCTGTAATTCCCTCAGTGTTTTAAGTGTGAGGGCTTTATTTTTACTAAATGCCTGTTTTACTTTGTATTTATGATACCGCTGAAAAATCTGGTGATCTGTATAACACACGATCTTCATATCGTCATCAATAAATCCTTCATGTATTGAAACAGGAATTGGTGTTACCTGTACCTCTGCTTTAAGATCAGTGAAAATGCTGTGTAATCTTTCGAGTTGTTTTGCATTATCGGAGAAAAGAAAAATATTGTATTTCTTATTTTCATATTCCTGCAGGTTTTGTATCAGTAAATTAAACTGGCGGTTAAAAGCAGGTTGTTCTTTTGTACTGAATAAGAAATTATTCTGCTCCCCATTTTCAATGGAAAAATGTTTTTTATTTCCGATCTCGATGATATGCCTGTTATGCATTTGTGATTCCAGTATGGCTGCTGTTGCAAAATCACCGGCATCAACTTTAATTTTTTCATTGATCTCATTGTGGTTGTAATTTTCCTGCCGCGAGTCATTGCCCGAATGCTGCGTTTCAATTGCCAGTAAAAGATTTTCCTCTTCCTGTTCAATTTTTTCTTTTATATAAGCCCAGTCCTCGCACCATATAACACTGTTCTCAGGTAAAAATTCCAGCAGCGAAACTTTTTCACCAGCTATAAATTGAGTTTCAACATTTGGAATGATATTTACCTGTAATAATTTTCTTTCACTGAGCTGATTCTCCGGATCAAATATTCGGATACTGTCTACCTCATTACCAAACAATTCAACCCGGTAAGGTTTTTCATTGCCAAAAGAATAAATATCCAGGATACCACCTCTTACTGCAAACTGCCCGGGTTCATACACAAAATCAGTTCTTACAAAACCCTGACTAACAAATTTTTCTAAAAGGGCATTTACATCAAGTACATCAGCCTGCCTGATAGGAATAATATTTTCTGAAAGTGTTTTTGAAAGAACTACTTTTTCAAATAAGGCTTCGGGGTAAGTGATCAGTATCTGTCGCGAGATTGTTCCTTCACTGGCCAGTCGTGCGGAAGTTGTAAATTTCGTAAGCGCTTCTGTGCGCAACATAACATGGCTGCTGTTTAAAAGCTGAAAGTTCTTTTTGTTTTTAAAAGATGAAGGAAAATAAAAAATACCCAGGGCGTTGGTAATATTTTCCAACGTATTATGAAAATAAGCAGCTTCCTCTGCATCACGCAAAATAACAAGATGGTTGATTTTACCGGCAACAGGAAGTTTGTGTATGGCAGCTATCAGAAACTGAGATGCACTTCCCTGTAATCCTTTTACATGCAAATGAGAGGGACCGGGCATAACGATCCTGTCCGCAATCTGTAAACAACGGGGATCATTCTTAAAAAAATTCAGCAACACTTCAAGATTCATTCGCTTCCCTGATTATGCCTGTTAGCGCATACAAACAGTTTACAAAGATAGTGGTAGATTAAAACTTTACCAGAACACACTTGGATATATTTAGAGAAAGAATTATGTATCTTACTGCAAATAAATTTTTATGGCAGTTGAACCCTGGCGCACCGGTGTTGTAATAAAAATAGAACAGCAGACAGAAGGAACACGCAGGTTTTTTATCCGGATACCGGAGCTGGAAAATTTTAATTTTAAACCAGGTCAGTTTGTTACCCTCGACCTGCCCATACATGAAAAACCCAATAAGCGCTGGAGAAGCTATTCAATAGCCAGCTGGCCGGATGGTACAAATGTTTTTGAATTGTGTATTGTTTTCCTGGAAGGTGGTTTGGGCACAACTTATTTATTTAATGAGATAAAAGAAGGTTCTGAATTAACTTTACGGGGTCCGGTAGGTGTATTTACATTGCCGGAAATAATTGAAAAAGATCTTTATTTTATATGTACCGGAACTGGTATTGCCCCATTCCGGAGTATGTTGCATTATATTTCGATTCATAATGTTCCACACAAAGACATCTACCTGATCTTTGGAACGAGGAAAAAAGAAAATCTTCTTTATTATGATGAACTCAGTGAACTCACCCGGGATATTCCTCACCTTCATTACATACCTACTTTATCCAGAGAAGAATGGGAAGGTAAAACCGGTTATGTTCACCAGGTATATGAAGATCTTGTAAATGCTAAAAAAAGTAATGGGGATATTCAATCATGCCCGGCCTCTTTTTACTTGTGCGGATGGAAAGACATGATCGATGAAGCAAAAAAGCGCATAATTGAAATGGGCTATGACAGGAAATGCATTCACCAGGAATTATACGGATAAAATAATTACCTCATTGACAATTTGATTGTGAGGATTAGTTTATTTTTTCCATTATCTTATTTTTTACTTCGCTTAATAATATACGCTCCTGTTTCATATCATCCCGGTAACGTATTGTAACGGTATTATCTTCTTTGGTCTGATGATCAATTGTTACACAAAAAGGAGTTCCTATAGCATCCATCCTGCGATAACGTTTTCCTATAGCATCTTTTTCTTCATAAAAGCATTGAAATGAATTCATGCAATCTTTCATCAGTACTTTTGCAATTTCAGGCAGACCGTCTTTTTTAATTAAGGGAAGTATGGCCAGTTTTGTAGGGGCAATTGCTGCCGGTATTTTAAGTACCACCCTGCTATCTTCAGTGCCATCTTCTTTCAGCCATTTTTCGTTTACAAAAGCCTGGCTCATAACGGTAAGGAATAAACGATCGAGCCCAACAGATGTTTCTACTACATATGGAGTGTAATTGCCATAGGCTTTACCGCCTTCATCCAGGTCATTATCAAAATACTGTATTTTTCTTTTGCTATATTCCTGGTGCTGCTTAAGATCAAAATCTGTGCGACTATGTATGCCCTCGAGTTCTTTCCAGCCGAATTGAAATTCATATTCAATGTCTACTGCAGCATCGGCATAATGCGCAAGTTTTACATGATCATGAAACCGCAATTTATCAGCAGGTATTCCAAGGCTGGTATGCCAGTTCATTCTTTCTTTTTTCCAATGTTCATACCATTTCATTTGTGTTCCGGGGCGTATGAAAAACTGCATTTCCATTTGTTCAAATTCCCGCATGCGGAATATAAACTGGCGTGCCACTATCTCGTTCCTGAATGCTTTGCCGGTTTGTGCAATGCCAAAAGGAATTTTCATTCTGCCGGTTTTCTGCACATTAAGGAAGTTTACAAAAATGCCCTGTGCAGTTTCGGGCCGCAGGTAAATAGTGTCAGCTTCTTCTGCAACACTTCCTATCTCAGTGCTGAACATCAGGTTGAATTGCCTAACATCTGTCCAATTGCCTGTTTTACTTATGGCACATTTTATTTTATTATCTTCTATCAGTTTTTTCAGGCCAGCAAGATCATCTGATGTCAATAATTTTTCCATCTCTGCGATCATTGATTCCCCTGCATTCTTTTCAAGTGTTTCTGCAAAGTTTTCAATAAGGTGATCAACACGGTAACGCTTATTACTGTCTTTATTATCGATCATTGGATCACTGAAATTGTCAATGTGCCCGCTGGCTTTCCAGGTTGTTGGATGCATAAAAATAGCAGCATCAATACCTACGATATTTTCCTGCAACTGCGTCATACTTTTCCACCAGACATCGCGTAGATTTTTTTTTAACTGAGATCCGTTTTGTCCATAATCATAAACTGCGCTAAGCCCATCATACAATTCTGATGATTGAAAAATATATCCGTACTCTTTGCAATGGGAAATGAGTTCCTGAAAATTATTTGATTCTATTGCCATGGGCGCAAAGATAAGAGTTGAAATTAAAATTTTATGAAAGGGAAATCTCTCACTGATAACACAGAAAAACACAGATTTAGATCTTTATTGAGCTGGTAAATTTGATAATGGATTTAAATGATCTCAGTTATAAGATTAGGGGAATAATGTTTAACATTCATAATGAGCTGGGACCTGGCCTACTGGAAAGTGTGTATGAAGCAGCTCTTGAATATGAATTAAAAACATTAGGACTAGAAGTTTTATGCCAAATTCAATTACCTGTAACCTATAAAAATATTAAACTTGATATAGGATTCAGAATTGATATACTGATTGAGAATTCTATTATCATTGAAGTTAAGTCCTTAGAATATCTTCATGATGTGCACAAAAAACAATTATTAACTTATTTGAAACTATCAAATAAAAAGTTGGGTATACTGGTAAATTTTAATGTGGTCAAGCTTATTGATAAAGTAAGCCTCATAAGAATAATAAATTAATCTGTGTTCATCTGCGTCATCTGTGAGAGCCTTAAATAAAAAGAGCCACCTGTTTCCAAGTGGCTTTATCCGTAATTACTCCCCTTACTAACTGCATCCAAGACTATTTCCGCAATTCAAACATTTATAACAGGTGCCGCTGCGTACAGTGATATGCCCGCACACATTACAGGCCGGCGCATCCCCCTGCATTGATTTATTTGCCGCACTTACTGCATCCATGTTTGCAACAGGCCTTGCTGTAAATGCAGCCCTGTGAGCTTTTACTCCTTCAGTTTGTGGAGGATTGCCAGTTACCCGCACTTCACTTAACTCCTGTTTGCGGTCACCGATCGTTGGTGTGTTAACATCCCAGGGTTCATTACCCAGGTTCTGCACTTCGGGCTTATCCAAAACATGAACAAGGTCGTTACGTCCCAGGTATTCATAAGCCAGTGAACGGAACATAAAATCTATTATGGAAGTAGTGGTTTTAATATTCGGATGTTCTACCATGCCTGCCGGTTCAAAACGGGTAAATACAAATTTCTCAACATATTCTTCTAATGGAACCCCGTATTGTAATCCTATGGAAATAGCAATAGCAAAACAGTTAAGCATACTTCTCATGGTAGCCCCTTCTTTAGCCATATCAATAAAAATCTCCCCTAAGGTTCCATCATTGTATTCACCGGTGCGAAGGAATAGCGCCTGGCCATTGATCTTTGCTTTTTGAGTGAAGCCTCTGCGTTTGGCCGGCAATGCGCGTCTTTCCACGATCATAGCCAACTGCCGCTTCAATCCTGTATCAGCACTGCTTTGTACTCTTTTATTCATTTCTTCCAGGAGTTCCTCTATGGTGAGCTTACTCATATCCACGAGAGTAGAAGTTGATTCTGAGCTTTCCTGTTTTTCTTCTGTTGTAGTATCCTCTTTCTTTTTCTTATCTGATTTATTACTTAATGGCTGGCTTAATTTGGAACCATCACGGTAAAGAGCACACGCTTTAAGTCCAAGTTCCCAGCTTAAGCGGTAAGAATCTGCGATCTCTTCAATGGTTGCCTCGTTGGGAAGGTTGATAGTTTTACTGATCGCTCCACTTAAAAAAGGTTGTGCTGCCGCCATCATACGAATATGGCCATGAGCATGTATGAAACGCTCACCGGTTTGTCCGCATTTATTTGCACAATCAAATACACTCAGGTGTTCATCTTTTAAATAAGGTGCACCTTCCACTGTCATGGTTCCGCAGATATAAATGTTAGCTGCATCAATCTCTTCGTCTGTGAATTGTAAAGCTTCAAGTAGGCTCCATCCGAAATCATTGTACTGGTTATGATTGAATCCCAGCCGTTGCAGGCACTCTTCACCCAAAGTGAACACATTGAACACAAACCCAATCTCAAAAGCACTTGCCATTGCAGCATTCAATCTCTGCAGGTCTGCAGGAAAAAATCCTTTTTGTGTAAGCGTTGTTTCATTTATAAAGGGAGCATCTTTTAACGTAGCATGCCCTTTTGCATAATTGACGATCTCTTCAATTTGAGTTTCGGAATATTTTAAATTACGTAAGGCTTGCGGCACACTTTGATTTATGATCTTAAAATATCCACCGCCACTTAATTTTTTAAACTTTACCAATGCAAAATCCGGTTCAACACCTGTTGTGTCACAATCCATTACCAGGCCTATTGTTCCGGTAGGTGCGATCACCGTGGTTTGTGCATTTCGGTATCCGTTCTTTTCGCCCAACTGTACAGCATCATCCCAGGCTTTGGTTGCTGCTTTTAATAAATAATCAGGGCAATATTTAGCATTGATACCATGGGGCTTTATTTCAATTCCTTCAAAAGCATCCATTGCATCATAGGCTGCTGCACGGTGATTACGCATAACCCGCAGCATATGAACTTTATTTTCTTTGTATTTACTGAACGCTCCCAGGAAACCTGCCAGTTCAGCTGAAGTTTTATAAGCAACCCCTGTCATGATAGCGGTGATAGCACCTGCTATACCACGTGCTGTTTCACTGTCGTAAGGAATTCCACTTACCATTAACATACTGCCGAGGTTGGCATATCCTAAACCCAGTGTTCTGTAATCATAACTTAACTGTGCAACTTCTTTTGAAGGGAACTGAGCCATCAATACAGATATTTCCAGTACTACGGTCCATAAGCGACAGGTGTGTTCAAAACCTGCCACGTCAAATGTATTATTAGATTCTTCAAAGAATCTTCTGAGGTTTACACTTGCCAGGTTGCAGGCAGTATTGTCGAGGAACATATACTCACTACAAGGGTTAGACGCTCTAATAGGGCCTCCTTCCGGGCAGGTGTGCCATTCGTTTATTGTTGTGTCATATTGAGTTCCAGGGTCTGCACAACGCCAGGCTGCATAATTGATCTGTTCCCATAATTGTTTTGCTTTAACTGTTCTCATTGTACGGCCATCGCTTCTTCCTTTCAATTCCCAATCTCCATCTGCATCCAGCACTTTAAAAAACGAATTAGGTATACGAACTGAGTTATTGCTGTTCTGGCCACTAACTGTTTTATAAGCTTCTCCTTCATAATCACTCGGATATCCAGCATTGATAAGGGCGCCTACTTTCTTTTCTTCTTCTACTTTCCAGTTTACAAAATTTACTATCTCCGGATGATCCAGGTCCAGACAAACCATTTTAGCTGCACGGCGGGTAGTGCCACCGCTTTTTATAGCGCCGGCTGCACGGTCGCCAATTTTAAGAAAACTCATTAGGCCACTTGATGTTCCACCGCCACTTAATTTCTCCCCTTCACCACGAATGCTGCTGAAGTTAGTGCCCACACCACTTCCGTATTTAAATATCCGGGCCTCTCTTACCCACAGATCCATAATTCCACCATCATTTACCAGGTCATCGTCCACACTTAATATAAAACATGCATGGGGCTGCGGGCGTTCGTAGGCGGAAGAAGATTTTTTTAATTTCCCATCCTTGGCATCTACATAATAATGGCCCTGTGGTTTACCCGTAATTCCATAAACTTCATGTAAGCCTGTGTTGAACCATTGCGGACTGTTAGGCACACACGCCTGGTTTAATATTGAATAAACCAGTTCATCATAAAAGACCTGGGCATCGTATTCTGATGCAAAATAATCATAACGCTCGCCCCATACCCTCCAGCAATGTGCCATACGATGTGCAACCTGTTTAGCAGTGGTTTCCCTGCCTAAAGAACCATCGGCCTGGGGTACACCTGCTTTTCTAAAATATTTCTGGGCTAAAATGTCTGTAGCAATCTGGCTCCACTGCTTCGGCACTTCCACATTATCCATCTGGAACACCACTTCACCGGTTGGATTTTTGATAACGGATGTACGGTAATCGTATTCAAACATATCATACGGACTAACCCCGTCGCGGGTGAATTGGCGGCTGAATTGCAACGCCCTGGTTTGCTTTTTTGTAGACATAGTTTATTAATAGTTAGTAGTGATTGAATGTGCTTTCCTTAAGAGTTCACTTCTGAGGGAGAACGAAAATATCTTTTACATATGAACATTCATATTCCATAATATCAACAAGCTGTGGAAAAAAAATGTGTATATTTTATTAAATCAATTACACATTGATTTTGGTGAGTTGTACACGTTTTGTGGAAAGAAAAGTTTTTTTTTGGAAGTATAATAGGTTTATTAATATAACCTTTTTCAAAAGTATACATTAGAACTAAAATGTTGTTGGCAAAAGAGAAATTACCTTGCTTAATAAAAAATATATTATTTCATGCGAGCTTTGATTCAACGCGTATTACATGCAAAAGTGGATATAGATTCAACAACAATTTCACAGATTGGAAAAGGATTGCTGGTTTTTGTAGGGATAGAGGACAAGGATGGTTTAGAAGACATCAGCTGGCTGGGAAATAAATTAGTGAATCTTCGCATTTTTGATGACGGTAATAAGATCCCTAATTTATCGGTTAAGGAGATAGAAGGGGATATTTTACTGGTAAGCCAGTTCACACTTCATGCCGCAACAAAAAAAGGAAACAGGCCTGGGTATAGCCGGGCAAGCAAGCCATCAGTAGCATTACCGGTTTATCAATCATTGATCAGCTTTTTGGAAAAAGATCTCGGTAAAAAAATCTTTACCGGCGAATTCGGTGCAGATATGAAAGTGCATATTTTAAATGATGGGCCGGTAACGATCTGGATCGATACAAAAATGAGAGAATAAAAACTTATTGGAAGAAGGTATAAACACTAATTTTTAATACGAATTACACGAATTAATACAATCGAAATATTCTTGGTGATTAATCCCTTCTAAAGTAGAGGAATATACCTTTCATTTATCCTAATTTCTTATGACATTTAAGTATGCCTGAAATCCTTTTTTCACAAGAGTCTTATAATTTAATTGGCATTTGCATGGAGGTACATAATAACTTGGGATTTGGTTTTAAGGAGATTATTTATAAAGATGCATTAGAATACGAATTCACACAAAATAAAATTTCCTTTATTAGAGAAAAACGCTTTAATGTATTCTATAAAGGATTTAAGCTACCTCATTCTTATAACGCTGATTTTATTATCGATAAATCAATAGTATTTGAAGTAAAAGCAACTTCGGTTATTGTCGATAGTTTTGTTAAGCAAACAATGAACTATCTTAAAGTTTCTGGGTTAAAACTTGGTATAATTGCCAACTTTGGACAAGAATCTTTTGTTTCTAAAAGAGTTGTATTTTAATTCGTGTAATTAGTGCATAATTCGTGTTTAAAAAAAATTAGCAATCTATGACCCTCCAACAAGCACAAACAGATATTGATACCTGGATAAAAACAACCGGTGTAAGATATTTTTCTGAACTAACCAACCTCGGTATATTGATGGAAGAAGTAGGAGAGCTTTCCCGTATTATGGTTCGTAAATACGGAGAACAGTCTTATAAAAATTCTGATAGGAACAAGGAGATGGAAGATGAAATAGCAGACGTACTCTGGGTATTGATATGCATCGCAAATCAAACCGGAATAAACCTTACAGACGCCCTAATGAAAAATATTGAAAAAAAGAACTTACGTGATGTCAGTCGTCACAAGCAGAACCCCAAACTGTAGCTTATACCGTCTGTTGGGTATAGAAAAATTCTTTTTTATAGAATATTTTTGTTTTCTTACATCAACCAAAACCTTAACTAAATATACTTTCCATGAAAAAATTACTCCTAATTGCTGCTATCATAATTAGCAGCCAGTGTATTGCCCAAAAGGCAACAGACTGGACAAAAAGTTTCCCCTCAAAAATTAACTGGTATAAAATAACAGATGCAGGTGTATTGCTGGTAGGTACCAAAGACGGTTTATATGGAATAAATCCTGCTGATGGAAAAGAAAGCTGGAAGGTAGACCAGATCGAAAACATTCAGGAAGAAAATTATGATCCGATCGAAGGAACGCCTTATATCGTTCTCGCTAAAAGAGGATTGATGAAATCTTCCAATAATATTGTAGATGTGGTAACAGGCAAAGTCACAGTTAATACAAAAGACCTGGGCCTGGCAGGAGTTACAAAAAGGATCCACCTTATAAAAAGTAATTCCGTTTTATTTTATGGTATAGGTAGTACAGGTAAACCCACATTGATGATGGTGAACCTGGGAACGGGATCCAAAACATGGGAGCAAACAAAACTTTTTGAAAAAGCTTCAGAGCAAATAGTTTCAGAAGCAGGAGAAACTGCTGACGGAATATTTATTGCTACAAATAAAAATATTTATAAACTGAATAAACAATCCGGCGAAGTTATTTACAGCGTGGATATGAAAAGTGATGTACCGGTAGCTGCCCCTAAAGAAGAAAAGAAAGGATTGGGCAGTATGCTTAAAGTGCCAAAATTTGGTAAAATGTTTGACGATGGGGCTAATGAACAAGCCACAATGACCTCTGCAGATTTTTTTCAGAGAGACAATCCTAATGTGATCCATTTCTGGAATCAGGATATACTAACTACATTTAATGTTTCTGATGGTAAAGAGGTTTGGACAAGAGTTAAGCTTCCATCTCCCGTAACAAATATTTTATTTGACTCACGCGGAATGATAGTATCTACATCTGAAAAAACCCAGGAAGATGTGGCTAAGGCTAGCAGTGGAGGCAAAGGCTTAATGGGTAAATTAAAACAGTCAAGTGCAGGCAAAAAAAACCGGGCATCCTTACTTCTTTTGGATATGGCCACCGGTGCAGAAAAATGGAATAGTGATATTGACCTGCAGGGAGATGTTAAGGCATACAAATTAAGTGGAAACAAACTTATACTCGCAACACAGCGTGACCAGGGAACCAACTTTATTAGTATCGTTGATCTTGATGCAGGAAAGTCTGTAACAAAAAAACCTTTATCAATAAAAGGCGAAATTCGTGATCTGCAGATCGTTCCCCAAGGCTTATATTACCGGACAGAAGATCAGATAAACATACTGGATCTTGAAAGCGGTGAAAAAACCTGGAAAAAAGGCCTGGCCGTTAAGAACAATGCAGGAGATAATAAAGATGCAACAACTGGTTATGTTTACGCCAATGATATTATTTACAAATTGGATTTCAGTAAAGGTGACATGAATGAGTGGGTGAGTGGAATCAATTTTAATGGCAAAGAAGAACCCACCTCTTTGCAGGTTCGTGAGAATGGGATCCTGGTAACATCAGACCAGAATGCACGGCTGTATAATTTCGAGGGCAAACAAACCTGGCATGCATATCATCCTGCACCAGGCCGTACAATGGCGGGTAAATTAATTAGTGGTGTAGGTGGCCTTGCATCATCAATGATCTCTGCTCAACAAATGGCACAATCTGCACAAATGAGTTATGCCAAAGGTTATTATGGAAGTACAGATGCTGGTTTAGACCAGAGTATCAAAAATGCAAATGCCAACGCATCTAATTTCGCTGGCGCCGCAGCCAGCAGTTTTGCTTCTATTAGCAGGAGATTTAAAGCAACAAAAGAAGCCAATAATTTTATGGCAGTCCTTACCAATTTTGGAGAAAGCAATATGGCAAAAGATGCTGGTGTTATGATGATAGATAAGAATACTGGTAAGGATATTAAAAAAATGATTTTCGGTGACAAGAAAGATCCGGATTATAAGTTGGATGAATTAGGCAAGGTTGTCTATTACAGGGCTGATGGTAATGAGATTCAGGGATTTGTTTTTTAATAAAAACGGGAATAAAAAAAATAAGTCGCTTTTATAAAAGGCGACTTATTTTTTTTATATCTGTAATATATCCTTCAGCATTTTAAAATACGGCCTGTTATCTTTGCAATATGACCTCCGACTATTTTTCATATGATAAAGCCAAAGTGATACAGGCATTGCGGTATCATTTCATCAGCCGTAAAGAAATAAAAGTTCTTATGATACTGGTAAATGTTTTTGCTTTATTATCTGCAGGATTATTCTTCTTTAAAAAAATATCCCCCCTGGCTTTCCTCGTTAGTTCCGCATTATGGTTTTCGATGATGATCCTCTTTTGGTTTTTACTGCCGTTTATAATTTACAGGAAAGCACAGACTTTTAAAGATAGTTTCAGGGTATTGCTGGATAACAATCAATTTACCCTGGAGAATGAAAGGGGAAGCAGGAGCTGGAACTGGTCAGAATTCAGCACATGGGTGGAAAGTCCACATTTCTATCATTTGTATTTTAACAGCCGCTCTTTTTTTATTATTCCCAAAGATGCATTTCCGGGTGATGATGTTCACGCGGCAAGGAGAATATTTACTGACAGGATCAACCGCTGATCATAGTTTCTTCTCCATAATGTGATGGGGAAGATTTACTTCACTGAAAGAGTTGCCTTTTAATTTATAACCGAATTTTTCATAAAAACCAATGGCTGTATCCCGTGCATGCATGATCATTTTTTTATACCCTTTATCTCTTGCAATGTTTTCTGCAAAGGACATGATGGATGCACCAATGCCTTTTCCCTGTAATTTATCCGGTACGGCCATCTGGCGCAATTGAAGTGTTGCATCATCTATAGGAGTTAACATACAGCAACCCAGCATTTCATCATCATCAAAGGACGCAATATGAATATTGTTTTTTTCATTCTGCAGCTCTGAGTCAGTAAAATCAAGTCCCAGTGGCTGTCGCAAAATCATACGCCTGAGCACGACCATCTGTTTGTAATCTTTACTTCCATGATCAATTTGCCTTAATCCCATTTAGATAAATTTGAATTTAGTATCAGCCTGGTGAAGAATTTACAATATACAGAAAATTTAATTTCAGTTTACGTTATTCACCCAATTACGGGCAAGTAATATTCACTTAACAGGGGCCTATAGTATTTCTTTGTTATTAGTTCAAAAAGTATATTTTTGCTGCTGTATTAACTAAATTTTACTACTATGTCAGACATTGCAACAAGAGTTAAAAAAATAATTGTTGACAAATTAGGCGTTGATGAAGCCGAAGTTACACCGGAAGCTTCTTTCACTAATGATTTAGGTGCCGATAGCCTGGACACCGTTGAACTTATTATGGAATTTGAAAAAGAATTTAATATTTCTATTCCGGATGAGCAGGCAGAAACCATCACCACTGTAGGCCAGGCTGTAACCTACCTGGAAGAAAATGCCAAGTAATCATCATTAACTATCACAGGTAAATCGTATGGCTTTAAAGAGAGTAGTTGTTACCGGATTAGGTGCCCTTTCTCCATTAGGTAAAACTGTTGCGGAATACTGGCAGGGTTTGTCTGATGGTGTAAGCGGTTGCGATGATATCCGGCAATTCGACGTTTCTAAATTTAAAACCCGGTTTGCCTGTGAGGTTAAAGACTTCGAGCCAACACAATACCTGGATAGAAAAGAGGCACGTAAAATTGACCGTTATTGCCAGTTCGCTTTAATTGCAAGTGATGAAGCAGTAAAAGATGCAGGTATCACAAAAGAGAACTGCAATCCCGACAGGGTAGGTGTGATCTTCGCCAGCGGTATCGGAGGCCTTATTACTTTCCAGGAAGAAGTTATCAATTTTGCTTCCGGCGATGGAACCCCGCGTTTCAACCCATTCTTTATTCCAAAAATGATACTGGATATTGCTGCGGGCCAGATCTCTATGCGCCATGGATTTCGAGGGCCAAATTTTGCCGTGGTTAGTGCCTGTGCATCTTCTACCAATGCTATCATTGATGCGTTTGATAATATAAGGCTAAATAAAGCCGATGTTATTGTAACCGGTGGAAGCGAAGCAGTGATCAGCGCCGCAGGTGTGGGTGGTTTCAATGCAATGAAAGCATTAAGTGAAAGAAATGATGATCCAAAAACTGCAAGCCGCCCTTTTGATAAAGACAGGGATGGATTTGTAATGGGTGAAGGCGCCGGTGTAATTATATTAGAAAGCCTGGAACATGCACTGGCAAGAGGTGCCAAAATATATTGTGAAATTGCCGGTGGCGGTGCAACTGCAGATGCCCATCATATAACAGCGCCGCATCCTGATGGGTTGGGTGCTAAAAATGTTATGACGGTTGCTTTAGCCGATGCCGGACTTGCCCCGGAAGACATAGACTATATCAATGTGCATGGAACGTCAACGCCTTTAGGTGATGTTGCTGAAACGAAAGCCATTCTAAGTGTGTTTGGAGAACATGCATACAAACTGAATATCAGTTCTACAAAAAGTATGACAGGCCATTGCCTGGGTGCCGCAGGTGCATTGGAAGCACTGGCATGCATACTCGCAGTTACAAAAGATATTATACCTCCAACGATCAATCATTTTACAGATGATCCCGAACTGGATTCAAAATTAAATTTCACTTTTAATACTGCTCAAAAAAGAAAAGTAAATGCAGCTCTCAGCAATACTTTTGGTTTTGGTGGACATAACGCTTCGGTTATATTGAAAAAATATATAGCATAAGGGAAGTGAAAGTGAAAAGTCAAAAGTCAAAAGTGAAAAGTCAGCACTCATAACTTCATTCAAAATTTAAAATAATTTTTTCGGCCAGCATTACCCCAATGTGCAGCATCGTTGCCACGCTCGGTCAACGGAATATTTTCAAAGCATCTTTTTTTACCGCGGAGTCGCTGAGGCGCGGAGAAACACTAACCACAAAGAGCTCAAAGATTTCACAAAGAACACAAAAAATACAAGCACTTTATACTCCGCGTCTCCGCCTCAGCGGTAATACTAATCACAAAGAGTTCAAAGATTTCACAAAGGCCACAAAAAATAGAAATACTTTATACTCCGCGTCTCCTGCGCCTCAGCGGTAATACTAATCACAAAGCGTTCAAAGATTTCACAAAGAACACAAAAAATATAAATACTTTATTTCTTTGCGTATTTGCGCCTTCGCGGTAAATTATAAAAACTCATAATTCATACACCGCAAATTATCCTTACTTTCGGCTAAACATTTTCGTATTAACACGTTACAATTTTTCAGGCAGATTTTTGAAGATGAGCCCAATAAAAAGGCTTTCAAAAAGCAATTGAATAATGTGCTGGGTTTCACTCCCGGTGATCTTACTTTATACAAAACTGCATTAAGTCACCGCTCAGTAAGAGAAGGCGCAGATGAAAATAATGAACGTCTTGAATTTTTAGGGGATGCTGTTTTAAGTTCCTTAATAGCGCATCATCTTTTCAGGAAATATCCTTATAAGGGTGAAGGCTTTTTAACAGAGATGCGGAGTAAAATGGTAAACCGTACCAAACTGAATGAGATCGCCCTTAAAATGGGATTGAAAAAAATTACCTTTTACAATAAGTTTGATAATGCGTTAAAGATCTCCCAGATTTTTGGCAATACCCTGGAGGCCTTGATAGGTGCTGTATACCTGGATAAAGGATATAAAAAAACGCAGAAATGGGTGGAGCAATACATCATTTTTCCGCATTTATTTACAGACGATTTGGAAGGAGTGGAGATCAATATAAAAAATAAATTATACGGCTGGGCTAATAAAAACGGTAAAGCACTTGAATTCGCAACGCTTGATGAAAAGTTTGAAAATGGAAGGCGTTTATTTACAATAGGCGCTACCGTGGATGGTGAACTGGTATCCCAGGCGAAAGGTTACAATAAAAAAGATGCCAGCCAGATAGCAGCACAATTAGCAGTAGATAAACTGGGACTTTAAAATCTGTTAATTATAAATTCTGAATGATGATTTATTATAACCTTCCCTTCATTCAAAATTCATAATCACTATTGCCTGGTTAAATACTGTTCATCCGGCCTCATAAAAAATCCATTAAGAAAATTGAAGCGGAAGGCGTTAAGAAGAAAAACAGATGTTACTGAAGCTTTGGCTTTATTATTAGTTTGTAAGTCGCACCTGGCTTGGTTTTTATATGAAGATGGAACTTGTTTTTCTTTAGCCTGCAGCTTCAATTTTTAGGATTTTTTATGCAGCCTTGATTTTTTGCTCCACATTTGTATCAAGACAAAAGTGGAATGAAATAGAACCTATCTTAAAAGAAATTCTTTTTTAAAGCCTCTGGTATTACATTGTAAAAAAAGAGTCTAATTTTTATCGGAGTGGAGTGATTCATAATTCAAAATTTATAATTGTTCTTTATGACTTTTGGAATACTAGGCAGCGGAAGCTGGGGCACCGCTCTTGCGAAGATCTTAACTGACAATGGACAAACCATCAACTGGTGGAACCGAAGTGAAACTGCTATTCAGCAATTTAAGATACGAAAGCACAATCCCCAGTATTTACAATCTGCACGCTTCGATATAAACAAACTAATACTTACTTCTAATGTAGAAGATGTGATCAATGATTCTGATATCATAGTGATTGCTATTCCTTCGGCCTATGCAGATGAAGTACTTAGCAAACTAGACAGAAAAATATTCAATGGAAAGAAAATCGTTTCTGCCATAAAAGGTATTTTACCTCAGCAGAACGAATTGTTGAATGATTACCTTAAAGAAAATTTTAACTTGCCGCTGGAAGATTATTTTGCTGTGCTGGGTCCATGCCATGCTGAAGAAGTAGCTGCAGAAAAACTTTCTTATCTCACATTCACGGGCATTGATGAAAACTTCACACATGAAATTGCAGGTTATTTTAAAACACACTACCTGAATACGATTCAGAATAAAGATATTTTTGGGGTTCAGTATGCAGCTGTATTAAAAAATATTTATGCAGTGGGCGCAGGCATAGCAAACGGGCTAGATTATGGTGATAATTTTTTAAGTGTACTTATCGCAAACAGTGCCGATGAAATGGCCGGCTTTCTCCGCAAGGCAGGTATCATAAATGCAGAAGTGGGTTATATCGAACACAATCATAAAGCAAAACAATCCCATACCAATTATGCAGCATCTGTTTACCTTGGCGATTTGCTGGTAACCTGTTATTCATTGTTCAGCCGTAACCGTACTTTCGGCAGTATGATAGGGAAGGGCTATTCAGTAAAAACAGCCCAACTGGAAATGAGTATGGTAGCAGAAGGCTACAATGCCAGCCGCTGTATGCACATACTTAATAAAAAAATAGCAGCTGATATGCCGATAGCAGAAACAGTGTACCAGGTTATTTGGGAAAATTTAACAGCAGCTGAAGGTTTTCGAAAAATAGAAAGCACATTAATATAAAACCCTTGTAGTAAATTACGGTATGCCCGTCTCTTATATCTTATTTAGTGCCGAAGTGATCGTGTGTATGTTAATTGTATTGATCATACAACAGGCTGTGAGGTATTTTAAAAAAGCCGGACATTAGGCTTCTCTCTTCGTTTATTTTAAGTAATAAAAAATTATTTAAACATTAACCCACCTCTTGTCGCGCCGATATGAAAACAACAAAATTTCTACTCCTCGCCTTTGCCCTGTTATCTATTTTTGCCAAATGCAAAGATGAACTGCCTGTTGACCCTAACAGCTTTTATTTTCGCTGCAAAGTGGATGGAGTCACTTACATCCCTTCAAATTGTGCAAATTGTAAGACTAGTGATTTAGTTGATGATACAGTCTTGATAATCGGAGGGAATAATGGTTTTGAATCAGTGTTTATGGGTATAAACGATCCATTATTAGGGCCAAAAAACTATTTGCTTAATGGAGTTATAGGAAGGCAAGGTGGATACGATAATTCCCCCGTTGTAGCCGATATTTTTAAAACTGATATGATAAGAACTGGAAATTTAACTGTTTATAAACTTGATAAATTAAATCGAATAGTTGAGGGTAATTTTTCTTTTAGTGCCTACAACTCAGTGCAAAATAAAACTGTTTCCGTAACTGAAGGCGTATTCCGCCTTAATTTAAAATTGTAATTTATATATATACTCTAAACCTACCCTTAATGAGAACGAAAAATTCTTGGCGGCAGATTCTTGCCCTTATCTTAAGCTTAATTTCTATCCAGCTTCGGGCACAAAACACTGATACTATTCCGTGGAAAACACTTGCAGACAATAGGCTGCAATACCTTAATAAAAACCTGGTGCAATTTTTAGGATTTTTTATGCAGCCTTGATTTTTTGCTCCACTTTTAGCTTATTCTGTTATTTAAATTTATCGCTGAATCTCCTGCGTCGATTTGTATCAAGACAAAAGTGGAATGAAATAGAACCTATCCTAAAAGAAATTTCTTTTTAAAAGGCTCTGGTATTGTGTTTTATAGAAAGAGTCTAATTTTTATCGGACAATAGTGATTTCTTAATCTAAATCAAACAAATCACCCGCTATTCCATCTGCCAGCAACTTGCCCTGCTGTGTTACTACCAGCGCATTGTTTTTAAGTATCATCAATTTGTTATTTATAAACCTTTCGCTGTTTTGTAAAAGGCGATTACTCACGGTACTGCCAAATCGCAATTCTATTTCACTCAGTTGAATACCCTCCATCGTTCGCAAGCCGATCATTATATATTCATTTAACTGCTGTGTTTTTGTTAGTACTTCTTCTGTAAATGGAATTGAATCTTTTTCGAGGGATTGAATATATAAAGCGTTGTTTGCAATGTTCCACCGCCTAATGTTTTTACCATTAAAACTATGCGCTGAGGGCCCAAAACCATAATAGGGGATACCTTTCCAATAACTGCTGTTGTGTTTGCTGCGCATACCCGGCAAACAAAAATTACTGATCTCGTAATGTTCATATCCTGCATCCCGCATCCATTGCATCAGCATTAAAAACTGGTCCGATTGTTTGTCATTGTTTACAGGTAAGGATTCATTTTTCCTTATCATTTTATCAAGGGCTGTTTTTGGTTCTACGGTTAAGGCATAACAGGAAATATGCGGCACCTTTTTATTTACAATTATATCAACATGTTTTTTAAGATCTGCGTCAGTAAGCAGCGGTGAACCATAAATAAGATC
Source organism: Ferruginibacter sp. (assembly GCA_037720515.1). GTDB lineage: Bacteria > Bacteroidota > Bacteroidia > Chitinophagales > Chitinophagaceae > Ferruginibacter. Next base: position 25,876 of record JBBJMM010000019.1, read on the forward strand.
AACAGAAAAATTATTGAAACCTGCGAGTATGATCTCATCAATACTTTGCATTGATTGAACGGTTGTATGTGCCCTGTTCATCCATTTCAATTCTTCTTCCATAAAAGATTGTACTCCCAGGCTCAACCTGTTAATTCCTGTTCTTTTCCATTCAGTAAGTTCGGACTTATTGATGTTGTCAGGATTGGCTTCTAATGTGATCTCAGCCTCCTGTGCGATATTGAATTTTTTATGTAAAGATTCAAGTATGGAATTTAATTCGCTTTCTGTTAAAAGACTCGGTGTGCCTCCGCCAAAGTAAATAGTATTGATCTCTTCATCAGCAGAAAAAGGTTCACATAAAAATATTTCATGATTTATAGCATTGATAACTTTTCCTTTTAATGCCAGGGAAGTGGAAAAATGAAAGTTGCAATAGGTGCAAGCCTGCCTGCAAAATGGAATATGGATATAAATGCCCGGCAAAAGATTGTAGATTTACGTTTTATTGTATGAATATTTCCTGCATTCGTTTCAACAGATGGGTTGTTATAAAAAATATGACAATCGTATTTTTTTTATTTTATTTTTCTGCCGTTGAATGTTTTGCACAGCCTGAAACCAAAAATCCATTTTTACTTCAAATCAGTTATACCGATAAAGATAGCTTGTTTATACCTCAGGGTTTAAAGTTACAATCCGCTTTTACCAATGTGTCAGCTCTCCGGGAATATGTAAATAAACTTCCTGCTTTGCTTGTATCTAAAGGATATCCTGTTGCTTCAGTGGATAGCAGCTATACAACAGGTTTTACAACATTTCTATTTTTATACCTGGGAAAAAAATACAATCTTATAAAATTAAAAACAGGCAATATTGAAAGAAAGGCATTGAGTGAAAGTGGTTATATCGAAAAAAATATTTTAAATAAACCCATTAACTTAATCCAGCTTCAGCAATTACAGAATAGATTATTGAGTTATTATGAAAGATCAGGCTACCCATTCGCTTCTGTATACCTGGATAGCATACAAATAGAAGACAATAATATTCTTGCAGTTTTAAAAGCAGAAAGATCTGTTTTGTATCATGTAGACAGTATCCGTGTTTTTGGAAAAGCTAATATCAATAAAAAATTTTTACAGAGATACCTGGGCATCCCTAATGGAAGTGTGTACAATAAGGATAAACTATCGGATGTGGATAAACGCATAATTGAACTGCCTTATCTCACCCAGGTGCAGCCTTCTGATGTAACTATGCTGGGAAGTGGTTCCGTGTTAAACCTCTACCTGCAGCCTAAAAGAAGCAGCCAGGTAAATTTCCTTATCGGTTTTTTACCTTCAGGCGATAAAACAGGAAAGCTGCAACTTACCGGGGATGTGAATCTTGACTTGAAAAGCTTATTGGGCAGCGGTGAAAGCATTTTAATAAAGTATCAGCAATTGCAGCAAAAATCTCCACGCCTTAATTTAGGATTCTCTCAACCTTACATTTTAAATTCACCTTTTGGAATAGATTTTTTATTTGATCTTTTTAAAAAGGATTCTAGCTTTTTGCAGATCAACGCCCAGGTAGGAGCCAGTTATGCGATCTCAGCCATCCAGTCAGGAAAGTTATTTGTTCAGTTTCAAAACAGCAGCCTTTTGTCCGGCGGAATTGATACTAATATTGTAAAACAGGAAAAAAGACTGCCCGTAAACATTGATGTAAATTCAGTAAATGTGGGTTTGCAATATGACTACCTCAATACGAATTACAGGTATAATCCCAGGACCGGCTATGAAATATCGGTTACAACTTCAATTGGAATAAAAAATGTAAAACCAAATAACCAGATCACAGAACTAAAAGATCCTGCATTTAATTTTGAAAGTTTATACGATTCTGTAAAAGCAAAAAGTTACCAGTTGCGGCTTAAGTTTTCAGGAGCTCATTATTTTCCTGTAGGTAAACTTTCTACAATTAAAACATCTCTTACAAGTGGTATTTTTTTAAGTCCGGGTATTTTCAGAAATGAATTATTCCAGTTAGGAGGTTATAAACTCCTGAGGGGCTTTAATGAAGAAAGTATTTATGCAAGCAGGTTTGCTGTAGTAACTGCAGAATACCGTGCGCTGGTTAGTTTAAATTCTTATTTCTTTTTCTTTGTAGATGGGGGAATGGTTAAAAACGAATACCAGGCAGTTAATCTAAATAATATTTTTATAGGGTCAGGCCTTGGTTTGTTGTATGAAACTAAAGTTGGATTATTAAACATCAGTTTTGCTGTTGGTAAAAGAGATGATGTTACATTCAATCTCCGGGAATCAGCCAAATTGCATTTCGGTTATATAAATTATTTTTAAATAATCAATTCTAATATAGTGAGGCAGCTGATCATCATAATTGTTTGTTTCTGCAGTATGCAATTATTGCAGGGGCAGATAATAGATTCCATTGATCAGGGCACAGATACCTTATTGTTAAACGGGAAAGATACCATTGCACCTATAGAAAAAAATAATACACAATCTTTTAATGATCTGCTGGCAGAAAATAAATTCATAAATACGATTTCACGCCCGGAATCGATGGTTATGTTCAAAAGAAAAAAGCAAAGTAAAGAAGTACTTTTTTACCCCATAATAATATTGCTTCTTTTTTTTGGTTTGTTGAAAATGTTTTATTCCCGTTACCTCACTACACTTTTCCGCGTTTTCTTTAATACCTCTTTGCGTCAATCACAGCTTACTGATCAGCTTCTACAGGCGAAACAGCCTTCCCTTTTCTTCAATATACTTTTCGTTATCAGCACCGGCTATTATATTTATCTGCTGCTGGGATACCTTGGTTACATAGATGTAATGAAAGATCATGAAATATTGCTTATTTGTATCAGTGCTGTGAGCGTGGTATATTCAATAAAATTCATTGTTTTAAAATTTACCGGTTGGATAAGCGGTTTTAAAAGTGCGGCGGATACATATATTTTTCTTGTTTTTCTGATTAATAAAATAATTGGTATAGCCTTGCTTCCCGTAATTCTTATCATGGCGTTTTCGGAAAATTCATTGGTACGAACAGTTGTGCTTATTTCTTATATCATGATCTTATTGATGATATTATTAAGATTTTTAAGATCATATGGAGTTTTACAAAACAGGATCAATGTTAAACGGTATCATTTTTTTTTATATATAATAGGAATTGAAATATTGCCTCTTTTACTTATTTATAAAACGGCTATGCATATGTTAACAAAAATGTAGTAAATTTGCGCCTTATATTGAGTTTATAAGTATGTTGAAAAACGATGTAAAATCTGTTGCAATTGCAACTAAACCTATTAAGAAAATACTTATAACCCAGCCTAAGCCGGAAGGTTTGAGATCACCTTATTATGACCTGGCCAAGAAATATAATTTAACTTTAGATTTTCATCCATTCATTGTAGTAGAAGGAATCGCAGCAAAAGATTTTCGCCGTCAGAAAATAGATATTGCAGCTTTTTCGGCAGTAATTTTTACCAGCCGCAATGCAATCGACCATTTTTTTCGCATTTGTGATGAAATGAAAGTAACTGTTGCGCAGGAAACAAAATATTTTTGTATCACCGAAGCTGTTGCACTGTATCTCCAGAAATTCATTTTATACAGAAAGAGAAAGGTTTTTTATGGTGCAGACGGAACAAATAAGAGTTTATTTGATGTGATCAATAAGCATAAAGACAATGAAAAATTTCTTTATCCCTGCTCTGAGCTTTTTGATTCGGAAATTACCAATTGGCTGAAATCCCATAATTGCGGATATGCCACCCCGGTACTCTATAAGATTATCAGTAATGATGTAAAGGATGTAATTGCCCGTAATTATGATGTGATATGTTTTTTTACTCCGGGTGGGGTGAGAAGCCTTTTAGAAAATGTTCCTTTGTTTAAACAAAATGGTACAACGATCGGAGCTTTTGGCATCAATACTTTCAAAGCCGCTGAAGAAGCAGGTATTACCCTGGATATCAAAGCCCCTCTTCCCCAGTCTCCCAGTATGATTTCCGCTCTTGAAAAATTTATTATCTCTTCAAAAAAGAAATAAAGTAACATTTCCCTTCTTAAATTCTGATGAGCATCATTCCTTATATTTAAATATGGAATCGAAATTCACCAACAGACTTATTAAAGAAACCAGCCCTTATTTATTGCAGCATGCGCACAACCCTGTAGATTGGTATCCCTGGGGTAAAGAAGCATTACAAAAAGCAAAGGACCTGGATCTGCCTATTTTAGCAAGTATTGGTTATTCTGCCTGTCACTGGTGTCATGTTATGGAGCATGAGAGTTTTGAAAACGAGGAAGTGGCGGATTATATGAATAAAAATTTTATCAATATTAAAATAGACAGGGAAGAAAGGCCGGATCTTGATCATATTTATATGGAAGCTGTACAGGCAATTACCGGTAGTGGTGGTTGGCCATTGAATATATTTTTAACACCTGATGCAAAACCTTTTTATGGGGGAACTTATTTTCCTCCCCAAAAAGCGCATAACCGTTCCTCCTGGATCGATATATTGAATTTCATACATAGTTCATGGAATAATAAAAAAGAAGAGATACTTGAACAGGCAGATACCCTGGTAGATCATATCCGTTCTTCCGGTAATCAACTCTTAAAAAAGAATGCAGTTGCGGCAGAATCATTGGATAATATTTTTACTTATAATGACTGCAGTACTATAGCTGAAAATATTTTACTAAAAGCAGATAAAGAAGAGGGTGGTTTTGGGGTAGCTCCTAAATTTCCCCAAACATTTACGATACAATATTTACTTCAATACGGATATTTTTTTAAACATCAACCTTCTACAGAACATGCTCTTTTGTCTTTAAAAAAAATGTTGAATGGTGGGATCTATGACCATCTTGCAGGCGGGCTTGCGAGATATAGTACAGACAGAACATGGCTGGCTCCACATTTTGAAAAGATGCTATATGACAATGCCCTGCTGGTAAACGTTCTGTGCGATGCCTACCAGGTAACACATGATAATTTTTTTAAAAAAGGGATTGAAAAAACGCTCTCTTTTTTACTTAGAGAAATGAAACACAAAGAGGGTGGTTTTTATGCTGCATTTGATGCAGATTCAGAAGGTGTAGAAGGCAAATTTTATGTTTGGGATAAAAATGAGATCCTGGAAATTATAAAAGACGATGCTTTATTGTGTTGCGAGTGGTATGGAGTTATAGATGCAGGAAACTGGGAAGGTAAAAACATCCTGCATATCCATAAAGATCCTGAAGTGTTTGCAAAAGAAAAAAATATTACAGTTGCACATCTTGAACTCCTGGTGGAAAAATGGAACTTCCAACTTTTGGAGGTACGTAAAAAAAGGATCCATCCTTCCCTTGATGATAAATTAATTTTGGGATGGAACGCATTGTTACTAACGGCATTTTGTAAATCTTATGCGGCCACCGGTATTTCCACATATTATAGGGAAGCAATTGAATTGTATAATTTTATTTCAGTGTCTTTTAAAAATGAAGATGGTTATTTCCATACTTTTAAAAATGGTATCGCAAGTCAGCCTGCATTTCTTGATGACCTGGCTTATTATATACAGGCCTGTCTTTTATTGCAGGAAATCACTTCCGATCAGCAGTATCTTCAAAAGGCAACTGAATTAACAGAATACGTTACAGAACATTTCCTGGACATTGAAACCGGTATGTATTTTTTTACGAATATCAATCAAGATGATGTTATCATCAGAAAAACAGAAATTTATGATGGAGCTGTACCTTCCGGTAACAGCATTATGATTGAAAACCTTTTACAACTTTCCATATTGATAAATAAAAATGACTGGGGGGGAATTGCCAGTAATGCGCTTTTCAACCTGAAAGAGGTAATAATTAAATACCCAACTTCCTTTGCAATCTGGGCGGCTACCTTGCTTAAAACGAGCATTGGTGTTCATGAAATTGTAATTACCGGCCATAATATAAAAGATACCCGAGATGAAATACTTTCCCTGTATATTCCAAATAAGGTTTTGCAATCCTCTGATAAATTGATAGATTACCCTTTATTGAATAATAAAAAGTTTGAAGACACCAGCTGGATTTATCTATGTAAGAAATATTCCTGCTTCGATCCCGTACAGGAAGTTGGTGCCCTAAAAAAACAATTAATTAATGAATACCTTAACATTAAAGTTCACAATATTTAAATAATTTAGCCGTTTATCATAGTCAGGACTATAAATTGTATGTTTAAATTACGAATACATCCTAAAATGATAATAATTCAAAATAATCATTACATTTGTCCATTACCCTCAAAGTTTAATATAATGAATAATCGGTTGTTCTACTTTATAGCCGTAGTAGCTATCTTTTCCGCTGCCAGTTGTAAAAAATCTGGTAGTAAATCGGGATCAATGCCCAACGACGGAATGCTTCATGGAGTTGCTCCCGGCGCCAAATGGAACTTAACAAAGCCTCCGGGAATGGTGTATGTACCACCTGGAACTTTTCATATGGGTCCAAGTGATGAGGATGTCAACTATGCTTTTACAGCTAGAAATAAAGCAGTTTCCATTAATGGTTTCTGGATGGATGCAACTGAAATTACCAATAATCAATACCGCATGTTTACCAATTGGGTAAGAGATTCTATTTCTGCCAAGCTAATGGGTTATGTAAGACAAGGTGCAGATGGTAATGAATATATTGACTGGAAAAAAGCAAAAACAATTAAATGGGGAGATAAAGCAACAATTGAGAAGATAGACGCTATCATTGTTACCCCGGATAACAGGATATTTGGAAAAAAAGAATTGGATGCTAAAAAAATAGTTTATCAATCAGAAACTTTTGATTACAAAGCCGCTGCTCAGAACCGGGATGTAACTATTCCAAATTCTGCCTTCATTGTTAAACAACAGATCCCTGTGTATCCTGATTCATTATGCTGGGTTAGGGATTTTGCATATTCTTATAATGAACCAATGGCTAAAAGATATTTTGGTCATCCTGCCTTCGGTAACTATCCTGTTGTTGGTGTTTCCTGGAAACAAGCCACTGCATTCTGCGAATGGAGAACTCATTATATGAATGCTTTCCTTGAAAGTAAAAAACGTACACCTGAATCTGACTTCCGTTTACCAACAGAAGCTCAGTGGGAATATGCTGCAAGAGGCGGCCGTTCACAATCACCTTATCCATGGGGTGGACCTTATTTAAGAAATAAAAAAGGTTGTTTATTAGCGAACTTTAAACCAGGCCGTGGTAATTACCCGGAAGATGGTGGATTTTATACTGTCAGAGCTGATGCTTACTGGCCTAATGATTTTGGTTTATATAACATGGCCGGAAACGTTGCAGAGTGGACCTCTTCATTATTTTACGAAGGTGGTTATAACTTCCAGCATGATATGAACCCAGACATCAGGTGGAATGCAAAAGATTCTGATCCTCCCAGAATGAAGCGTAAAGTATTACGTGGTGGAAGCTGGAAGGATGTTGGTTTCTTTCTGCAAACCAGCACACGTAGCTATGAGTACCAGGATACCGCGAAATCTTATATTGGATTCCGTAGTGTGATCGATCTTCCTTCTTCAAAAAAGCGTGGCAAATAAGAAAAATTTATCGAAAATTTTATTGTAATGAATAACCTGTTCCTAACCAGAACGGGTCATTCATGACTTTATATAAGTGTTTATTTAATTAATCCATTAAACTTAAAAACAAAACTATGGCTGCTGCTGCCCAATCCCGTCCAATTGATAGAATTTTAAATATTTTCGTTTCCGCTGCCGCTGTGCCTGTATTACTTGGTGCACTTTTCAAAATAACCCATGCCCCTGGTGCAGATATCTGGTTGAAAGTTGGGTTGTATACTGAAGCAGCTGTGTTTCTTGCATATGCTATTTTATACCTGGTAGCACCACCTCCTGAAGCACCTATATCAGCCGTACCTGTAGAAACCGGTAATGCAGCATTAAAGAGTATGGATAAAATGCTTCTTGAAGCCGATATAACTCCCACCAATTTAAAAAGATTAGGCGAAGGATTTAATAAATTAGGAACTACTGTTGCCGGTATTACAGATGTAAGTGATGTAGTAAAATCTACAGGCGACTTTAATGTAAGAACTAAAGAAGCAACAACTGCAATGGGTTCAATGACTACCGCATTTAATAACAGCGCCACAACAATGGCTTCTTTCAGTAATGCTTCAGAAAGTGCAAAAGGTTTTCACGAGCAGGTGCAGGTATTAACTAAAAATCTTGGTTCATTGAATACGATTTATGAACTTGAATTGAAAGAAAGTAATAATCATTTAAAAGCATTGAATGGTTTCTATGGTAAGATGGCTGAAGCAAGTCAGGCGATGATGAGCAGTGTTGATGATGCGAACAGGGCTAAAGAGCAAATCGGTACATTGGCAAATAACCTGGGTAAATTAAATGCCGTGTATGGTAACATGCTTAGTGCAATGCAGGGAAGATAATGTTAAGCATAATTATCAATCCAACGATCCAAACAATATTTTAAAATATTAATACCTAACTGATATGGCTTTACCCAAAGAGCCCCGGCAAAAAATGATCAACCTGATGTATCTGGTGCTTACAGCATTGCTGGCACTGAATGTATCGAGCGAGATCCTAAACGCATTCAAAGTTGTAGACAGGAGTTTGATGAATTCAAGTCAGAACCTTACAACAGCAAATACTACCTTATATGCATCCTTATTAGCTAAATTATCTGAGCCTGAATCTAAAGTGAAGGCAGAAGAATGGCAGCCGCTTGGCGAAAAAGCTAAAGCATTGTCTGCTGATATGAATAAATATATAGAAGATCTTAAAGGCGAATTAAAAAAAGAAGCGGGTTTGAAAATGGTGGATGGCAAAGAATCTTTTAAAGAAGATAACCTGGAAGCAGCTACCCGATTATTTGCAGAGAACGGAAAAGGAAAAGAACTTGAACAAAGATTACTTGCTTACAGAAAAGCAATGTTGGACATTCATCCATCTATTCGTACTCAATTTGAAAAAACCATTCCCGTTGATCTTGAACCACAAGTTGGACAGGACGGAAAAAAGAACACTTTTACGAATGCATATTTTCATATGACACCTACTGTTGCAGGTTTAACGTTGCTTAGTAAGTTTCAAAACAATGTTAAAAATGCAGAAAATCAGATCGTAACTTATATTCATGAGCAGATTGGAGCCGTAAAAGTTAAATTCGATAAAACTGGCGTACTTGTTGGACAAAGTTCTAATTACGTAATGCCCGGAGATGAAATTTCTATCACAGCGGGAATAGGTGCTTACAGTTCTGCTGCTCAACCACAAATTTCAATAGGTGGTGTTGGTCAGCAGGTAATTGATGGATCAGCAACATATAAAATTTCTGCCTCAGGTGGTGGATTACGTAAAGTGCCTGTTACTATTAGATATAAAGATCAGGATGGAAATGATAAGGTAGAAACAAAAGAAGTGGAATATACAGTAGGTACACCGGGTGGTGCTGCTGTAATGCTTGATAAAATGAATGTGTTTTATATCGGTGTTGATAACCCAGTTACAATTGGTTCTCCAACAGGTTGGGATAAAACAAACGTAAGTATGTCTGGTGGTTCAATGAGTGGAAGTGGATCTAACCGTACTGTAAGAGTTAGTGCGATAGGGGCTGCTAACATAACTGTAACGGCAAATGGCAAATCAAGTTCTTTCCCATTCAGGGTTAAAAAAATTCCTAATCCTGTTTTTAAGGTAGGACCAGGTGGAACAAGAATGCAATCTGTAGTGTTTAAAAGCCAGCAGTTTTGTCGTGCTGATCTTGAAAATTTTGATTTTGACGTTAGATATTCAGTTACCAGTGCAACTGTATATTTTTCAGGTGCCGGATTTCCGAATGTTGTAACTGCAACTATTAACAGTAATAGTTTAGCGAGTTTAAATTCTTATATACAAAGATGCCAGCCCGGTTCTAACATAACTTTTGATAATGTAAAAGTTTCTGGCCCTGATGGCGGAAGAACAATACAAGGAGTAGGAATAATATTGCAATAAAATTTTAAAAACTATGAAAAAGCTTTTAGTAAAGTACTTGTTTTTAGCGATCGTTTTATGCGGTTCTTCGGAAATGTCTTTTGCCCAGCAAAAAAAACGTACGGCAACCAAGCGTTCCAGCACCCGTAAAACAACTAAAACCAAAACAAAAGCAAAGATCTCGCCCACTGTTGCAAGCGCAGATTCTATCGCAGCTGCAACAGCAATAGCCACACCTCTGAATGATAGCTTACCCATCAGGGTGATCAAAAAATCATTGAGGCCTGATGAAGCTGTGGAAACAACAGTTCTGCGCGACAGAACACCACTTCCTTATGAACATTTGCGTGCAGACGATGCTGTGTATCGTCATAAGATCTGGAGAGAAATAGATACAAGAGAAAAAATGAATCTGCCATTCCGTTATTCAGCGGATCTTGATAATGGAAACCAGCGTTTTATTTCTATACTGATGCAGGCTATCCAGGATAGTGCAGTTACTGTATTTGCAAATGTGGATGACCGTTTTACTACACCTATGACAAAAGGAGAAGTTGCAAAAGTTTTAGGTGGAGAAGCTGTAGAAGTTCCTTTGTTTGATTCATTAGGAAATCAGACAGGATCTATTATGAAAACGGCAGAAATAAATTTGGATTCATTTTATAAATTCAGAATTAAAGAAGAAGTGATCTTTGATAAAGAAAGTTCCCGCTTATTCTGGAGGATATTAGGAATAGCACCTGTAAAGAATGTTGTTACCTCCATGGGAGTTAACCTGGGTGAATCAGAAATGTTCTGGGTGTATTATCCGGATATGAGGCCAGTATTCGCAAAATATGAAGTGTACAATGGTAAAAATTTTGGCGGCCGTATGAGTTGGGAAGAATTATTCGAAAGCAGGATGTTTTACGGACGTATCATAAAGAGTACAATTGATAACCCCAATGATCAGTTCATTAAAGATGTAAAAGGCCTTTCAGAAAATGGCATACTCCAATTATTGGAAGGAGAAAATATCAAAGAAAAAATATTTAATTACGAACAGGATCTCTGGAGTTATTAAAATATCAAATTTTTTAGTGAAAGCCCTTTCTTAACTGAAAGGGCTTTTTTATTAAGTGGAATATTGTTTTTATTAAGTGGAATACTGAATACATTAAAAAGCAAACGTGTAACAAAAATAAAGTACATACATTTGCCACGGTTTTTCATAGGATATTGGATTTTAAAACGGGACTGGATTTTTATCCTGGTCCCTTTTTTTATTCTATACCTTCCGGGTGCAGCGCTGAATATATAATTACTGCTTTAGCTTTTCCTGCAAATTTTTCGAGGTCCTGCAATGAAAGTTGTTTTATATTTTTTACTGAACGATATTCTTTTAAAAGCATATCCGCAGTTTGCTTGCCTATACCTTTAATTCCTTCCAGTTCATTTTGAATAGCACCTGTACTTCTTTTGTTTCGATGAAATGCAATTCCGAATCGATGCACCTCATCTCTTATCCTGCGTATAAGCCTCAGGCTTTCACTGTTCCAGGGTAATTGAATAGATGCAGTATCACCAGCGTAAAAAAGTTCCTCCTGGTTTTTTGCAAGTCCAATTACTGTCATTTTTCCCAGAAGGTCGAGCGTTCTAATGCTTTCCATAGCTGCACTAAGCTGGCCTTTTCCACCATCAATAATGACAAGCTGGGGAAGACTTTTATTTTCATCAATCAGCCTTTTATATCTTCTGTAAACAACTTCCTGCATGGAGGCAAAATCATTTATCCCTTCCACCGTTTTAATGTTGAAATGCCGGTAATCTTTTTTGCTTGGCTGGCCATCAATGAAACAAACCATTGCTGCTACGGGATAACTACCCTGGAAATTAGAGTTATCAAAACATTCAATATGTACAGGAATGGTTGGGAGTTGCAGGTCATCTTTCATCTGTTCCAGAACCTGTATTTTTTCTATGTCTGTTTTATCTTCCAGCCGCAACATCTTTTTAGCCTGTAATTCTTCTTTAAAATAATTTACATTTTTTTCAGAAAGTTCCACCAGTTTCCTTTTGTCTCCTGATCTGGGAACCAACACAGTAATACCTTCTTCAGGATAATCTATTTCTATAGGAACTAAAATTTCTTTTGCTTCACTGTTAAAAGTTTGTCTTATCTGTGCAATTGCAAATGAGAGTACCTCTTCCCTTGTCTCCTCCAGTTTTTTTTCAAGTGTGAGTGTTTTTGTCTGAAAGATATTGCCATTGTTTACAGCCAGGTAATTAACATACGCCGAATCTCCTTCTTCAATGATGGAAAATACATCTACGGTTCCTGTGTTGGCATTTACAACAGTTGACTTAGCCTGGTATTTTTGAAGATGTGCTATTTTATTTTGATAAACAGCGGCCTTTTCAAACTCCATGTTTTCAGAATGATAAGTAACCTGTTTTTTGAAATTCTGCATAACAGGATAAAGATTGCCTTTTAGAAAATGTTTTAGCTGGTCAATGGCCCCCAAATAATCTTCTTCTGTTTGCAGTGATTCACAGGGCCCCTTACAATTTCCAAGATGATATTCAAGACAAACTTTAAATTTTTTTTTCTCTATGTTGTTTTTTGAGAGGTTTAATTTACAAGTTCGCAGTTGAATATTTTGACGGATAAAATCAAGCAGGTCTCTAACTTTTGCAACCGAGGTGTAAGGCCCGAAATATTGAGAACCATCCATGATCTTTCTACGTGTGAGAAAGACCCGCGGAAAAGGTTCGTTTTTTATTACAATGAAAGGATAGCTTTTATCATCTTTAAGATTGATATTAAATAGCGGTTGATATTCTTTGATGAGTGAATTTTCCAGGAGAAATGCATCCTGTTCACTGTTAACGATGGTGAATTCAATGCGGTTGATCCGGTGAACAAGTTCTGTTGTTTTATAGTTTGAAAATGTTTTTGTGAAATAACTGCTTACTCTCTTTCGTAAATGTTTGGCTTTGCCCACATAGATCAAATCATTTGCAGCATTAAAATATTTATATATACCAGGCTGGGCGGGTATGGAAGAGGCAATAACGGAAAATTCTGAATGTGTCACTGTTTAAAAATCCCATTTAATTAAAACATCTTTTTCTACTGAACTTTTACCGTTTTTATCAGTAACTATAAACACAATTTTACACCATTCATCGCTTTGCCAGGTTAACTGTGTAGTATGATCGCCTTTTGATTTAATAATATAAATTCTTTTTACCCTGTTGCTAACCGGGTCTACATATACATCCCAATGCCTTAAAGATATATTGTCCGGTAATTTTCCGATGGGATCGTAAGTGAATGTATATGCATTAAGTGTTTGGTCCAGGAATTTTTTTTCCGAGAAAAAAGAAACCAGGTTAGCTGTATCAATGTTGTCTTCCAGGAAGGGTGCTGTTTCTTTTGAAAGTTCCTCCATTTTAATCCAGGAAGAATCTGTATGATCATTGACCGTAATATATTTTACAGGGTTGATACCACCATTCTTAATTTCAATTAACTGGCCTTTTATGTAATTAGATACAGGAAAGAAACTTTCTTTTGTAGATTCAGTTACGGCATTATTTAGAAGAGGTTCATTTACTTTATTCCTTTTGCAGGAAAATAAAAACACAGAAAAAAGTAAAACAAGTATTCTAAGCATTATTAAAATTATGTTGCAAAGTTAGTAAGGGTGTCGTTTATTTAATTAAATAAAAAACGCACCAATACATGTTGCGTTCCTGTAATTAAAAAATGCTGTCATCCTGAGCCTGTCGAAGGACGAAGCGTGAACATAATAAAATGAAAACGAAACCCGGAAAATGCCTCCACTCCGCAAGTAATTTCTTTATAAAAAGGACTCTGGTATTATATATTAAAGAAAGAGACTAACTATATCAGGCAGAGTGAATAAAAATTAGAAACTTTTAGTCATGCCCAGCTTGATGCCATAGTTATATAACTTCTCATCATACGTAATTTGTTTACTGTATGTTGAAAGGAACTGGTATCTAACCTGTGGCCCGGCAGTTAATGAAACTCCGTTTTTGATTTTATAACTCAGGAAAGTTTCTAATCCGCCATTAAAATTTAATTTTCTTATCATTTCGTCACCTGATACATAATTTTTAAGATCAGAAGAGATCAGGTATGAATTACCACCGGAAACATACGTAGGTTGCAATGTTAATCCTGCATACCATTTCAATTTGTTTTTACCAGCTATTTTATAATCAACACCAACAGGCAGGGATACCTGGTAAGTATTATTATTTAAATATTTAGATGATAACCCTGGTGAATTGGCAATAGTTGTAGACCGGGTATCAAGGTATGGGTAGCCGTTATTGAGATCATTCAACATCAGAGTGGTAGATGTCGGATGATTCAGTTCATAAGCTGTTATTGTATAGTTAGTATAATTTAATTGTATACCGGCTTTTACATTGAACTTCTTTGAAATATTTAATATGATACTGGTGCCGGCTTCAAGGTTAAGAGCATTTTGATGGTTCATTGTGTAACCCATGGTATTAACCTGGCGGGGATTGGCTAAAATTGAATTAACCGGGGGAGGAGAATAAGTGGTATTCTTTTTTAAAGTTCTATATCCAACTGAGGGAGTTACATACACCTGGTAGGCCATCCTGTTTTTCCAGTTACGGGATGGTTTTTTATTATAAAGAAGATAATTATCTATCCAGGCTTTATCCTCATAATCATTATCGGTTGATGCTAATGTAATAATTGATTTTTTTACCACCTCTTTTTCAGACAAAAGATCTGATAATTTGTTACCATTATCTGCAAAGAGTTCGGTATTATTATCTAAACCGGGGGTTAGGAAATTTTTATCAGATGGAGTTTTGATTTCCGCAGTAACATAAGCTAAACCATTATCAGGCAAACTACCTTTATTTATTTCATTTGATGATATATTGTTCCTATCTGTACTGCCCGGAGTAATATTGGCAACGTTTTTTAATACTTCAGATTCTATGGGTCTTATATTATTGGAAACTGCCAGGCTACTGCTATTATAAATAACCGAAGGAGTAACTGTAGTTGCCGCATTTACATAAGCAATCTGTGAATTATTTTTTATAGAGGGATCGGAAACTTTTGCAACAGTTAAAGAAGTAAATGTTTTTGCAGACGGTATTGTTTTAGTTTTTGATATTCCGGTTTCGGTAGGATTAGAAACTCCTATATAAATGATAGAAGTTATCAGTAATAAAAGAACGGCAAAGGAGGGCCATTTTCTTCCGGGATGCAGATCATTGTATAGACTATGCCATACACGCCTTGAGGGGTACATTCGAAAATCATCCGTAGTCTCCCTCAGAAACTGCTCAAAGTTGTCTGTGTTATAATTCTTTTCCATTTTTCACAAAAAGCTTTTTTTAGTTTTGGTAAGCGGCTTTTACACCCTTTTAAGTAGATACAGCAGAAATGTAAGTAACCTTTGTATTTGGCTTAAGTATAATTTTTTTCTTTATTAAAATATCTTCCAGCATGGCTTTAGCTCTGGTATATTGGCTTCTGCTGGTGCTTTCTTCAATTTCCAGGATGGTTGCTATCTCCTTATGAGAAAAACCTTCAATCGCATATAAATTCAGAACAGTCCTGTAACCCAGTGGCAATTGCCTTATACATTCAACTACCTGTTTTGCCTGCATGATAGAAGGGATCATATCTTCCCTTACATGAATGCTGTTGGCATGAATTATATCTACACTATCGGCAAATTTTTTGTTCTTCTTTAAAATATTGATGCAGGTATGTACCACAATTCTCCTGATCCATCCTTCCAAAGCTCCTTCCCCACGATATTGGTGCAGTTGAGTAAATACCTTAATGTACCCTTCCTGCAACATATCTTCCGCATCTTCCCTGTTTTTCGCAAACCGATAGCACACCCCTAACATGCGGGGACTGAATCGGTTATACAAAGCTTCCTGCGCGGCAGCATTGTGTTTGATACTTCCGGCAAGCATTTGCTCTTCGGTCATAAATATTTAGGTTTTTATACCTTATAAATATAGACAATTAAGAATGAATTCCTGCTGCATAGCAATGAAACAGTTTAATTTAACAAACCTGTGACTGGTATCAGAAAGGGTATTATTTTTTTCGGATAAGGCTGTCAGCGGGATACAGCCTCTTCATTTCCCCCTGATGAAAAGTTGCCCATTTTATCAGGATCGCTTTTTCCTCAGGTGAAAGCTTTGCATCAGAATGTATATTGGTATAATCTTCTATAGGCATTTTATCTTCTTCCACTTCCTTTATGATCTCATCGAATTTTTTATATTTTTTTCGCAGGCTGTAGGTTCCAAATTCAGAAAAATTTAATTCTTTTTTTCCTTCCGAAATATGATCCCCCAGCCACCATGCAACAGGTTGTATAGATGAATACCAAGGATAAACTGTGTAGTTGCTATGGCAATCATTGCAACTATTTTTTAAAATATTTTGTACATCTGCCGGAGTGGAAAAGGTAACCGCTATGTCAGCCGTATTCCTGGAATTATCATTATTTTTTTTTGGCCTTGGATACAGTTGGATTAAAATAAAAATGGCAAAAATTACCAGGAAAAAAATTTTAAAGAAACGTTTCATATAATCAGATTAAAATATTTCCAGTCATTGCAGTTGGAACAGGAATGTTCATCATTTTTAAAATAGTAGGAGCAATATCGCCAAGTTTTCCGTGTTGTATATTACCGTTAAAGGAATTATCAATAATAAAAAATGGAACCAGGTTTACTGTATGGGCTGTATTGGGCGTGCCATCTTCGTTGATCATGTAATCAGCATTTCCATGATCAGCCGTAAGGAATATTGCATAGCCATTTTGTAACGCGGTTGTTACAACCTGATTTACGCAGGTATCAACTGTTTCTACCGCTTTGATCACTGCCGGCCATACACCCGTGTGCCCTACCATATCAGCATTTGCAAAATTGAGACAAATAAAATCCGATGTTTTTTTATTCAACTCATTAACCACTGCAGCGGCCAGTTCAAAAGCACTCATTTCTGGTTGTAAGTCGTAGGTAGCAACTTTGGGGGAAGGGATCATTGTTCTTTGTTCTCCTTTAAAACAAACTTCTCTTCCGCCACTGAAGAAAAAACTAACGTGTGGGTATTTTTCTGTTTCGGCTATGCGTAACTGTTTCTTTTTGTGTAAGGATAAAACCTCACCCAGGGTATCAACCAGATCATCTTTCGAAAAAAATGAAAAGATATTTTTATAAGAATGATCATAAACGGTCATCGTGCAAAAGTGAAGATCCAATTTTTTCATTCCATGTTCAGGATGATCCTCCTGCGAAAGTACTTCGGTGATCTCCCTGCAACGGTCGGTTCTGAAATTAAAACATATCACTGCATCATCTTTCTCAATATGTGTTTTTGCCAGGGAAGCATTGACCAGGGGTTTGATAAATTCGTCAGTTATATTCTCAGCATAACTTTCTCTTATTCCCTGTACAATATCTATTATACTTTTCCCTGTACCGTTTACCATACAATCGTAAGAGATCTTAATCCTTTCCCAACGATGATCCCGGTCCATTGCATAATATCTCCCTGTAACTGTGGCAATGGATCCGGTGGTTTTATTCATATGATCCTGCAGGTCCTGGATATAATGAAGTCCACTTTTAGGATCAGTATCTCTTCCATCTGTAAATGCATGGACCAAAACATTTGAAAATTCCTGTTCAAAACAAACATCAAGTATGGTTTTTAAATGGCTGGTATGAGAATGCACTCCTCCATCACTTACAAGGCCTATCAGGTGTAAAATCTTATTATTTTTTTTGGAATAGGTTATAGCATTCAGCAGGGTTTGATTTTTTTGAAATGTCCCATTCCTGATAGCTACATTGATACGTTGCAATTCCTGGTATACAACCCTTCCGGCACCAATATTAAGATGTCCAACCTCGCTGTTTCCCATTTGCCCGTCAGGCAGGCCTACATCCTCTCCACAGGTAACGAGGGTTGTATGAGGATATTTTTTATATAGAGAATCTACAAAGGGAGTTTGTGCATGTAAGATAGCATCGCTTCCCGGAACTTTTCCAAGACCCCATCCATCCATGATAATCAGAATAATCTTCTTACTTTCCATCCTGCAAACTTAGAGATTTGCAGCTAAAGACCCTTACTACTTGTCTTTAACATTACTAAGTGCTAAAAGATGCAATTTTACCGGCGTTGGCACGTTTTTAGTCGATATAGCTTAGATTAAATAAATTATATGAAAAGATTTTTTACCCTGTTTTTTTCTTTCGCAATTATATTTTCCCTAACATCATTTACAGGTATAGAAGATATTGTTTCTGCTTTAAAAAGTGGTAATGCCTCCCAGGTTGCTAAGTATTTTGATAATACAGTTGAAATCACTTTACCGGAAAAAAGCAATAGTTACAGTAAAAGCCAGGCAGAAATGATCCTAAAAGATTTTTTTACCAATAATCCAGTAAAAGGATTTGATGTTATACATAAAGGAGAAAACGCAGGATCCCAATATTGCATAGGAACTTTATTTACAAAAAACGCATCTTTCAGAACCACTATTTTCATGAAACAAAAAGGTGAACGACAAACTCTCCAGGAGATCCGTTTTGAAACCCGGTAATATAGAATATTTTGATATCTGCTCCCTTTACCGGGAGTTTTTTTTGGATGCATTCATTTATTCAATACGTAGATTTGTTTATGGTACATGATGAACAAATAACCTTTCTTATTAAAAGTGCATTGGAAGAAGATATTGGAGATGGCGATCACTCTACTCTTTCCTGTATTGAGCCAGGAATAAAAAGCAGGGCCATATTGAAAATTAAAGAAGATGGTGTATTAGCAGGGATGAGTGTGGCTGAAAAAATATTTAAATATGTACAACCCGGCTCTTTGTTCCTGCCTTTTAAAAAAGAAGGAGACCAGATGAAGAAAGGGGAAACTGCATTCGAGATAGAAGCGGATGTGCATACAATACTCACCTGTGAACGATTAGTTTTGAATACAATGCAAAGGATGTGTGGGATCGCTACTTTAACTAAAAAATATACTGATAAGCTTAAAGGATACAATACAAAATTATTAGACACAAGGAAAACCACTCCAAATTTCAGGGTGCTCGAAAAAGCCGCCGTTAGGATTGGAGGCGGTTTTAACCACCGCTTTGGATTGTATGATATGATCATGCTTAAAGACAATCATATTGATTATTGTGGCAGTATTGAAAGCGCTATTGAAAAAGCATCATCTTATGTGGTTAATACAAAACCAGGATTGCACATAGAAATAGAAACAAGAAGCATTGATGATGTAAAAAAGGTAATGGCCACAGGCAAAATAAACAGGATCATGCTCGACAATTTTACACCAGAATTAATTGCGGAAGCTCTGCTTATCATAAATGGAAAATATGAAACCGAAGCAAGCGGGGGAATTAATTATGACAACCTTGAAGAGTATGCGAAAACCGGTGTTGATTTTATTTCGAGCGGCGCCATTATACACCAGGCAGTTAACCTGGATCTTAGTTTGAAAGCCAAAATTGTATAACATGCCCAGGAAAAACATACATTCAGGGATTGTATATTCAACCGATAAAGAATATAATTTTGAAAAGGAAAGTAATAATTTAATTTCATTTGAACCCGGCCAGCAAAAACTGGTAGTCAAGCTTGATAAAAAACACAGGGCTGGTAAAGCGGTTACAATTATAGAGGGTTACCAGGGGGTCGATATAGATGCTGTAGGGAAAAATTTAAAAGTAGCATGTGGTACCGGGGGGGCTGTAAAAGACGGAATTATTATAATTCAGGGAGATATCAGGGAGAAGGCATTACAATGGCTTATAAAGAACGGATTTAAAAATGTTAAAAAGGTTTAGTTTATACAGTTTTTAAAGTAAGCAGGGAAGATTTAGACGTATATAATTTTGTAAAGATTTTAAACCCGTGGTAACAGATTAAATGATTATTTTACAGTAAAGTTCCTGATATGATTTCCAAATTATCCAGCGGTGTAAAAGTGAGTGTTGAAACTTATTATCAACCCGAATACAGCAACCCACTTAACAGTGAATACATGTTTGCTTATAAGATCACCCTGGAAAATAATAATGACTTTCCGGTAAAATTATTAAGCCGGCATTGGTATATATATGATAGTAACGGAAGCATGAGAGAAGTACAGGGAGATGGAGTTATTGGAATACAACCTGTAATACCCACCGGTAATTCTTATCAATATATCAGTGGTTGTAACCTGCGTTCTGAAATGGGTAAAATGAATGGTAATTATTTGTTTGAAAACGTGAACAATAAAAAAACATTTGAAGTAAATATCCCTTCTTTTGAAATGCTCGCTCCTTTTAAAATGAACTGATAAATACCTCACCCCAACCCCTCTCCAAAGGAGAGTATAATAATTCAAAATTCAAATAACAGGTTGAAACAAGCATAGTGATTAATTATTCTAAGGTTTATATTTAGCTTCCTGAAAGATAGTCTCCGCATCTGTTTTCATTAGTTGTTGCAAATTGTGATCAGGATATTTCTGCATATATTTTTTTACAATCTGCCATCCGGAAAATGATCCGATGTTTCCCGGTGAAGATTCGCCCAGTTCCATTGTCTTTGGACTTTCCCCTATATAATTTTTTATCACATTGTTATCTGTTGTTTGCAGGAAATTATTCTGTACAAAAAGATCCCAGATTATTCTTTCCCGTTCGTAACTTTCTTTTAATTGTTTTTCTGAATAGCCTATAAGTTTGTGTTCGTCAGTTTCCGGAAGCAGCTTTTGCAGCACAAATAATCTTTTACCTTTTTCCACCATTTGAACTACCAGGCTTTTATCGGAAGTTTTTTCAGGAAACATATCATTCACCACATTTTTCATACAATTTACCGGTATGTAAGAGGGATCAAAACGGTTAGAAATATATTCAGGATAGGTTTCATTAACATACATGGATTTATACAATGTAAAGCCTTTTCCTAAATGGTGGTGCAAGCCGATAATGAAAGCATTCTCATCTAAAATATCTCCAAATCCATCCAATGGGCCAATATAAGTAATGATCTTCTGCGGGGCTTTGTATTCAGGAAAATAATATTTCAGGTATTGAACCGATCTTTCAATTTGTTTTTCATAAGTTGAAAAATCACTGAATATTAATTGTGAAGAATCATAAATTTTCCTGTAAGCGGAAATAAATCCTTTAATATATACTGCCGCTGTGTCTCCTGTCCAGCCCGGATCAGTATTAAGGATCGTTGTTAAAAAATTTTCACCGAAGGAAGGGTATTTACTTAGTAAGGGATCCAGCTTTGAACTTAACATATTTGTATCAAGGGAGAAAAGATCTTTTTCAAAACGGGTGGTTACCAGATCCACTTTTATACGGGAAACATCAGGATCACTTTTGCTGTTTTTACAGGATACCAGGAATAATAAAAAGAATAAACTTATTACGAGACGCATAATTCGAATAATTTAACTTTACAAAAGAAGAGATTATTATTAACAGTAAAGTTAACCAGAGGGGTGAAGCTTATATGAAAATATTTTTAGCTCAGCAGAATTATCACATTGGCAATTTTGAAGACAATACAAATAAAATTATCAGTGCGATAAAAAAAGCAAAAGAAGATAATGGTGATCTTATTGTTTTCAGTGAATTGAGCATTTGTGGTTATCCTTCGCGCGACTTTTTATACTTCACTGATTTTATTGATAAATGTTATGCTGCTATTGATACCATAAAAGAATATGCTGATGGTATAGCTGTGCTTGTAGGTGCCCCGTCACGAAATAATGTTATCTCAGGCAAGGATCTTTTTAATGCTGCTTATTTTTTGCAGGATAAGGAAATAAAGCAGGTGATCCATAAAACCTGCCTTCCAACTTATGATGTATTTGATGAAGACCGTTATTTTGAGCCCGCTAATGAATGGAATGTAATTGAGTTCATGGGTAAGCGTTTGGCCATTACTATTTGTGAAGATATCTGGAACTTTGGAAATAATCCATTGTACAGGAATTGTCCCATGGATATGTTGATGAGCCAGCATCCTGATATGATGATCAACCTTTCCGCCTCCCCTTTTGATTATACACATGAAGACGACAGGAAAGCCACAGTAAAAGCCAATGTCTTGAAATATGGTTTGCCTATGTTTTATTGCAATGCTGTGGGAAGCCAAACTGAAATTGTTTTTGATGGAACCTCTCTTGTTTTCGACAAAGATGCAAACTTATGCGGACAGCTTAGCAGTTTCAAGGAGGATCTTCAGTCATTTATAATTTCAGATGATGGTTCAATAAATACTCCTGTTTTAAAAAAATCAGTGGAAATAGCCAATGAAGAACTTGCTCCTGAACTATTCAATGAAAGTTTAAACGTTGCTCATGTGTATGATGCCCTGGTTATGGGAATGCAGGATTATTTTGAAAAAATGGGATTTAAGAAAGCTATCCTGGGCAGCAGTGGTGGTATAGACAGTGCGGTAACCCTGGCCCTGGCATGCAAAGCCCTCGGAAAAGAAAATGTTACAGCTGTATTGATGCCTTCGCCTTTTTCCACCGGCCATTCAGTAAATGATGCAGTAGAACTTAGCACTAATTTAAAAAACCCTTACCAGGTTATACCAATAAAAGAAATATTTGATAAATTCCTGGAAGGGTTAAAACCTGTTTTCCAGGACTTACCCTTTGGCATAGCCGAAGAAAATATTCAAAGCAGGGTGCGCGGTAACCTCTTAATGGCTATTGCAAATAAATTCAATTATATCCTGCTTAATACTTCCAATAAAAGTGAACTATCTACAGGATACGGTACCTTATATGGAGATATGGCAGGAGGGCTGGGTGTATTAGGAGATTGTTATAAGTTACAGGTATATGAACTGGCAAAATTCATCAATCGCGAAGAAATTATTATTCCACAGAACATTATTGATAAAGCGCCCAGTGCTGAACTCAGGCCTAATCAAAAAGACAGTGACAGTCTCCCGGACTACAATGTACTGGATAAGATATTGTATCAGTATATAGAAAGAAGCCAGGGACCGGATGAAATAAAAGCGTTGGGTTTTGAACCTGTTTTGGTAAACAGGGTGTTAAAGCTGGTTAATACCAATGAATATAAAAGAAATCAGTTCTGTCCTATCATTCGTATTTCTCCCAAAGCTTTTGGGGTTGGCAGAAGAGTTCCTATTGTTGGAAAATATTTAAGTTGATAAACTACTGAATGCAGACCATGGACCATAAACCCATAGAGCATGCTTGAAAGAACTCAAGAGTATTAACAATCTTTTACCTGCTCATTTTCCATGGCAGCATTTTTGTTTAACACTCTTCGTAATTTGCAATCTCATAAGAAACAATAAAGTATGCTACAAACTGCAGAAGACATTCGTCTGTTAAATGAAAAGATAAATCATGCAGCGGGATTTGTTACCAGGATCAATGATGAATTAAGTAAAGTTATTGTGGGCCAGCAAACCATGATAGAAAGATTATTAATAGGGCTGCTAAGTAATGGCCATGTATTACTGGAAGGGGTTCCGGGCCTTGCCAAAACATTATCTATAAAATCATTGGCTTCAACCATACTGGCTGATTTCAGCAGGATACAATTTACTCCAGATCTTTTACCGGCCGATGTTATAGGCACCATGATTTATAATCAAAATAAAAATGAATTTATGGTTCGCAAAGGGCCCATATTTTCAAATTTTATTCTGGCCGATGAGATCAACAGGGCACCAGCAAAAGTTCAGAGTGCATTGCTGGAAGCTATGCAGGAAAGGCAGGTTACCATTGGTGATACCAGTTATAAACTGCAGGAGCCTTTTCTTGTTTTGGCAACTCAAAATCCTATTGAACAGGAAGGAACCTATCCATTACCGGAAGCACAGGTTGACAGGTTCATGTTAAAGGTTGTGGTAGGGTATCCAACAAAAACAGAAGAACAAATGATCATTCGCCAGAACACACAGGGATTAACAAGTCCTAAAATTAATCCTGTTGCTTCGGCAGCGGAGATACTGGCAGCTAAAGAACTGGTTCGCCAGGTTTATGTTGATGAAAAAGTTGAAAATTATATCCTGGATATTGTTTTTGCTACCCGTTTCCCTGATAAATATAATCTTGCCAAATTAAAACCGCTTATCAGTTTTGGTGGATCACCCCGGGCGAGTATCAACCTGGCATTGGCTTCTAAAGCATATGCTTTTTTGAATAAACGCGGATATGTTATTCCGGAAGATGTGAGAAGTATTTGTATGGATGTTTTAAGGCACAGGATAGGACTTACTTATGAGGCAGAAGCGGAAAGTGTGAATGTAGAAATGATTATCGGTGAAATTTTAAAAACTGTAAATGTTCCATAAGCCGGTTTATAGTTTACAGCCTTAGTAATGTTGAATAAATTTAATTATTCAAAGCACTGACTACTGAAAATTAAAAATTTAAAATTATTTTTTTTTGACTACAGAGGAAATACTTAAGAAGGTTAAAGAGCTTGAGATCAAAAGTAAAAAGATCACAACACACCTTTTTACAGGAGAATACCATTCTGCCTTTAAGGGAAAAGGTATGCATTTCCGTGAAGTAAGAGAATATTATGCCGGCGATGATGTTCGGTTCATAGACTGGAATGTTAGTGCACGCTTTAATCATACATTCACCAAGGTATTTGAAGAAGAAAGAGAGTTAACAGTTATGTTACTGATCGACACAAGCGCCAGTAACATATTTGGTACTTCCGGTAACCGCAAAAGAGATATTATAAATGAGATGGCATCAGTACTTGCTTTCAGTGCCATTAATAACAATGATAAAGTAGGTGCAATTTTTTTTAGTAATAAAGTGGAACTGTATGTGCCTCCAAAAAAAGGAAGGCAACATGCTTTATATATAGTAAGGGAATTGTTAACTGCAGAACCGCAGGACAGTGGCACCCATCTCAGCGAAGCAATTAAATATTTTAATAAGAATATAAAACAAAAAAGTATTGCATTTCTTCTGAGTGATTTTATCGATACGGATTATGACAGTGATCTTAAGGTAATCGGAAAAAAACATGATATCATCGGATTAAAAGTTTATGATAAGATGGATATGCAATTACCTGTTGCCGGTATTTTGCAATTACAGGATGCCGAATCCGGTAAAGAGGTTTGGGTAGACAGCAGTAACGATATGGTGAGATACAATTATCAGCAGCATTTTTTTGCACAAACGGAAAAGACCAAAGTATTTTTCCGCAAAGCGGGAGCAGACCTGCTGCATATAAGAACAGACAATGATTATGTAAAGATCCTGCAGCAATTTTTCTTAAACAGGAAGTAAATAGTAAAGGATCTGTAAGCGTGGTAAAAAAGTTACATCATATTTTTTTAATAATTTGTTTCACCGGCATATTGCCGCTGATCACCTGTTCGCAAACTGTTGAAGTTTCTCTTAATAAAAATGCAATACTTATCGGTGAACAGGTAAGCTTCGGATTAAAGGTAAAACTTCCGCCCGGTGGATATAAAGCAAGGTTCTCTATACCCGATTCAATTGTTCATTTTGAAATCATACGTAAAGGCGAAATAAAATCTGTAAAAGGAGAGACAGCACTTGAACAGGTAATTACTTTTACAAGTTTTGATTCAGGAAACTGGTATTTCCCGGCATTGCCTGTTTTGATCACAGATGGTGCCCGTAAATCAACTTTATTTTCTGATTCAGTATTAATAAAAGTTGGGTATTCACCCGCTGATAGTTCAGGGGTATTAAGAGATATAAAGCCTGTTATGGATGTTATTATAGTTGATTATACTATCTGGTATATTATCGGGGGAGGATTGTTGTTATTATTGCTGCTCTATTTATTGTACCGTTATCTTAAAAAAAGAAAAAACAAACCCGTTCCCTTATTTAAATCAGACCTCACAGCCTATGATGAGGCGATAAAATCACTGCTTTTATTGGAGCAGGGAAATTTATTAAACGTTCATAAAGAAAAGGAATATCATACCGAACTCGCAGACATATTTAAAAGATATTACAGCCGCACCATGCAAAAGAACCTTTTAAATAAGACAACAGGTGATATCCTGGTAGAACTTAAAGAAAATGATACCAGTAAAGAGCATATCGGAATTATCGCAGAAGGATTGCGTTATACCGATGCGGTAAAATTTGCAAAATTTATTCCTTTGCATGCAGAAAGCAAATCTGCACTTGACCTGATCAGGCAGGGAATTCAATCACTGGAAAAAAAATCACCATTAAAATAAAAATGAATTTTGCTTTTTGATTATTTCAATAATGTAACATTTGCTCAGCCACTATTATTATGGTTGTTAATTATAATTCCATTTTTAATTGGTTGGTATATAAAAAATCATAACAGCCAAAGTGCCTCTTTAAAAGTATCAACAGTTGCAATGAAAGGGTTACAGTCCTTTAAAACAACAATGCGGCATATACCTTTTATATTCAGGCTGCTTGCCCTTTCCTTTATCATACTTGCCCTGGCCAGGCCACAAACAAAAAATGATGAGCAACGCGCAGAAGGAGAAGGAATAGATATCATATTGTGTATTGATGTTAGCGGAAGTATGACAGCAAGGGATTTTCAACCCAACCGGCTGGAAGCTGCAAAAGAAGTTGCATTCAATTTTGCTCAAAAACGTTTGACTGACAGGATAGGTATAGTAATTTTTTCAGGCGAAAGTTTTACACTATGCCCTCTTACTACAGATAAAGCAGTGCTGCTTTCTGCAATTAAAAATATCAGGAATGGTTTGTTGGAGGATGGAACAGCTATAGGAGCGGGTTTAAGCACAAGTGTAGACAGGCTGCGAAACAGCGGAGGAAAATCAAAAGTAGTTTTATTACTTACAGACGGTGTAAACAACGGGGGGCTGATAGATCCTAAAACAGCCAAAGAAATTGCAAAAGCTTTTGAAATAAAAGTTTATACGATCGGCGTGGGTTCTGATGGGTATGCACAACAACCTGTAAATACTCCGCTGGGTGTTGTAATGGAAAGCCAGAAAGTAAATATTGATGAGAACCTGATGACAGAAATTGCTGTGGAGACCGGCGGGAAATATTATCGTGCAAGAGATAATCAAAGTTTAAATGCTATTTATGCCAATATCGATAAACTCGAAAGATCAAAAGTAGAGATCATCAATACGATACGCTACCAGGAAAAGTTTTATCCTTTTGCAATAGCTGCCCTTTTTTTTATTTTACTGGAAGCATTACTGAGGTATACCCTTTTCCGTAAATTCCCTTGATTCAATTGTTCCCTTCCTGTATCGCATTGCTGTCATCCTGAGCCCGTCGAAGGACGAAGCGAGAGCGCAATAAAAAGAAAACGAAATTTAATAATAGCAGAAGGCGCTTTAAATTTAAATTATTGTTATCCGGTTAAAAATGCTCTTATGAATGTAAAATGAAAAAGGCCTATCTAAAAATGCTGTCATCCTGAGCCCGTCGAAGGACGAAGCGAGAGCGCAATAAAAAGAAAACGAAATTTAATAATAGCAGAAGGCGCTTTAAATTTAAATTATTGTTATCCGGTTAAAAATGCTCTTATGAATGTAAAATGAAAAAGGCCTATCTAAAAATGCTGTCATCCTGAGCCCGTCGAAGGACGAAGCGAGAGCGCAATAAAAAGAAAACGAAATTTAATAATAGCAGAAGGCGCTTTAAATTTAAATTATTGTTATCCGGTTAAAAATGCTCTTATGAATGTAAAATGAAAAAGGCCTATCTAAAAATGCTGTCATCCTGAGCTTGTCGAAGGACGAAGCGTGAACATAATAAAAAGAAAACGAAATCCTATAATTCTTCCTAATCACTAACAATTCTTTATAAAGGTCTTTGGTATTGTGTTTTAAAAAGAGGCTAATTTTTACCGGACAATAGTGATTAAAAATTCATGATTCAAATCAGCTCTCTTCCATATCACAATGTAATATCTTGCAGCTATGCAGGCATTGGTTTATAAATCTACAGGTAACTGGTATCAGTTAAAAAATAGTGAAGGGCAGGTTTTTAAAGCCCGGCTGAAAGGAATATTTAAAATTGATGAGATCACCTCCACCAATCCTATAGCTGTGGGAGATATCGTGGAGATAAGTAATGAAGAAGAAGAGGAAAATACAGTGATCACTGAGATTTATGAGCGAAGAAATTATATAAACCGTACTTCCCCGCACAACAAGAACCTTCACCATATTGTTGCTGCAAACCTGGATCAATCTCTTTTATTTGCTACATTAAAAGATCCTAAAACATCCCTTGGTTTTATAGACAGATTTTTAGTGATTTCTGAAGCATATGCAGTTCCGGCAATAATTGTTTTTAATAAATCAGATGTGTACAGGGAGAAAGAAAAAGAACGATATAAACTGATAAAGGAAATGTATGAGAGGATAGGGTATAAGGTAATGCTCATGAGCCTTGAAAAGCAGGAAGGTGTGAAGGAAATTGAAACTCTGTTAAAAGATAAAGTAACATTATTAAGCGGTCATTCGGGAGTTGGAAAATCTACTTTTATCAATTACTTATTTCCGGCTCTTGATTTAAAAACACAAAATGTAAGCGACTGGAGTGGAAAAGGCTTGCATACTACTACGTTTGCTGAAATGTTTGATCTGCCGGGCGGTGGTAAAATTATTGATACACCCGGAATAAGAGAAATGGGGCTGGTGGATATTCCGAAGCAGGAACTGTCTCATTATTTCCCTGAAATGCGAAAATACCTGTCAGGATGTAAATTCAATAACTGTATGCACATTGATGAAGTGGATTGCGCCGTTAAAGAAGCCATCCGAAATGAAGAGATCCATGGGGATCGATATATAAGTTACCTGAAGATACTGGATACTATCAATGAGAAAAGTTATTAATTAACTTATCAAAAAGCCTGTTGTTCCAGGAAATGAGCTACTTCCATCACGGCCTTATCATCATTTTTCACGTTCACTAATTGTTGCGGAAATATACTAACACCATTGAAGATATTGTAATGCAACGTTAGCAGCTGATCCTTGTATTTAAAATCCCAGTCAAGAGTTTCAGCATCGTCTACCTGGTTCATGAACTGTATCTGCAGATGTTCTGCCAGGGTATTGGCTATTGCATAAAATTTAGTTATGCCACAGTTATCATCAATAACTGCTTCTGTGCCGCCGGATTTTGTTTTTAATTCGTAAAACATAGGTTGGATTTAAATGAGGTAACAGATCATGTATATTTAATAACTTTTTGTGCCTTTAAATTTTGCTTTCTTACTTGCTTTCATTGCATCTGCATCACCGGCTGCTAATCTTTCGGCACCGATATTTCTTCCGTTTCCGGGACAGCCATATTTTTCTTTTTTCTGAAAAATGAAACAGCTACTTAAAACAGAAACTATCAGTAAAGCGGGTAAAAATTTTTTCATTTTTAAAGTTAGTTAAGCCATATGGTAAAAGTACATATGGATAATTACTTTCACATTTCCTTAAACCACCCGCTATACATCAGGTAGTTGTTTGCAATCCTTTCTATTTCTCCACTGATCAGGTCTTTACTTATATCTTTTATCTTCTTTGCAGGCACTCCGGCATAAATGCTTCCAGCTTCTACAATTGTATTTTCCAGTACCACCGCACCTGCAGCTATGATCGTATTGCTTCCGATGATTACATTGTCCATAACAATTGCCCCCATCCCAACCAATACATTATTATCTATAACGCATCCATGTACGATTGCATTGTGTCCGATACTCACATTATTTCGTATTATTACTACGGATTTCTCATAAGTGCAATGAATCACTGCTCCATCCTGCACATTAACTTTATTTCCAATACGAATACTGTTTACATCGCCCCGTATCACAGCATTGAACCATACACTGCAATCATCACCCATTATAACATCGCCAACGAGTGTGGCATTTGGCGCAATAAAACAGTTTAAACCCATTTGGGGCATTATTCCTTTAACTGGAAGTATTACCATATTTTTATTTTTAAAGTAATTGTATAATTAAGCATTTTTGCGCATGCGGGTAGG
Organism: Ferruginibacter sp.; assembly: GCA_037720515.1. Lineage (GTDB taxonomy): Bacteria > Bacteroidota > Bacteroidia > Chitinophagales > Chitinophagaceae > Ferruginibacter. The sequence continues at coordinate 56,004 of JBBJMM010000019.1, forward strand.
GAGGTGACAATCTTATAACTTATCATTTTATTCAACATTACCCGTCGAATCAATTTTGTTTGAGATTATTATTTTACAATAAAGGTCAAAGTTTACAAAGATCTCTTGTTTTTGTTTCTTGTTGTGGCAACTATCCTTTAAATAAAACAATTTCTATTTTGCATCAAGTTACCAGTAATTATAAACAAAAATTAATCGATTAATGACCAACCGCCAGCTGTTTCTCGATCATGTTGGGCAAACATCAATGAACCCTCTTTGCCTTAATATAGTAAAAGCTTCAGGTTCAAAAATGTGGGATGCAGCTGGCAGGGAATTTATTGACTTAATAGGAGGTATAAGTGTATGTAATATTGGTCATTGCCATCCGGAAGTTGTTAATGCAATAAAAAAACAGGCAGATGAGTACCTGCATATAATGGTGTATGGAGAACTGATCGAAAATCCACAGGTTGCCTTTGCAAAAATGCTTACAGATCATTTACCTGCTTCTTTGAATTCCGTTTTTTATACCGCCAGTGGCAGCGAGGCCACCGAAGGCGCTATGAAACTTGCGAAAAGATTTACGGGCCGTACACAGATCATTTCATTTAAAAATTCTTATCATGGAAGTACGCAGGGGGCATTAAGTATCATGGGCAGCGATTATTGGCAACAGGCTTTCAGGCCATTGTTGCCCGATATCCTGCAATTATCCTACAACAGTTTTGATGACCTGGAAAATATAACAGAAAAGACAGCATGTGTAGTAGCAGAAACAATTCAGGCAGAAGCAGGGGTAAACCTGCCTTCAGCGGGATGGCTAACGGCATTGCGTAAACGATGTTCTGTAACGGGTACATTACTGGTTTTAGATGAGATCCAATGTGGCTTCGGCAGAAATGGAAGTTTATGGGCATTTGTGCAGTATGATATCGTGCCTGATATACTTTTGTTGGGAAAGGCAATGGGAGGCGGGATGCCATTAGGTGCTTTTATTGCTGATAAAAAAATAATGAATGTGCTTACACACAATCCCGTGCTGGGGCATATCAATACTTTTGGTGGCCACCCGGTAAGTTGTGCAGCGGGACTTGCGGGTTTAAAAGTTTTACTGAATGAAAAGATAATTGATGGTGTAAAAGAGAAAGAACAATTATTCAGGTCCCTGCTCATACATAATAAGATCAGAAAGGTCAGCAGCTCCGGATTGATGATGGCTGTTTTTTTCGACAGTTTTGAAATGAATAAAAAAGTGATTGATGCCTTAATAGATCCGCCGCGGAGTGCATCAGGTGTTTTTACCGACTGGTTTTTATTTGCTCCCGAGGCATTACGCATTGTGCCTCCTTTAAATATTCCTGAAAAAGATATCAGGGAAGCATGTGAAAAGATAATCTCTGTTCTTGATTCAATATAAAATAAGACATGTAAATAAAAAAGTCCCGTAAAATGCGGGACTTTTAATTATCAATAAAAAAAATTTAAAAATCTAACCCGAGGGCAAGGTATAAGATTGGTTTACCCCTGAAGAATCCGTTCATTGGCCAGCCTGCATCAAACTTTAAGAAATATCCCAGCAAAGTGCTCCTGGCTCCAAAACCATATCCACCGGCAAATGGCCCTACACCACCTGCTTTTACCTTCACTGTTACAGGATCCTGTCCGAATACAACCTGGGGCCTTCTGATAGATTCATATCCTCCATTCCAGGCTGTGCCCAAATCAATGAACTGTATCAACTGGAAGTTTCGAAGAAATGCATTATTAACTGTCCGGTCAAAGAACGTTGACATAACCGGTAACCGGAACTCACTGTTAAGCACAAGCGCATTATTTCCATTGGCAACATTCTGAATAAATCCTCTCATATTTACTGCCAGGCTCTGGTAAGCATAATCCTGGTCGTTTGCAGGAGGATTGCTTGTATTGAAATACCTTTCTCTTACAAATTCATTATTGGAATTGAATTTCTGGTTGTCACCAAACATCAGCCAGCCATCCACACCTCCGAGATAATAAATGAGTTTCTGATTGCCAAAACTGAAATCACCTGCAGCCCGGCCCGCCCATATAAAATTGCGGTAAATTGGATAATAATATCTTGCATCAAAACCTGCATTGTATGTAGTAGGTCCGATCTTAGCAGGATTTTTATTAACCTGGTAATTGAAGTCAAAGAATACCTTATACCTCAATCCATTCCAGATATTCATGGAAGGATTAAGGCTATTGTCATATACAAATTCCAAATGATTAACTGAATAAACTTTCTTTATATCCGGTAACACTGCACTTAACTGATCTACAGTAGATACAACACTTCTGTCGGAACGGATACCGGTGGTAAACCTGATACTTTTTGCAATATCGAATGGATAAGCAATATTGACCTGGTAAAGATTGGTAAATGTTCTTCCGGGGTATTGTGCAAACGGATTTCCGTTAGGATCTGTTAATGTAAACCCGGTGGAAACCACATTCCTGTAATAAGTTAATCCCCAGTCTATCCTTCTTTTCAGATTCTGGTAACTCATCATCCATTCATTATCTTTTAAATTAGTACTAAGCCTGTAAGCCCCAGAGATCTTTATATCTTCCATCAATTCTGTAGTACCCAGCCTTATCAATCCATTTAAAGGAGTAGAAGAATTAAGCCTCACCGGACCAGCGCCTCCTTCGTAAGCCTGGTAACGGTTTATAAGAATGTTATTATTGATACCTACTGAACCGAAATCGCCTGAAAATTTAACGGGCTTGTACCGGTACAATTTTGCGCCCGATAATACAGTTAATTTAACAGGATTTTCGGCAGGTATAATAGTTCCAACCTTTATGCTATCTGCTGCAAATTCATTTTGAAAGATGTCATCCTGTTTTTTTATACTATCAGCAGGCAGGGGAACCGGATTTATAAGAGGAGTTGTTAACCTGCTCTCCCTCATTAGTTTTTTTGCATATTCTGTTGGCTGAGCTGTTATATTCCGCCTGTTTAAAGTGACCTCATCGATCTTTAATTTATATAATATTTTCTCATCACTTTGCCTGGTTACTTCACTTACCTGGTTGTTATCTCCGGCTATCCTGGTTTCAGCTATGCTGCTCTGGTAATTAGATAACGGGAACGTATAAGCGGAGTCTTGAGATACTGATACAACAGCGATCGTATCCACATCGGTTTTTTTATTTGCTCTCAGGCTGCTATCTACTTCGGCGGCAGAAGGGTTTCTTAATATGTCTTCCCCGATCACTACCAGTGTATCAAGCCCATCTTTTTTTGTTGTGAAAAAACCAGCATACCTGTTACCGATCCCGTTCTCATCACTAACAAACGTAAAGTGATTCTGATTATACTGCATAGGTAGCCGGGCATCTCCATATTTAAGATCTGATAACTGTGTTATCTGGTTAAGTTCCGGTTTATCACCAAAATCAGTGATCAGGAATATATTAAAACGATTATTACTTGGCAAAACTGTATCTGCACTTTTTGCATAAGGGGAAGGACGATTGCTCGAAAAAATAATGCCTGTTTTATTAGGGAATGCTACAAACGATGCATCTGTGTCATCAAATACATCATTTGTGATCTGCTGTACTTTTTCATTCTCAACATTGAAAGTATAAATATCGGTATGCCCGTTCTTTACTGCAGATAATAATAAAGTGCGGCTGTCGAGCATGTATTTAATATCCTGTATCTGGTCAAATTTTTCAGTTAGGTCAATTTTATATTGCCTGATCCTTGTTACTACATCATAAACAAATAACTTCAGTTTCCCTTCTTCTGCGTATACGACTGATATCCTGCTTCCTTTCGGGTCCCAGGCCATCATAGGATAATTTGGATTCATCTCATTCTCATAAGTTCTTACACCATATTTTAAAAGTGTTGTCCAATCCCCATCTTCATTCAACCTTACGCGCACGATCCCTTTTTTAAATTCCGTAACTACATAAGATGAATTTTTCTTTTGCGGATTTACATTGAAACGATAATAATTCAGCCGCTTGTTAATTGTAAAACCTTCAATATAATTTCCTTTGGGATAAGCTTTTCTTCTGGATATATCCTTGAAATATTTGTCATCCTGGTATTCTATGAATTCAGTAAGAAGCGCTTTGAATTTCTTTTTTGTTATCTGCAGACTTGCCTTATTCAGATTTTTATATACGCGTGCGAGATAAAGAAAGTAAGTAACATTTTCTTTTTTATATTTTTCTTCTATAAAAAACCAGAATGCATGTCCGGCAAGTAATGGTTTTTCAAAAGACAGAGTTGAAAATTTAGTGTAATTACCACTGAGTATTTCACTTTTCAATTCATCATCCAATGCAGTACTCCAGTTTTCACCGAGATAAGCTACATAGCCGTCTGTAAGCCATTTGGGAAGGTCAAGTAATGTCTGGTTTCCGGCAACCTCTCCGATGTCTTCACCAAAAAGAACATTTTGTGTAAGTATATTAGCTATGCCCTGACGAACCTGTCTTTTCAGGTTCGCATGATTGGCATCATAGTAAACCACCATTTTATTATTAACCAGTTTGGTTACTCCGCCTGTACTGAGAATATCCGTTTCTAACCCGATATTCGTTTGCTGAAAATCTGCAAAGTGATTGTATAAAATTATATTAGCTCTGCGTTGCAAGCTGTATTCTGCTGTAGATTCTAATTGTGAAAGTTCTTTTTCTGCACTTTGTGCAACAAATTTTGCAAGCTCAAGCCCCCCTTCATAAAAATATACATTGAAATTATCTGTCTGGAAATATTGCCACTTGAATTTTTTAAATTGAACACGATTCTTACCAAAATTAACTGCATTCACCTGAGCTAATCCCTGAAATCCTACTATTAAAAAAAATGCTAAGAAAATAATTCTGCTGAACTTTGCCATACTATCTCGGTTGAAATTGAGTATTAAAATTACTTTATTAGGTTTAATCACGAAAATTCAATTTTTCTGCATGTTACATATAAAATCATTCATTTTTAGTCCTATACAGGAAAATACGTATATACTTTATAATGGGTTTAACGATTGCATCATTATTGATCCGGGGTGTTATTATGATTCTGAAAAAGAAGAATTAAAAGATCATATAATCAGGATGAACCTGAATCCAAAAATGCTGCTCAACACACATTGCCATCTCGATCATATTTTCGGTAATAAATTTATAGCAGAAGAATTCGGCCTCACCCTTCACATTCATGAGAAAGAAAAAAGACTCTTTGACCTTGCTCCTGCAAGTGGCCTTATGTACAACCTTCCTTTTGATAACTACAATGGTGAATTGGTATATATCAAAGAAGGGCAAAAGCTTTTATTGGGCGAAGACGTTTTACAAATTTTATTTACTCCGGGTCATAGTCCGGGTAGTGTTAGCTTTTATTGTGAAGCGGATAATTTTGTTATCAGCGGTGATGCTTTGTTCAACAGAAGTATCGGGAGAACAGATCTGCCCGGTGGTAATTATGAAACTTTAATAAATAGTATAAAGGAAAACCTGCTGGTATTACCTTCTGAAACTAAAGTTTACAGTGGTCATGGTGATGTTACCACAATAGGAGAAGAAATTAAATTTAATCCATTTCTCAATGAATAAACGAACAGGATATTATTTAATATCCTGGCATAACTCTATCAGTACACCATTGGTTTCTTTGGGATGTAAGAAACAGACCAGTTTATTATCTGCACCTTTTTTTGGTTCCTTATTTAATAGTAGAAATCCCAGTTTTTCTAAGCGCTGCATTTCCACTTTAATATCTGTTACGGCAAAGGCGATATGATGTAACCCTTCCCCTTTTTTACTTATAAATTTTGAAATCACCCCATCTTCATTCATGCTCTCAACCAGTTCGATCTTGGTTTCTCCTGTTTTAAAGAATGCAGTATTTACCTGTTCATCTTTTACCATTTCGGTTTTATAGCAGGTTGCATTCAATAGTTTTTCAAATAAAGGAACAGATACACTAAGATCTTTTACTGCGATCCCAATATGTTCAGCGTGAAGCATTTGTTAATTATTAAATGATAAATGAAGAGTCGGGCTTACGATATCCGTAATAAGAATCAGACTTTTATATAGAATAGTCAAAATAAATCCTTTTACAGTAATTTTGCACTATAAGATTCTTAAAAGCTTAATTGATATGTTGAAGTTGCCGATTTATCTGGACAATAATGCCACCACTCAAATGGATCCTCGTGTGCTCGAAGCGATGACCCCTTTTTTTCTTGAACATTTCGGCAATGCTGCAAGCCGTAACCATCCTTTTGGCTGGGAAGCGGAAGAAGCAGTTGATTATGCACGTGAACAAGTTGCAAAACTGATCGGTGCCGATCCTAAGGAGATCATATTTACATCAGGCGCCACCGAGGCGGATAATCTGGGTATCAAGGGTGTATTTGAAATGTATGCCACTAAGGGTAACCACATTATAACAGCTACTACAGAACACAAAGCGGTGCTGGATACTTGTAAGCATATTGAAAAAAACGGGGGGGAGGTAACTTATCTGCAGGTAAACAGGGAAGGACTGATAGATCTGAAAGAACTGGAAGCTGCAATGAGGCCTACAACGATCCTGGTTGCAATCATGTATGCAAATAATGAGATAGGTACAATTCAGCCTATAAAAGAGATTAGTGCTATTGCAAGGAAATTTGGTGCGCTTGTTTTTACTGATGGCACACAGGCGGTAGGTAAAATACCGGTAGATGTAAATAAAGATGGTATCGATCTGATGGCATTTACAGCTCATAAAATGTATGGACCAAAAGGAGTGGGTGCTTTATATGTAAGAAGGAAAAACCCAAGAGTTAAAGTTACAGCACAGATGGACGGTGGCGGACATGAAAGAGGAATGCGCAGCGGCACTTTAAATGTTCCAGGTATCGTTGGCTTTGGTAAAGCTTGTGAATTGTGTATGCTTGATATGGAATCTGATACAAAACGCATCAGTAAATTAAGGGATAAGCTGGAGGATGCATTGTTATTATTGGAAGAAGCATATGTGAATGGAAGCCGGGAACATCGCCTGCCCCATGTTAGCAATATTTCTTTCAAGCATGTGGAAGGAGAAGGTCTTTTGATGGGATTCAATAAGAACATTGCTTTAAGTTCAGGTTCGGCATGTACATCTGCTTCTCTTGAACCAAGCTATGTTTTAAAGGCACTTGGTTTAGGAGATGACCTTGCTCACAGTTCACTGCGTTTTGGATTAGGAAGGTTTACAAACGAAGAACAAATTGATTATACAGTTAAAGCAATTAGTGAAACAGTAATTAAATTAAGAGAGATGAGCCCTTTATGGGAAATGTATAAGGAAGGAGTAGATCTTAGTAAGATTGAGTGGGCTGCACATTAAAAAATTTTGGATTTTAAATGTTGAATTAAATCCCGCATTTAAATTTTAATCATCAATAATGTGTCACTTCCTTACTAAACAAAAAGCATCTGTAATTAATTTATAATTTAATTTAAAATTCAACATTTAAAATAATAAAAATGGCATATTCAGATAAAGTAATTGATCATTATCAAAATCCAAAAAATGTTGGCACTTTAGATAAGGCAAGTAAAAATGTAGGTACAGGTTTGGTTGGTGCCCCGGAATGTGGTGATGTTATGCGCCTGCAGATAGAGGTGGATAATGTAACGGGAATGATAACCGATGCAAAATTCAAAACCTTTGGTTGCGGATCTGCAATAGCTTCTTCTTCATTGGCAACAGAATGGCTGAAAGGGAAAAGTGTTGATGATGCCTTAAAGATCGATAATATGGATATTGTAGAAGAACTCAATCTTCCTCCAGTTAAGATCCATTGCAGTGTGCTGGCAGAAGATGCTATTAAAGCTGCTATAAATGATTACAGGGTAAAGAACGGAATGGAGCAGATCAAGTTTGAAGAAAGCGTAGTGCATTAAAAAACTTTGAATTTTTGATCACTATTGTCCGGTTAAAATGCTGTTCATTCGGCCTCATAAAAAATCCGTTAAGAAAATTGAAGCGGAAGGCGTTAA
>JBBJMM010000020.1:0-60802 GCA_037720515.1 Ferruginibacter sp.
AGGACGAAGCGTGATCATAATAGTTTGTTGCGTGTGACACGCACCAAGGCGAGGGAAATTTCTTTTGCTGTCATCCTGAGTTTATCGAAGGACGAAGCGTTAACACAATAAAAGGAAAACGTGATCCAATGAATGATCCCACTCCGCAAGAATTTTTTTTAAAGAATAAATACAAATTTCTACAATATTATTTCAGCGTATAATCATAGGGCAACAGATCAGCTATTTTATCCCAGGTCCAGTAGGCATGAATGGTTAGATCGTTTTGTTCAAAGTAATATCCGTTCTGTTCAATTATTATAGATCCACCCGGTTGGAAGGAAAGAACAGAGAACTGAAAACCCGAAGGTTCATCAGGATTTTCCAAAACAAATCCTTCTGCTGGTTTTTCTTTTGTAAATATCACACCTACATTATTCTGGTTCGGCCTGATCTCAGTTGTTTGTGTGCTATCGTCTCTGTAATAATTCATGGCTCCATAAAAATCTTTAAGCTTAATAGCATTGTCATTATCATTCAAAGTAACCACAAATTGAATTTCGAAACCTTCTTCCTTTAACTGTTTACTATACATGCTTCTCATAAAGTGAAGAATAGATCCTTTATAAGCATAATATCTTGCTGTATCCCAGCTGTTCTTTTGAACATCATTCTCAGGAATGATCTCTTCAAAGAATGGGTAACCGGTATACAAGCTAACCTGTGAGGAATAATCATGGGTAAAAGAATCCAATGTATAAGTAATGGAATAACCCAGTGCTTTGTTCTCTATTCGCAAAGGCTCTTCGGCAATTATTTTAAGACGGTTTCTTTTTTTGGAAAAAAAGAATTTCAGGGCTTCTTTATTTACTAAGGTGCAGTTAAGGCTATTACCGGTTTTTCCAATAAATTGTTCAAGAAAAAAGGAACCATATTTATTCCATCCGTCTTTTACTTCATTGGATGATACAACAGAAACCGATATCATTTCTTTTTCTTTCTGATTAAGCTCAAATAAAATTTCGGAGTTTTTTTCAGAAGAAGTAATCCTTTTACTTTCTGTTGAATAGCCTGTATATGTTACTATGATATCATAACCACCCTGGGGAAGCCACAACCTGAAATTACCTTCTGCATCTGTTGCAGTACCGAAAGTTGTATTCTCAGCAAATACAGATGAACCCTGTAATGGACTTTTTGTTTCAGCGTTTATCACCCTGCCGGAAATGATAATTCCATTTGATTGCGTAAACGCTACAGAATAAAAAAACAACAGTAGCAGTAAAGAAATAAAAAATTTCATAGTGGTGGTTTAAAAAGATGGTAAGTTTTTAACTGCTACGAAAATACATTAAGGATTGTTAAGCTTTTGTTGCAAAGCATTACAGGTATCCCGTATCGTATCATCTAATGGCCTGTAATTAAAGGAAGGAAAAATATTCAATAACTTGTTATTATCATAATAAACTTCGGCAAATGCAGTTGCTGCCGTTTCTTTTGTTAGTAACGGATCTTTGTTATTAAAAATACTTTTTATGGCTTGCCATCTCCATACAAGAGCCGCGAGAAAAGGAGTGACTTTGCGATAAGGAGGTTTCACATTAAAGTGCTCTGCCATTTTATAAAAAACATTCTTGTATGTTTCATTGTATGCACTCACAATAAATCTTTCTGCGGATACATTACTTTCCATCAATAAGATCATAGCAGACGCCACATCACGCACATCAACAAAGCCACTCACTCCTTCTGTATACCAGGGAAATTCATTGTATACTGATTTAAAAATACGGGTAGAGCCTCCTTCCCAATCTCCGCTTCCCAGGATTATTGAAGGATTGATGATCACAGCATTTAATCCTTCTGCAACACCACGCCACACTTCCATCTCACCCAGGAATTTACTCTCACCGTATTTACTGTTGCTGGTATCTGCTGTCCATTGCATATTTTCATTTACCGCTTCTCCTTTTCTTAATCTGCCCAGCGCCGAAACCGAACTTACATGAACCAATTTTCTTACTCCCTGTTCCAAAGCTACATTTACAACATTAGCTGTGCCCTCTACATTGATCCTGTTCAACTGCTCTTCAAAACGCGGAGAAAATGAAACAAGTCCGGCACAATGATATACTTCATCAATTCCCTTCATAGCTTCCTCTAAACCGATTACATCTGATATGCTGCAGGTTACCTGCTGCAGCCCGCTAATAGAAAGAGCAGGCATATTTTTATTATAAATAGCCCTCACCGATTTACCTTTTGCCAAAAGCTGTTTGATCAATTCACTACCTACCAATCCTGCGCTGCCGGTTACTAAAATCATTTCTATTCTTTAGTATAACATTTAATAATTATAAAAGCCTTTACCTGATTTTCTACCCAGTTCTCCCTTTGCTACTTTATCAACCTGTATCTGTGAAGGTTTTAATCTTAGAACTTTATCCATTGCATTGTATAAAGATTCTGAAACAGCTAAATTAATATCCATACCAATAAGATCCATCAGTCTGAACGGCCCCATCTTAAAACCGCTTGCTTCCATAATGGTATCTATGTCTTCAACAGAAGCTACTTTTAATTCTACCAGCTTCATAGCTTCCAGGTAAAAATGGCGCGCAACCCTGTTTACAATAAAACCCGGTGAATCAATGCAAACAACAGCAGTTTTATTTAGTTTTCCGCAAAGCTCTTTTAATTGGTTTACTATGTCTTCAGAAGTATGAGTGCCTTTAATTATTTCAACCAGTTTCATCACATGGGCAGGATTGAAGAAATGCATCCCGGCCACCCGATGAGGATGTTCAACCTGTGACTGTATTTGGGAAACAGATAAAGAAGAAGTGTTGCTTGCAAAAATGCATTCTTTATTATTGATCTCCGACAATTCCCTGAAAAGCTGTGTCTTTGCTTCCATCTTTTCAATGATGGCTTCTATCACCAGGTCGGCAACACAATCTTTCAGTGAAGAGGTAAAAAGGATATTGTTATAAATGAATGAACTTTTCTCAGCGGTTATTTTATTTTTATCAGTGAGGAAACGCAGGTTATTGATCACAGACCCGCGGGCCTTTTCCAGTACCGTTTCATTTTTATCAAAAAGGATAACGTCAAACCCGTTTTGTGATGCAGCCAATGCTATTCCACTACCCATAGTACCGGCACCGGCCACGGCAATTTTTCTTATCATGGCACAAAAATAAAAACTGCTGTGCGATTTCAATGTTTTCTTTTCAATAATGAAGTATCATTATGATCATGAAAACAAACCACACAACAGTTCAGATTACTACTATGAGAGTCTATACTATCTTTTTTTCTGTCAGATCTTTACAAAATTATAAATGAATGCGGCAGGTTTACCTTCATAATTAAAATTAGATTTCAATTTCAGGTTCCTGCTATCCAATTGCTGGATAATAAACCTAAAACCTCCGCTGTTCTCATCAATCTCTTTCAGATCTTTATCCAGTCTTTTTAACTGAAACAATTTAGGTTGGTCTTTTGCTTCATAAACCGTCCACTTTATATCTCTTTTTACCGCATTACACTCATTTGCATTTTGGGTAATCGAATAATTCCCCAAGTTATTTTTAGTATTAAAATTCCAGGCACTACCGATAAAACAATCAAAATCGGCTTCATTAAAAAGCAGGGAATTTATTTTCCCCGTTACTCCTTCCGATACCACGGTTTGAAGAGCCCAGTTGCCATCGATCTTTTTACGGTAACTTCTTGATTCCATGGAAGTGGCACAAGAAGAGAATAAAATTATTAATAGAATAATATCAAAAATCAGGGCAGCCCTCTTCATCATAAAACGCGTTTAACATAATTTTTCAATTTTAGTGCCACACTTGTTTTTATAGAGATTAAAAATCATTACATATCACATAAGGAAAAAATAATATACAGAAATCAGAGTGCAGCAGTAAATTGTTTTAGAAAACGCACATCATTTTCGCTGAAAAGCCTCAGATCTTTGACCTGGTATTTGAGCATGGCTATTCTTTCTATTCCCATACCAAATGCGAAACCGGTATATTTTTCATTATCTATATTACAATTAGTAAGTACTTTAGGATGTACCATTCCACAACCAAGAATTTCAACCCAACCTGTTTTTTTACACACATTGCAACCCGAACCGTTACAGATAAGGCAACTTATATCCATTTCTGCACTGGGTTCGGTAAAGGGGAAATAAGATGGGCGAAACCGGATTTTTATATCTGATTTAAACATTTCCTGTACAAAAAAGTAGAGCGTTTGTTTGAGATCTGCGAAAGATACTTTTTCAGCGATGTACAACCCTTCCACCTGGTGAAAAAAACAGTGAGCACGGGCACTGATCGTTTCATTCCTGTATACTCTTCCCGGGCAAATGATCCGAAGCGGAAGAATACCTTTCTGCATTTCCCTTATCTGAACACTGCTTGTATGTGTACGCAGCAGCCAGTCAGGATCTTTACTTATATAAAATGTATCCTGCATATCACGGGCAGGATGATCCTCCGGGAGATTCAACGCGGTAAAATTATGCCAGTCATCTTCTATCTCAGGCCCTTCAGCCACGGCAAAACCCAGCCGATGAAAAATGGAAACGATCCTGTTATGAATAAGACTTAATGGATGCCGTGCACCAAGCGGGGCTGCATATCCCGGTAATGTTAGATCAATATCAGAAGCAATTGTATTGTTAGAACCGCGTGCAGAAATAGTCTTTTTTACATTTTCGTAATAATCTTCTGTGAAAACCTTAAAATCATTTAAGATTTGTCCGGCTTCTTTCCTTGACTCCGCAGCCACATTTTTCATCTCACTCATCACTGCTTTTACAATACCTTTTGAGCCCAGGTATTTTATCCTGAATACCTCCAATGATTCTTTATTGATAACAGATTCAGCTTCTATTTCCTTTTTATGCAGCCTGATCCGTTCTAATAACTGTTCCATACGGGCAAAGATAAGGGTAGGCATTATCAATTATAACTACTGCGGCATCATTCCCTTTACTGTAAAAAGTCTGTATTAGCAAAAGATTACAAATCAATTAAATTTTATTAATTATTTTTAGACCCTAAATTTTACCCTATGGCTATTTTTAAATCAAGTAATCCTGCACTTTCAGAAAAAAGATTTACGAGTACTGTGCTTGATACAATGGTTATCCATGAAAATGCGATGACTGTGAGAGGAACCTTAAACAAATTTGGTTTCCTTTTTTTAATGGTGTTAGGTACGTCCTTTTATTCCTGGAAAGAATATGCCGGCGGAGGAAATGTAATGCCCCTGATTCTTACAGGAGCTATTGGTGGATTGATAACAGCAATTGTTATTTCATTTAAACCAAAGTGGGCGCCGGTTCTGTCTCCTTTGTATGCGCTGTTGCAGGGATTATTTGTAGGAGCAGTATCAGCTTATTACAATTTTGCTTTTGCAGGTACTGCCCCTAATATAATAATCAATGCAGTGGGACTAACTTTCGGAGTAGTAATTGCCATGTATTTTTTATACAGTTTCCGGATAATAAAAGCTACGGAAAAGTTCAAATCAGTTGTAATGTCTGCTACGGTGGGTATTGCTTTATTTTATGTATTGGTTTGGGTGTTGCGTATGTTTGGTTTTGATAATATGCCTTTCCTGCACGAAGGAAGCGTAATGGGAATAATCTTTTCTTTATTCGTTGTTTCTATTGCTGCATTAAACCTGATACTCGATTTTGATATGATCGAGAAAGGTGCCGAGATGGGAGCGCCTAAATATATGGAGTGGTTTGGAGCATTTGGATTGGTTGTAACTATCGTTTGGCTGTATATGGAAATACTAAGATTGCTTTCAAAAATATCCGGAAGGGATTAGATTTTTTTACCGCGGAGACGCAAGAGACGCAAAGAAATTCTTTGCGTCTTTTTTTGTGTACTGTAATTATTAAAATTCCTGTAAGAGCGTTTGTACCTTTTGCGAAATAAGATCCCGTATCTTATTGAAATCTTTACTATCCATATGTTTTGGATCAGGTATCTCCCAGTCGAATATTTTTTTGCAGGCATCCAGGGACTAGCATCTCCGCAACCCATTGTTACCAATGCATCAAAGGGTGCGAAGTTCTTTACTTCCTCCAGATTTTTGCTTTCATGTGTACTAAATTAACAGCAGCCGCTTCCGGGTAAACAACAATTGTTATCTTCTATACCGGGTTTTTCTGCATACACCGTAATACTTGAAATGGTTGTACTACTATTTAAAAATGATGTTATTTCTTCGGCAGATAAATAACCGGCAAGGATATCAACAGGAATAATAATGGGTTTCTCTTTTTGCAGGATAACGTTTTTGAATCCGGCATCGTCAATATATTTCAGATATACACTTTTTTGCACAGCCCCGGAAACACAACCTGCATACAATTCGGCAACTTCTTTCCATTTAAGTGGCAGATCACCTTCCAACACAATATCAGAAATTGAAAAATGGCCGCGTGGTTTCAACACCCGGAATATTTCAGAGAACACTTCCTGCTTATTTGGAATTAAATTCAATACACAGTTACTTACTATTACATCTGCAGTATTATCCGACACTGGCATGTTCTCAATATCACCTTGCCTGAATTCTATATTATTATAATTAAGTTTTTCTGCATTCTCCCTGGCCTTTTTGATCATAGCGTCAGTAAAATCAATACCGATCACCCGCCCTTTTTCTCCGGTCATTTTCCTGGCAATGAAACAATCGTTTCCAGCCCCGCTGCCAAGATCAATAACTGTGTCTCCTTCATTTATTTTGGCAAATTCAGTAGGAAGACCGCAGCCCAATCCAAGATCTGCCTCAGGATTGTATCCTTTTACGTTGGCATAATCATCCGCCATTACATTGTAGACATTGCCACTACAGCATGATTCAGTAGCTCCGCAACAGGAAGAACTGTTTTCCTCTTTTGACTGAGATGCTATTGCAGCATATTTTTCCTTTACCAGTTCTTTTATTTGATTGTCATTTTTCATGATTATAATTATTAAGTATTTAATTAAGATTCCGGGATAAAATTTTATTTCTTAACAACACGCTTTTTCATTTTTAATTTTGAGATTATTAAAGAGCATATTGAATTCATTCATAAATTTTTCAAAGGCTTTCCAGTTGATGCAATAACAGCTTCGTGGCCCGTCTACAGAGCCATCGATCAAACCGGCATTTTTAAGTTCTTTGAGATGCTGAGAAACGGTGCTTTGCGCAAGGGGAAGCACATCCACGATTTCTCCACATATACATTCATTGCGCTGTGCCAGTACTTTCAATATTGCCAGCCGTGCAGGATGAGCGATAGCTTTTGCGAATTCTGCTAGGTCTTGTTCTTTTTGTGTAAATGATTCTTTCTTATTGACAGCCATATTTTAATATCTTATATCGCAAATATACGATAAGTATTGGAATGGCAAAATAGTATATAGTATTTAGTATAAAGTATTAAGACAGGCCTCACTCCGATCCAGTATTTAGAATCAAGTATCAAGAAAGGACCTCACCCCGGCCCTCTCCAAAAGAGAGGGAGGAAATGCAACTTTTCGTTTAAAAAATGGAAGTGCTTGAGATGTGACAATCGTGTATTCAGTATCAAGTATCAAGTATCAAGTATCAAGTATCAAGTATCAAGTATCAAGAAAAGACCTCACCCCGGCCCTCTCCAAAAGAGAGGGAGGAAATGCAACTTTTCGTTTAAAAAATGGAAGTGCTTGAGATGTGACAATCGTGTATTCAGTATCAAGTATCAAGTATCAAGTATCAAGTATCAAGTATCAAGTATCAAGAAAAGACCTCACCCCGGCCCTCTCCAAAAGAGAGGGAGGAAATGCAACTTTTCGTTTAAAAAATGGAAGTGCTTGAGGTGGAGACAATCAAGTAGCCAGTAGCAAGAATCAAGTATCAAGTATCAAGTATCAAGAATCAAGTATCCAGTATCCAGTATCCAGTATCCAGCATGTGTCATCCTTTACTCCCTTCCATCTAACAAATTACCCAACCCGCCCATGATACTTCCTTCTTCTTTCCTGTTTACTGTTGCATACTGCATGATACGTCCGGCCAGCCTGCTGATTGGCAGAGATTGAATCCATACTTTTCCGGGGCCGCGCAGAGATGCAAAAAATAAACCTTCACCGCCAAACATCCAGTTCTTTATTCCTTTTATAAATTCTATATCAAAATCAACTGATGAAGTATAAGCCACCACACATCCTGTATCTATCTTTAATATTTCACCTGCTTTTAATTCCCGCTCAACAACATATCCGCCTGCATGCACAAAGCACATTCCATCCCCCTCCATTTTTTGCATTATAAATCCTTCACCGCCAAATATACCTGTACCCAATCTTCTCTGAAATTCTATTCCCACACTAACTCCTTTTGCTGCACATAAAAATGCATCCTTTTGAGCAATGATCTTTCCGTTCAATTGTTGCAGGTCCAATGCAATGATCTTCCCGGTATATGGAGCAGCAAAACTCACTTTCTTTTTTCCACTGCCAGTATTTGTAAATGCCGTCATGAAAAGACTCTCCCCGGTCAATAATCTTTTGCCGGCACCTACCAGTTTCCCCAAAAAGCCACCCTGAGGTTTGCTGCCATCTCCAAAAATGGTTTGCATATCAATTCCATTATCCATCATTAAAAAACTACCGCTTTCTGCAATAGCCGTTTCATCCGGATCCAATTCTATTTCTACAAACTGCAGTTCTTCCCCGAATATTTTATAATCTATCTCGTGATTCGTTCTCATAAAATTATTTCTTAAATAAATAAAAATACATTCTTTAAATAAAAGTACAGTGAATATTACTTTTCAAATTATATAAAAAAAAATCTCTCCTATTGGAGAGATTTAAAATACGCTTGTTGAATTCTATAAAGATTTTATCCAGGTAACCAGTTCATCACGTCCTTTACCCAGTTTGGTTTGAAGCCTGCCCAGCAGTTCGTCATCTTTTCCTTCTTCATACTCCAGGTCATCATCCGTAAGATCAGCATGTTTTTGTTTGATCTTTCCTTTTACTTCATTCCAGGCTCCTTTAAATTCCAGCTTATCCATGGTAATAGTTTTAATTGTTAAGAATGATTACTGTAAAACCATTTTCGTGCCAGATGACGTGGAAAATAAAGACATATCCTCTCTTAAAAATATTCTCAATAAACCTGACCTTACATTTTACGTTAATTTAATTTTGGTTCTGCGCGGACTATCAACCATCAATCCGTTCCACACTCTTTTTCCCTGCAATCTTCTACCCAGGTACATGATACCGACAAATATAAAAAACAAAGGCCCGGCAAATCCTGCAAGAGCAACGAACTTTGTTCCATAAAATTTTTCCATAGGGCGGCGCAATCTCTCTGATATTATGTACATGCTTGGCACCATTACGAGGGTAAGGAAGAAAGCGAATACCAATCCGAAAATGATCGTCCAGCTCAATGGGCCCCAGAAAACAACACTATCACCCCCAAAGAAAATATGCGGATTGAGGTGACGGAAAAACGAAACAAAATCAATATTGAATCCCACCGCCAGCGGCAATAAACCGAGCATGGTTGCTATCGCTGTTAACATAACTGGAATGATCCGGATCCGTCCTGCCTGAATGGTGGCTTCCCTGGTACGCAATCCCCTGCCTCTTAATTCATCGGTATATTCTATAAGTAAGATGCCGTTTTTAATTACAATCCCAGCCAGCCCGATTATACCTACGAGTAACATGATGGTGGCTATTGTCATTCCTGTTAATGCATATCCCAGCAATACTCCTATTATAGAAAAGAATATTTCTGTTAATACAATGAATGGTTTACTGAGTGAGTTGAACTGCAGCACAAGAATAAGAAAGATCAATCCCATTGCAAGTAAAAAGGCGTTTAACAGAAAGGCGTTTGTTTCGGCTTCCTGTTCTCCTTGTCCTGTTTGCTTTATAGTAACGTCGGGGGGTAAACGCGTTTGTGCTTTAAAATCTTGTATCTTGATAGCCAGTTCTTCATTCACTTTGGCAACCATAGAAGGATCCAGCACATTTGATTGCAGCTGTATGGTTCTTTTTACATTTTTACGCGCAATGGCACCTGATGTATTTGTATAATCCACTGATGCCACGGAACTAACCGGTACCGACTTTACACGCATGGTATTCATATCCATAAAAGTGATGCGCATATTCATCAGATCCGGAATGTTATTCCTAAGAAGATCATTGTAGCGCAATTGTATTTTATATTCATCTTCTCCCTCCTTCAACTTGCTTACTTCTTTACCAAACACGGCAGTGCGTATCTCCATACCGATCTGTCCGGTGGACAAACCTTCCATCATGGCTTTTTCGCGATCTACATTAATGGTAATCTCAGGACTGTTGAGATCAACATCCATTCTTAAATTTTCAACACCAAAAACCTGGTTGGTATCTAAATAGTTTGAGAGGTTACTTGCCACAGAGGCAATATCTTCAAAACGGTCACCAACAATTTCAATATTAACCGGGGGATCTGTGGGTGGCCCGCCGTCTTCCTGCGCCACTTCTATACTTGCACCCGGAATACCTCCCATTTGTTTACGAATCAGATCCATATAGGGCAATGTTTTTTTACCATCTCGTTTTTCATATTCAACAAATGAAATTTGAATACGCCCGAGATTAGGCCTTACACTCCTGTTATTGTCTCTTGGATTGTTTGCGCTGTTGGCTATATTTGTAATTATACTTTCAACGATACTTCCTTCTGTACCCGGGTTTTCTTTTTCCAATACTTTATATACCCTGTTCTCCAGGATATGTGTTATGCTATCCGTTTTTTTGATATCTGTACCCGGTGGCATTTTGAGATACACATAAATAAAATTGGGATCTCCGCTGGGGAAAAAAGTACTTTTATTGCCGCGCAACATTAACAGTGCTACGGAAAGTGGAAATAATAAAAATAATATTACAAGCATCCAGGCAGGCCTTGTTCCCTTAACGATCCAGCGTAATAGTTTTTCATACCGATTCATTAATCCCGGTAATAACCTGGTTTGAAATAAATGAATAATATCCCGGAAAACAAATCGATTGAGTATTGCAAGCAATACCATAAAAATGAGGAAATTGGCAAACCCATGCCATCCAAAAAAATGCAATAACACAGCAAACCCTAATGCACCCCAGATCCACCACTTTTTAAAAATATCTTTTTTTCTTTCTTCATGTTCCTTTCCTTCCGGTTTCATAAAGCTTACCGCAAAAACAGGATTGAAAATAAATGCCACAATCAGGGAGGCTGCCAGGGTTAAGATCAGCATTACCGGAAGATAGATCATGAATTTTCCAATGATCCCTTTCCAGAATAACAAAGGAAAGAAAGGAGCAAGTGTGGCAGCGGTTCCGGCCAGTACCGGAATAAATACTTCCCCTGCCGCTTCTTTTGCACTTTTAACTATCGGAACTTTTCCATTTCTGAAAATCCGGTGCGTATTTTCTATAACAACGATCGCATCATCCACAATAATTCCCAGGCCGAACAACAAAGCAAATAATACTATAAAATTTAAAGTAACACTTGTACCAATAACCATATCGCCTAAAGGCAGAAAAAGAAAAGCAACGAAAACACTGAGGGGAACACTTAACGCTACAAAAAATGCATTGGTAACTCCCATAAAAAACATGAGCACCAGCATAACGAGGATAAAGCCAATTATGATCGTATTTACCAGCTCATTGAATGATGTAGCCGTAGCCTTGCTTTGATCACCAGTAATTACAACATTAAGATCTTTAGGAAGTTCTTCCCCCTCTTTCATCTGGGTTACAATGTCTTTTATCTTTCCGGCAGCACTGATAAGATTTTCACCGGCACGCTTTACAATATTTAATGTAACAACGTTTTTTCCATCCAGGCGTGCAATGCTTTCTTTGTCTTTTATTGTATCCCTTAAATCAGCGATATCCTTTAAATAAACAGTTGCCCCCTGCGAACTGCTGCGTACAATTATATTCTGAAGATTTAAAGCACTGGTAAACTGACCTTTCACTTTCAATGTACGTTTCATATCACCTACTTCGATAAGGCCACCCGTAATGTCACTGTTTTCACGGCTTATCGCATTTTCTATATCCATGAAACTAACCCTGGCTGCCTGCATCTTATAGGGATCCACGTTTACCTGTATCTCGCGTTCCGGTGCACCCACAATTTCTGCACGGGATATTTCTGAAAGTTCTTCAAATTTATCCTGCATCTTTTCAGCATACTGTTTCAGTTTTACACCATCATAGTCACCGCTTACATTTACAAACATGATGGGCATTTCACTGAATGCAAATTCCTGCGCATTGGGTTGTGCTGTGAGGTCGTTGGGAAGGTCTGTCTGGGCTTTATCAATAGCATCTTTAACCTTAACCTTTGCCAGTTCTGTTTTTACATCCGTATCAAACTCAACAATGATAAGGCTGAAATCTGTTTGTGAGGTGCTGGTGATCTTTCTTACTTTAGCCCCGCTAATTCCTTTCAGTTGTTTTTCTATCGGGCGTGTTACCAGGTTCTCAATATCTTTTGAAGAATTACCAACGTAGATGGTGCTGATACTTATTGTAGGAACTACAATATCCGGGAACTGTTCCTTGGGCATTGTATTGAACTTCATCAGTCCATACAAAGAGATAAGAATAGCAATTATGTAAACTGCTGTACGGTTATCTACCGCCCAGCTTGTTGGTTTGAATTCTTTAAATTTTTCTTTTATTCCTTTTATGAAATCCATGATACATTAGTTTTGGACTTGTATTTTGATATATGCAGTTTTAAAAATCCAGTACTGAATTAGTTTACACCTGTTCCGATAACCTGGCCTTCATATAAATTCTGATAACCTTCTGTGATCAGTTGTTCGCCTGCGCTGAGCCCTGTTTTTACTTCAACGATATCTCCATATACCTCACCGATATTTATAGATTTTTTCTTAGCTACTGTTTTACCATTGCTAAGCTTCTGCATTACATAAATGAATTTTCCACTCTCATCTGTTTGCACAACATTAACGGGGATCACAATTGCATTAGGTGCGGAATAATCCAGGATTTTCATGATCGCAGACTGGTTTGGCTTTAATGCAACATTGAAAGGAATTTTAGCTTCTGCAATAAAACCTCTTTGTGTAAGATCTATTGACTGGCTGATGCGTGAGAGGGTGCTGTTAAGTTTCATATTAAGATCCGGTATGTTGATAACAACTGGTGTTCCTGTCTTCATCCTGCTTATATAATTTTCAGGCACATTGGATACGATCTTTAAGCTGCTGGTATTAACAATTTTTAATTGCTGGCTGCCTGGTGCAAACATTTCACCCGGATGTACATTAACTACATCGGCAACTCCACTCACATCACTATATACATTGCTTGTGTTAGCAGAAACAACAGAAATCTGAACATTTTGCTGAGCAGACTTTAACTGGTTCTCCAGACTTTCAACATTATTCTTTGCAGTGATAACCTGAACCTCTGTACCTATACCCTGGTCCCATAAATTCTTTTGCCTCTGGTAAATATTTTTAGCATAGCTCAATTGTGTTCTCAACACACTCAGGCCTTGTTGTGCAGCAATTACAGATTGCCTTGCTACTGCATCATCCAACCTTAATAACAACTGTCCTTTCTTTACATATTGCCCTTCTTTAACCAAGACAGATCTAACCTGGCCTCCCATACCACGGGGAGATACGAACGATATATTCTCAGCATCCACTTTTCCCTGCAGGTCTATAAAATGCTCAAAATCCTGAGTGCCCACCGGCTTTATGGCAACCAATTTTACTTTAGACATATTTCCATTGGCTGTATCAATCCTTGAAAGCTCTTCTTCCAATTTTTTAATTTCAGCATCAGTTTTGTTTTTGTCCTGCTTTAGTTTGGCCAGTGTTGTTTTCTTTTCTGTAATTGTTGAATTTGAATCTTTTTTACTTTTGCCACAAGAAGCAGTGAAAAGGATCAATAACATTGCAGCAATTCCTGTTACATTTTTCATCAGTTGTATTATTGGTTACTAAAATTTATAATTTTCCTGTTGCAGACAGGAAGTCAATTCGTGCAATAATGGCATCATACAAGGCACTGTAATAATTATTCTGGGCAACCTTTAATTCGGTTTGCGCATTGTAGATCTCCTGGTTGCTGCCCAGGCCCTGTTCATATTTTAATTTGGTTGTATTGTAAACCTGCTCGGCCAAAATCATATTCTGTTTCTGGTTATCCATTGTTAGCAAAGAAGAAGTGATCTTAATGAGAGATTGCTCCACATCATTATCAATAGAAGATTTTAACTGCTCAATATTGTTGTTGGTTTTTTCCAGTTCCAGTTTTGCCTTGCTTACACGTGCAGCTTTTGCAAAGCCATCAAAAATGGGAACTGATAAGTTTACACCTATGAGTGAACTGGTGAACCAGGGCCCTTTTCCAAAAAAATCAAATTTATTTCGCTGGGCATTTTTAAAATAATTACCATAAGCGGCCAAGGTTGGCAAGTAGCTTAGTTTATATCTTTTGATATTAAATTCATTCAGTTTTTTTCCTGCTTCCAGCAATTGAAATTCTTTCCTGTCGGTGTAAGTATATTGCTGCTCCAATAAATTATCCTTGATCATATCTTCAGAAAGAGAATCAGTAAGGATCAGCTTTTCTTTCTGTGGCATGTTCAGCAAAAATTTCAAACCTGCATTGCCGGCATCAAGCTGGTTCTGCAATTTTGTTTTTTCAGTTTCCAGGTTGTTCAGTTGTACGCGTACTTTATCTACATCCAACTTTTCGGCAAACCCGTTTTTAAATATTTCTTTTGTATCATTTAATAATTTTTGAAAACGAATTATATTGGCATCAATGGAAGTAAGCTGTTGATGGCCAACTACAAGTTGATAATAAATTTTCTGAACATTAATCTTGATCATTTCCTCTGTTATCTCTACCTGCTTCCTGTAAAAATCCAGGGAAGCTTTTCTTGCCTGCAAGCCAACAAATACCTGTCCGTCAAAAAGTAACTGTGAAATATCAAACCCTGCATTGGCATTATACTTTGTTCCAAACTGAGCCTGCACAAGACCAAAATCAGTGGGACTGATAATTGAATTTCCGCTTCCATCTTTTACCCCTTCGTTTTGTAACACACCATAAGTGGCTTGTGCAATAAAATTGGGGAAGCTCTGTACTGCTACATTTGGAAAATGATTTATAGCTGCGCTGCCGGTAAGCTGCGGGTAAGCCGCTGAAGTTATTTCCCGGTTGGTTTGTTTCTGGATCTGCAGGTCTATCAGCGCATTGCGAACTGTTATGGAATTTTTCTTAGCATAGTCCACAGCTTCTTTAACAGTGAACTCCTTACTGGCCTGAGCACTGGCTATAGCTGTTAAAAAAAATGAACCTAAAATAAATGATATTGCTTTCCAATTCTTTTTCATTCTTCTGGTATTGGTTAATTATTTTTTTGTCTTTGCTTTATCTCTTTGCTCCTGGTATTTTAAAGTGAGCTTATATCCTTTTTGTGATACTAACCCAAAAAGAAAATGCCTTATGATCTCCTGTTCTATTTCAACCAGGGTTGACCTGGTATTTCTTACAAATTCAGGATTAAATGGTATGAACATACTTTCCACTCGAAACCGCGCCATTATATCAACGTTTATTTCCGGCCTGTATAATTCCTCGCTGATACCACGTTCTATGTTCTGCCTGATCATGCTTACAATAAAATCATTTTTATGATTCAGGAATTTCGTAAAGGCTACCTGGTGATATTTCTGAAGATCAAAAAGTAGTGAGGGATTCATAGAATGGAAGATCATAGTGAGCATGTCCATTGCCAGGAAAATTTCATGAATGGCATCATTTGCTTTTTGCCTGTCTGCATTACATGAACACTGGGTATGTAATATGAGTCCCTCCACCACTGCTTCCACCAGTTCATCTTTATCTTTATAATAGAAATAGATGGTTTTTTTACTCATGCCCAGCTTGGAGGCGATGTCATCCATACTTATACTCCTGATACCAAACTGCATCACCAGGTCATGTGCAACTTCTTTAATCCTTTGTTTTGTATCTTTTTCCGACATCGGGCGCAAAACTAAGGAAACTTTTAGTGTAACCAAAGTTTCCAGCCATTATTTTTCTTTGGTAATAATTATTTAACCTGTAAAACTGTATCCGCTTTATCATTAAAAAAGCCATGGGAATTAGGTTATTACTATAACTTCGAGTTAATAATTTAATGAAAAAGACGTTCGATTATAAAAAACTCCTCCAGTATTTTTTACAAGGCCTCCTCATCCTGGCACCGGTAGCTATAACTTTTTATGCCTTGTTCTTTGTGGTTTCAACCATTGATGGCTGGATACCGATCTTTTCAACAACAGATGAGCAGGGACGGGTACATCCACAGAATTATGGATTAGGATTTATACTTATCATTGGCTTCATCATTTCACTTGGCTACTTCAGTTCATTTTTTATTACGGGCCGTATAATAAGTTTTATGGACAGGTTCATGCAAAAAACCCCCGGTATAAAACATATTTATTCCACTACGCGTGATTTTTTTGAGGCATTTGCAGGAGATAAAAAGAAATTCACTCAGAATGTTCTTGCCAATGTGGATGATAACGAAGTTTGGAGACTGGGTTTTATTACAAAAGATGATATGAATGAATTTGGTTTACCCGGTTATGTAGCTGTATATATTCCTATGTCATATTCCGTAGCCGGCAATGTTTATGTGATACCAAAATCAAGAGTTAAAGATATCACCAATATCAGCAGCGCACAAACTATGAAATTTGCGGTAAGTGGCGGTGTAACCCATACCATTGAAGATCCTAATAAAACAGTAGTATAAAAAAGTATAAGAAGTGAAGCGCCTATTTTTAATTATCATTTTATCAGGTATAAGTTTTAAAAGTTTTTGCTGGGGATTTTATGCTCATCAAAAAATAAATTATTACTCTGTTTTTTTACTGCCTCCGCAGATGCTTGCCTTTTATAAACCAAACATTGCATTTATTTCAGAACACTCTATAGATCCGGATAAACGCAGGTATGGTGTACCGGATGAAGGGCCCCGGCATTACCTGGATATCGACAGATACGGTACTTATCCTTATCCTGAATTACCACACAACTGGGATTCTGCAGTGGCAAAGTTTTCTATTGATACCTTAATGGCACATGGCATTGTACCCTGGCATGTACAGGTGATGTTGCAACGCCTTACTTATGCGTTCCGCGAAAAAAATTACAGCCGGATTTTAATAAACAGTGCAGAGATAGGGCATTATATTGCTGATGCACATGTTCCTTTACATGCCAGCAGCAATCACAACGGGCAGTTCACAAATCAAAAAGGTATTCACGGTTTCTGGGAGAGCAGGGTGCCTGAATTACTGGCAGAAAAACAATTTGATTTTTTTATAGGCAAGGCCACATACATGAAAGACCCCGGGGGATTTATCTGGGACCGTTTTTTAGAGAGCGCAAAAGCGAGTGACAGTGTATTGCTTTTTGAAAGAGAGCTTACCAAAGAATTTGCTCCCGATCAAAAATATGCCTTTGAAGAGAGGAACGGGGTGGTGATCCGCCAATACTCCACTGCATTCACAATTGCATTTAATAAAAAACTGGATGGTATGATAGAACGCCGAATGCGCCAGTCGATACATACTATTGCTTCGTTCTGGTATACGGCCTGGGTTAATGCTGGCCAGCCCGATCTTAAAAGTCTGGTCAATCAAAAATTAAGTACTGCTGACCTGAAAGAATTTGAAGAATTAAATCTCAAATGGAATTCAGGTAAGATGCTGGGAAGACAGGAGGATTGATGGATGCTGGATACTGGATACTGGATACTTGATGCTGGATACTTGATGCTGGATACTTGATACTTGATGCTGGATACTTGATACTTGATGCTGGATGCTGGATGCTGGATACTGGATGCTGGATGCTGGATTGTAAAACCTCAAACACTTCAAATTTTTTAAACGAAATGTTGCATTTCTCCCTCTCTTTTGGAGAGGGCCGGGGTGAGGTTAATGCGGGATACTGGATGCTGGATGCTGGATCGGGGTTGATGTCTATATCTTGATACTAAATACTAAGTACTTGATACTTGATTTCTTGATTCCTTCTCGTTTCTAATTCATTACTTTTGCGTGCAATTTTTTCTTATTAAACTTTCGCAGCGTGGTGCACAATTTTAATGCAGGCCCTTCTATTCTTCCTAAAGAGGTTTTTGAACAAGCAGCAGCAGCAATATTGAATTTCGAAAACACCGGATTGTCTATTTTAGAATTCGGACACAGAACCTCAAAATTTACATCCATTATGGAAGAAGCGAGGGACCTGGTAAGAAGCCTGATGAAACTGGATTATAACCATGAAGTACTTTTTCTGCATGGAGGAGCTTCCACCCAGTTTATGCAGGTGCCGATGAATTTACTGGATATAAAAGAAACAGCAGCGTATACGGATACAGGTGTGTGGGCTTCTAAGTCAATAAAAGAAGCCAGGTTATTCGGAAAAGTAGATATCGTATGCTCATCAAAAGAAAAAAATTATACTTGCATACCCAGTGATTTTGCCGTTCCTAATGATTGCAAATACCTGCACATTACAACCAACAATACTATTTACGGAACGCAATGGCATCAAATACCTGTAACAAGTAACGCACTTGTTGCTGATATGAGCAGTGATATTCTCAGCAGGGAACTGGATTTTAATTCCTTTGATCTTATTTATGCCGGAGCTCAGAAAAATATTGGGGCTGCAGGGGTTAACCTGGTTATTGTAAATAAAAATATTTTGGGGAAAGTGAAAAGAGCTATACCCACTATAATGGATTACCGCAATCACATCACTGAAGGAAGTATGTTGAACACTCCACCTGTTTTTGCAATTTATGTTTGCCTGTTAACTTTAAGATGTCTGAAAAAACAGGGTGGAGTAGCCGCAATTGAAAAATTAAACAATGAAAAGGCTTCTAAACTGTATAAAGAAATAGATGAGAATGATCTTTTTACCGGTACAGTAAAAACAGAAGACAGAAGTAAAATGAATGTTTGTTTTGTAATGAATGATGAAAGCCTGGAAAACTCTTTTCTCACCTATGCGGAATCGTTAGGTATAGTGGGAATAAAAGGGCACCGAAGCGTTGGAGGTTTCCGTGCATCTTTATACAATGCAATGCCACTGAGCAGTGTACAGGTACTGGTTGATGCAATGCGCAATTTTGCAAAGTCCTGATCTAACTAAGACTGATCGCCCGGTTTAGTACCCTCGCAATTTTTTTAAACTCATGGCATTACCTTTACCAACCAGAAAATAAAATGAATCGTTAGATTATGATAACAATAATACCTTTTAAAGCATTAAGGCCCGAAGCGCAGCATGCAAAAGCAGTTGCCTCCAGGCCTTATGATGTATTAACAAGCAGGGAAGCAAAAATTGAAGCACAGGGAAATCCAAGTTCTTTTTTACACATTACAAAAAGTGAGATAGATCTGCCAGAATCCATGAATGCATATGCACCCGAGGTATATGAAAGTGCAAAAGAAAATCTGCAGGCATTCATAAGCAGGAAAATTTTATTCCGGGAAAATAAACCCTGCTATTATTTATACAGGCTAACAATGAATGCCAGGAGCCAGACAGGTATAGTTTGTTGCAGTTCGTTAGATGATTATGATAACGGCTTGATTAAAAAACATGAATTTACAAGGCCTGATAAGGAACTGGACAGGATCAATCACATGAAAATAACTGGCGCTCAAACCGGAAATGTTTTTCTTACTTATAAAAACAATAAGGTAATTGACGAACTGGTTGCAAAATGGACAACTGAAAAAAATCCACAGTATGATTTTGTAGCGGATGATGGTGTACAACACAGTATCTGGATCGTAAGTGATGATGAAACCATTCACAGTATAACCAATACTTTTAAAGCACTTGTTCCCTGCACTTATATTGCAGACGGGCACCACCGTGCTGCTTCAGCTTCTAAAGTAAGAGCCTCCCTTGATAATTTAAATGCTGCTTATTTTCTTACCACCCTTTTCCCTTCCAGCGAGGTGAACATACTGGATTATAACAGGGTGATCAAAGATCTTAATGGACATACGTTAGAGGAATTTTTAAATAAAGCAGGTGAGAAATTTACTATAGAAAAACAATCCTCTGCATTTAAACCTGCCAGGATACATGAATTTGGTTTGTATATAAAGAAACAATGGTTTTCACTTGTTGCAAAAGAAGGAACCTTTACAGAAGACCCCATTGGAATACTCGATATAACTATTTTACAGGAAAATTTGTTAAACCCAATACTGGGGATCGGGGATCAGCGTACCGATAAACGCATAGATTTTATTGGTGGTATCAGGGGCACTGAAGAATTAGAGAACAGGGTTAACAGTGGTGAAATGTGCATGGCTTTTAATTTTTACCCTGTAAGTATTGATCAACTTATCAATATTGCAGATAGTGAAAATGTAATGCCTCCAAAGAGCACCTGGTTTGAACCAAAACTAAGGGACGGTCTACTTACACATTTATTTGATTAAATTTGAATGCATACTGTGATATGCACCTTTTTGAAACTTTTAAAATGTACCCTATTTTAGTAAGGATTATTTTACTGATTCTGTTTCCCTTCTCTATTGCTACTGCACAAGATGCAAAGGAAATGCATGAAACAGCAAAGGAATTTATGCAACAAGGCGATTATAAGAATGCCATTCTTACTCTAAATAAAGCTATTGCTATTAACTCCACAGATGAAGGCCTCACAAGAGATCTCGCTACCAGTTATTATTTTAATAAAGATTACCGGAAAGCATTGAATGTGATCGATCCTTTACTGGATACAAATGAACCGGCACTTGAAGTATACCTGATTGCGGGTAAAATTTATTATTCACTGAAAATGATGGATGAAGCCGAGAAAGTATACAGGACAGGCATAAGAAAATTTTCACGCAACGGCGCCATGTACAATGATTTTGGAGAATTTTTATGGAACCAAAAAAATGAAGAAGCAATAAATGAATGGGAAAAAGGAATTGAAAAAGATCCTGCTTACCCCAACAATTATTATAATGCAGCCCGGTATTACTCTACCACCTCCAATAAAATATGGGGACTTTTGTACGGAGAGATCTTTTTAAATATGGCACCCTTCAGTAAAAAAACTCCTGAAATAAAAGAGATCCTACTTGAAGCGCATAAAAAGATCTTCACTGATGCAAGCCTGGAAAACAATAAAGAGAATAACCGTTTTGAAATTGCTTACCGGCAGACCATGAAAAAACAATCTTCTCTCGCTGCCGTAAACATAACTCCCGAATCGATAACTATGATACGGACAAGATTTATCCTTGATTGGTTCAGTGAAACAAAACGACCCCCTTTTATTCTTTTTGATTTTCAAAAGCAGTTGTTACAGGATGGTTTATTTGATGCATATAATCAATGGCTATTTGGATCTGCACAAAGTCTGCCGGCATTTCAAAGCTGGGTAAACGCACATCCTGATGAATATGCAGCATTTATTTCTTTTCAGAAAACCCGGGCCTTTACTATAAAAGATAGTGACTATCAGAAATAGAAAATGATAAAAATTTAAAAAAAAAGTAGTTGTAAAATAATTAATGTTATAACACTGAATTTAAATATCTTTATTTTTAAAATTATAAACAAATGAATAAGTTAATCATTTATGCTTTAGTGCTGGTGCTTGCTGCCTGCAATTCACCTAAAGGAGATAATGCCGAAGCTGGCGATAAACAAACCGTAAATATGGCTGATGGAACAGCTTATATATTGGATTCTACTTCACGGATCAATTGGGCAGCCAGTAAACCAACAGCCACGCATACCGGGACATTTATCCTTAAAGAAGGAACATTTATAGTAAAAGACGATAATTTAACCGGTGGAAATTTTCTTATTAATATTGCGTCCATAAGCAATACAGATCTGAAGGCAGGGGAAGGAAAAGAAAAGTTGGAAGGCCATTTAAAAAGCCCTGATTTCTTTGATGCCACTAAATTTTCCACAGCAAAATTTGAGATCACAAATGTAACTGCTAATAATTCTGATAGCGCGTCATCTGTAAATGCTACACATACTATCAGTGGTAACCTTACTTTGAAAGACAGTACAAAGAATATTTCATTTCCGGCAAGGATCACCATAGATGACAGATCCCTAACGGCGAAGGCTGATTTTAATATTGACAGAACCCTGTGGGGAATGAATTACAAAGGCCCGGGCAATCCGCAAGACTGGCTTATCAGCAAACAGGTTAATTTAAAGCTTGATCTTTCTGCTTCAAAAAAATAATTTCTCATTATGTATCTGGGCCATTCACTATTAGGTGGATGGCTTTTTTTATATATCTTAGTCAGTACTTATTAAAATAAACTGCAAAGGATGAATGAACACTCCAGGATATTTGATTTTCTAACCTTCCAGCAGGAAAAATTCCCGAAACCGGATATGCTAGGGGGTAAGATAGCAGGTGAATGGAGGAAGTACAGTACTTCAGAAGTAAATGAAACGGTAAAAAAACTGGCAGCCGGACTTTTAAAATCAGGAGTAAGTGGAAATGATATGCAGATCGAAAACCAGGATAAGATCGCATTGATAAGTAAAAACCGCCCGGAATGGCTGATGCTGGATATGGCCTGCCAGCGAACCGGTGCTGCCATCTGCCCGATTTACCCTACTACGAATGTTCTGGAACTGGAATTTATTTTTAACGATGCTTCCATTAAATATGTTTTCCTCAGCGGCCAGGAGATACTTGACAAAGTTGCGGCTATCCGTGACCGTATACCAACGTTAAAAGGTGTTTACAGTTTTGATGACCTGCCAGGTACAACTTCCTGGACAGATATTTTTAAAGATGTGACCACTGCAGACTTACAAAATGCAGAAGCCGTTGCTGAAAATATCAAAGCACATGATTGCGCAACAATAATTTATACTTCCGGAACAACTGGTTTTCCTAAAGGTGTAATGTTAAGCCACTGGAATATTGTAAGCAATGTGATGAGTGCTAAAAGCACCTTTCCTTTTGAAGACAATAAAAATGGAAAAGCACTGAGTTTTTTACCGCTCAATCATATTTTTGAGAGAATGATATCTTATGTGTATATGTGCAGCGGCATATCCATTTATTATGCAGAAAGCCTTGAGACCATAGGTGACAATTTAAAAGAGATCAAGCCCAATGTATTCTGCACTGTGCCGCGGCTTTTAGAAAAGGTTTATGAAAAGATCATGGCCAAAGGTGCAGAGTTAACCGGTATCAAACGTAAATTATTTGACTGGTCGGTTGAACTTGCTAATAAATATGATAATCTGAATAGCGGAGGTATCAGTTATAATTTACAATTAGCGCTTGCCAACAAACTGGTTTTTTCCAAGTGGCGGGAAGCGCTGGGTAATAATATTGAATACATCATTACAGGTAGTGCCGCCTGCCAGGTTAGGTTATTAAGAATTTTTAATGCAGCAGGCATCCCGATCTTTGAAGGATACGGGCCCACGGAAAACAGTCCGGCTATAAGTGTAAACACCAGGGCAAAAGGTGGATCCAAATTCGGAACAGTTGGCCTGGTGCTGGACGGCCAGGAAGTAAAGCTGATGCCAGACGGTGAAATTTGTGTAAAGGGACCAAGTGTAATGTTGGGTTATTACAAAAAGCCAGATCTCACTGCAGAAACTATTATAGATGGATGGTTGCATACCGGTGATATCGGGATTTTTGAGAATAGAAAATTTTTAAAGATCACTGACCGCAAGAAAGAATTATTTAAAACCAGTGGCGGAAAATACGTTGCCCCTCAGCCCATAGAAAATAAAATGAAAGAATCCCCTTTCATTGAACAGATGATGATCGTGGGTGCGGAAGAAAAATTTGTTGGGGCACTCATCATTCCATCCATTCCGAATTTAAGAGAATGGATGTCCCACAAAGAAATTCCATTTACAACTAATGAGGATGCAATTCATCATCCTAAAGTGCTTGGTTTGTTCAAGGAACTGATAGAGTCCTTTAACCTTTTC
Source organism: Ferruginibacter sp. (assembly GCA_037720515.1). Lineage (GTDB taxonomy): Bacteria > Bacteroidota > Bacteroidia > Chitinophagales > Chitinophagaceae > Ferruginibacter. The sequence continues at coordinate 24,120 of JBBJMM010000020.1, forward strand.
TTCAATCATGTGGAACAAATAAAAAAATTCGAATTGTTACCTCATGAATGGACAATCGATACGGGAGAGCTTACTCCCACCCTGAAATTGAAACGCAAAGTAATAATGGAAAAATACGGGGATGCCGTTAAACGCATTTATTCGTAATCCTTGTTTCTATTAATTCTTTTTATATCTATTAACAATATTCAATTATACCATATGCCGGTGTTATTGCAAGTTGAGATTCAACAACATGCAAAAAGTGCCGCTTCCTATAATAACAATCGCACCAGTGGAAGCAACGGTTTACCTGCACAACAAAAAATTACCTGTAAAGTATGCAAAGGAAAGGGTGGCACTACTACACATGAAACATTTTATGGCGGTAGAAAAGTTAACCAAACCGGGAAAACAATTTATGGGGAAACAACAAAATCTTCCTGCACTTATTGTGGCGGCAAGGGTTATGTAATGGTATAATTCTTCAATTTTTTTTATTCTCCTTCTAAAAAACGTTTATTTGTTTTTTTCATTGGTCACATCATTTTATGAAGTAATTGTAAACATTGTCAATTGTTTCTCTACATAAAATAATTTCGTAATTTTATAGCTTTAATTCCTGAGAATTCAATCCTATCGATGGCCGGGCCCCTGTGACCAAGAATTTACAACCCCCAAAGAATGAAAAAACTGGTAGTCATCCTGGTTAGGTTCGTGGTATGCCTGTTATTATGTACGTATACTTTTTTTGCAACAGGTCAAACATTGATCAACAGGCCCAATGTAAATATCAATGCCAATTGTAATGGATACGTAGAGTTTTTGCCGCCTAATTACAATAGTAACAGTAATACTTATCCACTTCTCATTTTCTTTCCTGGAAATAGTCAATGGGGCCCGGGTACTGATGCTTCGCTGCAATCTGTAAGAAATCTCGGACCTAATTACTATGTAAATTTTTGGCTGGCTAATCAATGGTACTCTTTCCCTGGTCTTGTTGATTTAAATAAAATGGTAATGATCAGTCCACAGTTCATTGGTCCTGATTTTTATACCAACCCACCTACCCCTTCTCAAATGAATGATGTAGTAGATTATGCAAGCAACAATTACAGGATAGACAGGAGCCGGATATATATAAGCGGCCCCAGTTTTGGGGGCAGATGGTCACTTGAGTATGCACAGGCATATCCCTACCGCGTAGCTGCAATTGTACCTTTTGCTGCTGCAGCTTATGTTGACCAAACATGGGCAGATCCGATCGCAGCCGGCAATGTACCCGTTTGGATGGTAAATAATTTATATGATCAATCTGTTCCCGCCGACATAACTATGGGCTGGATCACAGCTATCAATAATCCAACCTCACCCATTGCACCTCCCACTCCGCTTGCATATGGTAGTTATCCTAACAGATCCGGCCACGAATATGATGATAATTACATTGGTTTAGATACCGCAACCAATGGATTAAACAAGAACATGTACCAGTGGATGCTTCAGTTTTCAAGACCCAATCATTTTATTGGCGGAGCGGGTACTGCCTGGGAAAATGCCAATAACTGGAGTTATAAGCAAGTGCCTAATGCTAATACAATAGTAGTCATCAATACCGGCCCGGTTATTATAAATTCATTGGCAACCTGCAAAAAAATCACACTTAAAGCCGGCGTGAACCTGACGGTTAATACAGGTTATAAGTTGACCGTGACGCAGTAATCCATGTTCCGATTCGATTTCGTTTTTTTCTTTCTTTTATTCACGCAAAGTAGCAAAGTGTAATAAAGCTTTACATCTATAACTAAATCCTAAGTTTTAAACCCTAAAACTTATTCCTTAAAATCTTTTCTTCTTTGCGTGGAATACATGAAATATCGGTATTTTTATACTTGATTCTTTATGAATTCAATCCTATTGATGGCCGTCCCCTTGTGACGTTTTGAAAAACACAACTCCCCCAAAAAATGAAAAAACTGGATTTCATCCTGGTTCGGACCGTAGTATTTTTTTTATTGATCAATAGTACTGATTTTGTTTCGGCTCAAACACTTATTAACAGGCCCAATACGTATATCAATTCCAATTGCAATGGATATGTAGAATTTTTGCCGTCTACTTATAACACCAACAGTGATAGTTATCCGCTGTTAATTTTCGTTCATGGAAACAGCCAGTGGGGCCCTGGCACTAATGCATCCCTTCAAATTGTAAGAGACCTTGGCCCGAATTATTGGGCGAATGTATTTCTGGATCCCAATAATCACTGGCTTGATTTTCCTGGGCGTCATGATCTAAACAAAATGGTAATGATCAGTCCCCAGTTTGTAGGTCCCAGTGCTTATGATGGTCCCCCTTCGCCCGCACATATAAATAGTGTGATCGATTATGCATGTAATAACTACAGGATCGACCGTAGCCGGATCTATGTATGCGGACCTAGTTATGGTGGCAAATGGACACTTGAATATGCGGCTGCATATCCGTATCGTGTGGCTGCCATTGTTCCTTTTGCAGCTGCTGTATGGTCGATACAGGGGTGGGCTGATACTTTTGCTTCAACCAATTTACCTATTTGGATGGTAAATAATTTATATGATCCCATAGTGGGTGCAGGTATTACACAGGTTTGGATAGCTGCCATCAATAATCCTACTCCCCCTATTGTACCTCCTACCCCGCGTGCACATGCAAGTTATCCTGTTGGAACTTATCCACTTGGATACGATCATGAATATGATTACAATTATAGGGGTTTAGATACCGCAACAAATGGACTAAATAAAAACATGTATAAGTGGATGCTCCAGTATTCCAGGGCCAATTATTTTCTTGGCGGAGCCGGATCTGCGTGGGAAAATGCAAACAACTGGAGTTATAATCAAGTACCAAATGCCAATACAGATGTTATCATCAATACCGGGCCGGTAATTATTAATTCTAATGCATCTTGCAAAAAAATAACGTTGAAACCGGGCGTCAATCTTACCGTAAATACAGGATATAAGCTGACGGTTACGCAGTAGCACAAAATAATCTCATTCAATTTTTTCTTTTTTTTATTTCACGCAAAGAAGTAAAGGTTAGAAGGTATGTAGCGGCATGATAATTTAAAATGTTGTTTCAACCCTTTTATTGACGCAAACACACCCTTTAAAATCACTAACAGGGATGTAGGTTTGTATTCTATTATTTATTAATAAAAATTGTACACGAAAACCTTTTATAAAATGACAAATTCAATTTATCCCTGCCTGTGGTTTGACGGACAAGCGCAGGAAGCAGCCCAATACTATTGTTCAGTTTTTAAAGATTCAAAAATTATTGATTCCAATCAAATAGTGGCATCCTTTGAATTGAAAGGGCAAAAATTTATGGCGCTCAACGGCGGTCCGCAATTTAAATTTAATGAAGCAGTTTCGTTAGTGGTAGATTGTAAAGATCAGGAAGAGATAGATTATTATTGGGACAAACTTACTGCAGATGGTGGCAGTGAAGGAAATTGCGGGTGGTTAAAAGATAAATTCGGGGTTTCCTGGCAAATTGTTCCGACAGCATTAGGAAAATTATTATCTGCTCCCGGAAAATTTCAAAAAGTGATGGAAGCCTTTATGAAAATGAAAAAATTTGACATAAAAACGCTGGAGAATGCGTAAGTATAAGTTGCTCTTTTTTTCACGCAAAGAAGCAAAGGTTACAAGTAAGACTAAAGTTCATTTTTGGACAGCAAAACAGATATGATACCCCACCCTACTTTTTAATTTCTTCTATGGCTTATTGGCGTGAAATAAGAATTTAAAACCCACACCTATTTTAAATTCAATTTCTTCCATTAATTATGTAAGGAATAACCTTTTTTTGGGCTGCATCAATAATATAAATCCGAACAAAATTAATCCAAAATTGTTATGTTTTCCTATGACCATTTCATTTCAATCAAAATTGGTAACACAAGCTTTTAATATGCAAAAGCTATTACTAATAATTGTTTTGTTTTTATTTCTTTCAATTGTAGCATCGGCGCAGCAAAAGGGAGCTGTAAATGGCAGCGTAAGAGATGCAAGTAATGTTCAGCCAATTGAAGGGGCAACTATTGATATTGAACAATTAAATCAAATTATTGTTTCCGATACGTTGGGCAAATATAATTTTACCAATTTGCCTCCCGGAACTTATACTTTAACTGTATCCGCTGTTGGATATGCATCGCAGAGTAAATTCAATATTCCTATCACAAATGGCAATAGTAATGAAATTTCATTTGAGCTGCAAAGAATACAATCAACTTTAAGTGAAGTAACGGTAAGGGGTATCCGTCGTACAGCCAAAGCTACATCGATTGAAACCCCTTTGAGTGTGCAGCGGTTAACAACGGAGGAAATCAAAAGTAATCCCGGTGGTAATTTCGACATAAGCCGCGTAGTACAATCCCTGCCGGGTATTACAGGAGCGAATGGGATTGGTAATGGGTATCGCAACGATATTATTATTCGCGGTGGCGCACCCAGCGAAAATATATATTACCTCGATGGTATTGAAGTGCCGGTAATTAATCACTTTTCAACACAAGGAAGTGCCGGTGGTCCGCAAGGAATCTTGAATGTTTCGTTTATTGAAGATGTACGGGTGAGTACCAGTGCTTTTGATGCCCGCTATGATAATGCTTTAAGCGGCATTTTTGAGTTTAAACAAAAGAACGGTAATACCGAAAGAGTGCAAAGCAATATCAGGTTAAGTGCCTCTGAATTAGCTGCTACCTTTGACGGACCGTTGAATAAAAAAAAGAACCTCACCTTTTTAGCGTCTGCCCGCAGAAGTTACCTGCAGTTTTTATTCCAGGCATTAGACCTTCCTATTCGACCCGATTACTACGATTTTCAGTATAAGGTTTCATATCAACCAAATGCCAGGAACACCCTTTCTTTTATGGGCATTGGGGCAATTGACAAGTTTAAGTTCGGCACTATAAAAAAACCCACCCTTGAAAAATTCTATATTCTCGATAATGCTCCATCCAATAACCAATGGAATTATACTGTCGGTGGAACTTACCGGCATTCAATGGAAAAAGGTTCGATTTCCGTTGCTATAAGCCGCAATAGTTTGAATATAGATTTTGTGAAGTACGATAACAATGATGAATCTACTATTTCAAAACTGCGGTACAATACCGCTGCAACGGAAACTGAAAATAAGCTACGTGTTGATGTGGTAAACAATACATCCGGCTGGAAATTCACTTACGGAATTGCAGGACAATATGTAGCGTACCGAAATAATAGTTTTATTCGCCGCCGTGCAGAAATAAGAGACTCAAACGGAACTGTTGTGCAACCGGCTGATATATTTATTTATAACACGGATATTAATTTTTTACGTTACGGTGGTTACCTGCAGGTTGGAACACGTTTGTTCAATGAAAGTCTTGGAATTACTGCCGGAATTCGTGCAGATGGAAATTCATTTTTAAACGATGCTGAAAATCCGTTTAAAAATATTTCTCCCAGAATTGCTTTTAGTTATACGCTTGATAAAAACTGGAACATAAATGCAAGTGCCGGACGATATACAAAGTTGCCGCCATACACAGTGATTGGCTTCCAGCAAAATGGAAATTTCAGTAATCGCAATGCGAAGTATATCAACAGCGATCATTATGTAGCAGGTGTTGAATTTTTGCCCAGGGTTACCCAACGTTTTACTCTGGAAGGTTTTTATAAAAAATACAGTAATGTTCCGGTATCACTTCGTGATGGTATTAATCTAAATAATCTTGGTGCTGATTTTTCTGCTGTTGGAAATGAGCCGATCGTATCGTCAGGAAAAGGAGAAGCTTATGGAATAGAATTATTTGCGCAGCAGAAGTTAACCAAACGTCTTTTTGGTTTTGTCAGTTATACTTATGTGATTTCCAAATTTAGCGGATTGGATGGAAAGCTTCTGCCAAGTGCGTGGGATAATCAGAACCTGTTTAGTTTTACCCTTGGTTACAAACTCAATAGAAACTGGGAACTTGGTTTGAAATATCGCTTCCAGGGCGGGCTTCCTTACACTCCATTTGATGAAACTGCCAGCAGAAGAAACTATGCAACTAACGGCAGCGGTATTTTAGATTACACTCGCTTTAATGAACTGCGCCTCGGCTATTTTCACCAAAGCGATATAAGAATAGACAAAAAATGGAATTTTAAGAAAACTACTCTTGACCTTTTTATTGATATTCAAAACTGGACTGCCTTTAAAACACCCGTTCTTCCGCAGTACACTTTTGACCGAAACCTCAGCACCAGACAATTTATTACTACAGATGGACAACCATTGAGTGGGGATGGATCCAATGCAGTGCCTAAGATTTTTGTTTCTAATACTTCTGTTCCTTTGCCAACCATTGGGGTCATTTTTGAATTTTAAATCACCACTGCCTTTTATAATGCTATTCATCCCGTCTTGAAACAGTCACTTTATTGTCATCCTGAGTTTATCGAAGGACGAAGCGTGAACATAATAAAAATAAAAACGAAATAAAAAATGATCCCTATCATTAAAATTTTTTTCAAGGGCTCTGGTATTGTGTTTTAAAGAAAGAGATTAACTTTTACCTTACAGTAGTAATTTATAATTTAAGACTTAACATATTATGTAATTCGAAATAAAGATTTTTATTAATAGTGTCCAGTGCTTTTAAAGTAATTTTTGTAGATACGGGATTTTTTTTTGAAGTGTTGGTGCATGCAAAAAAAGCTAAGACTATAAATATGTATTTCATTATGCAATTATTACAGGGTTGTGATATTACGTTGGGTAACCACTTTAGGAACAGTATTACTGGAAAGAATTATAGAAGTACTTGTCTCCCCGTACTCCTGCAGTTTCTCAATCACTTTTTCTAATTCTTTAGTTGTAGTAACCACCACTTTTAACATCGAACAATGTGATCCGGTAATGGAGTGCCATTCCAGTACTTCCGGCATTTGCTCAACAAATACAATCATTTCTGAGTGAGTAATTTTGGTAGCTTTAAAATTAATAAAGACTGGTACTGAAAGTCCCAGTTTATCATAGTCTACTATAGTTCTGTATCCTTTAATATATCCTTCTTCTTCCAGCTTGCGGATGCGTTCTGCAACTGCAGGTGCTGAAAGATTTATCCGTTTGCCTAATTCAACAGTAGTGATCCGAGCATTCATTTGCAGTTCAGTGAGGATCTTCCAGTTGTAGTCATCGAGAGATTTGTAGGTTTGCATTTTCATTAAATAAGATTGTAATTAAAGGTATTTCCTTCAAAATCCGTTAATAATAAGGCTGGAATAAAACTATCGGGAATATTTTTAACTTTCCTATTGTTAGGTAAATTAAAATCCGGAGTATGCTTAATGAGGATCAACTTTTTCACCGGGTAATTTTTTCTGATAAATAATAATGGTTTTAAAAACAGTTATGAAAAGAATTCAAAGTATTGATTTTGTCAGGGGTGTAGTAATGATCATTATGGCTCTTGACCATGTGCGTGACCTGATACATGTTGATTCCATAACGCAAAGTCCCACCAACCTGGAAACTACCTCTCCTGCTTTATTTTTTACCCGGTGGATTACATATCTATGCGCACCAACATTTGTTTTCCTGGCCGGAACTTCTGCTTATATTTCGCTAAAGAATTCCAATGATGTAGTAAAGACCAGAAAATTTCTGTTGAAGCGTGGCTTATACCTCGTGCTCCTTGAATTCATCGTAGTAAATTTTCTTATATTCTTTGACCCAGGTTATAACATGTTATTATGGGAGGTTATTGCAACTATTGGCTTCGGATTTATAATATTGTCTTTAGTGATTAATTTTTCCTGGAAATCAATTGCAATATTAGGGTTGCTCATCATTTTCTTTCACAATCTTACACCCTTTCTTCCATTTGCTGAAACTTCTGTGATCAAACGGGTATTGATGCCATTCTTTGCGCCGGCAGCACTTCCAATGCCGGGTGGCATATTTGTAGTGGGTTATCCTCCTATTCCCTGGTTAGGCATTATGTTAGCAGGTTTTGCTGCCGGTAAATTATTTGAACGTGACCAGACTGGAAGAAAGCGAATATTTATTTTAATCGGAACAGCTGCTGTACTGCTGTTTGTAATGATCCGCTTTATAAACATCTATGGTGACAGCCAGCCATGGAGTGCGCAGAAAACATCATTACTAACATTTCTTTCTTTTATGAATGTATCAAAGTATCCGCCCTCTTTGGTTTTTTGCCTTATAACATTAGGCATAATGTTTTTGATGCTTTCTCTTTCCGAAGGACTCAAATCAAAATTGGTTAACGTAGTATCAGTGTATGGTAAAGTGCCGTTGTTTTATTTTCTTGTACATTTTTTTGTGATCCACCTGATTATGCTTGTAATAATGTTATTGCAAGGTTTTAGCTGGTCGCAACTTGATTTTGCATCTGGCAGCTTTGGAAGGCCTAAAGACGTGGTCAGTGGTTTATCCCTTTTTAATATCTATATTTTATGGATAGCAATAGTTGTTGCATTGTATTTTCCGTGCAAATGGTACGGACAGTATAAACAAACACATAATAAAGGATGGCTTAAATACCTGTAATTTTCTTTTGAAACTTTTAATTTGCTTTAAGAAATAAATTAAAAATTTTTTTATCAAATCCAGGATAATGCAAGCGGGCAGCGTTTAAAAAAGTAAGATCGTAATTATTAGTTTTAAAAATTATCTGTACCATCTTCCGGATAAATTAAATAAAGTACGTAAGTATAGACATTAGACTACACCACATACAAAAATGTTCTATACTATTTTAGTAGATTAACTACGAATAATCAGGCAAAATAAGGCCTATACTGTTGTTTAAGAAGGCTACCTTCAACTGGCTTTCAAGTATCAATATCTTAATGTCTGTCAATACCAGGTCTTCTGCATTTACCTGGCGAATCAATTTTTACCTGAAACAAATACATTACCAGACAAACTTCTTTGAACAAATAAGTGAGATATTTTGAGATATTTTCCTTGGCATTCCAGTATTATGCTGGAAGTTGATGAGACTGTTTCATAAAAATTATTGTTTAAAACATAGACCTGCTTGTTAATGTAAAAGAGAAATTTTTAATCCATAGTACCTGAAAAATGCACCTGGCCAATCTTATTAAAAAAGAACTTGCTTTCCGGAAGCAGGAGAAAAAAAATAACATATTAAGCATACTTCTCGAGTTTTTAAATGCTGAACCCGAAAAAGATGAAACTTCTATGTTTCACCTTGCAATCAGTAAACAGGCAAAACTGGAGTTAAAAGAAAATAATGAGCGGTATAGCCTTTAAAAAATTAAAAATGTTTGTTGCTATCACTTGTTTTGAAGTGCAGAAAATCTGTTCTTAATTATGGAAGAAAATTTATCTTATACCTGCAATGCACAAATAACCGAACAGCAGGAATTATTGGCTGAACTTATTACCAGCCTGCATTTTGATAACCAGCCTGAATTGGAATTAAAATATGGCACTGCCGGAAAGCAAAGGTGTAAGAAGGATTGCCTTTTTCATTTGTCTTATCTCGCTGAAGCTGTACGTATTCAAAGGAGTGAAATATTTACCTCTTACCTGCAATGGGCACAAGTTATGTTGCAGTCTCGTGATATACCAGTTGAAGATCTTACCCGCATTTTAAACTATTTGGATATTGCCTGCAGGCAAATACTTTCTACCGATAATTATAAGATAGTAAGCGATTATATTGACAAAGGTGTTGAAAGTTTAAAAATCAAGGCTTCTGTGACTGACAGTTTTTTAACAACTGGTAACCCTTTGCAACTTTATGCAATACAATACTTGTCATTGCTTTTAAAAAGCGACCGCAAACAGGCACAGTCTTTAATTGCTGACCTGGTGAAAAATGGCCAGCCAATACCCGGTATTTATGAAAACATTTTTGAAGCAACACAATATGAGGTGGGGCTACTTTGGCAAACCCATAAAATTACAATTGCCCAAGAACATTATTGTACTGCAGCAACACAATTAATAATGTCAACACTTTATCCAATTATTTTTAACCATGAGAAAAAAGGATATATAATGCTGGGCTGCACTGTTTCGGAAGGGTTGCATGAATTGGGTATTCGCATGATGTCTGATTTTTTCGAAATGGATGGATGGGATACATATTACATGGGAGCAAGTATGCCAGATACGGATATTATCAGCGCAGTAAAAGAGCAAGAGGCCCATCTCCTGGCTATTTCCGTAACCATGCAATTCGATATCAGTAAGGTAGAAGTGCTGATCAAAAAAATTAGAAGTGATGCAACACTTAACAAATTAAAAATAATCGTTGGAGGGCCCCCATTTAATCAAGTACCCGAATTATGGAAACGTGTGGGTGCAGATGGTTGGGCCAAAAATGCGCGGGAGGCTGTTGTGCTTGCCAATCAAATAATAAAAAATTAAGTATGAATCAGGATATTTTAAATGAGATGACAGTATTGAACAATGAACTGGTAAATACACAAAGATTGTTGATGAAACAGAATACAGAAATAAACAGGCTCAATAAACAATTACAGTTTATCAATGCAGACCTGGTACAGTTTACTTATGTTGTTTCTCACGATCTTAAAGAACCCCTGCGCATGGTGACAAGTTTTATGGAATTACTTAAAAGCAGGCATGGCTATGCGCTCGATGAAAAAGCTAAAGTGTATATCAATTTTGCAGTTGATGGGGGCAGGCGTATGCAAAAAATGATTGATGACTTACTGGAACTTTCCCGGATCGGTCGGGAGAACTCAGTGAAAGAGTTTACAGACATCAATGCTATTGTTAAAGAGGTAAAAGAAAATATTTTAAAACTTACAGAAGAAACGGGAGCTGAAATAATCATTAAAACAGAATTACCCTTTTTATCTGTTTACCGGAGCGATATTGTAAGACTGATGCAAAATTTGATCAGTAATGCCATCAAGTTTAGAAAAAAAGATATACCGCCGGTAATTTACGTAAACGCAAAAGAAGAAAAGGATGGATGGCTCTTCAGTATTGAAGACAATGGTATTGGTATTGAAAAGGAAAAATTTGAAAAGATATTTGAAATTTTTACCCGCCTCCATGCCAGGGAAAGTTATGAAGGTTCTGGTATCGGGTTAGCTGTTTGTAAAAAAGTGGTGCAACATCACGGAGGCACTATATGGGTAGAATCTGAAGAAGGTATAGGAAGCACATTTTATTTTAAGCTATTAAAGTAAAGGCGATACACCTTATCTCACTATTAAAACAAATCAATGGCAACAATACATATTTTACTGGTTGAAGATAATGATGGCGATATCCTTCTTACCCAGGAAGCTTTTGAAGAAACGAAAGCACTTATTAAACTAAGTGTAGTAAGAGATGGAAAAGAAGCTTTGGACTTCCTTACCAAGAAAGGTAAGTATGCCAGCACAGACACACCTGACATGCTTTTGCTTGATATAAATCTTCCTAAAATAAACGGGCATGAGGTATTGCAATTTATAAAAGAGGATGAAAATTTAAAACATATTCCTGTGATAATGCTTACCACTTCTTCTTCACCAAAAGATATAAATCTTTCTTATAACAATTATGCAAACTGTTTTATAACAAAGCCGGTAGATGTGAATGACTTTATAAATGTTATAACTACCATGGCACATTTCTGGATAACTATTGTTAAGTTACCTGCAAAAAAAGAAATCAAACTAGAAGAATTAGAGAAACAGAACCAGTTTTAGTATTAACCAAAGTAAAGAAAAGAGTTACTGATTGGATCTGGTAAGAACCCCATTATCCGAATATCTTTCTCCTCCGTTGTCGTTTGTGAAAATTACAAATGTTTGAGCTATGTATGTTAGAGGTCCGTTGTTTTAGTATACCATTCTTCCTTTAACATTGAAAACAGGAACAAATCAGCAAATTCATTGTTTACAAATTCCGCTTGTCTTAAGATACCTTCTTTCTTGAAATTTAATTTTATTGGTATTGCCTGGCTTCTAAGATTTTGGACAGATGCTTTAATTTCTATCCTATTTAGATTTATTGTATTAAACCCATAAGCTATCAACTTTAAACAGGATTTTGTAATAATTCCTTTTCCTTCTGCATTTTTATCTAACCAATACCCAATTGCTGCTGTTTTGTTTAGCATATTCAAATAATGTAAACCAATTCTGCCAACTGGGCTGTCATTTAGTAGTATTATAAAACTTACTTCTTTTTTCTCTTCATGCAACAATTCACAATTTTTTAGATACTCCCTCATATTTTCTTCAGATTGCATGTTTGCCACCCAGGGTAAGAATTGAGATAAATGTTCTCTATTACTCTCTACTATATTGAATAATCCAGAAGCAAACTTTTCTGAAGTTATTTCAAGTTTAATATTCTCGTCAACAATAATTATCATGATTTTATTTAAAAGTTTCATTGATTTTCCAAACATTTGGAATGGCCTATTATAAAGATCACAACTGTTCGAGGCTTTGTGCTGGTGAGGATTAAAAAACTGTTCTCCCGGAATCCCAATTTCTATTGGGACTAAATGTATAATTAAAAGTTGAAGTTAAATACGGATAATTGCCAGAATCTTTCTAACAGATATTGTCGGATTTGGAGATTGTAATTGCAGAAAATCTTTTATGTTGCTGGCGTTTTCATTCAAAATTAACCACTCAGCAAAGATTATGTTTATTTTCAAAAATAAACTGGTCAAATTCTTTAGGCTGTTTGTTAAGAATATTTGCAATGCAATCAGTAGTGTCAGGTTCTTTTTGAAACCGTGGAAAATAATGAAGCATTATCATTACGAGAATAAGCATTGTTGGCATTTTTTCTTTCTTTTTGGTGATAAAGAAACTTAGAAGGGCTGGAGATTCGTATTTAATAGTTTTCCCCAACCCTTTACTTAGCTTTAGGGCTATCTCTGTAAATGTCAATTTTTCATTACAAGTCAATTCATAGCATTGGTTTTTATGCTTGAATGTTTCTGTAAGAACTTTAGCAGCAACTTCGCCAATGTCGCTTACATCCACTAATGTAAATTTAGCTTTACCGGCAGGAAGATATATTTTGTTTTTAGTTTTCAAGTCATGGCGCAAGGTTGTTGTAAAGTTTTGCATGAAGTAAGCCGGTCGCAAAAAAGTATAATCAATGTTATTTTCAACAATTAATTTTTCAATTTTATGGTGTGGTATTATTTTACTGTGCTGCACGCCTTGAACAGATAAAAAAACAATATGCTTCACACCCTTTTTAATTGCGGCTTCAATAAGAGGTTTAAAGTATTTCTGCACTTCTGAAATTTGTGGGGGGCGCAATAAAAAAAGAATATCAATACCAGTTAATGCTGGCTGAAAAGTATCGCTATTAGTAAAATCAAAATGGATGTGTTGTGCATTAAAACTTTCCAAATTTTGATCGTCTGCCTGCACGTTTCTTACTCCTGAATAAACCAGGTAATCATGATTGAGGTTAGTGAGCGCTTTTATAACTTCCATTCCAACATTGCCTGTCGCGCCAGTGATTAATATTTTTCCCATATCGTTACGGTATGTTGAATGCTACCTGATTTTTGCAGTTACTTCAGGAAATAAATCTTAGTGCAAGTTTAGTCAATCAGTGTCACTCTTTTTGTATTAAAGTCAAATATCAAAAATATGATCAAGTGTAAACATACTTGCACCACATTCGTACATAAAATTTATTTTCTCTGCCCCATTTTGAACAGGTAAAATAATCTATTTTTAAAAAATTGAAATGATGAGGAATTTAATTTTTATTTATAAAACTGTTTTTATAATGTATCACAATAACCTCTTCTATTTATAATTAATTATTACCCGTCTTCTTAAATTCTTTTAAGTATAGTATACAATATGAAACAAAAAAGCCCAAAAAGAAACAAAGTGTTAAACCACGTATAAATATTTTAAACCGGTCAGTTTCAGATGAAATAAAAAAGAAGATTATACTCGCTATTACTCCAGATAAACTTAGCAATAAAAGAAATAAAAATCGTGTTTTTTGTGACATACTAATTAAACTGGGATAGAGCTTTTACTAAATCATTATATAAAAAAACAATTTTAGGACGATTACTTACACAGCTGGAGCTGGGTTTTAGCTCAGGGTTAGATATAAATTCATCAGCAATTTTTCTAAGGCAATCGTCAGCATGGATAGCTGAATGAGATGCAGAAGGAACGATAATGTGGGTTGATTTTGATAATGTCTTTGCTGTGATTTCTCCAAAAAGTGGAGGACATACGGGGTCATACTCTCCTGATAAAATTAATACAGGCACTTCACCAACTACAGGCATAAATGTTCTGCTATCGGCACTTTGGGGCTGCCATGCATTACAAAGATCTCCTTCAAAATCTATAGCGAAAGACGCAAAACCAGGATACTTTAAAAGCAACGCTTCCTTTGTATCGTTAAACGTTTTTGGTTTCGATTCATAACATAAAATAGCTTTACTCTGCGGCTCTGAAAACATACCAAATGAATTCGGTTCACTAAATGCGGCAACCCATTTGGAAAGTATGGAATCATTACCATTTCCAACTTCGTGAATTGCAAGAGGAACGAGAGGAATAGATTTGGGATTCAGCATAGCAGTCCAAATACTCCAGGCAAAATCATCGCCAGAGTAGTCATACTCTTTCACATTCGTGTTGTCTTTTATTTTAGCAGGTTTTTTATTTAACCTTGCTACAGCATTTATAAAATCAGTTCTAATGGATGGAAAGTGAGAGAGTGCAACAGGATTATTTGATATGTTTTTCTCAAGCACTTTAAAACAAGTATCAAAAGGTCGTACAAAGTCGAGCCATGGTGCATTTGGAGGATAAGGAGAATCAAGAATAATACTATTGATATTTTTACTGTGGTTGCGGAGCAGATTTAAAGCAACCGTGGTACCATAGGATACTCCGTAAATATTCCAATCGTCAATTTGTAACAAATTGCGTATTGCTTCTGCATCCTCAGCCACTTGAGCAGAATTAAATGAAGAGACGTCTATCCTTCTGATAAAAGTTGTTTCGACATTTTTTATATAATGAAATTTTATATGACTGTTTCACTGTTTGCTGAAAAATCTGTTACCTGAACATGATTTGTTCATGAGCGGTTGTGCTGCCATAAGTAACTTCTAAAACATAATGGGCATTTGCTGTAAAACCGGGCACTTTAAAACTTATAACGCTGCCTGCTCGTAAAAATCTGTTGTAATATAATTTTTCACCAATCATACTGTATATACTTACATCAACAGGTGTAGTAGGTGCCTCAAAAAGTTTGATGTTTATTTTGTTATCTGTCACCGGGTTGGGGAAAATACTTATTAATTGCTCTTTTGCATTGTTGCGCAGCATTACAATATTTGAATATTTTATTGCTCCCTGCCGGTCTCTTGCGGCCACACGATAGAACATTTTTTTCGAGTTAATGGTCTCTGTATACAAATAACTTTCCTGGCTGTTTAAACTTGTGTTTATTACTCTTTTTACTTCATTGAAGTTTATACCATTGGGAGAAAATTCTATTGCATAAGAACTATACTTAACATTTTCCTGCACTTTGTAATTCAATCTTGCTTCCCCTCCTACGTATTGACCTGAAAGATTAATATCATCTAAAGCCACTACTGTTAGCGGAGCAAAAATGGGCAACCTTGTATAAGTACTGCCAAGAACCGTATCAGTCTGTGCTGCCGAAAGGCATAACCAGTCCTGCATTACGCTTGCATATAATTGCCTGAAATCGTACTGCAATGGTAGCAAGGTACTGTTATCTATTGTGCTGGGTAATACAGGAGACATACCGATCATACCGGGAACAGGGTTGGGTGTACCTGCAACTGTGGCAGGATTAGTATTAAGTGCAGCACCAAAAAACATAACGGGCGCTGCTGTACCGTGGTCTGTGCCTATACTTCCATTGCTTTTTACTCTTCTTCCAAACTCACTGAATGTCATGCCTGTTACTTTATCTGCTTTACCCATTAGGCCAAGGTCTGTTTGAAAGGCACCGATAGCTTTTGATAAAACACCGAGTATATTGGCATGCAAGCCAAGCGAAAAATTATTTACATCTACCTGCCCTTCGTGGGTATCATGAGAGTTAGGATGGTTTACGATGTAAATTGGTGTTTTAAGGCCGCCGTTAATAAGCCTTGCTACTATCTTTAACTGATCTGCAAGGCTATTATTTGCAGGGTATGTTGCGGTTTGCGGTTGTGCAACATTGTAGGCATTTTGAATAACTGTTCTGTAAGCATTACTCTGGTCTTTCATTAGCCGGATAAAAGAAAGCTCTCTGCCATAATCGTTGTTGGGAGCAGGGTCTGTAATACCATTTATTACATTAAGCAATGCAGCCGGGTTAGTTACATTATAACCCATATTTATTGCCGGACCTTGTAAAGAAAATGGCAGTGTAGATCCTATTTGTATGGCAAGCGGATCGGGCATATCAGTATTTGGAAATGCTGTAGGAAATCCGGGATATTGTGTATCCAATTCTCTTCCCAGCCAGCCACTATCAAGCGTTGTATTACTGCCGGATGCAGAGAACCAAATATCAGTAGCCCTAAAATGACTAAAACTCGGGTTAGCATAAGATACGCCCTGCACAATCATTAATTTGCCTTCGTTGTAAAGATTTTTCATTTCCGGCATGGCGGGATGAAGGCCGGTTGTAGTATTATTATTTAATGTAGAAATAGAATCGTACGGCATAAGCATATTTGTTCTGGCTCCCTGCAACTGCGAATATTTATCTAATGGAAAAACGGTATTAAGCCCGTCGTTACCGCCATTCATTTGTACGATTACCAATATTTTTCCGCAACCATAAGATGCCTCCCCAAGTGCATCCAGCATGCCGTTGGCTGTTTTGGGAGCTCCTGAAACCGGAAAACCATTTATAATTAATGGAGCCGCTAAGAGTGAACTGGTTTTTAAGAAGGAGCTGCGTTTCATATGTATAAAAATTTACCGGTTTGTAATAAGACTATTTTTTCTATAGTGTTATTTTACATTAACTGATATTCTGCCAGTTGAATGATCGTGTATAAAAGATTTTTTAGCCTGTCTGTAACTAAACTTTTGTATGCAGGGTTTGTAGGTGCAGCGATATAGTTAGCCCAGGCGGTAGTCCAGTAAGAATCATTTACTTGCTGGTATAAAAGTGTTTGTTGCTTGATAGCATTTTTTTGCGGTAAGCTCAGATCTATTGGCAACATATATTTTATACACTCTGCAACGAGCTCATTTGGAATTCCAATATTTATAGCCGTAAACTGTTGCACATATACTATTGGGTCTGCCTTTATAATAGTAGTTAGTGCATTGTAGGTTAAAGTGTAACCGCTTGAGTTTGCAATAATACGGTCCAGAAAAGAAAACCTTTTTTGTATAGTATTTGTATTAATCCAGTACTCGTGGTAAGCGGGAGTTTGGTAATAAGCATTCCAGCCGGATACGTTTGGTATGCTGCCCATGCGTTGCTCCATTGGTTGAGATAACGTTGTATTGAAATAATTCCACACTTTATATTGTGCTTCATGATTGGTTGGTACAGCAACATTGTAGGATAAATTAAAATGCCTTAACGTTCCAATGATCATATCAAAGGGAGATTTTATAATAACGCCCCGGTTTGCCATATCAAAGAAATGCTCACTTTTGAAAAGCTGTTGCATCACCGGCAAAATGTTCCAGTTGTTCGCAACAAAAGTTTGCGCCAGCGGGGTTATTACATTTGTTTCAATATTTGCATCAATATCGTAGTAAACAAAATAACGATAAAGCCTGCGGCAGATGTATTCTGATACGACCTGCGTTTTTGTAAAGATCATATCTATCAAAGCATCCAGTTCCACTGCTCCGTTTGCAAGGTTTGACGGGATTGGATTTTGTATAATAGTATTACCAAAAAAAGAAGAAAATTGTTTTATACCTGTTTTGTGTTTCGTGGGGTCGAAAGTTGTAACAGGATTAGCTACAGCTACATTGCTTACACGCCAGCCTGTAAGAACAGCAGCAGCAGCCACAACATCTGCCTGCGTGTATTGGCTAAGCGGGTCTTTGCCCAGTGTAAAAAGTTCCATTAATTCTCTTGCAAAGTTCTCATCCGGAGCCGTGGCTGTATTTGCCTGGTTGTTTAAGTAATACATCATAGCCGGTTGTGTGGCCAGGTTTCTTATCAGGGTTTTGTAATTCCCAAAAGGATTGTCCCTGAACATTTTAAAATAAGAATAAAAAATACGGGCACTGTTGGTACTTATCAGGCTGTTGTTAGAGTCATTTATCGTGTCAAAATCAATGGGTAAAAAATGATAGTAAAACCAAACCATTTTTTCTTTTATGGTTATATCATGATTTAAAGCCTGCCCGTATAACCAGCCGCGTTGTGCATCTATCCTATACCTGTTACTGGCTTGTTGCAAAGTAAAAGTTGCGGAATCAATGTAAGGGCTTGGGTTTGTGGTCCAATCTGCCCCGTAAGCAACTCCTCCTGCATCTGCCGCAATGTTGTTGTACCAGTTTACGGGTGGCGCAGGTGCGGTATTGTTTATATTCAATACCGTGTTAACTGCACTGTCTGCATTATTTAAAGCAACGAGAGTATCTATATGTGTTTTCTTAAAACCCCAACCGGTTCTGTTTAGCAAATGCATAGCTTCATTAGTACCAAAACTTCCTGTGTAGGGTGCTAATCCGCTCAAAACATTGCCTACACGAAGCGAATCTAATTGCTGGGTTTCTGCACCATCATTGTTATAGGATATAAAATCAATCTTATAAACCCTGGGGCCTAAACTTTTCCTGGAGTATTTATCAAAAAGGGGATCATCAGAGATGGGTTCATTTTTTATAGTTAATGACCTGAAGAAATCTCTTCTGCTGATTGAACGGTTTCCCATAAAAGTAAATTTAAGAATCAGAGTATAACTAATAGAATGCAGAATTGCTTTTTAATTCCACGACGGCAGTAAGCTATTAATCGAATCTCCTATAAATATACAGAAAGGAAAGAATTATATGTACACGTAAAAACCCTCGTTTTTAAAAATGATACACAACACGTTGAAGACTAACTGCGGAAAAATTTTAATATGTAAAAAAAATTTGCAGGCGGCCTGGCTGTTACCTCGCCTTGGTGCGTGTCACACGCACCAAAACAAGGTTTTTTCTAAAATTATTAAATCATCTAAAATACCCAGTACAGGTCTGAAGTCTGGTATCAAGTCAATTGGACTTAGCAAATACCTACGGTGTATATGTTTGGAAGATTATTTGTCAAATCGTAACGTGAGAGCCCTTATAATAATTGGTACTTAGTGGATAATGGTCTAGTTGGGAATGGTCCAGGTTCTAAGGACCATAATGGCCATTAATAACCCACTATCGTCATTATTTTATTAATTGATTAATTAAAAGGTCTAATTGGGCTTCTTCACCCCCCTCAAAACCTTCTAATGAATATTTTATAACACCATTTTTATCAATAATAAATAAGGTAGGAAAAGCTTGAATATTATACTTCAATAGTACGGATTTATCGATAAACACAATCGGATATGCCACCCGTTTTTTTTCAAGAAAATCAGGAATCTTTCTTTGAGATTTTTCATCAGTATCTACAGAATTTACACCAACTACAAGTACATTTTTATCACCATATTTTTTATACAACTTATTTAAAACAGGAATTGATTTTTCACATGGATAGCATGCCATATACCAAAAATCTAAAATCAAAACTTTTCCCCTGTAGTCGTTTAATTGAAATCTTTTTTGATCCCCAAAAAATTTACCATTAAAATCTTGTGCAATTGAATTCAATGTCTTGTTTACTTTCGCAGGCATTTTAAAATCCTCAATAGGGTATTTTAGTTTGAATTGACTGAATGACCTTTTTAAGTTCATCGTATTAACTCTATCGAATTTGATATCTGTAAAATTCCATTCGCTATATTGTATTTGTTCATCTAATTTGACATAGTAAGTAAGTTTTTCAATAAGTTTACTTCGTTTATTAATAAATATTTGTCTCTCCTTATCCTTAAGTTCATTCCCATCTGGGAACTTGATTTTTACATATTCAAATGGTATAGAATTTATAATAGTATCTATGACATGAATTATATTCCTTTTGTCAGATAATTGTTTTTTTAAAGCTCCAGTATTCAAGAAATAATTTTTTATTACTTCACCCTCTGCAGATATTATTGGAAATATCTGGCCATTTGAAAACTTGGTAATTTTCTTTTTATTCCGATCTATAACATAGACATTTCTTAAATCATAATATTTTATAGTATTAGTGATTGAATCATGACGTTCGTACCAAACTAATCCTGAAAAAACAGAGTCATGTGAATTTTTAACTAATAAACATTTAGTTAGTATTTTAATAGTGTCCTCTGAATCAAAATATTTAATTCTATAGTTTACTTTGTATGAAATAGATGAGTGGCTAGTGTATTTATTTAATACCTCTTCAAGCAATGTAATATCTAAACTTTTTGTTAAGTTGAGTGAGCTAAATAACCATAATGAAAGTATAGATAGCGATTTTGTAAAGTGGTACATAATTTAGTTTTATACTAAATATTATATAGTTATCTATTGTTTATGAGTACTAAGTTAGATAAAGCTAAAAAAATTAATTGCATTTATTTATCAAAAACTTTTAATTGCAATTCTATTTTTGTAAGTGATAATTAAAGGAAAATTGGTAAATAGGAAATCCATAATCAATTTCTGGCGCTTTAAAATATTTATAATAAATAGTCTTGATATTTACCACATTATTTATGTCTATTCCAAATCCGAGAGAGTAGCCTGAATAAATTCCATTTGTTTTAATATTGGGCAAAAATTCTCTGATTTGTTTTGAGGAAGAATGACATAAATGATAACGTAAAGCCATTCTAAATATACCCACATTACTTGTGTTTCCTTTTTCCCAGGCCCCTGTTTCCAACATTAAACCATTTGCTGTAAATGTATTAAGAAAATTTACAGGCTTCCCAGTGAGTGGGTCAGAAACTAATCCTACTCTGCTACCATTAAGAATTCTTACACCTATTTGATATAAAAAAGATAATTTGCTAATCTTTTCTGATTTTTTAAAATAAATATAATTCTCAGTACTTATATTAACTAGGCCACTTAGTGGATTGATAAATTGATTCACCAGTATATCATTAGATTTCGAAGTTCCTGACGTTTGTAACATATTATTACTGACTCCTCCATAAAAAGAAATCGGTATTGAAAAATTAGTAGTGTCACCAATATATAGTTTAATCATGCGAGCAGAAGCATTTACCTGGCCATTGTTCATCACATCAATAAACCCAGAACTAAACACTTCAGGCTTCGTATTTTTATTATTGCCATGCTCGTTTTGACCTACAGCTTGAAAAAGGAGGGAGAAAAATATTAAAAGAAGAAAAAAAGTTTTCGTTCTAATTTTAATATATAAATAGTATAAAATCAAAATGCCAATTATGAATAATTTCTAGGTACTAATAAATAAATGTTAAAGAAATGAGATTAAAAAGCAGATATATTATTATATCTGCTTTTTTTAATTTGCTGTTTATTCAAGTAGTGATGAGGAACTAACGGTTTTTGTACATTTACCTTTATTAGCGCAAGGTTCACATGCTAATACTCCTCCTGCTTCGGGAATGCATCCGTACATTTCACTTGCACAATCCGAAGTAGTGCATGAAATACCAACATCAGCAACCCTTAATATATTATTTGCATTAATTGCCACTAAAAATGCAGACTTTATTCTTTCGCCAGAAAAAATAAGATAATAAGAGCTGTTAATTATCGTGATTTTTACGTCTGTAAAGCGAGCTTCAATTTGCGAAGCTCTGAGCAAATTCGTTGTATAAGCATTTATCAACCTTCCTTTATCAGAAGTTAAGATGGCATTGCCATCTCGCAACTCGCCAATAACTAATTGTGCTTTTGAAGAAGTAATTGCTAATAAGGCAAATACTACGATAATTAATTTTTTCATTTTTTTAATTTAAAAGTTGCTCTTACCTGCAGATTAGGCTCTGTGTCAGAATATTCAGCCCTTATAAGGCGTGCAAAGTAATCAACTGCATTACGTTATGAAAGAGTATTATTACTCTGCTTCACTGCTTTTTTACTTTTTATAGTTTGGTGTTTTTCACTTTTTTTTGTTGTTTATTTTTTTAAGCACAAGCAGTTATCATCTAGATGTAACCTATCTAAAAGAAATCCTCATAGCCTTCAGGCCATCGTAGCAAATGGATATAATAACCATATCTACTGCATGAATAAACCCTTGTACGTCTATACCTTACTGTTAGGATACATTTAACATCCCTAACTACTTTAATTTATCCTGAAGCTTCTTCATATCCGAT
Organism: Ferruginibacter sp.; assembly: GCA_037720515.1. Classification (GTDB taxonomy): domain Bacteria; phylum Bacteroidota; class Bacteroidia; order Chitinophagales; family Chitinophagaceae; genus Ferruginibacter. Next base: position 46,546 of record JBBJMM010000020.1, read on the forward strand.
CCAATCTTAGCATCCAAAACCTTTGCATACAGTTGTGTTGTACGAAGGTTTGTATGTCCCATCATCCTGCTCACAGTTTCAATTGGCACATCATTGTTGAGAGTTATCGTTGTGGCGAACGAATGCCTGGCTAAGTGTGTGGTAAGGTTCTTTGATATGCCTGTAATCTCCTGAATGATCTTTAGGTTGTCGTTCATCTTTTGATTAGAGAGCACTGGAAATACAAACGCTGTGCTTTTGTCACCTAGGTATTTATTTAGCAGCTCTAAAGCAGGCCTTAATAAAGGGACCATAAATGATATTTCTGTCTTCTTACGCTCCATCCTGATCCATAAACTGTCATCATCATTGTGCTGTATGTGATCAGGTCTTAATCCCTCGCCTTGGTGTGTGTCACACGCACCAAAACAAGCAACTTTTATTCACCATCAAATAGTATAAACAAATTATTTAAAAATCCAAAATCATCAATACCGCTTTCATAATACCGGGCAGAAGAATAAAAGTAATCTAAATCATCTTTGCCCAATTTCCAAACACCACTTACCGGATTTGCATGGATATAATCAATTTTCTGCATTGCTACTTCCCGGCTATATAGTTCTACCGCCAGCGAATCCCTCTTCCAGATCTTATATTGCTTGTTGGATGCATCAACTTTGTATTTTGAAGCGTTTCCATTCCTTTTTAGTTCATTTAAAAGCCGGTGTGCAGTGTGTTTAAGTAAACTGCCAAAAGGCGTCTCCCTGCCATTCATTTTATTTTGCCGCCATATTAAATGAATATGATTTGGCATTAGCACAAATGAATAAATCGTAATAAATCCAATATCTGATAACTTTTTCAGGTAATCAATAACAATTTTTTTATTGCTTTCGATTGAAAATAAATGTTACCAGTTATGAACAGTGGCTGTCCAGAAGTATTTTTTACCTATTGTTGCGTGTGACTTTCTCTGATTGTTATTCACAAACAAAAGCTAACAATTACCGGAAAAATAATTTGGGTTAAACAACATGAGGAAAGAAGTTTTTTCACTAATCGTACGACCCTGATATTTGCTGGTTTTAATGCGTGTGACACTCACCAAGGCGGAGGGGAAAAGGTTGCAGGTAAATAGATTAACTCATTTCTTGATCTATTCCGGTAATTAGTGTACTCTGCTGGCCATCGGCTGGAACATTGAGAAAGGCAAAGGATTTCAAATGAGCAGGCACTGAATAAAAAATTATTTTAGATATAAAACGTTTGCAAGTGGCCTGGGTGTTGTTGGTGAAAACACACAACAACGGCGGCGCACGGGGAAGACCAAGAGAGCGAAGAAATCCTATCAACTTTTACAACTGTTGGTATACTATTTATTTTATCTTTTCCTCCTTTTACGCCGCTGGAGATAACTCCACGCGGCAACGATGATTGGGAATACCAACGGCGGCGAAGGTTTACTATTTATTCTATCTTTTTCTCGTTTTACACCGCTGGAGATAACTCCATGCGGCAACGATGATTGGGAAGACCAACAGTGGATAAAGGCCATTCAGCGGAGTAAACCCAAAGACGTGTAACTAATGTAACTATTATTTACTTTTCAATTCTTTCATATTCATATAATCTAAAACAAGATTAGTGAGCGCCTTTACGCCCAGTTTAAAACCACTTTCATCAATATAAAAATCAGGAGTATGATGAGAGGGTGCTGTTAGAGGATCCTTTCCTTTAGGCATACCTCCTAAAAAAATAAAAAGACCAGGAACTTTTTGTTGAAAGAATGAAAAATCCTCGGCACCGGTTACTGCAGGAACTAAAATTACTTTATCAATGCCTGCCGTTTTTTGTAAAGAAGGCAGCATTTTATTTGTAAGTGCAACATTATTAAAAGTAACAGGATAGTGTGAACTGTATGGAATTTCTACCACGGCTGTTGCGCCACCTGCTTCAGCAGTTTTAGTAACTATCATTTTGATACGTTCAATGAACATTTTTTCGTCTTTATCTGATAGTGCCCGCACCGTACCCAGCATTTCTACCTGCTCCGGAATGATGTTTGAGCGAACGCCGCCATGGATTGCGCCGATTGTGACAACTCCTGCATTTTCCGTAAGGTCAAGGTTTCGGCTGATGATGGTTTGCAAATTATTGATTATTTGCGCTGCAATAACAATGGGATCAATAGATGACCATGGTGATGCACCATGTGCCTGTCTTCCTTTAATTGTAATTTTCATATCGTTTACACTGGCCAGGGCACCGCCGGGCCTGTAAGTTATTTTGCCGGTTTCTACCTGCGCACCAATGTGTAAACCAAATATCACATCCACATCAGGATTTTGTAATACACCTTCTTTTACCATTAACTCAGCCCCGCCCTCCTCACCCTTCGGTGCGCCTTCTTCAGCCGGTTGAAAAATGAATTTTACTGTACCGGCTAAATCATTTTTCATAGTTGCTAATACTTCAGCTACACCCATTAATATAGCAACATGCGAATCATGGCCGCAGGCATGCATTACACCAACTTCCTGTCCATTATATTGTGCTTTTACTTTTGATGCAAATGGTACTGGTGTTCTTTCTGTCACAGGCAAGCCATCCATATCTGCCCTTAAGGCTAATACTGGTCCGGGTTTGCCACCTTTTAAGATGCCGACAACACCGGTTTTTGCAACCCCTGTTTTTACTTCTATTCCTAAAGATTGCAAGTGCTTTGCAATAATTCCCGCAGTTCGGTGTTCACTATTCCCTAATTCAGGATGCTCATGAAAATCACGGCGCCAGGTAATAACTTTTGATTCAATTTTATCAGCATGAATGGTAGCCTTATTTTTTAAGACATCATTTTGTGCAAAAGAAACTGTTGAAATGAGAAGTAAGCTCTTGAGAAATATCTTTTTCATAAGGGTAATAATTAAAAAATAAGAGGTAAAAAAATAAAATGTAGAAAAAATATTTTTAATAGTTCCTTTAAAACGAATATACTTATTGGTTGCTGAAAACAGGTTAAAATTATAAGGCACTGACAAGGGCAGTATTACTTAGCTGTAATTTAACTTATCCTATTTTTGTTATAAATCTTTAATATGCTTAATTCTTTTTACAGGGTCATTGTATTCTTATTTTTAATTTTGCTTAATGAGTCCGCATATTCCCAGACTTTTAAGACTGGGCAAAAAGTAGAAGTTAATTATAACGGACATTGGTATAAGTCAACTATTCTGCAGATAGACGGGGACCGTTATAAGGTGCATTATGAGGGTTATCCTGCAAGCGACGATGCATGGCTACTCGCATCATATATAAGGACACTTGATAACGACGGTAATCCTGTTTCTGTTACTTGCAGTTTTGCGGCACCTCCAGGCAATTTCAATAACAATTCACCTGCATCAATACCATTATTTAAAAGAGAATTATACGATTGGTATCAGGGGCTTGTTACAGGAGGGCTATCCGCTCCCACAGAAATCGGAATTGTCTTTAAAACTTTTACTACCGGTGAACCTTACATGAATACCGTATCAAATATAGCCGGGCGGGGTGCTGTGAGGAAGCACAGCGGTGCGCCTGCCAACAAGATAATATACCCGTTTAATACAACCTATTTTGTATGTGAAAATTACAACAGTGGCAATTTTCAAAAAGAAGTGAATGCTGACTTCAGTTTTTTTATAAATAAGGAAGGGGAATGGACGTGCTCAAAAGATAATTAACCGCAAAGATGCGAAGCCGCAAAGGGAACGCTAAGTTTAATCGTTGCCTTACTTTCCGCCTTCCTGTCTTCGCGGTAAAATCTTAATCGCCAAGAAATTTTACAAGAGTATTGGCAGTTGTTGGAAAATACACCACAACGGCAGCGCACGGAGTATACTTGTTAAGATCTTTAAAAAGTTCTTCTTTGTTAGGCGATTATTTACAGACACCCTGTTGATTTCGCAACCATCTACATATATTTGGTTTTATCAAGCTTATGAGAATTTTTTTCCGAAACCGGTTATTTTTATGGTTTTGTTTCCTGGTGCCTGCTCATCAGCTTTTTGCACAGACTCAAAAAATTTATTTAAACCCGGCAACAGCGGGAGCTGCACCTCAATCAAAATTTGTTGAAATTACCCGCATCACTCCCATTGATGCACCGAATGAAAAAATCAATACTAACACTTCCCTATTTATTACCAGCAAATACTGGATCCTATACGATTACTTCGAAAAGAAAATTTATTTTTTTACCAAAGAAGCAAAATTTATACAGAAGTTCGAACTCAAAAAATACGGAGACCCGGTGATAGTGTACGATGGAAAAAATGAAATTCTGAAATTTAATATCAAAAACAAAAATTACATCCTTACTAATAACGACCTCGTGAATATAAGGGCAAACGCTGACAAAAAAGCTAATCAGAAATATTTTAAAAATTATGAGATAGACCTGAAACAGGCACAGCTTCAATTAAAAAATACGCCTACAGATCCTTACTTTATTGCCAATGCCCGATGGTATTATAATGATTATTATTACCGTTCTGACCTGGCTATTGATCCAAATACAAAAGATACCTTGGGTTATGAGTTGGAATTATTGCAAAATAATAAGGTGGTTAGGTCTTTTTTTCCATTCAATAAAACAAGCAACCCAATATTCAGGTATGCAGCAATAAATTCAGGTGCTCAGATATACCTGTATGGGTCAGACACCGCTTCTATAGCTTATACTGCACGTCCATTCAACTCTATTATTTATAAATTAGATAAAGATAGTATTCAGCCTGTGTATGAGGTAATTCTTCCTGCTGAAAATGCCATCCCCAGGTCCGTATTAAGCAATGGTTTTAAATCGAAAGCCGCCTGGGAGAATTTTCAAAACAGCAATGGCAATATTTTCTTTTCTATCAACAGCATTAGAAATATCCAGAATTATTTATTTCTTGGAATAAGATTCATGCGCAATTATGACCATTTTCTCTATGATAAAAAGGAATCTAAGTTTTATAAAAATAAAATGATCAAGGCCGATAGCAGCCAATATAATATTCAATTGCTGCAAAGTGGGTTGGGCCAGTACAACAATGGTTCTTATTATACAATTGTGCCTGCATCAGCTTTAGTAGATTTTTATACAAAGAATAAAGAAAATAATGTTGCATACCCGCCAGCGTTGGAGCAGTTCTTAAAATCGGCCACTAAAAATTCTAATCCTGTCATTGTTGAATACAAACTAAAAAACTGATGCTTCGTTGCCTCCTGATATTTTTGATGCTTTGTGGCGCGGCTAGTGCAAATTGCCAGGTGCTCAATGGAAAGCTATCCGGAGTAGTGACAGATTCAGTTAGCAACACAACTTTAGAATTAGCAACCATCAGTATTTTTGCAAAAGATTCCTTGCTCATCAACTACCAATTATCGGATAAGAATGGCAGATTCAATTTTACCAGGCTCCCGCTGAACCGGGAAATGATTTTAGATATTTCCTATGTTGGTTATAAATCTTACAAAAAATTATTTCGCTTAGATAGTATAAGTTCAACCAGGAATGTAAGGATAGCGTTATCTACAAACTTAGGAGACACCAATGCAGTTGTCATTAAATCTATCGTGCCCATACGAATGAATGGTGATACTCTTGAAATTAACCCGGCTGCATTTAAAATGGAAAAAACAGCAGTGGCAGAAGAATTGCTGAACCAGGTGCCAGGCATCACCATCTGGGCAGATGGAACGATTACTGTAAATGGAAGGCCGGTTCCTAAGATATTGGTTGATGGTAAACCATTTTTAAATCAAAATGATCCTGCTGTTGCCACACAAAACTTACCAAAAAATGCGATAGAAAAAATACAATTGTACCAGGAAATTGACCGTACAAAAGAACAACGGGACAATACCGAGCAGGATTCTACCTATACCATGAATATTAAATTGAAAGAAAATAAAAAGGCTGGTTACTTTGGTAAGGGCAGTGCAGGGTTCGGTACCGATGAACGCTTCGAGTCAGATGTTTCCTTCCAGGTATACAATAAAAGAAACAGCCTGGGCATTGGTGCCGGTATTAATAATATTAATAAAAGCACTGGCAGCATTCAGCAAATGCTTTCCAATAATACCTTTCGCAAAGTAAACCCAAATGTTTTCAATGTTAGCAACTTTGGCAGAAGTGGAATCATTAAAAGTTTTTCAGCAGGTGCTGTGTACACGCACGACTTTGTGTATTCGGTTAATGGGAACAGGACGAACAGCATTTCTTCCAATTATAATCATTCGGGAAACAACAATTATGTATCTGCTAAAATGCTACAGGAAAGAACCACCAAAGATTTAACGCAATTTATCGAAAGCAGCAATTTCAATAATTATGAGGGCTGGCTCCATTCAGCGGGTATCAGTTACAATAAAGCGAATGGCGGTGCGCGCAATTTCAATTTAAGTGCTAATAGTAACTTCAATAACGGCAAGTCTTTTAGCAATAGCTTCACTTCTGTGAAGGATAGCAGCAAAGCCTTGCGAAATACAAATGAAGTTGGATCAGCGAGCAGCAATGATTCCCGGTCGGGCAACATCAATCTTAACCTGAGTAATTTCAGTAACACACAACCTTTGGCAAGATTTAATCTGACCGCAGCGGCTAATTTCAACAATAGTAATTCGGAAAGAAATACACTTAGCATATTTGATTCCTACACAAATCCTAATGCTGATACCAGCTACAACAGGAAGTACAATACTGATCAGGAAAGTGTAAGCGTAGATTTTAATCTCAATTACTTCGGTTTGCGACGTTTGATATTTCGAAGATTTGCGCTTTTTGGAACAGAATTAAATTTGCTTCAGGCATTTAACTATAATCAAAATAAAAACAGCGCGCTCGTAAATGATTACGATAGTGCAGCACAAAAGTTTATTGTAAATTCTCAATTGACAAATAGTAATAAATTGCAAACCTTGCGGTATACTCCAGGCATAGCATTCCAAAAATCTTTTTATAAATATAATTCGCGCTTCAACAGAAATGTTTTCCTTTCACTTAGGCTTACCCAAAGTATTTCAAAAGAAATGAATAGCTCAACATTTGTAATTCGTAATGTTGACAGGTCTTTTTCATTTTTTACGCCGGGCGCCAGTATCAATTATAGTTATGGAAAGCGGGATATATTTTTGGCTAATCTGAACTTGAATCTAACAAGAAATTATTCTTATCCATCGGTTGACCAATTGTACACCATAACTGATAGCATCAATCTGTATGCTATAAGATTTGGAAACCCAAATTTGAAGAATACAAGAAATGATAACATGAGTTTTAATTTATCATTTAATAAAAGAAAGCCCAATGCTAAATATGATATCGGTGGTTCCTTCAATGGCTCAAAGAATTACAGAACCAATCCCTTTGCAGATAGCGTGATCAATGACATTTCAGGTAAGCGGTTATTATATACTATCAATGCAGATAATGGCGTATATTATAATCTGAATTATGGCGTGAATATCTCCAGGAAGATCAGGAAAAATTCCATCCAACTGCAATACAACGGCAATTATGGGAATAACAGAAGCAGCAATTATATTGATGCAATTGAATCTAATAATAACAATAGAAATTTGGCACACACTATTAATTTGCAGTATTCATTAAAAACTAAACTCATTCTTTCTCTTTCAGAAGTTATCAGTAAATTTTCTTCCAATCAATCTGGTATAGGGCTAACCTCTTATAAGGTCAACAATACAACAGCCCAGTTCGGTGCCACCTACAATTATTCCAAAAATGTAAGTTTCAATACTACTATCAGCACTACAGATAACAGCAATCTTACTGAGAATATAATCTTATGGCATGCATTCGGTACTTACCGTTTTTTGAAGGGCAAAGAAGGTGAACTGAAATTTTCAGCGTTTGACTTGTTGAAAAAATTCCAGAACATTAATGTGAATACAAATATTGATGGAACAAGTACATCGATAACCAATGGACTGCAGCAATATTTTTTAGTAACCTTTGCGTATTATCCACGGAAGTTTGGGAAGAGAGGTTCGGATGGGGAGTAGGCATGGAAGGGTACGGTCAACCAGAGGAACAACCACAAACCCCCCTAAATTAAAACCCGCGTTTAGTGGGCTTTGTACTCTCAAAATGTGGCCTCGCCAGGAATCGAACCTGGATCTGGAGCTTCGGAAACTCATATACTATCCATTGTACAACGAGGCCTGTTTATTCTTAATTCATAATTCTTAACTATTAACTCATTCCAAACTTACTTTCCAAAATCCTGGATATTTGTTCCAAAGATCTTAACGGCAATAGCCAGCAAAATTATCCCAAAAAACTTCCTTACCACAATTAATCCATTCGGGCCTAATGCTCTTTCTATCCATTTAAGTGAACTTAATACCAAAAAAATTATTACCAGGTTGATAAGGATACCGATCAAAATATTCACATTAGAAAAATTGGCTTTCAAAGACATTATTGTTGTAAGTGTGCCTGAGCCTGCAATCAATGGAAATGCGATCGGTACCACACTGCCTGCTTTCGGATTGGTTTCATTCTTAAAAAATTCAAGTCCCAGTACGAGCTCCAGTGCAATAATAAATATTACAATACTGCCTGCTACGGCAAAAGATTTTACATCCAGCCCCAGCAGATCTAAAAACTCCTTGCCCACAAATAAAAATAAGATCATCAATGCACCCGAAGCCAATGTAGCCTGCAGGCTCCTTATTTTTCCACCCATTTTTTCTTTCAAGGATATCAGAACCGGCGCATTACCCAACATATCTATAATGGCAAATAATGTAACTGTTACAGTGATTATTTCCTTAAGCTTTATATCACCATATTCAAACATGCCCAATTTTTTGCAAATATAACAATGCCATGGGAAGATCTAGAAAGTAAGATGATCACTTTTACAGGGATTTATAAAGCAGAAATAAAATTTTAACTGTCATATTTCCTGCTACAGATCTCTATAAACAAATCTCATAAATCATAATAATCAGCGTTCCCATCATTTACAATTAAACCGCAGCTTTATACCCGCTGCGAAATTATCGGGAGATGCAGGATTGTAAAAACGGTTGCCCGCGGCATTCAGGTCATTTCCCAAACTGAATGGCTCATTAAACGATCTCTCTGCAGACAGGTACATTTCCAACACCACCTTTTTTTTGAGATCCGTAGTATAACCTACTTTTCCAAACAATAAATTGTAATGCGTAGCAAAAACAGTATTGGCGTCATTCAATGGTATCCTGTCAGTGTAGGTATAACTGAAGTTCCCAAAAAAATGTTTTGCGGCTTTTACATCTACACCCAACACAAATACATTAGGAGGAGTGCCTGTTAATTTATTTCCATCAAATTTTACAGCCCCCTGCTGGTAATTATCAAACCTCGCTTTAATACTTGTAAAGTTGCTCCATATTTTCAGCATCTCCACAAACCGCAGATTATTATTTACCGGCATAAAATTAATGGCCGCTTCCAGGCCCCGTTGTTTTGTTTTGCCGGCATTCACATAAAAATCGGCACCTGATGCATCTCTCCTGCTTACTATGGTATTCTGCAAACTGAAAATATAATAACTCACATCTGCCCACAATTTATTTTTAACCGGATTTGTTTTTATACCAGCTTCATAATTCCAGCCCGTTTCTGCACGGAGTTGCTGGTTAAACTTTCCATCACTGGCATGTACTTCATCTATTGACGGGGGAGAATAGCCTTTACTAACTGATGCATAAAAGTTAGCATTGTTACTGATCTCATAACTGAGTGCAAAACGCGGTACAAACTGTGGCGCAAAATCACTGCTCTCTTTCCCCGAACCCACATCATTTAATCGCAGGAAGCCATAATAATAATTGTTGTAACTGACACCGGCAGTTAGAATAAACTTTTTTATCGTTATATCATTTTGTAAAAACACATTGAAAAGCCTGCTGTTGATCTCATCATTGTATTGTAAGGTATCTGTTACACCGAGTCTGTTTCCATAAGTGGCTGTATTGTTGAAACTGTATTGAAACTCACCTCCAAGGGTAGACGAAATAATTTTTTTCCTATACTGGAAAACAGTTCGCCCGCCTATTCCCTGTTCTGTCTTTCTTTCATAATTACGGATCGTTGGATTCTTAAAATCTGTATGCGAATTATAAATACTTGTAGTATTACTAAACTCCCGGCTAAAATTGTATTCATGCCCCAACCCTATATAAAAAGTTTTCAGGTATAAAGCAGCTTGCTGTGTTTCGGCACTTTTGAACATCCCGGCTGCAGGCCTCGATTGACGAGGGTCTGCCTGCAGTTCTGCCAGTGTTAGTCCGCCCGGGGTCTGGTAATAAAGATCACTGTAAAAAATATTTGTGCTGATCGTTTGTTTTGAGTTTATCAAATAGGAACCGGTATAATTGGCAACGTCTCTTCTAAGATCCGTATGCCTGCGGTATCCATTGGATTGCAGGTGAGAAAAAGATGCTGATGAAGAATTTTTTTCACCGGAAGCATTGTATGACCCATTGATCCCAAACAATCCATAACTTCCTACAGAAGATTGCAGTAAAAAATATTTTTCGTTTTGCTTTGTACACAATCCTGATAATAAAACTACGCCGCCTGTTCCTGATCCATACATACTTCCGGAAGGTCCTTTGATGATCTCAACTTTACCAATGTTACTGAACCCTACCTGGTTAAAATAAGTATTGCCATTCGCATCTGTAAAAGGTATCCCGTTCCAGTACATCTTTACATTGCGCACTCCAAAGGCAGACCTCAACAGGTTTCCGCGAATGCTGATCCGGTAACTACCTGGGCTTCGTTCATCCATCTTCACTCCCGGTACTGTATTGAATGCCGGCACAAAATTGGTGTTGCTGTATCTTTCCAGGGAGGCTTTTGTAAGTACAGTAACGGCAGCAGAAACATTTTTTAGTTCCGTATCCTGTTCAAAAGCCCTTACAATGGTTTCCTCCAGCAAATTATTATTGCGGGTAAGGGTTATCGTTACAGAAGAATCTTTCGATACCCGAATAGAGAAAGGATCATACCCCACATAAGTAAATGTTAGCATTTCATTTGCTGCAGAAGTATTTATTGCAAAGTGCCCGGTAGAATCTGTTACAAAAATAACATCACCGTTAGTAACATTGGCCCCTGGCATTAACATCCCTTTTTCACTAACAACTTTTCCGGTAAGCTGGTATTGGCCATAGCTTACCTGCATTAAAAAAATAAAATATAAAACCCCAGCCATTTTTTTCAGAAATTCCATAATATAAAGTTCCTGAATCTGCGGGAAATAAAAAGTATTAAATGGGTGTCGTTATTTATTGATGAGTATGTATTTCTCTTTTATTTCCTGCAGGCATTTGATACATAAACAATCGGCGAAACTATCCTCAATAAATCGAACTGCCTCTTCAGATAAATGTACCTGGCTGCACTGGCATTGTAAAATACTGCCCGCTTTGCATTCAAAAAGGTTATTGCAAAGCGGGCAGTATTTGTGTTCATGACTACTCATTCATCAATATCTATAAGTTTACACTAATCCCGCAATTCGCATTAAAACGGCGAGTATTGAATCCTTCCTGGTCAAAATATTTTTGGTCAGTCAGGTTTTTCAAATCGACAAAAATTTTGAACCTTTTATTAAACTGGTATTCGGTATAAAGATCCAGGGTGTAATAACCATTTAATTTTACCGGGGATGAATTGAACTTGGGCTCATAAAAACTGCTGACATTTCTTACATGTGCACTTATCAATGCTTTGTCAACCGGCTTGTAGCTTATAGTGAAATTAAAAAGGTTTTTTGGCTTACGGTAGAGATTGGAAAATGTAGTATCCTTCCCTGAAAATGTTTTTGTATCTATTTCTCCCTGCACATATGTGTAATTAGCTGCTAACAATATTTTATTCACAGATACAGTTGCTTCCATCTCTATTCCATGGTCTTTCTGCCTGTCTGCATTTTTATAAATACTGCCAAAGGTTACTGGATCAGTATAAAAAACAAAAACATCTTTTATATCTCTTACAAAACCCACCACTCTTCCGGTAAACTTTTTATCTGTAACCTGCAAGCCTGTCTCGTAACTTACCGAGCGTTCCGGTTTTAAAGTCCGGTTGCCAAAATCACTGTACAACTGGTATAAAGAAGGCACCCTGAATGCTGAAGAAACATTGGCAAATATTTTTATTGAATTAAAAGTATAAGCAGGGTTGATGGAAAAAGTACCATTGCTGCCATATACAGAATGATCATTAAAACGCCCGCCCAATCCTGTTGTAAATCCCTGCTGGTTATTATATAAAAGAGAAGCAAAAGCACTTAACTGATCTGTATTAGCAGTATCCTTTCCGAGGGGAATCGGTTCAAATGGACCGAAACTCGAAATGTATAAATATTTCTGCGAAGTGGCATTGGTACGATAATCTATACCACTCACCAGGTTCAGGTTTTTATGCAGATCTATCTTACTGTATAATTCTGCAAAATGCGACTTGCCTTCATATTTCTCGGAAATAAATTTTGTGTAGAATGCAAAGGGGTCTGATGAAAAGCCACCGATGTCGGTTGAATCATCGTTGTATTTTCTTTCATACTTATTGAAATTATAATTTAAGTATATGATCGCATTCTTTAATTTATAAGTAACACCCGCACCTGCCACTGAATTTATAGTATTGTAATGATAATCATTGTCATCAGTAAAAGCGCCGGCATCTATCTGCCCTTTATTGTTGTTGTATTTGCCAAACAGTGAAAAAGATAATTTTTCACTGGCTTTAAAACCCAAACGCAGCAAGACGGCATCCTGTTTATAATGGTCATCATCAAAATCTTTATTGCCGCTGCTGTCGTAGGCAGAAGAAAAGCCATCACTGTAAATTTTAGAATAGCCGGCCAGGTATTGAATGTCTTTTACCGTACCACTAACGTTAATGCCTCCGCGATACGTATTATAACTTCCGGCAGATAAATTAGCCTGTACGTGTGCTTTTTTATCAGCTGCTTTTTTCGTAATAATATTAATAACCCCGGCCACAGCATCTGATCCATACAAGGTGCTTTGCGCCCCTTTTAATATTTCTATTCTTTCTACCTGGTCAACAGCAAAACTATTCAGGTCAAATTCACTGCTGATACCGGATGCATCATACAACGGTATACCATCTAATAAGATCAATGTGTTGGCTGCAACTGAACCGCGCGTGTAAATGGTTTGAACAGTGCCCAATGTACCATTTGCCCCGCCAATAGCCATACCCACTTGCCGGTTCAGTACTTCACCAATACTTTTTCCATAACTTCTTTGTAATTCCTGCTGACTGATAATGGTAAGAACTTTACCCGTTTCGTTTTGTTTCTGTTCAATTTTGTTGGCTGTTACAATAACTGCCTGCAATTCTTTGGAACTGTCCTGCACAATTGAAATTTCATTTTGTGCCTGTACCGTACTGCTGAAAAATACAGCAGCCGCAATAAAAATTTTCTTTTTCATTTTTTTGAAAAATTTTTTTTGTGACTGCTTCCGGAAAATAAATAGAAATATAAATGCCTGCTGGCTTTTACACTCCATGCCTTTCACCCGAAAGCTTTGAATGATTTTTGTTGAATGAGGCAGGTCTTCTGGCTTGGCGGTAATTGTTGAACACCTTCCCGTTACAAAAACAGTGGTTTAACATTCAACAGGTGAACCGGAATTATGAATTATGAACTTTATAAATTTCAATATTCACTATTTCCTTTTCACATCGCCTTACAGCTACGGGGATAGCGCCGGATTGTAACCGGACTTCCCTTTTAATCCCTTCCTGTTTGCACAGAAAATGCGGGAACCAAATTCGCGGCAAATGTAAGGGAATAAGAAATGAATTATGGAAGAGTTTTACCTCACTCCCAACCCCTCTCCAAAGGAGAAGGGAGCATGAACCATAAATATTATAAAGAAGTTTTCAATATCCCCATGCTTTAGCCTGGGGATATAAATGCAAAACAATAGACTCTGGCTTTAGCCTGGGGATATAAATGCAAATCAATTGCCTCCGGATTATTAATGCAAAATTATACTTGGCTAAAGCCGAATCATATTTTTATTTTAATCCCCGCCCTAAAGGACGGGGCTATTATAAAATGCCACCACAAAATATTATAAAAGGAATGTTTTCAATAGACCCTGGCTTTAGCCTGGGGATATAAATGCAAATTGTCTCGTCCTGAAAAAAGTTGACTACCAAGTCAACAAATATGGAACAATT
>JBBJMM010000021.1:0-60572 GCA_037720515.1 Ferruginibacter sp.
GGGTGTGGTCAAACGTTGCTGTCATCCTGAGTTGAATCGGAATGATCTAGTCCCTATCTTTTGGAGAGAGGTTGGGGTGAGGTCAAAACGTTGCTGTCATCCTGAGTTAAATCGGGATGATCTAGTCCCTCTCTTTTGGAGAGGGGTTGGGGTGAGGTCAAAACGTTGCTGTCATCCTGAGTTGAATCGGAATGATCTAGTCCCTCTCTTTTGGAGAGGGGTTGGGGTGAGGTCAAACGTTGCTGTCATCCTGAGTTGAATCGGAATGATTTAGTCCCTCTCCTTTGAAGAAGGGGTTGGGGTAAGGAATTCATAATTCATAATTCTTAATTCATAATTCCTCAATGATACAACCACCCTATAACAAGATCGGGATAAACTCCAAGAATTATGATAAGCGCGGCCGTGATCACGAGCATGATCTTAAAAAAGGAACTTACTTCCCAAACAGGTTGCGGTGTTTCCGGAGAGCTTTTAAAATACATAGACTGAATGACCCGGAAATAATAATAAGCACTTACTGCTGCAAAAAGAACAGCAACGATAACGATCCAGAAACTATTTCCATTTTCAACAGCACTCAGCAGCATGTAAAATTTACTGATAAACCCTGCCGTTAAAGGGATGCCTGTAAGTGAAAGTAAAAATATAGTAGCGGTTGCTGCCAGCAATGGTTGTTGTTTACCCAGCCCGTTGAATCCATCAATTGTGTAATCATCCAGTTTTAAGAGAACTGCAAAAAAACCGATCGTAGCAAGACTGTAAGCTGCAGAATATAATACCAGGCCTTCTCTTGCCCTGTCATTCAATGCAAACAATGCAAGTAACATAAAACCCGCCTGTGCGATACTGGAGTATGCAAGCATTCTTTTTACACTTTGCTGAAACACTGCTGTAATATTTCCAACAAGCATAGTAGACACCGTAATAAAAATTACCAGCGCCTGCCATTGATCCTGCATTTTACCAAATGCGTTTTCAAATAATCTTACAAAAGCAAAGAAACCCGCAACTTTCACAATGGTGCTCATGAAGGAAGTGATAACGGTGGGTGCGCCATCATACACATCGGGTGTCCAGAAATGAAAGGGTGCAGCTGAAACTTTAAATGACATGGATACAAGTAACAGTACCAATCCGATCGCTATCAAAACCGGCATCTCCCCATTTCCTAATTGTATATTATTAATGTAAAAAGAAGCATTCGGAGAACCCCCGTATATAAAAGCGATCCCGAGTAACATTATGCCGGTGGAAAACGCTCCCATTAAAAAATATTTCAACGCTGCTTCATTACTTTTTAAATTTCTCTTTTCACTTCCGGTTAAAATATATAAGGGTATAGAAATAATTTCTATACCGATAAAAAGCATCAGTAATGTATTGAAGGAAGCTGTTATCGCTACTCCACAAAGCACGAAAAACAGTAAGGCAAAATATTCCGAAACATGACTACCGATCTTTTCAATATCATTTCCGCTCAATAAAAAATATATCAACGTGCAACCAAGTGCAACGGCAATGAATGTAAGGTTGAAGCTGTTAAACCGCACCATATCCATTGTTTCAAACCTGAAAAAAGAATCGCCGCTATTTAATTCAATAAAATTTGCAATAAAAATCAAAAGAAGGCCGGTTACAGCAAGATATTTAGGAAGGGTTTTACTTTTAACGAATGCGCCTGCAAACATCATTACTATCCCCCATATTGCAGAAAATATAATCGCGTTCATATTGTAGTCTAAATTTTCTGTTTAACATTCACTAATAAAGCATCCACTGTTTCTTTTGTAAGATCTATGATAAGTTGCGGATAAATACCTAACACAAAAATGATCAGTACGATCGCACCCAGTATGATCTTTTCTTTCAAAGAAATATCATTTACCTGTGTTGTAATTGAATTGGTATTGCCGTAAAAAACTTTCTGAATCATATTTAATGTATATACTGCAGCCAGGATGATACTTAAACCCGCCACTGCTGCAAACCAAGGATTGAACCGGTAGATACCCGTGAACATCATTAATTCCCCAACGAAGGAATTGGTGAGCGGAAGTGCAATATTGGCAAGGGCTATAATGACAAATAATATTGTTAGAGCAGGAGCACGGTTTGCCAGCCCGCCCAATTGTGATATATTTTTAATGCCGGTTCGCTTTTCAATTATATCGATCACTATCCAGAGGCCTACAATATTTATCCCGTGATTGAACATCTGCAACAGGGCGCCTTTTAAGCCGATCTCGTTCATAGCAAAGATGGCCGCACACATTAATCCAATATGTGCTATAGATGAATAGGCAACTAATTTTTTGAGATTATCCTGAACCATCGCTATACAACTCGCATATATTATTCCCGCTACACACAGCAGCATAACTATATAAGTGTACTTTTCTGTTGCTTCCGGGAGAACAGGAATAAGCCAGCGTATCACACCCAGTAAACCCATCTTCACCATCAAACCACTGAGTACCATTGTTACCGGTGCAGGAGACTGGTCGTAGGTATCGGGCTGCCAGGTATGTAAAGGAAAGACCGGCATTTTAACGGCAAATGCAGCAAAGAAGAGCCAGAATAACCAGCCCTGTTCTGTTACAGATAATTTTGCTGAGTAAAATGCATTCAATGCAAAAGAATGATCAACCTGGATGCCATTTGTGAAACTCCGGGGTGGTGTGTGCAGGTAGATATATATAATACCTGTAAGCATTAGTAATGATCCAAGAAAAGTATACACGAAAAATTTGAATGTGGTTTGTATCCTTTTCTCTCCTCCCCACCTGCTGCATAAAAAATAAACCGGGATCAAAGCAAGTTCCCAGAAAAAGTAAAAAAGTAATGCATCCATTGCGGTAAACACACCCATAATACCTGCCTGTGTCAATAATAAAAGCCCGTAAAATGCATTTACATTTTTATAACTGTTATTATAAGATGCAATGATGATAACAGGAAAAGCTAAAGCTGAAAGGAAAGTAAGTATCCTGCCGGTTCCATCAAGTCCCACATAAAAAGTATTTCCGATCTGGCTCATCCATTGATAACTCACTACGTTATACGTTATGTAAGATGCATTGGTGTAAAAAAGACTTGAAATAGAAACTGCAAGAGTTAGTAAAGAAGCAACTAATGCAAACGACTTAACAACCGCTTCCTTTTTAAAAAAGAAACACAGTATACCCATTATCAGTGGGATCCATATCAGTAACTCAGGAAAAGTAAAATAAGTGCCAAGCATTCTCGATCTTTTACAAAAACAATTGTATAATAAATATCACCAGTATTCCTAACACCATCAATAACACATAAGCCCCTACCTGGCCGCTTTGAACCCACCTAAGCTGCCGGCTGCTGTAATTGACCGCCTTGCCTGTTCCGTTAACAATACCATCGATACCTTTTTTCTCTATCACATTGGTAAAAAAATGAGAAAGCGCACGTAAAGGATTCACAATAATATTCTGATATAATTCATCCACATACCATTTATTTTCCAGCACACGTGAAACGGCTGAAGAGGGTTTATCCGTTCTTTCATAATTCCGGTATCTCATAACTGCAATTATAATTGCCAGCAATGACAGCACTACAGAAACCGCAATAAGTATGTATTCCGTTTGGTGAGTTAGTGTATGCGTACCCGGTAGACCTACCTTTTTTTCAAATACAGGTTTTAAAAAGGCTTCCAGCCTGTGGCCACCCTGCATGAATAATTCCGGTATGCCTACCCAGCCGCCTGCAATAGCAAGCAGTGCCAGTACAATCAGAGGTATTGTGATAGCAGCAGGACTTTCATGTAAATGATCCTTTTGTTCACTGGTGCCGCGGAACTTACCCAGGAATGTCATTCCATACAACCTGAACATATAAAATGCAGTCATGGCAGCACCTGCAATTCCAAAAGCCCACAGCAAAGGACTCTCAGCAAAGGAAGCCGCCAGGATTTCATCCTTGGAAAAAAAGCCTGAAAGAGGAGGCATCCCGGCAATGGCTAGGCAACCTATTAAAAATGTAATGTGAGTGATATTTAATTTCTTTTTTAATCCTCCCATGTTGCGCATATCCTGCTCACCACTCATTGCATGTATAACACTACCTGCACCGAGAAATAATAAAGCTTTAAAAAAAGCATGCGTCATCACATGAAACACAGCACCTGTATAAGAGCCCACTCCTAACGCCACGAACATGTAACCGAGCTGACTTACCGTTGAGTATGCCAGCACTTTTTTTATATCATTCTGTTTTAACGCGATGGTTGCTGCAAGTATTACTGTTGCCATACCAATTATGACCATTACATTTTGTGTAATTTGTGCACTTGAATACAGGATGTTGCTCCGTGCTATCATATATATGCCCGCAGTTACCATGGTTGCAGCATGGATCAATGCACTTACAGGAGTTGGCCCAGCCATTGCATCCGGCAACCAGGTATACAAAGGTATCTGCGCGCTTTTACCGGTAGCACCCACAAACAACAATAATGTTATGCCTGTAATATCAGCAGGCGATAGTTTTGCAAGTGTTGAGGAAGAAAACAATATATCAAAATCAACAGAACCGGTTTTTGAAATGAACCAGAAAATAGCAAGGAGAAAACCAAGATCTCCTATCCGATTCATTATAAAAGCTTTTTTCGCAGCGTTCGTATAATCATTGTTTTTAAACCAGTAACCGATAAGTAAATAAGAACAGAGGCCTACGCCTTCCCAGCCAATAAACATGATAACATAGTTTCCGCCCATAACAAGTATGAGCATAGAAAATACGAACAGGTTTAGAAATGAAAAATATTTTGCAAAATCTTTGGCAGGTTCTGCATGCATGTAAGAAGTAGAATATACATGGATCAGAAAACCCACTCCTGTGATGATCAATAAAAACAGGGAAGTAAGCTGGTCAACTTTATAATCAAACCCGATTTTAAGAGAACTGATATTGATAAAATCAAAATAATGCAGGCTGTAAAGTGTGCCGTTTTTTACACTCCAGAATACCATTAAACTGAGAATAAAGGAGGCAAGAATAGTTCCGCTTCCGATCATTCCGGTAACTGATCTAGATAAAATATTACGGGCACTTCCAATAATTAAAAAGCCAAGCAGTGGTAAAAAAGGGATCAGCCATATTATATCCGAAATATTTTTCATAAGCCAAGTTGAGACAACAATTCAGGGCAACCTATATTTTTTAAAATTGCTTTGCCTGTGATCGGTGATCAGTTCTTCAATCGATTTAAAAAGTTTACATCCACGGAATGTGTATTTCTATAAAGCATTACAATTATTGCAAGTCCCACGGTAACCTCTGCTGCAGCTACAACCATTATAAAGAAAACAAAGATCTGGGCATCTGCCGCATAAGTGGGCGATGTTTTAGCAGCGATGCTCAACGCATGCATTTTAGAAAATGCAACCAGTAATAAATTAACTGAATTGAGCATAAGTTCAATGCACATAAAAACTATGATCGCATTCCTTCTTACCAATACACCAATGATACCAATGGTGAACAATGTAAGAGACAATATTATATATGCTTTTATATCCATTTTTATAATTTCACATAAACTCCTACACCCATTGTTGAAGAAGCCGGTGCAACAGAAAATATATCCTTGATCGTTTTTTTCACTACCCCGTTAAACAGATCAACTGCTTTATAGGAGGCTTTTTTTGTAAGGATCTTTGTTATAACACCAGTAGCAATGGAAGTAAGTGCCGGGTATAGCATAGCCTTTACCGTTTTATCATTGAATTTATTATCAGAGGTTGCGCCTCTCACAGTACTGTAAACAGATACAGCCGTACCAGCTGCGGCAAGTACCTTAAAAACCACCAATCCTGTTTTATAGGTTTTATATAATTTAGTAACCTGCCCTACTTTTTTTTTGTCAAATATCTGTCCCAGTATCTCCACACCTTTTAATTTTTCTCCCAATATTCCTATTTTATTTACCTGGAAGTTCCCAAGATTAAATACAGGACTAAATCCTTTTTTTACCGTTAAGATCTTAGCTTTTCCAAATATTTCATCAAGATCAAAAGGAATATCTTCCAACTTTATTTGGCCGTAAGAACGGGAAGTGCCCACACTTACTAAAAGAAGGAACATAAAAAAAAGTCGAAACATTTTTTTCATAATTAACCGTTTAATTTTTTTTACCCAATACTACAGCACCTACGATTGCGCTTAAAAATAATATACTGCTTACTTCAAAAGGCAATACATAATTAGTAAATAAAGTCATCCCCAGGTTATTTATCAAACCTGCTTCACCTGTTTTCAATTGTACAAGGTTCTCAATATCTATCCTCATTACTGCAGAAAGAATGACCAATAACAATGAGCCTCCCGCAATCACCCCTATAAGCTGTAAACGGTAATTTTTAACAGGTTCCGTATCTGCATTTAAATTCATAAGCATCACCACAAATAAAAATAATACCATGATAGCACCTGCGTATACTATTATATTGACTATTGCCAGGAACTGAGCGTTTAATAAAACATAATGTCCTGAGATGGCAAAAAAAACAACGATAAGCCAAAGGATACTGTGTACAGGGTTCTTACTTATCAGCATCATCACTGCGCCGCCAACTGCCAAAAGTGATAGGAAAATAAATAATAAAGTTGTGATCGGCATTATAGATGATTAACTGCTAATTGTTTTGTTTGATGCCCTGTTTCCCAATGCTTTTTTATAGCCTTCCGGATCTTCAACAGGATTCGGGATCAACAGGTCCTGTTTATTATAAATAAATTGTTTACGCTGGTAGTCTGCGGGAGTAAATGTTTCACTCAGGTATATTGCGTCTTTGGGGCAGGCTTCTTCACACAAACCGCAAAAGATACAACGCAGCATATTTATCTCATACTTAGCCGCATATTTTTCTTCCCTGTATAGATCTTCTTCACCGGGCTGCCTTTCAGCTGCTTCCATGGTAATGGCCTCTGCCGGACAGGCAACGGCGCAAAGCCCGCAGGCAGTACAGTTTTCACGGCCTTCTTCATCCCTGTTCAATATCTGCAAACCCCTGAAAACCGGACTGAAAGGACGCTTCTTTTCAGGATAACTGATAGTAGGATTTTTTTTGAAAATATGACTGAAAGTTATCAGCATTCCTTTAAGTATAGCGGGAATGTATAAACGCTCCAGCAAACTCATGGGTTTCCTTTCTACCTGTTGTAATCTGTTTGTTAATGCCTGCATTTATAATTTAAGGTTTGCAAAAATAATGGTTAATAGTTACACCTCACCCTCATTCGTTTTATAAAATCATACTAATCATAATCATCCTGACAATCCGCGTTCCTGTATTTAAATTCTTGTAATTCGTGCCTAAAAATTCGTGTATATCTATTTATTAAAATACAAAATCATACCTCCTGTTACCAGCATATTGAATAATGCCAGTGGTATCAATATTCTCCATCCAAGATGCATCAGCTGATCATACCGGAACCTGGGGATCGTCCAGCGTACCCACATGAATAAGAATATAAAGCAACATACTTTAAACATTAATGCTGCCACACCCAGTACAGCCATCCAGTTTGAATCGTATTTTGCTTCATCCAAAAACGGAATATCATATCCACCAAAAAATAATGTTGCCATTATCACACTGCTCACAAACATATTGATGTATTCAGCAAATAAATAAAACCCCAGTTTCATAGAAGAATACTCTGTATGGTATCCACCTATCAGTTCATTTTCTGCTTCCGGCAGATCAAAAGGAGTACGATTGCATTCTGCAAATGCACAGATAAGGAAAATAAAAAATCCCAGGGGTTGTTTTACTATATTCCAATAACTTACCTGTTGCTGTTCTACCATTTCTTTCAGGCTAAGCGTACCTGTTACCATTAATAAAGCAATAAGTGATAATCCCATTGCCAGTTCATAACTAATGATCTGGGAGGCTGCCCGTAATCCTCCCAGCAAAGAAAATTTATTGTTACTGGCCCAGCTTCCGATCATGATACCATACACTCCAAGGCTAACCACTCCAAAAACATATAAGATCCCAATATTGATATCAGCGATCTGTAAGCTTATTGTTCTGTCAAATAACTTCACTTCATTACCCCAGGGAATTACGGCACTGGTCATCAAGGCTGTAAGCATGGCCAGGCCCGGACCTAATATGAATAAGAATTTGGAGGAAAAAGTAGGAATGATCTCTTCTTTGAAAAATAATTTCAATCCGTCTGCCAGTGGCTGAAAAATTCCCATCGGACCTGCCCGGTTGGGACCCGGCCTGTCCTGAAGCAGCGCTGCCACTTTGCGTTCTGCAAAAGTTGTATACATGGCTATCAACATAGAAGCCATTACCACTACGCTTATTAAAACCAGTTTTTCAAGTATCAAGGCCAGGTCGATCGCTAAAAGCATGCGTATAAATTAGTTGTTTTCTTCTTTCAATTCTTTATTTAAAAGGGTTCGGTTATTAATTTCCGCATCTCCCGGATTTTCTATTACATTACTATGATGATGCGTTTCAGAAAAATCCCCGGAAACCGCCGGCCTGTCTATTTCACTTAAGCGAAGGTCAGGATCATTTACTTCACTAACGCTATGTATATTCATCAACAACCTGGGTTGCAGCCCATCCATTACTTCCTGCAATGTTTCTTTGGGCATCACCATATTCTTATATTTATTGGCAGCGATAACAGAATGACGGCTGATCGCTGTAACTCCTTCTATTACCCAGTCGGTTGTTTCTTTTTTATCAAAGCGACAGGTATTGCAGATCCATCCCGGTTTGTTTTCAAAACTCTGCACTTCTCCCCATTCATCTTTCCTGGCAGTAACCCGGAATACTTCATTGCCCCTAAGCCATACCGTTACCTTTCCACAGCAACCGGCCGTTTCGCAGATCCGGTGCGCATCCATAGGTTTCGTAAACCAAACCCGGTTCTTAAAACGGAATGTTCTGTCTGTGAGTGCCCCAACAGGACATACATCTATCATATTGCCACTGAAATCATTTTCTATCGCTTTTGAAATATAAGTAGATATAGCAGCATGATCACCTCTGTCAACAATACCATGCACCCGTTTATCTGTGATCTGGTCTGCGATATATGTGCAGCGATAGCATAAGATACAGCGGGTCATGTGCAACTGAATATAAGGACCTATGTCTTCTCTAACGAATGTTCTTCTTGCAAACTGGTAACGTGTACCTTCTCTTCCATGTTCATACCCCAGATCCTGTAAATGGCATTCTCCAGCCTGATCACAGATCGGGCAATCGAGAGGATGATTAATGAGAAGTAATTCTACCACGCCATTTCTGGCTTCTGTAACTTTTTCGCTGGTAATATTCTTTACGATCATACCATCCATTACCGTTGTACGGCAACTGGCCACCAATTTAGGCATAGGCCTTGGATCTGCAGTAGAGCCGGCTGCTACTTCTACCAGGCACGTGCGGCATTTGCCACCACTGCCTTCCAACTTACTGTAATAGCACATAGCAGGCGGAGCTACTTCACCACCAATACGGCGTGCAGCGTTTAATATAGTCGTTCCCGGAGTAACATCGATGGTGATATTATCGATAGTTACTTTAAAATTTGCAGGCGGGTCTTTTTTTATTTCTTCAGACATTTTTAAAAATTCAAAAGTCAAAATTCAAAATTCAAAAATTCTATTTGTTTGACTTTAATATAACAGAAGCAATAATTCTGGATATTTCATCGGCTTCTTTTATCAGTTCATCAATTTTTATTTTTGAAACATCCAGCGTTTCTTTTATTAAACAAAGCCAATATTTTGTTTCGTTGGCAGATTTCAAAGCAATAACATAAAAATTCTTCCAATCTTTCTTAGTACTTCCCGACTTTCCTTCAATAACATTAGCTCCTATTGATGTAGCACTCCTTACTAGTTGATCAAATAGCGAAAAATGTATTTTCTCATATTTACACCCTTTCAGAAAAAGTAAGATGTCCCTCGAAAAATAAAAACATCTATGTCCAATATTATATGGCTTCTGATCTTCATTCAGTTCGAAAATTTCAGAAAGATCATCCATTTTTTATTTTTTCCTTTTAACTTTTCACTTTTGACTTTACTACACCGCCACCGCCACATGAATCGGATCAGCATAATGAGCCAATCCATAATTTTCAGTCAAACATTTTTCCGGGTTAAGCACATGCCATTCAAATTCATCCCGGAAGTGCCTGATCGCTGCTGCAACCGGCCAGGCCGCAGCATCGCCCAAAGGACAGATCGTATTTCCTTCGATCTTTCTCTGAATATCCCAAAGCAAATCAATATCACTCATCTTTCCCTTTCCATCGTCTATATTTTTCAATATTTTTTCCATCCATCCTGTCCCTTCCCGGCAGGGCGAACACTGGCCACAGCTTTCATGCCTGTAGAACCTGGCAAGGGTGTAGGTATTTTTAACGATACACTGGTCTTCATCCAGCACAATAAAACCACCTGAACCTAACATACTGCCTGTAGCAAATCCGCCATCACTAAGGCTTTCAAAGTTCATATACCTTTTTTCTCCTTTAGCTGTATTCAATAACAAATTAGCAGGAAGTATGGGAACAGAGGAGCCACCGGGTATACAGGCTTTTAATTTTTTGCCATTCGCAATTCCTCCACAAAACCGATCGCTGTAAATAAATTCTTCAACCGATTCTGTCATTTCAATTTCATAGATACCCGGCTTATTTATATTTCCGCAGGCAGAGATAAGCTTTGTACCGGTTGATTTACCAATGCCAATTTTTGAATAAGCTTCCGCACCTTCGTTGATTATGGGAACCACTGCTGCAAGTGTTTCTACATTGTTTACCACGGTAGGGCAATCCCACAATCCTTTAACAGCAGGAAAAGGTGGCTTGATCCGGGGGTTGCCTCTTTTACCTTCCAGGCTTTCGAGGAGTGCAGTTTCTTCTCCACATATATAAGCACCTGCTCCGCGTTGTAAATACATTTCATGATCGAATCCACTTCCTAAAATATTTTTTCCCAGCCAGCCATTTTGTTTTGCTTCATCCAGCGCTTTTTGTAGAATATCTGTTATCCAATGGTATTCACCACGGATGTATATATAACTTGTATTGCTTCCTAACGCAAATGCAGACACGATCATTCCCTCAATCAGCAAATGAGGAAGAAACTCCATCAGGTACCTGTCTTTGAAAGTACCCGGTTCACTTTCATCTGCATTGCAAACAAGGTAACGCGGCACACCTTCCGGCTTTGCCAGGAAACCCCATTTCATACCTGTAGGAAAACCTGCACCCCCACGGCCTCTTAAGCCACTCTTTTTTATTTCTTCCACTATTTCTGCAGGCTGCATTTTTAATGCTTTTTCCACGCTGCTATAGCCGCCTTCGCCACGGTATACATCGTATGACCGTATGCCTTCTATGTGTGCTTTTGCTAATAATAATTTCTTACTCATAACTCAAAAAATAACCTATTCGATTATTGCTCTACTTTTTTATATCATGATTGGACATCCGGTGTAAAAAATTTATAGAGAACTATGCATTCATTTTATTAAAATTATTTATTGTATCTGAATTATTTCCCCTGCATTCATCGATGATCGCATCTATTTTTTCCTCAGTTAAATGTTCCCTGTAATTTTTACCAAGTTGCATCATAGGAGCATATCCGCATGCGCCCAGGCATTCCACTGTTTTTAAAGTAAATATTCCATCTTCTGTTGTACCTCCTACCCCGATATTTAATTTCTGATTGATATAGCTGATAATCTTATCACTGCCATTGATCATACACGGGCCTGTATGGCAAACTTCAAACATATATTTTCCGACAGGTTTTAAATTGAACATACTGTAAAAACTTGCCACTTCATACACTTCAATGGGTTCAATTTTTAAAAGGGAGGCAACATAATCCATTACAGGAACATCCAGCCAGCCATTAAATTGCGATTGAGCCAGGTGCAACACCGGGATCAATGCACTTTTTTGTTTTCCCTCCGGATAATGTTGAATTAATTTTTCAACTTCAGCCAGGTTTTCATCATTGAATTTGATCACAACTTTAAATTTAAAATTTCCTACGCATCCATTTCACCCGCAATAATGTTAAGGCTGCTCATAGTAATGATCGCGTCACTCAGCATCCCACCTTCAATCAGTTCAGGAAATGCCTGGTAATAAACAAAACAGGGCCGGCGGAAATGCAAACGGTAAGGAGTTCTGCCGCCATCTGTTATTAAATAAAATCCAAGCTCACCGTTTCCGCCTTCCACAGAACAATACACTTCCCCGGCAGGAATATCTGTTTCTCCCATCACAATTTTGAAGTGATAGATCAATGCTTCCATTTTTGTGTACACATCTTCTTTTTCCGGCAGGTAATAAGCGGGCGCATCCGCATGAAAAACTTCCGCTTCCACCCCTTTGAATTCTTTTACTTTATTGTATGCCTGGTTAATAATGGAAAGGCTCTGCCACATCTCATTATTCCTTACTAAAAAACGATCGTAACAATCCCCGGTCTTTCCTACCGGTATAGTAAAATCAAAATCTTCATAACTGCAATAAGGAGTATGCACTCTAACATCATAATCTACCCCGGCAGCCCTTAAATTAGGACCGGTAAATCCATAATTCAAAGCTCTTTCAGCAGATATAGGACCACAGCCAATGGTACGGTCCATAAATATGCGGTTGCGGGTAAAAAGATTTTCAAATTCTTTTAATTGTTTTGGATAATCCTTTAAAAAAAGTTCCAGTTTTTCGAAAGCCGTATTTGTAAAATTCCTTTCAAAACCTCCTATACGTCCTATATTGGTGGTAAGCCTTGAACCGCATATCTCTTCATAGATCTCATAGATCAATTCCCTGAACTGCATAAGATACAGGAAGCCGGAATAAGCACCGCTGTCCACTCCAACAATTGAGTTACAAATAAGATGATCACTGATGCGGGCAAGTTCCATTATTATAACACGCAGGTAATCCACCCTTTTTGGTATGGTAATTCCCAGTAATTTTTCACAGGTAATATGCCAACCCATATTGTTTATGGGCGATGAACAATAATTTAAACGGTCTGTAAGAGGTGTTATCTGGTAGAGTGGCCGTCTTTCAGCGATCTTTTCAAATGCACGATGGATATACCCTACAGTAGATGTTGCTTTTAAAATTCTTTCCCCATCCAGTTCCAGGATATTCTGAAATACACCGTGAGTAGCCGGGTGTGTTGGCCCCAGATTTAAAGTAGTGGTCTGTTTTTCTATACTGCCTTCAGGTAAAAGAATATGATCGTTCATATTAAGTGAAAAGTGAATTGTGAAAAGTGAAAACAATGATTCACTGTAACACATTCTTATTATTCAATTTATTTATCTTCCAAACATCTCATCATCTTTATCCACTCTTGTTTGTTCTTCCAATGGAAATTCTTTTCTCATAGGAAAATAATCCATCTCATCAACATTTAAAATACGGATGAGATTAGGATGTCCTAAAAAATTCACTCCATAAAAATCATATGTTTCCCTTTCCATCCAGTTTGCAGCCTGGTAAATGGCAGTGGCACTGAAAACATCGGGTTTATTTATATCTGTAAAAACTTTAAAACGTATCCTTACATTATCAACCAGGTTGTGTAAATGATAAACAACAGCCAGTTCAGCACCAATACTGTCAGGATAATGAACAGCCTGCAGATCAGTAAGGAACCTGAATTTCATATCATCTTCATCGAAAAGGAACTGGAGTACTTTTAAATTAAGATCCTTAGGTGCTGTAAAAGTGAGCATTCCATAAGGTTCCTGCCAGCTTAAAAGCTGGTCGCCAAATTTTTGAGTCAGCTTTTCTTTGATTGTATTGTTATCTAAAGCCATAATCAATTCTAATAATAATCATCTACCAATTATTTATTCAAGATCTTATTGAATCCCATAACCACTTAAAAGATCTTTATACTGATCACTATACCTTCTTCTCAATCCTTCCGCATTTACGAGATCCTGTACTTTCATGAAACCATCCAATACGGCTTCCGGGCGTGGCGGACAACCTGGTACATAAACATCAACAGGAATGATCTGATCGATACCCTGCAGAACAGGATAGCTGTCAAATATACCTCCGCTACATGCGCAGGCACCCATAGCCAAAACCCAGCGTGGTTCTGCCATCTGTAAATAAACCTGCTTAACGATAGGTGCCATTTTTTTAGCAATGGTTCCCATTACCATTAAGAGGTCACATTGACGGGGAGAAAAACTTACTCTTTCAGATCCGAAACGTGCAAGATCGTAATGGCTTCCCATTGTAGCCATAAATTCAATTCCGCAACAGCTTGTAGCAAAAGGCAAAGGCCATATAGAATTTTTACGGGCAAGACTAACCACTTTTTCCAGGTTAGTAGCCATAAAACCTTCTCCCATATACCCGTCAGGAATACCTTCAAATTTTACTTTAGGATTATATTGAACCGGACGACTCATTTTAAAATTTTAAATTTTGAATTTTAAATGCATTTGAATTCAACATTTAAAATTTATAATTTCTATTCCTCCCACTTCAATGCCCCTTTCTTAAAAATATAAATAAACCCTGCCAAAAACAGGGATACAAACAATACTACAGCCATAAATCCCTGCCAGCCCAACTCACGAAAATTAACTGCATAGGGATAAAAGAAGATCACCTCTACATCAAACAGAACAAAAAGAATAGCAACCAGGAAATATTTTATGGCCATCGGCTGGCGGGCATTGCCTTTAATTTCAATTCCGCTTTCAAAATTCTGCAACTTATCAGACCCCTTTCTTTTAGGTCCGAGGAAGTTGGAACCTACCAGAATTAACATGATAAGCCCCATGGCCATAAATAACTGTAAAGCTATCGGTAAATAATTTTCCGCATTGTTTACATTAACCTGTAATATGTAAAAATCCATATTTAGAATGCTAAAAGTATAGTGGCAAAAATAAGGCAGCATGCTTAATATACAATCATGTATATCGATATCAAATTAAAAAGCCTGTTATGGTGAATAACAGGCTTGGGGTTATTTTGTTTTAGCTTTTATTTTTTTTTTGTAGCAGGCTTGGTGGTTTTAGGCTTAGCTACCGGTTTTGCAGGAGCAGCCTTTTTAACCGGTACATTAGGATCAGTTTTACTGATAAACTCCCTGTTTTGTATTAATTGAGCATCAGTAGGATCTACCAACAAAGCCTTATCTACAAATTCCAATGCTTTGGCCTGATTTTTCTTTACATTATAATGATATTCAATAAAATATTTGTAAGCCCCGATCAATTGATTTTTAACCTTTGCTTTATCTGTTGCGGCTTCACCCAGGTCGATGGTTTTCTGATAAGCCGGTAAGGCTAACCCCAAGGCACCTGTTGTATCAATTCCTGCATTTGATTTTCCTATCATGTAATATCCAAAAGCATCTTCCGGATATTTTTCTACATATTTATTAAATATTCCAACAGCTGTTGTAAAATCGCCGGCACGGAAATAACCATAACCTGCATTATACAAATCAACATTGCTAGGATTTTTTTTCACCGTTAAAACTTTGTTGTACCAATCACCCGATTCTTTGTATCTCTTTTGACCATCGTAAGCAAGTGCTATGGCTTTCAAGTAGGAAACTTTATTTGCTTCTAATGAATCTAGTGCTACAGCCTTATCAATTAATGTGGCTGCTTTATCTTCATTTCCGGGGAATTTCAATAAAACGGTTGCATATGTAGAATAGTCACCTGCGCCAATTTTATCTTCTGTCTGCTTGGTAAAATATTCTTCAAACGCTGCTTTAGCATTTGCGGTATCATTTAACCTGTTGTATGCATACCCTTTTATTCCATACAATTTTGCATAAACATTAGTTCCACCTGCTGTAACACATTCATTGGCTTTTGTAATGGCTTCATTAAATAAACCCTGTGCATATTTCATGGAAGCACGATAGTAACAAGCTTTGGGATCATCATCAGAATTAACCAATGCCTTATCCAGATAGGTCGCAGCTTTAGGAACATCTGTCTCGTAATAATAATCAACTAAATTATTATAAACGGGCGCATATGCTGCATCTTTAGCAATAGCATCATTAAAATACTTCATATATATCTCTTCCTGGGAACGGCCTTGTGTCTGATAAACTTTCCCTATCCTGTATGTTGCGCGTGCATAATTAGGATTTAATTTTAAAGCCTGCTCATACGCAAGTATAGCATTGCCACCATCCGCAAATTTCCTGTAAGCATCACCCAGGTTAGCATAAACATCCGGATCTTTAAATCCTTTGATCATAGTTGCTTTTTTAAGCTGGTCAATGGCATATGCAGCATCACCGTTTTTAGAATCAGGATAGGCGTTTGCAAATCCAACAGCATTTAATACAGGTATACTTTTACCCTGGCTTAATGAAATTGCTGTTTCAAACCTGCTCTTTGCATCCTGTTTATTTCCTTCCAGCAAAGCAACATGACCCATACCTGCAATCAGCAAAGCACTGTTAGAATTCGCAGTTAATTTATTTTGGTATAAAGCCTTTGCAGCGGGAATGTTTTCTAATCCGATCTCTGCCTGGCCCAGCCAATATGCAGCTTCTTCATTATTAGGATTTGCTGTAAGCATTTTCTGAAATATATCCTTTGCACTTTTATATCTTTCATAATAAATGAAACGTTTTCCTTCTTCAATGCTTTGTGCTATGAGAGAATTAAAAGACAATAAAGCAATGAAAAATAGTATTCCGATTTTAAACTTCTTCATATTATTTTATTTTTTTAGACACCAAAATTTAATTAAAATATAAAATATACCGTTAAAAGGTTATTAATTACTGATCTAATGTTTGATTGATTTTTACGTTGCGGATGCCAAAACTCATTAGAGGCCCCATATATGCTCTTTTGAAAATAAGCTGGCCTCTTTCACTCTTCAAAAAACTTACAAAACCGGAACCCAAACCTCTGTAATTTTCTTTTATGATATAATACAAACCGCGTACCAAAGGATATCTTTTGGTGAGGATGGTGTGCTGTACTGGTTTCACAAAAGGAGTGTCATTACATGTATTACATTCAACATAAGCTATTTTTACTTTTCTTAACAGGTTGAGGTGTGAACTGTCTTCAGGATTACCTATCCATCCTACCCCTATCATACCTATTGCATTTTCATTATTTGCTACATAATCTATCACTTCACTGCTGTTCTTTGCCGCTTTCACCACTGAAGTATCAAACTTTTCTCCATGCAGAATTGAGTCACTTATGAACCTTACTGCGCTGGTGGATTTTAATCCGTCAAAAACAATCGTTTGTTCCCTGAATATTTTTCCTCTCAGTTGCTTTTGCAATCTGTCTATAGTAATAAGTGTATCGTTGCTTTTTTGATTTACGATTAGGGTAATAGCATCGTTGGCTACCTGGTTCCATCCAGGATTGTATTTCAAAGAATCAATATAAAATTTTTCCTCTTTGTTTGATAAACCCCGAGTAACAATGATAAGGCGATTTATAGAATCATTTTGCAGATCCCGGAAACAATCTGCTTCAGGTTTGTAATGTGCAATTATTTTTGTACCCGGATATGATGCTTCATACATCCGGATCTGTTCATCTATAACCGGTTTAAAAGATTCATCTGCACTGATGTGAATAGTACCATTATAAGGAGAATCAGTTGGTATAATATCCTTATCTTTTCTGTTACAACTTTGAAAAAGTAACATAAGCAACAGAGAAAGTAAATGTAATTTGTTTATATAATTCATCTTTCCCCCAGGTAATTTTTCTTATAACCCCTGTATATCCTGAACCCACCATATAAAATACAAATAGCGCCGAATACTTTCATCACAGGATCATCAAAGCGTGCTTCCAGGCCGGTATTGAACTCTTTTATAAAAAGCAGGAAAATTCCCATACCCAGCCACAAAATTCCCATACCATAATCCATCATGCTGCGCATCCTGATCAATCCTTTGTCTCTTTCTGATAAAGGTTCTTTGTCAAATTCTTCTAAAGCCATATTATTATTTTCTTATCAATAGCAATGTACTAACTATTTCTGCTAAATTATTCTGCTGCTACAAACTTAACAGGAATGGTATAATAAACTGAAATTTTCTCTCCATTGGTTTTTCCCGGTATCCATAAAGGCATCTTTTTAAGAACACGCAATACTTCGTCATTGTACTTTTTACCACCATCTTCTATAATTTCAAAACTTTTTAAAACACCATCATAGCCCACAACAAATTTAACTGTAACAGATACTGTTTTAAACTCACGTGTTTCTTCCGGGTCCTGGATGTTGCGTTCTAAATATTTTATTAACGCTTTTAAGCCTCCCGGGAACTGAGGCATGATATCAGCATTAACCATTGGTATATCTGTATTTTTGATCAGATTATTGCCCGCGGCCGCCACTGGGGTTCCTGAATTTTTTTGAACTTCTCCTGCCGAAATAAAAGCTCCTGATTCAGGTATATCGATCACATTATTTATATCGGTAAAATCAATAAAATTTTCAGGTAGCTTTATTTTTTCCTCTTTTTCAATACTATCGGTAAATTTAAAATTGTTCGTAAGTAGTGGTGCTGTTGAATTGCGGACATTTTGTTTTTTTGGAGAGGGTATTTTTTCAATTTCTTTTTATTTTAATAATTTTCACGGGCGCCGGATCATTAATTAAAATAGTTTCTACCGTTAGGATATTATTTTTTTTAAAAAAAGTTATCATGGAAAAAAGAGCCATCAAAAAAAACACAATTGTTAAAGCCATTACTAGCCTTTCACTATATTTTCTTCTGAGATCATAAGCGCCATATTCCTTATTTCGGTTTTCAAAAATTATATCATTAAGATCAGCCTGCATTATATTATCTGCATTCATTTGTTTGAAATTAAAAATGAAAAATCATAAGAACAGGCCTGTTTTTATAAAGATGCAATTGCATGTAAAGTCCATAAGTGTATATGGTAAAGTTTTTATTCATGCCCTGTGTAGTTCGTATTATATCTTTGTTGCATGAAAATTTTAATGGTTTGTCTGGGTAACATTTGCAGAAGCCCGCTGGCGGAAGGCTTGTTAAGAAAAAAAGTAAGGGAAAATGATTTGAACTGGACGATAGAAAGTGCCGGTACAAACGGATACCATACCGGCGAAGCTCCGCATCATCTTAGCCAGAAAGTAGCGAAATGCAATGGAATAGATATCAGTGAACAAATATCCAGAAGATTCATTGCTAAAGATTTTGAACAATATGATATTATTTATGTAATGGCCCAGGATGTTTTTAATGATGTAAAAAATATCACAGGTGATGCCTTTGATAAAAATAAAATTAAATTCTTTCTTGATGAAATACATCCCGGAAAAAATCTGGATGTACCCGATCCCTGGTATGGAGATGAAGAAGGTTATCATGATGTATATAAAATAATTGACGAAACATGTGATGCTATTATAAAAAACTATATCATTACAAAAGAACCCCGGTAATAAATATACTATGACTACAAAACCAGGTATACCACAGGGTACACGAGATTTTACAGCAGAAACAGTACATAAAAGAAATTTTATTCTCAATACGATCCGTACAGTTTTTCAATTATATGGTTTTATGCCCCTGGAAACTCCTGCCCTGGAAAACATGGAAACCCTGATGGGAAAATATGGTGAGGAAGGAGACAAACTAATTTTTAAAATCCTGAATAACGGGTTAAATGATCCCAAGAATAAGGATAAGGCACGTGCCGGGTTTGAAAAATTAATGGAGGGTAAAAACACTGCTGACTTTACAGAACGGGCTTTAAAATATGATCTCACAATTCCCTTTGCAAGATTTATTGCCATGAATCATGGCCAGTTGGTTTTTCCTTATAAACGCTACCAGATACAACCGGTATGGCGGGCAGACAGGCCCCAAAAAGGAAGATACCGTGAGTTTACCCAATGTGATGCGGATATTGCAGGAAGCACATCTTTATTAAATGAAATCGAACTCGCAAATATTTATCATGATGTATTTACAAAGCTTGGAATTCATGGTTATGGTTTAAAAATAAATAACAGGAAAATATTGGTTGCCCTCGCGGCATTATGTGGAAATAAAGAAAAATTAATTCAGATAACTACAGCCATAGATAAACTTGATAAGATCGGTATAGAAAAAGTAAAAGATGAATTAACCGTTGCAGGCTTACAACCAGATGCATTATTACAGATCGAAAATTATTTGTCTATAAAAGGCAGCAATGAAAATATCCTGGATAGCATATGTACTTTATTTGGCAAGGATGAGACTGCTGCAGAAGGCATTGAAGAATTAACCTTTATTTTAAATCATACAATAAACGTAAATATAGAGATAGACCTGACTCTCGCCCGTGGATTAAATTATTATACCGGAACCATCTTTGAAGTAAAAGCTCCGAAAAATTTTAAAATGGGAAGTATCGGGGGAGGTGGACGCTATGATGACCTTACCGGCTTATTCGGGCTCAAAGGTGTACCAGGAGTAGGTATTAGTTTTGGAGTGGATAGAATATATGACCTGATGGAAGAAATGAATATTTTTCCAGCAGGACTTGAATTGAATACTATGGTTTTGTTCTTCAATATGGGAAAGGAAGAAAGTTTGATCGCACTTACACATTTAAAGCCTTTACGTGTGAATGGAATTTCGTGTGAGCTTTTTCACGAACCGGTTAAATTGGATAAACAGTTCAGGTATGCTGAAAAAAGAAAAATTCCTTTTGCTGTAATAATGGGAAGTAAAGAAATTGAAAAAAAAGAAGCCGTGGTAAAAAATATGATAACCGGTGATCAAAAAATTATGGGGGTTGAGGAATTACCCTTATTTTTCAGTAATATCTGATAGGGTTACCAAAACTATTTTCCTGTATTAATACTAAATTCATTTTATGCAAAAACGTTTTCAATTTTTAATGCTGATGGCATTTGCCATTTTGATTTTTACTTCCTGTAATAAGTCGAACAAGACAGGCAGGTACATTCCTAAAAATGCATCTGTAGTATTTCATATAAACGGGGAATCCATTACCTCTAAATTACCCTGGAGTGAAATAAAGCAAAATCAGCTTTTCCAGGAAATATATGCTGACACTTCAATAGATGCGACCGTTAAGTCAGCATTAGATAATCCTGAAAATACAGGTATCGATCTGAAAGATGACCTTACTCTTTTTATACAAAAAGATTCAGCAGGCGGGTATGTAGGATTGCTGGGAAAGATAAAAGATGCAGAAAAATTTAAAACTTTTTATACCAATGCTACCAAAGGCAATGTAGTAAGTGGTAAAGACGGGGAGAGTTCTCTTAGTAACAGTAAAATGATAACTACCTGGAATAAAGATCGTTTTGTAATCTTGTTTGATGCACCTCAAATGAATGAGATGAACATGAATAGAATGCCTCCTATGACAGGGATGGATACTACCGTTCCCCAAACGCTGCCACCTGTTACGCCCAGAAATCTTCCCTCACTAAGCACAATGATTTTTAACCTGGAAGAAAAGGGAAGCCTGGCTAAAGATGATAAATTTTCCGAATTAATGAATACAAAAGGAGATTTTCATTTCTGGATGAATGTGGGAGAGATCGGTTCACAAACTGCAGGAATGCCGGAATTAAGCATGATGAATATGAGTAAAATGTATGCAGGTACTGTTGTAACCGGAACAGCTAATTTCCTTGACGGCAAAATTGAGATGGATATGAAATCCTATGCAGGAAAAGAAATGACAGATCTTTTTAAAAAATATGAAGGAACTGCTATTAATAAAGAGATGGTAAAACACATTCCATCTAAAAACGTTGCAGTACTTTTTGCTATGAATTTTAAACCACAGGGCCTGCTGGAATTTATTAAAATGATGGGAATAGAAGGATTTGCGAATATGGGGGCCAGTTACCTCGGTTTTACGCTCGATGATTTTGTAAAAGCAAATAAAGGAGAAATATTGCTTTCAATTTCTGATATGACGAAAGATGCAAATGGTAAGATGGATGCAAATTATTTATTCTCTGCATCGATCAATGATAAAGCATCCTTTAATAAACTGATTGAAGCAGGAAAAAAAGCGGGCAAAAATATGGTAAGCGATAGTACACAACCGCCTGTATATTTTAATTCAACTGATAAATATTTTGCTATCGGTAACAAGCAGGCTTATGTTGATACTTATATAAAAACGGAGACCAATAATAATTATGATTTTTTTGGTAAAATATCCGGCAGCCCGGTTGGACTATTTATCAACTTTCAATATGTAATGCGCGCTATGGCACCAAAAAATTCCGACAGTCTTGATCTACAGATGTATAACGCTTCCCTTCAAATGTGGGATAATCTTGTTGCCAAAGGTGGTGAGTTCAGAAAGGGAGGAATTACACAACATGCTGAGATCAATCTTGTAGATAAGAAGATGAATAGTTTAAAACAGTTGAATAACTATTTTGGAATTGCAGGCAAGATCAATAAACAAAAGAATGCTTCAGGAAAGAACAGGTGGATGGACAGCACATCAATAATGGCAGATACAACTGTTGCTATGCTGCCTGCTAATTAACAGGAATAAAAAATAAATAATTACTAGAAAAGCCGTCACAACCTGGCGGCTTTTTAAATTCATATGCAGATCACACTTGAAAATATAATACCTGATTTTCTTGAAAAAGAAAAGATAGAAAGTTCAGGTGTATGGAATCAATCCCTGGAAATCAAACAGGGAGAAAAGATCCAGGTGGTAGCCCCCAGCGGAAGAGGTAAAACCTCTCTTGTACATTTTTTATATGGTATGCGGAAAGATTATACTGGTAAGATCCTTTTCGATAACAGGGAGGTGAGTTTTTTTTCTCCTTCAGAGCATGCACTCCTCCGTACAAACAAGATCAGCATTATCTTCCAGGACCTTCGTCTTTTCCCGGACCATACCGCATTTGAAAATATAGAAATAAAAAGAACCTTACATCCTTTTCATCCCACCAATACAATATCTGAAATGGCAGGCAGGCTTGGGATCGGTTCTAAACTCAACCAATTGTGTGGTAAGTGCAGTTATGGTGAACAACAACGTATAGCTATCATCCGTGCATTGCAACAACCCTTTGATCTTCTGATCATGGATGAACCGTTCAGTAATCTTGATGAAATGAACCGCAAAAAAGCAATGGATCTCATACTCGCCGAATCAGCTATGAGAAATGCAACCATAATTTTATTTGATCTTAAAGACATAGAGTATTTTAAACCTGACCGC
This sequence comes from Ferruginibacter sp., assembly GCA_037720515.1. GTDB lineage: Bacteria > Bacteroidota > Bacteroidia > Chitinophagales > Chitinophagaceae > Ferruginibacter. The sequence continues at coordinate 23,307 of JBBJMM010000021.1, forward strand.
CTCTTAAATTTATAAAAATGGAAAAAAAAGAGTCCGGCACAAAATTGTCTTTTAAAAACATTGCTCCTTTTTTACGTTTTGGCGAAAACCGTTTTTCAAAATTATTCAGTTATGCAGGTTTAGGTATTGGTGTACTTCTTTTGCTCTGCTGTTTACAGATGTTTATTAATATCAACCTTCTTTTAAAAGATAAGAATATCAGGAAAAACGGGTTTGATTATATTTCTATAACAAAAACCATCACTAACCAGAATATGGGAAGTGATAACCGTTTTTCAGAAAAAGACATTGAAGAAATAAAAGCACAACCATTTACAACAGATGCTGCACCCTTGTTAAGTAACCAGTTCAGGGTAAAAGCAAGTGCAGGAAGTATTATTCCTTTTACTACAGACCTGTTCCTTGAATCAGTTAAAAACGATTTTATTGATACAGTACCACCATCTTTTACGTGGAGCCCGGGCCAGGCCGATGTTCCTATTATTTTTTCAGCTGATTTCCTGGAAATGTATAATGTATTCGCACCGGCACAGGATCTGCCGCAGCTTTCTGTAAGCAGCATTTCATCTATAAATATTGTGCTGGAATGTTACAGTGTTTACGGTGTTCAGAACTTTCGGGGACGCATAGTAGCTGTTAGTGATAGGATAAATTCAGTTTTGGTACCTGAGACTTTTCTTACCTGGGCCAATAAAAATTATGGCAATGCAACTAATGTTCCTGCTGCCCGGGTTTATTTAAAAACAACAGATGCAAACAGTGCGGCTCTTATAAATTTTATTGATAAAAAAAATTATCACATAAACAGGGATAAAACAAAATTCGGCAGAGTGAAACAGATCCTTCAGGCTGTAGTTAGCGGACTGGGAGGATTTGCTTTCCTGGTGATCCTGCTTGCTATGTTGCTATTTTCTTTTTATCTACAGCTGATGATCGAAAAGAGCAGGAGCAATCTCCAGTTGTTACTGACATTAGGGTATTCCCCTGCCTGGCTTAGTAAAACAGTTGCAAAAAAATGGATCCCTGTATATAGTATTATTATTGTTGCTGCACTGGCAGTTACCGCGCTACTTCAATATTTATTTCAGGCAGTTGTTTTAGAAAGACCTGAATTATCTCCCTGGCTGGATCCAAAAGTAACAGGTGTTGCTTTTGTATTATTGGTAGTTTGTATCCTTGTTAATTACAGGCTTATCAGGAAATTATTATACAGAATGTGAGAAGAAACCTACTGGATACTGGATACTGGATACTGGATACTTGATACTTGATACTTGATACTGGATACTTGATACTTGATACTTGATACTGGACATTCACTTTTCACATTTCACATTTCACTTTTTCACTTCCCCCATCCCTTCATAAATAATAGCAGCCCCCTGCCCCACTCCTACACACATTGTAGCGAGTCCATACCTGCTTTTTCTTTTTTTCATTTCATGCAATAATGTAGTTGATATCCGTACCCCGCTGCAACCCAACGGATGGCCTAATGCTATTGCTCCTCCATTCACATTTACTTTTTCAAGGTCAACACCAAGGTCATGAATACAGGCAATACTTTGTGATGCGAAAGCCTCGTTCAATTCAATCAGGTCAATATCATTTATGGTAAGTCCGCATCTGCCCAGAGCTTTTTTTGTAGCAGGAACCGGCCCTATTCCCATTATAGCAGGGTCAATCCCGGAAACGGCCATTGCGATAATTTTTGCGATGGGTTGAAGGCCATATTTTTTAACCGCTGATTCGCTTGCGATAAGCATTGCTGCAGCACCATCATTAATTCCGCTGCTATTGCCTGCCGTTACTGTTCCATCATTTAAAAATGCAGGTTTTAATTCTGCCAGTTTTTCGAGTGACGATAACCTGGGATGTTCATCTTTATCCAGTTCAAATGTTTCTTTCCCGGCTTTTACTTCTACCGGGATGATCTCATCGATAAATTTTCCGGAGGCATGCGCTGCCGTATATTTTTTCTGGCTTGCCATAGCGAATTCATCCTGTGCATGTCGGCTGATATTCCATTGCTTTGCTACATTTTCTGCTGTTTCCCCCATTGTATAAGGGTGATACATTGCTGACAATTTTTGATTAATAAAACGCCAGCCCATTGTTGTGTCAAAAACCTGCGGAGTACGTTCATAGGGAGTATTGCTTTTGGGCATTACGAACGGAGCTCTCGTCATGCTTTCAACACCACAGGCGATCATTAATTCAGCATCACCTGTTGCGATGGTGCGTGAACAATCCATTATGGCCTGTAAACCACTTGCACAAAGCCGGTTTACCGTTGCACCGGGAATGGTTTCAGGTAATCCTGCCAGTAAAACGGCCATTCTTGCCACATTTCTGTTGTCTTCTCCACTCTGATTGGCTGCGCCTGCTATCACATCTTCAATTGCATTAACATCAATGGCGGGATTTCTTTTTATTAAATTCTTTATTACAATGGCGAGAAGATCATCCGGCCTTATAGCAGCCAGTGCACCACCATATTTTCCAATTGGTGTTCTTACGGCATCGATTATATAAACTGTTTCCATAATTTATTTACCTGTTAATGTTTGTAAATGAATCACGATTAACAGTGCGCAAAATTACCTGTATTATCCTTAAAATAACCTTAATCCTCTTTAGAGGTTATCTTTGCAGCATGTCAACAAAAAGGAACATTCGTGTATTGGATCTGCCTGAATTAAAAGAATATTTTGAAAGTATTGGGAACAAAAAGTTCAGGGCAATTCAAACCTATGAATGGTTGTGGAAGAAGAATGCCAGGAGTTTTGAGGAAATGAGTAATTTATCTTTAGACCTGAGAAAAAAATTACTGGACGATTTTGATTTTAATGCTATTACACTTGATGCTACCCAGCATAGCAATGACGGCACTCTTAAATCCAGGTTCAGAACCTATGATGGCCACTTAATGGAAGGAGTTCTTATACCTACCGAGAAAAGAAATACTGCATGTGTATCCTCTCAGATCGGATGCAGCCTTACCTGTAGATTTTGTGCCACCGGCAGAATGGAAAGAAAAAGGAACCTGAGTTTTGATGAGATCTATGATCAGGCAGCAATGCTGAATGAACAAAGCAATAAAGTATATGGAAAAAATCTTTCCAACATTGTATATATGGGTATGGGTGAACCCTTATTAAATTACAAAAATGTACTCAAATCAATAGACAAGATCACTGCAACAGATGGAATGGCAATGAGCCCGAAACGCATAACGGTTTCCACTGCAGGTGTGGCTAAAATGATAAAACAGTTGGGTGATGATAAGGTACGGTTCAATTTAGCATTATCACTGCATGCTGCTACGGATAAGAAACGTAATGAGATCATGCCGATCAATGAAACCAATAGCATTGAATTTTTAATAGAAGCGCTCAATTATTTTTATCAGCAAACTAAAAATGATATTACGCTTGAATATGTTTTATTAAAAGATCAGAACGATTCATTGCAGGATGCAGAAGAACTGATTACAGTTTACAGGCAAATTCCTACGCATCTTGTTAATGTAATAGAATATAATTCCGTTTCCGGAATATCTTTCATTAAATCAGGCGAAGACACTACCCAGGCATTTACTGACCTGCTGGCAAAAAATAATGTTAACGTTCGCGTAAGGCGGAGCAGGGGCAAAGATATTGATGCAGCCTGCGGTCAACTCGCCAACAAAGACGTTGTGAATTCATAATTTATTGCATTCTGTTTGTCCATGGTCTATGGTCCATGGACCATTGGTTTATAACCCTCCCTTCCTTTAACATTCCATTTATTAAACCTACTCTTTCATGCGTTGTCTATGCTGCATGAAAATTAAAAAACAGGCTATGAAAAAAATGATAACATTTTCTCTTGCAATAAGTGCATTACTATTTACAGCAACTGCACAGGAAAAAAGAGACATGAATAAAAACAAAAAGGAAAGAACAGAAAATCATCAGGGTATGAAAGGCAAAAGAGATATGATGAATGATCTCAACCTTACTGAAGCACAAAGAGTACAGATAAAAAGCAATCAAACAGAATATAAATCCAGGATCGCTGAATTAAGAACACAGGCACTTACACAAGCCCAGTTCAATGAGCGTATCAAAGTTTTGCATGCAGAACATAATGCAAAAATGGCATCAGTTTTAACACAGGAGCAAAAAGCTAAGATGGCTGAAAAAAAGAAATCTTATGAAGGCAAAAAAGACAAAGCTAAAAAGCATAATAAACACCTGAAAGATAAATTGAACCTTACCGATGATCAGTCATCAAAATTAAAGACACAAAAACAGGCATTAAAAGAAAAAAGAGAATTAATAAAAAATGATCAATCTCTTTCAAAAGAATTAAAAAAAGAAAAGATGCTGGTTTTGAAAAATGAAGCAAAAGTTTACCGCAAAAATATACTGACCGCAGAGCAGTTAAAAAAAATAGAAGATTACAAAAAAGAAAATAAAAATAATAACTCGAGGAAAGCAAGAAAATAACCCTGGAAACCCTGTATTACCCCTTGGCGCAAGTAACATTGCGCCATTTTTTATTGCCAAAAATTTAATATTATCTTTGTGATTCATACTGTTGAAAAACAGCAAACCCCATCACATGAGCCAGTCTCCTTTTCAAAAATTTATAGCCCCCAAAAAAAACAGTAAGGTTAAAGAAGAATTCCGGCAGGAAAAAAAGAAAGCTAAGAAAGAAAGGGCTGCCTATTTCGATAAAGTTAAAGAAGAGAAATACCAGGCAAGAATTGCTGCAAGAACAAAAGGTTTCGGAACTGCAGATAAATCTACTCCCGTTGCTGATCCAAAAGAAAAAAATACAGGTACTAAATCGAAGACATTAGCAAAGGGAACTTCTTTAACTGAAAAACATGGTGAAGAAGTTATGCCATTGAACAAATTTTTAGCACATTGTGGTATTTGTTCACGGCGTGATGCTGTTGCACTGATCAATGAGGGAAAAGTTAAAGTAAACGGAGAAACGGCTACAGAGCCGGGATATAAGATTCAACCGGATGATGAAGTGATCTACAATAACAAAAAAGTTTTTGTTACCAAAAACCTTGTATACATTCTGCTTAATAAGCCTAAAGATTATATAACAACAACAGATGATCCGCAGGGAAGAAAAACCGTTTTGCAACTGATTCAAAAAGCTACCGATCAAAGGGTGTATCCTATCGGGCGTTTGGACAGGAATACATCAGGTGTATTGATGCTTACCAATGATGGTGACCTCACTCAAAAGCTTTCGCATCCCAGTTACGAAATAAAAAAAATATACGAGGTAAAACTGGATAAAATATTATCTAAACCCGACTTTGAAAAAATACAGGAAGGACTGGTGCTGGAAGATGGAAAAGTATTGGTAGATAGCCTGGCATACGCAGATGCAAAAGATAAATCAATCATTGGAATTGAAATACACAGTGGACGTAACCGGATAGTGCGGCGGATATTCGAGCACCTTGGGTATGATGTAAAAGCACTTGACAGAGTTATGTATGCAGGCCTCACAAAAAAAAATGTGGAAAGAGGTAAGTGGCGGTACCTGAGTGAAAAAGAGATCCGGCTGCTCAAATATATGAACGCTTCAAAATCAAAAAAAGTTGACGAAAAACAAGCTTGACATCATTTATGAGAATGATGATCTTATAGCGGTCAATAAACCTTCCGGGTTGCTTACGATTCCCGACAGAGAACAGACCCAGCGCTCATTAAAAGAGATCCTCATTGAAAAATATGGAAGCATCTTTACCGTGCATCGCCTTGATAAGGAAACCAGCGGGATAGTGATTTTTGCAAAAAATGAAAGCACGCATAAATACCTGTCTGGCCTTTTCGAAAACAGGCAAATACAAAAATATTACCTGGGAATAGTATTGGGTCATCTTACTGACATTGGTTCCATTGATGCACCTATTTCTGAACATCCATTGCACAAAGGACTGATGAATGTACATAAGAATGGAAAAGCATCCCTTACCACTTATGAAGTGCTGGAATCCAATAAAAATTATTCACTGGTTTCATTTCAGCTGCATACAGGGCGAACCCACCAGATACGCGTACACGCCAAACATATCGGCCATCCACTTGCCTGTGATCCTTTATATGGTGACGGGAAACCGGTATTACTATCCTCAATCAAAAAAAAATACAAACCAGGGAAACATGATGATGAAGAAAGGCCAATGATAGGCAGACTGGCATTGCATTCTTATAAACTGGTATTTACAGACCAGGATGAAACTAAAAGAGAATTCATTGCCGAAATGCCTAAGGAATTTCGTGCATTGATGCAACAGTTGAAGAAGATAGGGTGAGGAAGAAGATACCATGGACTATTGACCATGGACTTTACTATTAATCTTTATCAGGTTGAGGTGTGTAACGCAAGTAAGGCTTTATAATATTTACTCCTTTACTAAATTTTTTTATCGCATCTTCTGTGCTTAATGCCGGAACTATTATAACATCATCACCTTGCTTCCAATCGGCCGGTGTTGCCACACTATGTTTGGCGGTCATTTGCAGTGAATCTATCACACGCAATACTTCCATGAAATTTCTTCCCGTACTTGCAGGATAAGTGAGAGAAAGTTTCAGTTTTTTATCTGGCCCGATAATAAACAACGACCTCACCGTAAATGTTTCAGATGAGTTAGGATGAATCATATCATACAAACCTGCCACTACTTTATTTTCATCAGCTATGATTGGAAAGTCTACAGTACAGTTTTGAGTTTCATTAATATCTTTTTTCCAAACCATATGTTTATCAAGGGGATCAACACTTACAGCAAGTACTTTTACATTTCGTTTTTCGAACTCATGTTTTAGTAAAGCAGTTCTGCCAAGCTCGGTAGTACATACAGGAGTGAAATCGGCGGGATGTGAAAAAAGTACTGCCCAACCATCACCTATAAAATCATAAAAATTTATTTCTCCCTCAGTCGACTGAGCAGTAAAATTCGGGGCTATATCACCTAAACGTAAACTCATATATTGTTTTTAAATACGAAGTTAATTAATGGGAAGATGCTCTTTTTACAAAAGATTTTCCAAACCTGTTTTTAACATCATCAATGGCTTTATATAAAAATGTTTTCTTTTCTGTATCGGTAAACAGATTTGTTTGAACAGCGTCATTGGTGAGATCCGAAAGTCTAACCCCTAATAACCTGACGGCATGCCCTTTTTTATGGAGTTTATTGAAGAGTTCTTTAACAACCGGAATGATCTCATCATCTGCAGACGTATAGGGTATTGTTGTCTGGCGGGAAGTGGTTTCAAAATCAGGGTTGCGTAATTTTATTGCCACACAACCTGTAACTTTTCCATCCTGGCGCAATTCAAAACATATTTTTTCTGCCTGGCGCACGATCTCTTTTTTTAATAACGCAATCTCAGAAATATTTTCATTAAATGTATTTTCTGTTGATATCGATTTGGCCTCATGATAAGAAGAAACAATACCATTGTGTATCCCCTGACTTTTATACCAAAGATCAGTGCCCAACTTTCCCAATACTTCTTCCAAAACATTAATGCCGGTTTCACTAACCTGGTGTATTTTAATTATTCCCAGTGATCTTAATAATTGTTCGGTATGCTCACCAACACCGGGTATGGCACCAACAAGTAATGGATCCAAAAAATCTTTTTCTTTTCCAGGCGGAATATGCAGGTAACCATTTGGCTTAGCCTGGTTAGTGGCAATTTTAGCCATCATTTTATTTGATGCAAGTCCAAAAGAGATCGGCAGCCCTGTTTCCTTAATGATCCGCTGGCGCAGATCAATTGTCCATTGCAATGGATTAAAAAATTTATCCATACCGGTAAGATCAAGATAAAATTCATCAATGGATGCCTTTTCAAAAAGCGGTGCTTTAGAAGCAATTATCTCTGTTACCCATCTTGAATACTTGCTGTAATCTCCCCGGCTTCCTTTTACGAATATGGCATGAGGGCAAAGTTGACGGGCTTTATTGGATGGCATGGCAGAATGAATACCGAATTTACGGGCTTCATAACTGCAGGCAGCCACTACACCACGTTCCCTGCCTCCTACTATAACAGGTTTGCCTTTTAAGGATGGATCATTTAAAATTTCAACGGATACAAAAAATGAATCCAGATCGAAATGGGCTATGATACGGTTATTATTCAATGGTGTATTTAAATACAAAAATACATCGTCATGCAGCATTCAAAATAAATATTTGTCTTACCATAAAATGAAACAGGTATTTTTGATAACTATTGTGGCGCTGTCGTATCTGATAATAACCCCGGCGTTTCAATGCGGTGATCGTCCCACTGATAACTGTCCATCATACCGCACAGATACAGTACTTCTTCCTTTCTTTGTTACAAATTCGTCCTCTTCATACAGAGTCAATGATACGATAAGACTTTTCTCCCGTGTATCTGATACCCTTGTTACAGCAGGAGGAAGTAATTTTATTACAGCTCTTCCTTCTCTTCATGCAGGTATTAATGTTTACAAAGTTATTTCAAATCCTTTTCCCCAATTGAACTTTGCAAATAACCAGTTTAATGCCTTGGTTAATACTGGCACCTTCCAAAATACCGGCAGCACAGGTTTTGAAATACTTTACCTGAGAAACGATCCAGTTAATATTCTTTCAGCATCTCTTATTCCCGGGCAGCCGGGATTATATCTTGTTACGGTATATCTTAGCCGTTATTCTTATGCTATTGGAAATGATCTTGACCTTTACGAACCTAATAATTACTGCACTAGCTATAAAGGAATTGTTACCATACCTGTGGTACAACAGCAGCGTCAGTATTGGGATTCGATTGGAACCACTTCGTTAAATTTAGCAAACAGTAATTACAATTTCATAATGAAGAAAAACACGAATTATTTTTTTATAAAAGTAACCTTGTAATCATTGATAAATTTCCAACAGGCCATCAGGTAACTCAACAAATACTTTTCTGTTTTTTTTATCAACTTTTTTCAGGCTCTCTTCATGTATAGGAATAAGTGCTTCTTTTCCATTGTACATTATTGAACATAGCACCTGGTGAGGTTGTTCAATAACTTCTATGATCTCGCCCAGGTTGTTTTCACCGTCTATGATATCAAAACCAAGCAGGGCAATAGGTGCGGCTTTAGCAGCATAATTATTAAAATCCTTTTCAGCCATCCAAACTTCTTTCGGGGTTATTTTCCGTGCAGCTTCTTTTGAATCAAAACCCTCCAGTTTAACCAGGGTTTCTGTATCACTTCTTATAGAGGTTTTTTCAATAAAATATGGAAGAAAATTATCTTTAGCTTCTTCAATGAAAAGTGCGTCCAATCCTTTCAGCGTAGTTTTTTTCCCCAGGCTATGTACCAAAATAAGCTCGCCCGACAAACCATGCGTGGCAACAAATTTTCCTATTTTAAAATATTGATTCATGCAATACAAAGATACAATACATGACTGACGAGAGAGGCAACGGACAACAAACGACGGACCATGAACAATGGACCATGGACTATTTGCCAAAAAAAAGTCCCGCAATAAAATGCAGGACTAAAATAATTTCAAACAGAAAAGTTTATTCTTCTGTTTTAGCTTCTTCGGCAGCTGGAGCTTCTGTTTCTGCATCTGCAGTTACGGGTTCTGATTTCTCAGCAACCTTTTTAACTACAGGAACATTACGGCGATCGCTACGGGCTTTTTGATGAGCACCCTGGCGCTTGCTTAAACTAGCATCATGTTCAGTACTCCACTTCGTGAATTTCTCCATAGCAGCTGCTTCATCAAACAGTCCCAGACTTACCCCGCGTAATAAATGTTTAAGGAACAATACACCTTTAAAAGATAAGATCCGGCGTACAGTATCAGTGGGTTGAGCACCTTTCTGTAACCAATCCAACGCTTTCTGACGATCAACCTGTATGGTGGCAGGAACCGTTAAAGGATTGTAAGTACCTAGTTTTTGAATAAATTTACCGTCGCGTGGGCTGCGGGCATCTGCAATTACGATGAAATAGAATGGTCTCTTCTTTGAGCCATGCCTTTGCAATCTCATTTTAACAGCCATAAAAATAGAAATTTTTTTGGTTGTGAATAAATATGGTTTCCAGTTCTCCTTAAAAAAGGAGGACGAAGATAGGAGTCATGCGTAAATTATCCAAATTGTTTTTACTATCGCTTGCCCAAACCCATCCCTGGCATTCTTCCCATTGGCATTTTATTCATCGTCTTCATCATATCCTTCATTTGCTCAAATTGCTTTAAAAACTGGTTTAACTCGGTAATGTCTTTACCACTTCCTTTTGCTATTCTTTGTTTACGCGCAGGGTTGATCACATCCGGGTTACGACGCTCTTCCACTGTCATTGAATTGATCATAGCCTCAATCCCTTTAAAGGCATCATCATTTATATCCAGGTCCTTGATCTGCTTTCCCACGCCAGGTATCATAGCCATCAGGTCTTTGAGGTTACCCATTTTCTTTATCTGCTGCAGCTGATTTTTAAAATCTTCAAAATCAAACTGGTTCTTACGAATCTTTTTTTCCAGCTTTGCCGCTTCGGCTTCATCAAATTGTTCCTGTGCTTTTTCAACCAAACTTACAATGTCTCCCATTCCGAGGATACGTTGTGCCATACGTTCCGGATAAAAAATATCCAGGGTATCCATCTTTTCCCCGCTGCTGCTGAATTTGATAGGTTTGTTTACTATATATTTAATAGAGAGTGCAGCACCCCCACGCGTATCACCATCCAGCTTTGTCAATACAACACCGCTAAAATCAAGGCGTTCGTTAAAAGCCGCTGCTGTATTTACGGCATCCTGCCCTGTCATGCTGTCTACTACAAACAAAATTTCCTGGGGCTTTACTGCTTCCTTGATATTTGCTACCTCCGTCATCATCACTTCATCTACAGCAAGCCGGCCCGCTGTATCAATGATCAGCACATTTTTATTTTTAGAACGCGCTTCTTTTATTGCATTCTCAACAATTGAAACAGGGTTTTTATTTTCACGCTCACTGTACACTTCCACCCCGATCTGTCCACCCAACACTTCTAACTGATCTATAGCCGCCGGGCGGTACACATCCGCGGCAACCAGCAATGGTGATTTTCCTTTTTTAGTCTTTAAATAGTTCGCAAGTTTTCCGCTGAAAGTAGTTTTACCACTACCCTGCAGACCCGCTATAAGAATAATAGCCGGGTTACCCGTAATATTAAATTCACTTTCCGACCCCCCCATTAATTCTGTGAGCTCATCCTGTACGATCTTAACCATAAGCTGGCCCGGACTTACAGCGGTAAGTACTTTTTCTCCCTGCGCTTTTTCCTTGATCCTGTCAGTAAATTCCTTGGCAATTTTATAATTCACATCAGCATCCACCAACGCTCTTCGTATATCCTTTACCGTATTGGCAATATTGAGATCTGTGATTCTTGCCTGTCCTTTAATATTTTTAAAAGCACTTTCTAAACGCTCACTTAAACTTTGAAACATGGATCGCTGATTTAGTTGATTTAATTTTTGATTTCGCTGACTTTGGATCGCTGATTTTATTTGATTTAATTTTTGATCTCGCTGATTTAGAGTCTTACCTTTTTTAATGTCACTGTTTGATTATAAAAATCTGCGATTTTTATTTCGAATTCACAAACCGTTTGAATTGTAAACTTGGCTTTCCAAAATTTAATAATAAGCCTACTTCCAGTTGAAATAAATTTAAATAATTAATGATCTGATTTACTTCTCCATTATCCATTTCACTGATAGCTTTTAGCTCAATTAATACTTTTTCTTCCACCAAAATATCCAAACGCCTGCAACCGACTTTTATACCTCGGTAGAAAATGTCCCGCTCAACTTCACTTGCACATTTTAAACCGATTATACTAAATTCAATCAACAAAGATCTGTGGTATATTTTTTCAGGAAAACCCGGCCCTATGGCTGAGTGAACTTTCATTGCTCCACCGATGATTCTCTCAGTGATATCAGCATATTTTAAATTATGAATGATTTTGTCTCCTTGAGGCATATTTTTTTTGCAATCCGAAATTTTAATTCATTAGCGTATGTAAGCCTTCCGTGAAATCCATATATTCCTATAATGCATTAAATCGAAAAAGCCATATCCAAAATCAGAGATTGTTCTTTTGCATGTACCTTAGAGTAACCTGTAGCCGTAGCCGCACTTGCCTGCCGGCTAATAATATAAAAATTAATGTTTTTTAAATTCATTCTCAGAAAGGTCGCTGCACCCATATTTAAAGGTTCTTCCTGCACCCAATGCCATATTGCTTTTGTATATTTTTTATAAAGCTCATCCAGTTGTAACTGTGGAAGAGGATATAGTTGTTCTAACCGTATGATGGCAATGTCCTTCCTGTTTTCTTTTTGATTTTTTTCTTTGAGATCAAAATAGATTTTTCCTGAACACATCAAAACTTTTTTTATTAGTGCCGGATCAGTGGCATCTTCATCATCAAAGATCTCTTTAAACCCACCTGAAGTGAAATCAGAAATTTTACTGAAACTTCCCGGATGCCTCAGGTTAGCCTTAGGTGTGAATTCCACTAGAGGTTTTCTAAATGGCCAGGCCAGCTGCCGCCGGATGGCATGAAAGAAATTGGCGGCTGTTGTAATATTTGTCACTACCATATTCAATTCAGCACATTGCTGGAGAAAGCGTTCCATCCGGGCACTGCTGTGTTCAGGGCCCTGGCCTTCATAGCCATGCGGCAATAACATCACCACTCCATTCATCCTCTGCCACTTAGTTTCTGCTGCAGAAATAAACTGGTCGATCATGATCTGTGCACCATTCACAAAATCGCCGAACTGAGCTTCCCACACAACAAGAGCTTGTGGGTTTGCCATAGAATATCCATATTCAAAGCCCAGTACTGCATATTCGCTTAAAAGGGAATTGTATATCCTGAATGGTTTTTGCGTTTCTGAAAAATGATTCAGTCGGTTGTATTCTTTGTTTGTGTTTTCATCGTACAAAACAGAATGCCTGTGGCTGAATGTTCCCCGTTTTATATCCTGCCCGCTCATTCTTACATCTTTACCTTCTAAAAGCAGGCTGCCATATGCCAGTAACTCAGCTGTAGCCCAGTCAATCCGGCCTTCATCCTGAAATAGTTTTGTTTTATCCTGGATAAGTTTTTCCACTTTTTTTAATGGCTTAAAGTCTGAAGGCCACTTCATCAGTCCTTCAAATAATGACTTAACCTGGCTTTCATTTATGGCTGTAACCGGAGAAGAATTAAAATCTGCAGCTGTTGCACGGCGCAAACTCTGCCACCAGAGTTCAGGTTGCTGATAGGTATAAGGTAAAGGATGCTGTTTAACTTCGTCTAATCGTTCCTGTAAGTCCTTTAAAAATTTCTGTTCCATTTCCCTGGCTACGGCTTTGGCATCCGGCTCACCATTTTCAATAAGGAATTGTGTATATACTTCTCTTGGATTTAGATGTTTATCAATCAAAGCATAAAGTTGGGGTTGGGTAAACTTCGGCTCATCGCCCTCGTTATGTCCGTGCCTGCGGTAACACACCATATCAATGAAAATATCACTGTTGAATTCCTGACGATATAAAGTAGCAATCTCTGATACCTTAACCACAGCTTCCGCATCATCACCGTTTACATGAAAAGAAGGAGCCTGTACCATGGCAGCAAGCGAGGTGCAATAGTCAGAGCTGCGGGCATCATCAAAATCCGTTGTAAAACCAATCTGGTTGTTTATTACAAAATGTATGGTTCCTCCTGTGTAATAACCTTTAAGATCGCTCATCTGCAAAACTTCATACACGATCCCCTGCCCCGCTACAGATGCATCCCCATGAATAAGTATGGGTAATATTTTATCAAAATCACTTTTATATAAAACATCAGCTTTGCTTCTTGCAAAACCTACCACAACAGAATTTACAGCTTCAAGATGTGAGGGGTTGGGACAAAGTTTCAGGTGGACTTTTTTTCCGGACGAGGTTTCTACTTCACTGCTGAATCCGAGATGATATTTCACATCCCCGGTTCCCATGGTTGTATCCGGGGTGGCAGATCCTTCAAATTCGGTAAAGATCTGTTCATAAGTTTTGCCCAATACATTGGCAAGAATATTCAGCCTTCCCCGGTGTGCCATTCCTATTACAACTTCTTCCACATTATTATTGGCCGCTGTGTTAATGATAGCATCCAAACCTGCAATTGTGGTTTCGCCACCTTCCAGGCTAAAACGTTTCTGCCCGATATATTTTGTATGCAGGAATTTTTCGAACATTACACCTTCATTCAATTTCTGAAGAATGTGTTTCTTCTGGCTTACCGGAATGGGTTTATGGAAATCATGCTCCATGGCCTTTTCCAGCCAGGCTATCTTTTTTTCATCATTCAGGCTGCTGTATTCCAGGCCAACATTTCCTGTATAACTTTTCTGAAGATGTGCAATAATCTCACTTAATGATACTTTACCCAGTCCCACGTATTTTCCTGCCGCAAAAGCAGTAGAAAGGTCCTGGTCACTTAATTGAAAATTGGCAAGTTCCAGATTAGCATGACGATTCTTTCTTTCACGTATAGGGTTGGTCTTTGCAATTAAATGGCCTTTCTTTCTATAGGCCAATATGAGTTGATAAACGCCAAACTCTTTTACAAGGTCAGTATTTAAAGTTTTTGAAGCTCCATTTTCTACCGTTCCCTTTTGATTTAAAGCAAAATCAAACCCTTCAAAAAATTTTTTAAGTTCAGGATCTACACTTGCCGGGTCTTTTTCGAAATCTCTGTATATGCTTTCAATGTAGGATGGATGGGCATTAGTTATATATTGAAAATCCTTCATTTGGTACAAATTGTTTGTATAAAAACTTCAATTTTTAGCCCGCAAATATCGGTTATATGGTATGAAACACCGAATTATTAATCTTACATTCTATATAAAGGGAAACCTTATAATTATTAAAAAATAATTGATCATTTTAAAGGTTTTCCCTATCTTTGCAGCCCAAAAATAAGAATGAATGGCAAATCATGCAGCAACCAAAAAAGATGTACGTCAGAGTACAAAGCGTAATGAACGTAACCGTTATTATGGCAAAACAACCCGTAATGCAATACGTGACATCAGGGCTGTAGAAGACAATAAAACTGCCACGGAAAAATTACCCTCTGTTTTATCAATGATCGATAAACTTGCAAAAAGGGGAACTATTCACAAAAATAAAGCTGCTAATTTAAAAAGTAAGTTAGCCAGGCGGATCAACGCTGTAGGAAAATAATTTCAAAGCATTATTATAAAGTATAAAGCCTGTCTTACGATGGGCTTTGTTGATAACTTAATAATGTAAAATGCAGCAAACTTTTAATTTTTACCCTCTTAATAATCCCCGCTAATTAATTACGGTACAACTTTCCATTGAATTCTGAATACAACCATTTTTTATAAAACACCTACATGTATAAAAAATTTACTTCCCATTTCCTGGTGATCCTTGTTTTAATGGGATTTGTGCAAACTGCTGTAGCTCAGGGTACAGAAACATTTCAAAATATACCTGCCAGCAGCACCTCTTATGCATTACGGAATTGGACAGGTGTTAACGGACTTCCCTGGACGGCTACAGATGCAAGAACAGATCAAATAATAAATGGCAGGGCAATAGCTATAAAAAACGGCTCTGTTACAGTAGCAAATATCCCAAACGGTGTTGGTAATCTTAGTTTTAAACACCAGCAGATTTTTACAGGAAGCGGATCTGTTTTGCAGGTTTATATAAACAATGTATTGATTGGCACGGCAAACCCTACTACAACTTTAGCAACGGCAACTTTTAATAATATTAACGTAGCAGGCAACTTTTCATTGGAGATCAGGCAGGTTACTTCGGGTTTAAGAATTGCTTTAGATGATGTAGTATGGACAGCATCCGGACCTGCTTGTACCCCACCAGCAACACAGGCAACTGCTGCTGCAATTACTAATATTACAAGTTCTGCATTTGATATAAACTTTACACCGGGTAATGGTACAAACTCCCTTGTTGTAGTAAAAGCAAATTCGGCAGTTTCGGGTAACCCTGTTAGTGGTACTCCATATACGGCCAATTCAGTTTTTGGAACAGGGGGAACCATCTCAGCGGGAGAATTTGTAGTTTTTAACGGAACAGGAAATACGGTTACTGTATCCGGTTTAAGTACGGGCACTACTTACCATATTTCTGTTTATACATTTAACAGCAGTGACAATTGTTATAATACAACTGTACCGGCAACCTCCTCTGCAACTACTATTTGTATTGAGCCTACAGTTCAGGTGAATACAATAACAATAAATCCCTTCACCACATCTGCTGCAATAAACTGGTCTGGAGGCAATGGCAATTCATCACTTGTTTTATTTAATACAACCAATTCGTTTACTACTCCGGCAGATGGTACATTATATACAGGAAGCTCAGCCTATACATCCGGGCAACAAGTGGTTTTTGCTGGAAGCGGCAGTTCTGTTACAGTAACAGGTTTAATTTCAAATGTTACTTACTATGCCACTGTATTTACTTATAATAATTGTGGGGGCACACCGGATTATTTAACTACCG
Organism: Ferruginibacter sp.; assembly: GCA_037720515.1. Classification (GTDB taxonomy): domain Bacteria; phylum Bacteroidota; class Bacteroidia; order Chitinophagales; family Chitinophagaceae; genus Ferruginibacter. The sequence continues at coordinate 39,917 of JBBJMM010000021.1, forward strand.
GTAATATTGTTCAATCTTTTACCACTACAAGTGCTGCCAATTATTACAGTTCAATCACCACTCAAACATGCGCCCCTTTAAAAACTGCATTAAGCAGTATAATTAATAATGGTGTTGTACTATTGCCATACGGTTCTATTGATGATGTTAATCATCCTACAACAGATGATCACCTCAATGATGCTGGAACACAAACGATAGTGTGGGATATGTATTCCGACAATCCGGCTGGAGCCGAAGCATATACTTATACATTTGCCCAGGCTGGCAGTTCAGCTAGTGCAGAAGGACAAGGCTGGAATAAAGAACATACTTTTCCCAATAGCTGGTTTTCTCAGACAAGCAGCACAAATAATTTTCCAGGATCAGACCTGCACCAGATTGTACCTACTGATATTTACGTAAATGCACAAAGAGGAAATTTACCTTATGGGATTGTAGGAACTGTTACCAATACTTATACGAATGGTTCAAAAAAAGGGACCTCTCAAACAGCTATTCCAAATTACACCGGTGAAGTATTTGAACCGATCGATGCTTATAAAGGAGACCTTGCCCGTATCACTTTATATATGGTTACGCGTTATGAAAATGAGATACCAACTTGGGAAAATTACCAGGCTACCGGTGATGCAGTGATGGATGGTTTAACCTTCCCTTCTGTGGAACCTGCATACCTCCAAATGCTGCTAGCCTGGCATGCAGCAGATCCTGTTAGCGTAAAGGAAACAGAAAGAAATGAAACAGTATTTAATTTCCAGGGAAACAGAAATCCTTTTGTAGATCATCCTGAATATGTTCAATCAATTTGGGGAACAAGCTGCCTTGTAGTACCGGTAACGCTTACCAGCTTTACAGGAATAAGAAATAATGGCAATGTTTTGCTTTACTGGGCCGTAAACAATGAAGTAAATTTTAAAACATATGCTGTTGAAAGGAGTTTTAATGGTATTAACTTTGAGAAGATTGGGGAAGTAGCCGGGCAAAATTTGTCTAATTATAAGTTTACAGATCTAACTGTTTCCGGCAAAAGTGTCATTTATTATCGCTTAAAAATGATTGATATTGATGGACAGTTTCGTTACAGTTCTGTAGTTGTTTTAAAAGGCAATGATAATCTACCTCTTGCTTTTATTTATCCAAATCCTACAGCAGGCGAATTACACATTCAATTGTACGAATCTTTATTAGTGAAGAGCACAATTTCTATAACTGATCTTACCGGGCGCCTGGTGAAGAAGCAGACCGCTGAAAAAGGAGAATTGAATATGTTACTGGACATACAAAATTTACCAAATGGTCGCTATTTCATAAAGATCAAAAACAATTATCAATTGATCGACCTCTCATTTGTGGTTATAAAATAAGAAACTACTTTTTTAAAACCCCCGGTATCCCCGGGGTTTTTTTATGCCCATATTTTAAAATTCATTAGCTTCAAAAATGAAATATTTTATTTTTCTTCTTTCATTTACTTTAATTAGCACCCATCTGGTTGCTCAACTAACAAGGTTTGAAAAAACCACAGGTAAGGAAACCGCTACTTATTTTGAAGCTATAGAATGGTATAAACAACTGGAAAAAAAATCTAAAATTATCAATGTAAAAGAAATGGGAGAATCAGATGCAGGCTATCCATTGCATCTTGTACTTCTTAGCACTGATGGAAAATTCGATCCGCAAAAATGGCGTCTGCAAAAGAAAGTGATAATACTTATAAATAACGGTATCCATCCCGGTGAACCAGATGGCATTGATGCTTCCATGCTGCTGGCGCGTGACATCATTAATAATAAAATCACATTACCCTCAAATGTTGTATTGGCGATTGTTCCGATTTATAATATCGGTGGCGCGCTCAACCGGAATTCTTTTTCCAGAGTCAATCAAAATGGTCCTGCAGAATATGGGTTTCGGGGTAATTCGCAGAACCTGGATCTCAACAGGGACTTTACAAAAAACGATTCTAAGGAATCGAAGTCTTTTGCAAAGCTCTTTCAATTCCTAGATCCTGATATTTTAATTGACAACCATGTTAGTGATGGTGCAGATTACCAGCATACCATGACTTTAATAACCACACAATATGATAAACTAAGTAGGATAAGTGGGCCCTGGTTAAGAGATGTTTTTGAACCCCAGATCTATGCGGGTATGAAAGAAAAAAAATGGGATCTTATTCCATATGTTGAATTCGACGGCGCCGATTTTAACAAAGGAATAAATATGTTTTATGAACCCCCCAGGTATAGCTCAGGATATGCAGCACTCTTTGGTACTTTCTCTTTTATCCCTGAAACACACATGCTGAAACCTTATGCAGAAAGAGTTCGTTCCACTTATGATCTTATGCTCACTTTTATTGAAAGGGCTTCTGTGAATGCTGATGAATTATTAAAAAAAAGAAAAGAAGCGATTAACGAAATAATTATACAACAAAAATTTCCATTACGGTGGGTATTAGACAAAACTAAAAACAGCTCTATAATTTTTAAAGGATATGATCAGGATTCTGTTACAAGTGAAGCAAGCAATCTGAAAAAAATGTTTTATAATCATGACAAGCCTTATACAAAAGAGGTAAAATATTTTAATTCCTATAAACCTGAAAACATTGTTGAGAAACCAAAGGCATATATCATTCCCGCCGGATGGCATGAAGTATTGGACAGGTTCCAATTAAATGGGGTAGTATTTAAAAAAATAAAGGTTGATACTATGGTTGATGTTACTTATTATAAAATAGAAGATTTTAAAAGCCGTCCGAATCCTTATGAAAAACATCATGGCAATTATGCAGTTAAAGTATTAGCCATCGCAGATACGATCCATTTTTTAAAAGGAGATTACCTGGTAGAAATGAATCAGCGTGCTAACAGGTATATAATGGAAATGCTGGAACCAACGGGTGATGACAGTTTTTTTGCCTGGAATTTTTTTGATGCTGTTCTGCAACAAAAAGAAGGATACAGCAATTACCGGTGGGATGATATAGCGGCAGAAGTATTAAAAAATGATCCTTCTTTAAAAGAGAAACTTGAATTAAAGAAAAAAGCAGAGCCTGACTTTGCTAAAAATGGAGGGGCTATTCTCAATTATATTTATAAGAATTCTCCTTATTATGAAAAAGAACATATGAGGTATCCCGTGTTCAGGGTTGAAAAGGTTAAATAGGTAAATATTCGAATAAACGGCTGTGATTTGTAAAATAATTGTTTTAACAATTATTCAATTTGTTTTTATAAACCAGTCTTATGATATAATCTGAAGAACTAAATTCAAGCACACCTGTAGCTGCATCCCATTTCATTTTATAATCACCCCATATTCTTCCATCTTCGTATTTGAAAATAATTCTATTTCCTGAAATTTGATATTGGCCCCCTTCATTTGTGCCGCCGTATAGACCTAATGTCCATTTGCCACTTTTACAAAAATCCATCGTAGGTGGTGTGCTGAATTCTTTTGTTGCCCCGGGCTTGCCCCTGGATTGCAAAGCCCACCAGGTGCCGGGCAGATTAGGCAAAGCCCCGCTCATTTTAGGGCTTCCGCTATCTGCCTCATTGATTGCGGATCCTGTTTTATTACGAACTTTTTCAGCAGATATAATGGCATCGTATGTAGAACTATATCCCTCCCAGTGTACCAGGTATCCATTGCCCTTAGTTTCTAAAATGGTGGCATTAAACCATTTACCCTTATCCATTGCTTCAATTTTATCCCCCACTTTAAACTGTGCCCTGGTTAGTTCTTGCTGTTTTTTCAAAGGATGAATGTCTTCTTTGTTATATACTATATAAACTCCACCTGCTCTCGTGTCTTTTCCGGAAATATATTCTTCGCAATTAACTCTTAGCAAACCTCCAACAGGATTTTCCACCACTTCACACTTTTGCCACATAGCATCATTTATTTTTAATTCTACCTTGTCACCAATATTATATTGTCTCTGCCAACTTTCACCTGTAATATTTAAATTATTATGGGCATTATTTTGTTGCGTGGTTTGTGGCTGTGATTTATTATTTGTAACTGTAAACTGACTACTGGTTAGCCAGGCTTCAAAATCATAGCCATCGTATTTTACTTTATAATTATCACCTTGTATTTCCATTACAATTCCTGAATAAGTTTTTCCATCTACCGCTACAATGCTCACCTGTGAGCCAATAGTTTGAGCATGGGTGTATTTATAAAAAAATATAGAGAGGATGAATAAAAATATTATTTTCATTTTTTCCTTCATGATCTGTACATTTAATTTCATCATATCATTGAATGTGATTAGGAATTAATTTGTCTAATAATTATTTCTGGGTAGAGATTTAAAAATACTTCAAAAAAATAAAATTTCAGATGCTTTAAATTGAAATTTTACAAAGTCAAATATCAACCTGCCTTTAACAAAAATCAATACTGCACTTGCAGTATTTTAAAAGTTCAATATTAATTTGACTCTTTACGGTCTTTTAACAAACTATTCATAATAAAATTCATAAAATAATAAAGGTATTAAAATGCAGGGCACATATCTTACCCGGTTTACCGGTTGGAGCAGTAAATTAAATTGCGTTGGTGAAAGAGCTGCCCGCGTTTAAGCCGAAACTGTTGAATATTGAAATTCTGTTGAAAAGCGGCGGGATGGCAGCGGCACCGCAGCGTAGCATAGGTATAGCGAACAGCCCGGACAAAAGTTGAAGTGCAATTTTGGTTCACCGCCCAAAAATATCCGTTATTCACTCCATTTGTGCTTAATAATACCTACTTTTGCACCCCGTTTACAATTAACGGGTTCACAATTTTTTAAACAAAAACAGGGAAATGAGCAACTACGAATTGATGGTGATTTTTACCCCTGTGCTATCTGAGGAAGAATACAAAACTGCCCAGAAGAAATACGAAGACCTGGTTAAAGATTCAGGTGGAGAAGTATTGAGCACAAAACCATGGGGATTAAAATCACTGGCGTATGCTGTAGCCAAAAAGACAACTGGTCTTTATTGGGTTATGGAATACTCTGCGCCAACCAGCTTCAATGAAAAGTTGAAAATTCAACTTTTGCGTGACGAATCAGTAATGCGTCACATGTTCACTGTACTCGATAAATACGCCGTCGAGTACAATGCCAAACGGAGAAGTGGTGTACATTCAGGAACTGAAAAAGCGGAGGCATAACATGGCAAAAGCAAATGAAATAAAGTACTTAACAGCTATTAAGGCTGAAAAGCGCCCAAAAAAATATTGCCGCTTTAAAAAAATGGGTATACGTTATATCGATTATAAAGACGGTGATTTCCTGAAAAAATTTCTGAACGAGCAGGGGAAATTGTTACCACGCCGCATTACCGGAAACTCATTGAAGTTTCAACGTAAAGTGAGCGAGGCAGTTAAGAAAGCTCGCCAGATGGCAATATTGCCGTATGTAACTGATCTTTTAAAATAGGAGGAAGCCATGCAAGTAATATTGATACAGGATGTAAATAATCTGGGCGGGGTTAATGAACTGATCACGGTTAAGAACGGTTATGGCCGTAATTACCTGATCCCGGGTAAATTTGCCATAGAAGCCAGTCCTTCCAACATGAAAATGATGGAAGAGAAGAAAAAGCAACAAGCTAAAAAAGAAGCAAAGTTGCTGGCCGAATTAAACAGCGTTATTGCAGTTTTAACTGAAGGAAGCCTGAAAGTTGGTGCTAAAACCGGTACCAGCGGAAAGATCTTCGGTAGTGTAACTTCAGTTCAGATAGCCAGGGCTATTAAAGAACAAAAGGGGTATGAAATCGACCGCAGAAGAATCACTATCCTTGATGAAGTTAAAGAACTGGGCACTTTTAAAGCTAAAATTGATTTTGGCAACGGCAATGAAACAGAAGTTGAATTTGAAGTTATAGGAGAATAAATAGCCGGATATATTTTGAAGCCGCTCTTTTTGGGCGGCTTTTTTGTTTAATAACCGGTTTTTTAGTTTAAATGTGAAATATAGCAGAAATGGCATTTATTTATATGCTATTTATATTAAAACCTTACATTTGTATTCGCTTTAATGGTTTGAGTTTTTCATAGTTAGCTGATTTGTTTCTTTTTTCAAGGCTTTCAGTTCATTGTAGCACTAAATCATTATCGTATTTATTTAATTATTAAAAGTTTTATACAATGAACATTTATGTAGGAAATCTTAGTTGGACAATGACTGACGAAGATTTAAGCAATCTTTTTACTCAATATGGTACTGTAACCAGTGGTAAAATTTTAAAGGACAAAATGAACGGACGTTCAAAAGGTTTTGGTTTTGTTGAAATGGAAGACGATGAAGCAGCACGAACTGCGATCGCTAATTTAAACGAGACTGAAGTTATGGGTCGTAAATTGATCGTTAACGAATCTCAACCGCGCCAGGAAGGTGAAGGTGGTGGTGGTGGGTTTAAAAAACGCAGCGGTGGCGGTGGTTATGGTGGCGGAAGCGGCGGTGGCGGCGGCTACAAGAAAAGTGGTGGAAGCGGATATGGTGGAGGCGGTGGCGGACGCAGCGGCGGTAGTGGTGGTTATGGTGGTGGCGGCGGACGTAGCAGCGGCGGAAGCGGCGGTGGATATAACAGAGATTATTGATCCTTTATATAAACAGATTTTAAAATCCTCTCCTTAAAACGAGAGGATTTTTTATTTAAAGAATGAATACATTATAAAGCTTCATTTTTCTTTCAATTGTTTTACCATTTTTTTAATTTATACTTTGCAAAAAATTTAAAATAAAAATTTATTAAACTTATTTTCTAATGAACCTTTTTAATAGTGAAAATGTTTATTTACTGATCCTTATTAATAAATACAGAAAGTTCACAATTATTTAAAAATTATAAAATGAATAGTATACATCAGCAACAACAGGAAGACACACATGCTAATCTGCAGGATAAAAAAGCGGTGAACAAAATAAAGGAGCTGGCCAAAAATGCCAGTACCTGTTTCTTTTGTACATCCACTGGAACAGCTAAACCCTTCCAAACAAGGCCAATGTCAGTACAGGATGTAGATGATGAAGGCAACATTTGGTTTTTAAGTGCGGAAGACAGTAGTTTAAATGAACAGGTAATAGCAGATAACAAAGTACAATTACTTTTTCAGGGATCGGCACATTCAGACTTTCTAGCTATAAACGGATCTGCATCCATTTCAAAAGATAAACAAAAGATAAAAGAATTCTGGGGGCCTTTACTTAAAACCTGGTTTACAGAAGGGGTAGATGATCCGCGTATAACAGTTATAAAAGTAGAAACAGGTGATGGATATTACTGGGATAACAAACATGGTAATGCAATCGCTTTTGCAAAAATGAGTTTGGGAGCAATGCTTGGTAAAACGATGGATGATTCGATTGAAGGAAAATTAAATCCTTAATTAAAACAATTATATAGTTACTATATCTTTTATACATAATGATCACCTTATGCATCAAAAAAGATAGGCCAGTAATTTATAAACAGCCCAGATAAAACCTGCAATTATTACAAATAAAATGATCAATACAGGAAGGATTATTTTATATGCGCTTCCATTATGCCTCCCTTCTTTATAATGTTCTTTCATTAATTTCATATTTCGAATATTGGCTTTAAAAGCTATATCGAAAATATCACCAATTACAGGCACCACACCCACTATTGTGTCAATCAATATGTTTAATACCATACGAGCCAACAAGAAACCACTTGCCCCATTTTGAGCCATTATCCATAACATATAACCAGAAACCCCAAAAGTGGCAAGATCACCGGCACCAGGAATAAGTCCAATTATTGAATCAAACCCAAATCGGATACGCGTTCCCGGTATGCTGAATTGATTGTCCATCAGCTTTGCTAAAACTTCAATATTTTTTAAAGCTTTTTGTTCTTTTGATATCTCCATGTGTTAAACATATGCGTTACCTCACCCCAACCCTTCTCCAAAGGAGAGGGACTAAATCCAACTCCTCATTTATAACTCATAATTCTTAGTGATTTAAAATTATAAAGTGTTATCGCTTAAGTTGGTTTTAGTATCAAGATTATTATTAAGAGTCAATAAATTATTAATTGCATCTCCCATTGTATTATTAAAATAAACATAAACTATTTTTCCCTGCTGATTCCAGTCATTAATATAACCTGCATATTCATATAAAAAATCATCTTCATAACTTCCGCGGTAACGACCACCCGGACCATGAAAACGCAGGTATATAATTTCTGAATCAAATTCATCAGCTGGGGGCGATGAACCTGGGGTATCATGAGCAACCAGGCACACATTGAATTTTTCCAGAAGCCTGTAAACACCTTCCGTATACCAAGTGTTGTGCCTGAATTCAATGGCTACTTTCCACTCACCATGTATATCGTTATTCTTTATCTCTGTTAATAGTTCTTCCAGTTTATGTACATGGTTTTGTAGTCCCGGAGGAAACTGTAGTAGTACGCATCCCTTTTTTGTGCCTGCATTTGAAATAACTTTTATAAATGCTTCCACATCCTGCGGGTTAAATAAAAAATGTTTTACATGAGTTATAATTTTAGATAGCTTGAATGTAAATCGAAAATGATCAGGTACACTTTCACTCCATTTCTTTACAGTTGAAGCCATAGGTAACTTGTAAAATGAACTATTGATCTCTATACTGTTAAATAGAGATGCATAATATTCCATCCGGCTTTTTCCAATAAACCCTGGAAGATAATCTTTTTGAGCAATGGGAACTACAAGTCCACTGGTACCAGTATATATGGGCGTTGATAACATGCTGGCAAATTTTAAAGGGGCATCAAAGGTAAAAACGCAATTTTTCAGGTGCTTTTAAAATAATTATATTTTTAATTCTTCCGCCTGATAAACTTTTTTATCTGAAAATATATTCCTGGCCAGCCACAAAGATATTATTAATGCCAGTATGCTTATAATACCCAGGCCTGCATAATTACCTATTTTACCGCCTGCATTTTCAATCACCACAAAGCCGGCAACTAAGGAAGCCAGACCTGTGCCCGCCTGTTGCATACTGCTGTTGAAATTCTGAAAACTTCCCCTGTGTTTACTGTCAGCTACATTACTTACCATAGCCTGGGATGTAACACCCCGGCCTGTTGCAACAGTAAACCAGGCTGCAAATAAAACCAAAACGATCCAATAAGGAATAGTAGTAAGATTAGTGATAATGATCACCATTGGAAGGGAAAGAAAAAGGCATATGCTGAATATTTTCAACTTACCCACCTTGTCAGAAATTCTTCCGAGCAAGTTCGCTGAAAAAAAGGCGGCTATTCCGCCAACCAGGTAAATAAGTGGAGTTATCTTTTTGCTATAGCCTAAATTAAATTCAAGGAAAGGATTGATGAATGGAATTATAACAAAGTGTCCAAACATAACAAAGCCGGTAAATAATAAAGCTTTTACCTGTCGCGGATCTGAAAATACTGATTTGAAACCATGCAGGTTGATTGTAGGTTTTTCTCCGGGCACCAGGTGGGTGTTCATAGCTGGCATATAAATAATGAGGAAAGGAATCAATAATAACCCGAGTGAAGCGATCCCTATAAAAGGCGCATGCCATGATACCAGGTTAGATACATAAAGAGCTAACGGAATTCCTATTGTAGAGGCAATCGCAAACGCTGACATTACTGCCCCCATGGCCCGACCCCGTCTTTCATAAATAAAAAGATCAGATACAATTGAAATTACCTGCGCGCCGATCAGTCCGCCAAATAAACCCGCAACTAATCGTGCAACTAATAAAAAAGAATAACTCGGAGCAAATCCACAGGCCATTGTGGCTACTAAAAACCCCGAAAAAGCGATCAGTAATATTTTCTTCCTGTCAAATCCATCAATAAAAAAGGCAGCGGCAAATCCTGATATACTTGCAGCAAGCGTATAACTGGCCACCAGCAAAGAAAATTGTTGCGGGTTTATTTTAAAGTACGGCATCAGGTAGTTACCCAATGGCATCATGATCATAAAATCAAGTATGTGAGTAAAATTTAGAGTAGCCAGCAGAAAGATGATAATGCGTTCTTTTTTTGTCATTGGGGGCAAATATAAAGCCTAGTCGGGAACAAATGAAACGTGTCATTTATTTGCAGATCACCAGTACTTACCTCATTAAAACTTATACTGCTTTATTACGATTTTCAAAAAGGTAATTAAGAAAAATCGAACCTGTAAATATTATTGCCAGGTCAGCCATTACTATCCGAAGCCGCATATCACCAAAGTATACAAAACTCTGTAACCAACAGAGAAGAATTAAAATGGAAACCAGTATTGTTATGTTTTTATATCTTTTTCTGAAATCTTTAAAAAAAAGTAAAATCAAAATAATAGGAATATTAACGAACAGCGAAAAATAATCTTTAAAATTCCTTAAACTAAACCCAATAGAATGAGCAATCTTAATAAACCCGAATTGAGTGGTGATCCAGGGCCTGCTCTTCCAGATGGAAATTGCATCCTTCTGGAAAGCTGAATTTAATTCCGCCAGTGATTTTCCATCTCTTTTTGTCATAAAAACCGTATCCGCATTTAAATTATGTTTTTGTTCAAATTTGTAAGTAAGGGAATAGATATCCCGGTTATACTTGTTTATAGTTATACCCGTTCCTATCAGCATATCCTCACCAGAAGTAGTTGCAAGGGGAATAAATATTTTATTCTGTGTTGTTACAAAGATCATCCAGGGCAGCATAAACATAATTACAAAGCAAGCCAACATTACCGGCCGGCTTAAGGCATTTACGACTTTACCTGAAAACAGTTGTTGTTTTTTAATTAAAAGAATAACTACAGGTATAGAAAATAAAATGTGATTGGGTTTTAAATAGGTAAGTATTGCAATTAACATTGCAATGAATAAAAGATTTTTTATGCTTACGTCTTGTTTTTCAAATTTTGAAGTTTGATAAAATAAGAGGGAGATTAAAAATAAACTAAGTGATTCTGCTCCTACTGAAGGTGTATAATAATAAAAAGGATAATAAATACAAACGATAAGTCCACCCACCAAGGCCGCAAAATGTGAAGATGAAAAATTAAAAATTGATTTGTAGGAAAAATAAGGAATAAGGGATGATAATAATAATTGAAAGATCTTGACAAGTAGTATAGGCGACAAGTTGATAAAACTCCCCATTTTATAGCAACATAAAATTAAGAAGGGGTAACCGGGTAATCTCCATCCGGTTCTAAAGACAGATACAAAGTCATTGGTTTTTAACCAGGCTTCTGAAGCATTTATATATTCCAGGGCATCGGCATTAATAGGGTGTAATGCAGAAATGGCATCATCAGTAATATATTTTCCAACCAAAAAATATTGAAAAATTAAATTAATGATAATTAATATCCAGGCAATATGCTTGTTATCTGACTTGATTTTCATATAAAATTCTTTGCCTAACTTTTCTACAATTTGCCTTATTTTTTTATAACCTGTTCATAAATTTTAGAGTAATCCTATTGGAATAGTTGGTAAAAAACGGTTTTAATTATAGGTTAGGGCACTACATAAATTTACTTCTTGGAAGTATTATCCAATATAAAATCAATGATTTTTGAAATTTAAATGCGACTAAACAGTGAAATTACCGGATTTCTACAGCTGAAGAATTATGAATGGTAAAAAAAGAAGGCAGTAGAAAGATCTTTTAATTCTGAAGATCACGAAAGAATAAAAATCATATTATAAAATTAATAAATTTAATTATCTTCCCGTGGATACACTATGTATTTAGAAGCTTATAAACAAAAACAAAACTTATGAAAAATATCATATTTCTGTTGCTTACTTTTTTTGTAATTCAAATTTCTTATTCACAGAATGTTGGTATTGGAACTACAACTCCTAATACAAAAGCAGTGCTCGACATTCAATCTACAAGTAAGGGTATTTTGTTCCCACGCTTAACTACAGCGCAGCGAAATGCCATTACAAATCCACCCAACGGGTTACATGTTTTTAATGTAGATGAAAGGTGCCTCAATGTATATGATTCAGTAAATGTGGTATGGAATTGTTACTGTGATGACTGCAAAACTATTGTGATAAATATTACCCAAGATGTTTGTAAGCTCGATTTTTACGAAGTTTATGCAAAATACAGACCATCAAATAAATATATAATAAACCTATCTGAGGATGTTTATATCAGTGGCTGCGGACCAGGTGATACGGCATTAAATTTCAGTACAATGCCTTTCAATGCAAGTATAATTATAAATAATAATGGTGGAATTATACAGGGAGGAGGTGGTACCGGTGGGTCTGGTATGATTCAACCTGGCAGTGGCACATGTCAGGTTTTTTTTGTTCCTCCAATACCCGCCAAGCCAGGTGGCAGTGCCATAGCCACTAAATCCGGCATTATTATAACGGTAAATAATTACGGGGTTGTAGGCGGGGGTGGTGGTGGCGGCGGTGTAAGTAATAATAATACTAATAGTTATGGCGGTGGCGGTGGTGGTGGTGCAGGTATCTCAGGCGGCGGGGGTGGCGCAGGAGGTGGAATCATTGTGAGTAGCTGTTCATTTGGCAATTGCGTTTGTGTGCCCAGCATTCAAGGTGCACCCGGATCTGCAGGTAGTGCATATGTAGGAGGAGTGGGTGGTGCTGGTACAGGTGGTGGTGCAAATGGCGGTAATGGCGGGAACAGGGGCCAGGCAGGGCAAAATGGTAATGCCGTCAACGGCGGGGCAGGAGGTAAGGCTATAACAGGAGGTAGTGGTAATTCTATAATTAATATTACAGGCGGAGTGTATTACGGAACAGTGGATTAAGGGTTGGCCTGTTGTAACCGGTTAGGATAAGAGTTATTATTGGTATTCTATTAATATTTTAGCTCTCAGTTTTCCACATTTTGCAGTATTGATTGATGATATAAAATATGAAACGGTTAAATAGTCTTCACATTCAAATTAAGCTTATTCAACTTTCTGCTAAAGGCCATACTGCTGCATTTTTTGTTTTATCATGCCGGCAGCATTTGTATATCCACCTTCTGCACCATCAACAAAATGAATATGCCTGTCATCCATGTTTCGAACATAGCAAGACATGACTGATTCTTTACTCACATGCAGGCCATAAATTATTTCGCCAACTTTTTCTATTTTGTTCAAAGCAATAACTAAAAGTTCTCTTTGGCGCGCGTTGCCTGATATTACAGTATTTATTCTGCCATCTATAACGAGGATATCTGACATATCAACTAAAGAAGCCAAATACATTTTACCTTTTTTTGTTTTGAAATAAAAAAAACCCAGCGAAGTTTTTATCCAGTTGATTAAAAGGTAAAAAGCCCGGTAACCTTGCATACGCGCTCGCATTTCATGACTTATTTTAGCCAGGGTGGCTTTGAGTTTTAATTTGCCAACACTAATGGGGGTTCGTTTCTGTGGTGTGCCATAGATTTTTTCAATAGAGTCCATTACTTTTTTAAAAGCTAAGGCAGGACTAACATTTTCACGTGCTATTACCAGCAAGCTAACCACTTCAGAATAATTTTCGGGTGGTTTAATTTTATCCCAGCGGCACTGCATACCATCCATATTTAACTCTTCCTCATTATCTGTCATCATTCCAAATTTATAATCCTTTCCCTTAATTTTTTTTTCAGCATACATTAAACCATCACCCAACAGAACAGGGATTTCAAACTGAACGGAAGTTTTGAGTTTACTGATTTTAAGGTCTTTCTTATTTTCATAAATTTCAGATACAGTAACATGACCAACCCTGAGATCAAGGTTAAATTCTGAGAGTGTATTTTTTCTATGCAGAAATAAAGCTTTTAAAGCAGGCTTAAGTAAAAATTCGGGAATAATAAAAGTAGCGCCGTCTCCACCAAAAAAGAAGGGAATAGTAAGATTGGCATTGTATACAATGTTCATAACTGCAACGATGCTGCCAGTTGCTACCAGGTTGATGGTTTCATGAAGTCCCTTTTTTACGGCGTCAGTCGAATCTTTCACATCTGTTATAATAACATGCCAGCTATCTGGTATATTAGAAAAAAGGTTTTCATTCATAAAAAGATCACTAAGGGAAATATTATTTACCGAAATCCTCGAATAAAAAAGATCATCATTATTTGCCATGCTTAAAAGTACAAAATAAAGAAAGCGAAGTATAAACTTCAGCTAATACTAAATTAAAAGACTGTTGGTAAATTTTTCACGCAAAGCCGCAAAGAAATGAAAGCCGCAAAGAATAGAAAGTGAAAAGTTTTTCAAATCTTCGCGTATTATTTTTTCTGGCGTCTTTGCGTGAAATTAAAACTTGCGTGAAAATAAAAAATCTATTAGTTTCATGAATGGCTTTTTTAAATGAATATGGCAGCTACCTACTCTCCTCCCCACAATACTGTGGGGACAGTACCATCGGCCATGAGGGGCTTAACTTCTCTGTTCGCAGTTTCGTTTATCATTAATAATATTTTTAATTTAAACCTATATTTTTCTACTAAAATCTATTTGGAATTACCTTAAACTGACTGCAGGGAAGAGCAGGCAGGGGAAAGGCGAAGCTGGAAAGACCAGCCAATGTATGGAGAAGTAAAAGCAACTTTAATTAGCGGAATTGTTATATTGGATAAATGAATTTCCAAAAGGGTTTAATTTAAAAGAAAAAAGCATCACATTGAATTGCGATGCTTAAGAAAATCTTCGGCTTATAGCCTTGTTGTGATTTGCAAGGTAAAATTAGGTAATAAATTTAAAAAAGAAAATATTATGGCAAATATTTTAGGCTTAGACTTAGGAACAAACTCAATTGGTTGGGCAATAAGGGATTTTGATAATGAGACCGAGGACCAGATAATTGATTATGGAGTTGTAATATTTAAGAAAGGAGTTGGTGAGGGTAAAAGTGGCGAATTTTCTTTAGCTGCAGAGAGAAGGGCGAATAGAAGTAAGCGAAGATTATATAATGCTAAACGATATAGAAAATGGGCCACACTAAAAATATTGTCTGAGAATGGCATGTGTCCAATAAGCTTAGAAGAATTAAGACTTTGGAGCATTGGAAACTGGCAGGATGGTAAAAACAAAGGAAGATTATATCCTACCTCTCCAGACTTTTCAGCATGGTTGGCAATGGATTTTAAAAGAATTGGAAAATCAGTTGATGCTGATATCAAACTAAAACCAGCTTATACAAACACATATTTTTTACGAGCTGCATTATTAGAGGACAATAAAGAAAATATAGAATTTAATTTGTATAAAATTGGCAGAGCATTTTATCACTTAGTTCAAAGAAGAGGGTTTAAAACCAGTAGAAAAAGTGGGGTAACATCTTACGCAAATAATGAATTGTTTCAGAAGTTTAAAGAAACTTATCCAGAAAAAGTTGAATGGAAGCCATCACAAATTTATTTATACATACAATCGGGCAAAGACCCTAATCCTGAATTAAGAAGAGAAAGAATAAGAAATAATGCCGTAATACAAAGAGGATTAAATGAGGAAGAATTTTTTGCCATTTGCAAAAAGCAAAATATTTCAGATGACTTGGCAGAAAGGATTCATAAGGCTCTATATTTTGTACGTCCGCTAAGGACACAAAAAGGGTTTGTTGGAAAGTGTACTTTAGAAAAAGGTAAAACCCGTATTCCCATAAGCCATCCAGCATACGAAGAATTCAGGGCAATTTCTTACATCAACAATATTCAATGGAGAGAAACAGCAGGCAAAAAAAACTTTGAGCAAATTCCTATGGATTTAAGGAAAAGAATATTTTCTGAATTGTTTTTTAAATCATTTGAAAAAGGGGTAAACAAAGGCAAAATAAATCAAAGAGATAATTTTGAGTTTAAAGAAATAGTTGATAGATTTTCGAAGCAGGGAAAATATGAATTTAATTATGCTAAGTATTTTAAAGGTTCGTTAGAATTAAAGTCAAACCCAACAGTTACGACATGCCCCGTTATTGCTGGATTGATGAATGTATTTAATAGTGACTGGAAGGATAAATTTATTGCTGACGAAGATAAGTTTGGAATTAACTGGCAGGGTTTGAATTTAAATTATCAAACGAAATATAATGGAGAATTTGTAAAAGAAAAACAACTGAATTTTGAAGAAATTTGGCATTTGCTTTTTGATTATTTACAAACGAAAGACGATGAAGAAGGACTTGTTAATTTTTGCAAATCAGTTTTAGGATGGGACGAAGAAAAAACAACCAGCTTTATAGACATTTCTGTTAGCCAGGGTTATGGTTCCTTAAGTAAAACTGCAATTACTAAAATAATGCCTTTTTTACAGGAGGGTTTTATTTATTCTGATGCTGTTTCATTCGCTAACCTCAGTGCTGTTTTAGGTAAAGAAAATTTTAACCTAAACAAACAAAACATAACTAAAACTATATCTAAAACTATCAAGAGCATTCATGGCACTAAAGAAATGCTAAATATAGTCAATGGTTTAATTCAGGCATGTTTTGCAGAAGCTACTACAAACAGGGCAAAGGGATTTAATGGTACTGTGGAAGAAATGAATTTTTACAAAACAGAGATTGCAAATACTTTAATCAAATATTTTGGCGAAAGCAACTGGGAAGAAAAGTCAGACAAGGAGAAGAAAGAATATTCTGAATTTATATTAGACAAGTATTTGACCTTTTTGTCTGGCAAACAATTAAAAGAAGAAAAGGCATCTGCCGGCATAAATAAGAATCCTGAAATTGATTATTATAAATTACCCAGGTTAGATGAGGCAATTAAACAAACCTTAAAAACAAATTTTAGTGCCACTGATGAAGGATTAAAAAAATTATATCATCCTTCCGACATCGAAATTTACCCAAAGGCTAAAAATAATAGGTTAGAAGACCCGAATCCCCCGAGCAAAGGATGGAAAAACCCGATGGCAATGCGTACCATGTATGAGCTACGTAAACTGGTCAATTATCTTTTAGAAGTTGGTAAAATTGATATCGAGACGAAAATTATTGTTGAAATGGCGAGAGAGTTAAATGATGCCAATAAGCGATGGGCGATCCAAACCTATCAGCGATACAGGGAAGATGAAAATAAAGAATTTGCAAAAGCTATTATTGGGGTTGCAAAAGAGAAATATCCAAACATCAATGAAAACAACGCTGATAATATTAATAAGGTACGTTTATGGTGGGAACAATTGGATAATGGAGAAGAAATTTACAAAGCGATTAAAGTATTAAAAGAAGATATAGATAAATACCGACTTTGGAAAGAACAAGGTTGTCAATGTTTATACACTGGCAAAATCATTCGCCTTACTGATTTATTTGATGGAACTTCTTATGATTTCGAACACACTTTACCATTGAGCCAATCATTTGATAACTCTTTAGCTAATCTTACAATTTGTGATGCTGAATACAACAGAAGCATCAAGAAAAATAAAATGCCAGCTCAATTAATTAATTATAAAGTAGATATGAATGGTTACCAGGCGCTAACACCTAGAATTGGTAAATGGATAACTAAGGCAGAATTATTAAAAGATAAAATTGAAAAAAATAAAATAGACACAAAAAAAGCTATCAGGTCTGGCAATATTGAATACAAAAATGAACTGGTAAAAAAAAGGCATTTATTGCAATTTATGATTATTGGAATAAGAAAGTACAAACATTCACCCTTACAGAAATGCCAAAATGGTGGAAAAATAGCCAGTTGGTAGATACTCAAATTATCTCTAAATATGCAAGGGCTTATTTAAAATCTTTATTTAATAAAGTAGATGTTCAAAAAGGAAGTGTCACTGCAGAGTTTAGAAATATCTTTGGCATAATGGGTGATGAAAAGAAAGACAGAAGCAAACATAGCCACCATGCAAAAGACGCAGCAGTTCTTACACTTATTCCAGGCTCTGCGAAGAGAGAAGATATTTTGAAGAAATACTATTCTGCAAAAGAAAATGGAAGGAAGTATCAGGAAAAGCCTTATCCAGAATTTGAGGCAGTACACGTTTTAAAGATTGAAGAAAATGTTTTGATTAACCATGTTACTAAAGACCAAACTTTATCTGAAACAAAAAAGAAAGTAAGAAAGCGGGGGAAAATTGAATTCTATAAAAATGAAGCTGGAGAAAATGTTCCACTAATTATGCAAGGAGATAGTATAAGAGGGCAACTACATGATGTCACATATTTTGGTGCTATTAAACCAGTTGAAAGAAACGAAGAAGGCTATGCAAAAAAAGAGAATGGCAGTTTTATATCAAAGCAAAAAGATGGGAAAGATGAAATTTGGCTTGTAAAAAAAAATGAGATTGAAAATGCTAAGATTGATGACATAATAGATGTTCCACTAAAAAATCATATACAAAATCAGCTTAGTAGCGGAAAAAAAATTACAGAAGTTGTTGATTTTAACAATAAGAAAATTAGACATGTAAGATGTAAAGTCAAATCATTGACTCCTTCTAAAGCCCTTTATTTCAAAAACCATATTTTTAAATCTAAGCATATACACAAGCAACAATACATTGCAAGAAATACACCTGGCGGTAATTATCTAAATATTTTATATGAGGGAATGAACCCTAAAAACAATATTATCAGAGCCTACAGAATCATCAGTTTATTTGAATTTTCTGAATTAGGAATTTCAGATGTAGAAAAACTTAAAGCTGATAAAGCTTATAAATCAGTAATTAAAGGAATTGGTAAAAATTCAACATCAATAGAAATTAAGGTAATAATAAAAGTAGGCTTCAAAGTAATAATGTGGAATAAATCGGCAGATGAATTAAACACATTAACAATACAACAAATAAAAAGTAGGCTATACCATATTTACAAGTTTAACAATCAAGGTTGTGACTATAACTACCTTCAGCATCATTTAGAAGCAAGACCCGATGGTGAATTAGGTGATGGCGAAACTTTATTTAATCCCGATAAATACCAACCAAGATTAAAACTATCATCTGACAATTTTAATTGCCTTATTGAGAATCATGATTTTAAAATGAATAATGATGGCAATATTATATGGATATAAAAAAAAATAAATGATCAAACGCACCATCTGCATAGAAAACGCATGCTTCCTCAAATTCAGCAACGGGCAGATGGTAGTAAGCTATAGCCATATTAAAGGCATGGAAGACATGCCTGACAAAACAGTACCGGTTGAAGACCTGGGTATGCTGGTATTGGAACACCAGCAAATAAGCCTTACACATTATTTACTTGATAAACTGGTAAGCAACAATGTAGCCGTAATAACTTGTAACGAAACACGCCACCCCACAGGCCTGCTGATGCCATTAGAAACCAATACACTTCAAAGCGAACGCTTCAGGGCACAGGTAGAAGCTACAGAACCTCTTAAGAAACAGTTGTGGCAGCAAACCGTAAAAGCCAAGATAAGCAACCAGGCGGCAGTGCTTAAAAAATGGGATCGCAAATACCTGCTTTTAAAAAATCTTGCAGATTGTGTAAAAAGTGGCGATGCTGATAATAATGAAGCCATTGCTGCAGTACATTACTGGCAAAACCTGTTTCCCCCGGCATGGAATTTTTTCCGGAAAAGAGACGGTGTGCCACCGAATAATTTATTGAATTATGGCTACGCTATTTTAAGGGCAGGAATGGCAAGGGCAATTGTAGGTGCAGGCATGTTGCCCACGCTTGGCATATTTCATCGTAATCGCTATAATGCATATTGCCTGGCAGATGATATGATGGAACCATACAGGCCGTATGTAGATATGGTAGTAAGAAGTATTATAGATAAAACATCGGTAGTAGAAACCCTTACACAGGAACTGAAAGTAGAACTACTAAAGATACCAACGCTGGATGTGATAATGGGTGGCGACAAGAGCCCCCTTATGGTAGCCATGCAACGGACAGCAGTTTCCTTATCGAGGTGTTATGCCGGGGAGCAACGCAAACTGTTACTGCCCGAAATGCCATGAAGAGTGAACGCTTAAATGCATACCGAATTATGTGGGTATTTGTATTTTATGACCTGCCAACTGAAACCAAAAGGGAACGGAAAATAGCCGGCGATTTCAGAAAGAAAATACTGGCTGACGGCTTTGCCATGTTCCAGTTTAGCCTGTACCTGCGCCATAGCGCCAGTATGGAAAATGCAGAGGTGCATGTGGCCAGGGTAAAAAAGATATTGCCAGAAAAAGGAAAGATCGGAATTATGACCATTACCGACAAGCAATTTGGCATGATGGAGATATTTCATGGCCAGAAAATAGCCGAACATGCCGACATTCCTCAACAGTTAGAACTGTTTTAGGATCAAGAAAAAGCCCCCGGGTTACCATGCCGGCGGACTTTTAATTCATTTTTTTCTTTCTATTTTCTTTCTAATTGCCTGCTGCCATTGAGTTTAGCCCTAAGCTGTTGTTATCAAAAATAGAAAGAACTAAGATTGAAAGCAAATCACAACTATGGTGAACTAAATGTGAAGGCTGGAATTGTTGTTATCAAAAATAGAAAGAACTAAGATTGAAAGCAAATCACAACTTGCCTGGGTAATTGCATCCTCTCCAATCAGTTGTTATCAAAAATAGAAAGAACTAAGATTGAAAGCAAATCACAACTGATGGATGTCGCCCGGAGTTTCAACACAGGTTGTTATCAAAAATAGAAAGAACTAAGATTGAAAGCAAATCA
>JBBJMM010000022.1:0-60426 GCA_037720515.1 Ferruginibacter sp.
GCTCTGGTATTGTGTTTTAAAGAAGAGTATAATTTTTACCGGACAGTAGTAATTTTTGATTAGAAATTTTAAATAAACTTGATTTAAAATTCAAAAATTCAAAATTTAAAATATTATAAAAGTGGTTGCTACCGAAAATAGTATTTACATCAGCGATAAGGCAAAAGCAAAAGTTCACCAGTTAATGAGTGATGCAGGTGTTTCTAATGATCCAGCCTATTTTCTCAGGGTAGGTGTGGTTGGGGGCGGATGTAGCGGCTTGAGTTATAAACTTGATTTTGATAATGAGGTAAAACCGATGGACCAGGTGTTTGAAGATAAAGGAATGAAAATAGTCACCGACCTTAAAAGTTTTTTATACCTGGTTAATACTGAACTGGAATTCAGTGATGGGCTTAATGGAAAAGGATTTTATTTTAATAATCCCAACGCCAGCAGAAGTTGCGGTTGCGGAGAAAGTTTTGCGGTATAATTTCTAAT
Organism: Ferruginibacter sp.; assembly: GCA_037720515.1. Classification (GTDB taxonomy): domain Bacteria; phylum Bacteroidota; class Bacteroidia; order Chitinophagales; family Chitinophagaceae; genus Ferruginibacter. Next base: position 481 of record JBBJMM010000022.1, read on the forward strand.
TTATTGTCTGCTTTTTCCTGGAAAAAGCTGTAATTTCTATCTGATATATTATCAACCCCTTTTGAAAATTGAAATATTTTACAAACCTTCCGGCCAGGTATGTTCTTCGCATACGTTTGTTAGGTGTTATTGTTTGTAACTTCTTTATATCTAATACTTATACCCAGGACATTCATTTTTCACAATTTTTTGAAGCACCCTTGCTGCGTAACCCGGCATTAGCGGGAATATTTTCCGGTGATATTCGTTTTCAATCCGTATATCGAACTCAATGGAACAGTGTTACAGTTCCCTATCAGACAGGTTCCCTGAATGGCGAATACCGGCTACCTATCGGGCAAAAAGATGATTTTCTTACATTGGGAGGGCAAGTGCTATATGATAAGGCCGGAACAATTGCAATGACCTCCACTCATTTACTCCCCGTGATAAATTATCACAAATCATTGCGCTCAGACAGGAATATGTATGTGTCACTCGGCTTTATGGCGGGATGGGTACAACGCAGGATTGACAGAAGCAGGATAACCACAAACAATCAGTTCGATGGTACCGGCTACAATCCCGGGCTAGGTGATGGCGAAAATTTTCTGAAAAATAATTATTCTTATTTTGATGGAAGTGTGGGAATGAGTTTTAATTCACAGGTAGGAGAAAATGAAGACAATAATTTTTTCGTGGGGCTTGCCTACCACCATTTTAATAAAACTCCCAGGATATCATTTTACAGTGCTCAAAATGAAATGACTCCAAAGTGGGTAGGTTCGGTTGGGGTGAGGATGGGGATCAATGATTATGGTTATTTCACCCTGCATGGAGATTATTCAAAACAGGGGAGTTATACAGAAACGATTGGGGGTGCATTGTATACATGGAAAGTAGATGAAATGGATGATCCAAAATATCAGCTGCATGTGGGAGCTTTTATCCGGTGGAAAGATGCTCTTATTCCTGTTTGTAAACTGGATATTAAACCCCTATCCCTTTCCGTTAGTTACGATGTAAATATCTCTTCATTGAAATCAGCAAGCCAGGGCAGGGGAGGATTTGAAATTGGTATTGCTTATCAAAAATATCTTGACCGTTATAACAGCAGCAGCGAGGGCGTCCGCTGCCCGAAATTTTAAAATCGGTTTAAACAATTGTACGCTTTACTTCATTTATTATATCAGTTATAATTTCTCTGTGGCCTTAGTGAAAACTTGGTGCCCTTTGTGGTAAAAGTTAACCACAAAGTTCACAAAGGAAATGCACCACAAAGTTCTCAGAGGAAATGCATTACAAAAGAACACAGTTTTAAAAAAAAATATTTCTCTGTGCCCTTAGTGAAAAACTTAGTGCCCTTTGTGGTAAAAATTAACCACAAAGTTCACAAAGGAAATGCACCACAAAGTTCTCAGAGGAAATGCATTACAAAAGAACATAGTTTTAAAATAAACTATTTCTCTGTGGCCTTAATGAAAACTTGGTGCCCTTTGTGGTAAAAGTTAACCACAAAGTTCACAAAGGTAATGCACCACAAAGTTCACAGAGGAAAACATCACAGAAACACTTAAACAAAAAAAAGCAGAGAAAAAATTCTCTGCTTTTTATTAAAAAATAAATTTGTTTAAGGTTGTGCAAAACTATAGCGGCCTCCGCCAACTGCAAAGGTTGCCTGCATTCTTGTATTTTGTCCGGAAGTGAACATATACATACAAGCATCATACGTATAATCCATATAATTCATAGTCATCATAGGCACTGTGGAAGAGCAGCTGCCATAGGATGGAAATGCAGGACAACCTCCATTAGAAGATTGTGCTACAGGGGTATCATTAACAAGATCATTTCCGCAGGTAGCATCTCCCCAGATATGACGAAGATTAAGCCAGTGGCCTACTTCATGGGTTGCTGTTCTTCCCTTTCCATAAGGAGCAGCAGCAGTTCCCGTATTTCCAAAAGCATTATTATCGATTACCACTCCGTCAGTAGCAGCACTGCCGCCCGGAAATTGCGCATATCCCAGGATACCTCCGCCCATATTGCACGACCAAATGTTTAAAGATGTAGTAGGATTTGTAGGATCGATCCCCCCGGTAGAACTTTTTTTCATCGCATCATTGGTTCCCCAGCTTTTTTTATTAGTTGATTTTCTTACTGTACTGCTTAAAACAAACTTGATCTTTGTATCTCCTGCACGTACACTTTGAAAAGTAGCAGGGGTATTATTGTAATCAGAATTGGTAGCAGCAAAATCCTGATTTAAAACATCGATCTGTGTTTGTATCTGGGTAGCAGAAATATTTTCCGCTGCTGTTTTATAAAGAACATTTACTACAACAGGTATCTCTACATAACCATTGATCAGCCGGCCTGCTGTGGGGTTGCTTTCATAATAATCTATGACAGATTCAATTTTTCTCATCCTTTCAGCCAGTGCCGGATCTTCTTTTAATTGTTGTTCCAATACCTCCTGGCTTGCACATTTATGTGCAGAAATCCCTGATGTGGTTTCAGGATCAATAATTTCTTCTTCAGTAACAGAACTTTTGGTACATCCAAATACCAGAATAACACAACCAGCCCAGGCTGTAAGGATTTTTTTCATAATTGGTGTTTTACGTTATAAATAAAGAGAACTTAAATTAATCTTTTTTTAACATAATTCACTCAATCACTTTTAAAAGAATAGGGTGAAGGCAAATAAAAAAATCCCCCGTAATGTACAGGGGATGGAATTGGTTTTGGTAAACAACTTAATCAATTGAACTTAAAAACTACGATTGCTTAAAAACAAAAACAAATAAATAAACTTATAATAAAAAGACAATGCTGTAATTAATATAGCTGCTTGCCCGTTAGTTTTTTTAGAATCTTAACATACCGGGATGAATTAATAGGTTTATAAGTAAATTGCAGCAATTTTATACTACATGTGGAGCATTTGTAAGAAGGAATTAAAGCAGTTTTTCAGCAACCTTACAGGCTATATTGCCATCATATTATTTCTTTTGATCAATGGTGTTTTTCTTTTTATTCTCACAGATAGCAGTTTGCTGGATAGTGGATATGCTACATTAGATGCTTTTTTCTCACTGGCACCCTGGGTTCTGCTTTTCCTGGTACCGGCAATCAGTATGCGCTCCTTATCAGATGAATTTAAAGCAGGAACTTTTGAGATCTTAAAAACCCGCCCTCTTTCTTCGTGGCAGATCGTAACTGGTAAGTATGTTGCCATTCTCATTGTGATTGTATTTGTTATAATACCCACTTTTCTTTACATATATACCATACGTTCACTTAGTACCTCCGGTAATATTGATTCGGGTGGAATTATGGGAAGCTATCTGGGTCTTTTTCTGCTAGCGTCGCTTTTTGCAGCTATAAGCCTTTGTTGCAGTAGTTTTACTTCAAATGCTGTTGTTGCTTTTTTAATAAGCGCCTTTGCCTGCCTGATTTTATATTTTGGATTTTCTGCCCTAAGTAAATTAAATGTTTTCAGGGGAAATGCTGATTACTATATCGAAATGCTGGGAATAGATTTTCATTACCGCAGCATCAGCCGGGGAGTGGTAGATACTAGAGATATCATCTATTTCTTAAGTGTCATTTTGTTTTCATTATTAGTAACAGTTAAAAACCTGGATAAAAAATAATGAACCTATTAAAAAAAGCAGGTAATAACAAAGCGATTATCCTGGCAACAGGCATTTTGTTTATTGTATTAAATTGGGCAGCATCCATTTGGCATACGCGTATTGATCTTACAAATGAAAAAAGATTTACCTTAAGTGGCCCTACAAAAAAGTTACTCCGTAACCTGGAAGAGCCGGTAATTATAGATGTATTTCTGAAAGGGAACTATCCCAGCGGATTCAGGAAACTGGCTTCTTCTGCTACCGATATATTGCAGGAATTTAAAGAAGTGGCAGGGAATAAGGTTCAATACAATTTTATTTCTCCAGAAGATCAAATGGAAGGAAGCAATGTATCCTATGGTGATACTCTTTCTGCCCTGGGCCTTTATCCAATAAATCTTACCTCGCAATTAAAACAAGGCCAGCAGCAACAATTTGTATACCCTGTAGCCCTTGTTCATTATAAAGGGCATACATTGCCCGTTACCTTGTATAAAGGAAAAACAAGATTAATTAATAACCAGGAACTGAATAGTGCGGAAGCAATGCTGGAGTACAATCTTGTGTATGCCATCTCAAAACTTTCGCAGACAGAAAAACCGGTGATTGGATATGCTACCGGCAACGGACAACCGCTTCCGGGACAGTACATTACTTATGATCTTATTGAAAACCTGCTTAATGTAGATTACAGGTTATTTACTTTTAATCCCAACACACAGCCTGTTGTTCCGGCAGAATTTAAAGTGTTAGTAATCGTAAAGCCATCCGTTCCTTTTAGTGATGAAGCAAAATTAAAGCTCGACCAATATGTTATGAACGGGGGCAAACTTTTATTATTTATTGACAGGTTGAATGCCGAGATGGATAGCTTTCGATTGAACAATGAAGTAGTGGCTTATGATCGTACTTTAAACTTACAGGATCTTTTATTCAGATACGGTGCAAGAATTAATCCTGATCTGTTGATGGATCTGCAATGTGATTTTTTGCCATTTGACATTAATGGAAATGGACAGTATGAATTTTTGCCCTGGAACTATTTCCCGGTACTGGAATCTAAATCCAATCATCCTGTAAACAAGAACCTGGGATTTATTGCCGGCAGATTTGTGAATTCAATAGACTTGGTAGAGGCGGAAGGAATAAAGAAAACCATTCTCCTGAGTTCCTCACCCAATTCAAGAACGATCGCCACCCCTGCCCTGATAAGTGCGCGGGAAAATGTAATGGCGCCTGAAGATGAAAAATTTAAAAAAGCGGATGTTCCGGTGGCGGTATTACTGGAAGGAAAATTCCAATCTTTATATGCCAACAGGCTCTCAAAGGCAATGAATGATTCACTTTTGCGGTATGGTTCCACTTTTCTCCCGGCTAACATCAATGAAAATAAAATGATCATAGTTGCTGATGGAGACATTGTTCTCAATTCCGTTTTAAAAAATCAACCGATACCAATGGGAATGAACCCATTCACTTACGGAGAACAGCGTGAAATACCTTTTGCGAATAAGGATTTTTTACAGAACAGCCTCGAATACCTGATAAATGAGAATGACCTCAGCGAGGCCAAATCAAAAGATTATGTAATTCGGTTGCTGGATACCCGAAAAGTAAATGAACAGAGAACCATGTGGCAGTTAATAAATATTGCAGTGCCGGTAATTGCAGTAATTTTGTTTGCAATAATTTTTCAATGGTATAGACGCAAAAAATATAGCGTTTAAGTTTTACAATTATGAACACCCAACTTATATATATTATTTTCAGTGCAGTTATTGTTTTGGCACTTATTCTTGACCTGGGATTACTCAGTAAAAAAAATGCTGTAATAACCACTAAAGCGGCATTGATACAAACTGTTTTTTGGGTGATGTTATCCTCTATCTTTTGCATTTTCATTTGGTATGTGCATGGTAAAGAAGATGCAGTTAAATATATATCTGCCTACCTGCTTGAATGGTCACTTTCCATTGATAATATTTTTGTATTTATCATCATATTCTCATTTTTCAAAGTAAAATCATCCAGTTATTCCCGTGTATTATTGCTCGGTATTTTAATGGCGATCATATTCAGGATTGTTTTTATCGCTCTGGGAAGTGAATTAGTTGCGCGGTTCGACTGGATCATGTATGTATTTGGTGTTTTCCTGGTTTTTACAGGAGTGAAAATGTTTACTTCAAATGAAGAAAAAGAATTTAATCCTGAAGAGAACTGGGCATTCAGGCTGATGAAAAAATTTCTGCGAACTACCAATGAGGAACCAAATGGAAAATTTTTTAAGAAGATCAATAATAAAACATATCTCACCAAACTTTCTATGGTAGTGATCATGCTGGGTCTTATAGATATTGTATTTGCAATTGATTCTATTCCCGCAGTGTTTTCAATTATACCTGACCCTAAGGATAAACTTCTTATTTACTCTTCCAATATTTTTGCAGTATTAGGTTTAAGAAGTCTTTTTTTCCTGTTAAGGGGAGCAGCAGAAAAATTCAGTTATCTCCAGCAGGGTATCGCTATTGTACTTGTTTTTATAGGCGCAAAAATGATCGCAGAAAAATGGATACCACATATTCCGGTGTGGGGTTCCCTGCTTATGATAGTGGTTTGTATCGGCGGATCAATTTTGTATTCTATTTATAAAAATGAACCTGCAATTGTTTTAACTGATGAAGAAATAATTGAAAAAGAAAAGAAGGATGCGATTGGATCTCTTCCCCGCCAGGATGATAAATAAGTTATAATGCACGATTATACTTTTTCTTCCTTTGCAGAAATTTTAGGGATTGTGCCGCTGCGCCACATCGCTGATCCCCATCTGCATTATTTATTAACAGACAGCAGAAAACTTATTTATCCTGAATCCACTGTTTTCTTTTCTATAAGCAGTAAAAATAAAAATGCAGACCAGTTCCTGCTGCCCCTGTATGAAAAAGGAGTCCGTTCTTTTGTTACCAGCAAACCTCTTACTGATCATGAACTTGAAAAATTTCCGGAAGCAAATATTCTTTTAGTAACTGATGTACTTTCTGCACTGCAACAGGTCACATCTTTTCACAGGAAAAAATTCAATTATCCTGTTGTTGGAATAACAGGAAGTAATGGCAAAACAATTATAAAAGAATGGCTGTATAATATTCTGCAACAGAAAATTAATGTACTGAGAAGCCCTAAATCTTTTAACTCCCAGGTGGGGGTTCCCTTGAGTGTCTGGCAGATGAGTGATATCCATGAACTTGCAATTATTGAAGCCGGCATTTCACAACCCGGGGAAATGGAACTGCTTGAAAGAATTATAAAACCGGATGTAGGCATTTTTACTTTTGCAGGAGATGCACACGCTTCGGGTTTTACAGGTTTTGAACAAAAAATAAATGAAAAACTTACACTTTTCAAAAACAGCAAGGTATTGATCTACTGTGCTGATGAGAAAACTTTGCATCATGAAATTGTTGCTTTTAAAAAAGAGCATCCTTCACTAACTCTTTTTTCCTGGGGTTCCATGCCGGGGTGCACCTTGCAGATATTGCGGCAGGGAAAAACAATTACTGAAACCTATATAAAGTGTATTTATGGAAAGGATTCTTTTGATCTGAACATACCCTTTAATGAGGAAGCATCTGTTCACAATGCATTAACCTGTACCTGCCTGCTTTTAGAAATGGGTTATGATTATTTAAAAATTCAGGGGGTGATATCAGAGTTGAAGCCCCTGGAAATGCGGCTTGAATTAAAGCAAGGAATAAATAATTGTTCGATTATCAATGATAGTTACAGTTCTGATATAAACTCTCTTCACATTGCCCTTGATTTTCTTTTACAGCAACAGCAACACCTTTTCAAAACAGTTATCCTCAGCGATATGTTGCAAACCGGAAAACCCTCATCAGAATTATACAAAATAATAGCCAGGTCAATACGCCAGAAAAATATTACAAAATTTATTGGCATAGGCCCGGAAATATCCTTACACGGCTCTTACTTTGATGAAATTAATGAAACTTTATTTTTCCCTTCAACTAATGAGTTTCTTGAAAAATTTCCTTTATTAAAATTTGATAATGAATCTATACTTCTGAAAGGTGCGCGTTTATTTGAGTTTGAAAGAATAAGCCATGTATTCGAAGAAAAAAAACATGAAACCGTTTTAGAGATAGATCTCAAAGCACTAAGACACAACCTGAGTTTTTACCGGAGCCTGTTACAAAAGAATGTAAAACTTATGGCAATGGTAAAAGCTTTTAGCTATGGTACGGGCAGTTTTGAGATAGCTAACCTTTTGCAACATGCCGCGGTGGAATACCTGGCTGTTGCTTATGCAGATGAAGGAGTTCAGTTAAGGCGGGCCGGAATTCGTTTACCCATAATGGTTATGAACACGGAAGAAGCCGGGTTTGAGAATGTATTAGCATATAATCTGGAGCCAGAACTTTACTCTTTCAGGATCACAAAAGCCTTTGTTGATTTTTTGAAAAAAAGGAAAATTGAAAATTATCCTGTGCATATAAAGCTTGATACAGGAATGCACAGGCTTGGGTTTGAAGGTTCAGATGCCGTTGAACTTATCGGACTTTTGAAACAATCCACTCAACTGAATATCCGGTCTGTTTTTTCACACCTGGCATCGAGTGACAACGAAGAGCATGATGAATTTACAAATGAACAGGCTCATATTTTTAAAAAAACAGCTGATACGATTGAAAAAGCCATAGGCTATGATTTTATCAGGCATATTGCAAATACCTCTGCAATACACCGCCACCCTAATTTACAAATGGATATGGTAAGGCTTGGAATTGGTTTATATGGTGTTGATGCAAATCCTGCCATTCAGAAGCAATTACAAAATGTTGCCACTCTTCGCACAACTATTTCACAGATCAAAACAATAGCGAAAGGGGAAAGTGTGGGATATAGCCGCAAAGGAATGGCTGTAAAAGAAACTTCGATTGCCACTGTGCGTATTGGTTATGCGGACGGTTATCCAAGATCATTAGGGAATGGTAAAGGCAAAATGCTGATCGGTGGAAAGCTTGCCCCAGTAATGGGTAATGTATGCATGGATATGACGATGCTCGATATTACCGGTATAGCTGCAGAAGAGGGCCAGGACGTTATTGTGTTTGGAGAAGATCTGCCAGTGGCAAACATTGCTCACCTGGCAGAAACAATTGTTTATGAGATGTTAACTGGTATTTCAGAAAGGGTAAGACGGATTTATTTTGAATAAAATTATTAAGTCAGGTACAGAAGGTAAGCATACGATTGAAACGATGTCAGGGAACAGATTCCTTATCTTTGCGGGCATTAAAAAACCCGGATGAAAAAAAGGCATTTGTTTATAATTGTTGGATTAGTGCTGATAGCTGATCAGGCTTTAAAGATTTATATAAAAACACAATTTCATTTAAATACTTCCACACATTTAGCAGGAGATTGGTTCCAGTTGTATTTTGTTGAAAACCCGGGCATGGCCTATGGCTGGAAATTCGGGGGCAATTGGGGAAAAATGGCTCTGACCATTTTCAGGTTGGGTGCCGTCGGATTCGGTACCTGGTATCTTGGAAAGATCATAAGGGAAAAATATAACAAAGGTTTTATAATATGTGCTGCATTGATATATGCAGGTGCGCTAGGAAACCTTATTGATTCTTGTTTTTACGGATTATTATTTGATAAAGGGATGCTTTATGAATCCGCAATTCAGGATTATGTTTCATATAGCGGGCTCGCAAAATTTTCAAACGATGGTTATGCCGGTTTTTTGCACGGGAATGTAGTTGATATGCTTTATTTTCCTATTTTAAAAGGCCATTTCCCGGGGTGGTTCCCTTTCTGGGGCGGAGAAGATTTTGAATTTTTCCGGCCGATCTTTAATATAGCGGATGCGTCTATCAGTACGGGAGTGATCACCATCCTGGTATTTCAAAAAAAGTTTTTTAAAAAAAGAAATGAAACAACTGAACATCATACAATAGAAACAAAGGCCAGAGTTGATGATGACTCCCAGATTACATAAAATCTTATCTTTACAAAGTACCCAATCTATTACAATGAAAGTTATTAAAATCCTGCTTGTAGCATTTACAGCTTTTTTTTTCATATCCTCCTGCCAGAAAGAATTAAGCCTTGAACAGGGCCTTTCAGTTGGTACATTAAAAGAAGATGGAACAGGTTTTTGTCTTCCTTCCTCAATAGGAGGAATCTTTAAGGAAGATTCATTACTCAACACAACCAATTATATAGAATTACAGGTTGATATCTCACAAACGGGATCATACAATATCAAATCAGATACTATCAACGGTTATTCATTTGCAGGAAGTGGTTCATTTGATTTAGCGGGTTTGAATACTATAAGGTTATTTGCTTCCGGTAAACCCATAGATCCAGGCATCAATTCCTTTACAATAACTTTTGATTCTAGTTCCTGTATAATTGATATACCAGTTATAACTGTAGGTCCTCCTGCAGTTTATACTTTAGGTGGAACCGGAAGTACCTGCACCGGCGCAAATGTTAGTGGTATTTATGCAGTTAGTGTTCCAATGCTTCCGGGAAATACGGCCACCATCGATGTAAATGTTACTACCACAGGTTCTTATTCATTTACTACACCGATCGTGAATGGGATTTCTTTTTCAGCCAGCGGAGATTTTACTATAACCGGCCCGCAAACCGTAACTCTTAATGCCACCGGAACTCCTACCGCTGCCGGCACTGTTAATTTTACAGTTTCCGGTAATAGTGGTTCCTGTACTTTCCCGGTTACCATATCCAATGCTCCCAGCCTTGCTGTATATACATTTGGTGGAGCAGGTAGTACGTGTACTGGCTTTGTTACAGCCGGAACTTATAGTGCCGGTACCGCATTGAATGCAACTAACACAGTTACGATCAACGTAAATGTAACTACCGTTGGCGGATATGCGATAAGTACCACAGCCGCAAATGGCGTTACATTCAGTAAACTGGGAATTTTTACACTTACAGGCCCTCAAACGGTAACACTCACCGGTTCAGGAACACCAACTGCTGCCGGGGTAATAAATCATACAGTTAATGGGGGAGGTGGCAACTGTACCTTTACGATCACATATACAGGCGGGGCGCCCGCTGCTGCTTTTACTTTAAGTGGTGCACCCGGTAACTGTACAGTGGCAACCGTAGCAGGCACATACACTGTTGGAACTCCTCTTAATGCCTCCAATACAGTAACAGTTCAGGTTAATGTAACTACCGTTGGCGCGTATTCGCTTTCAACAACCGTAGTTAATGGAATAAGTTTTTCCGGATCCGGAACCTTTACAGCTACAGGCCCACAGTCTGTGGTGCTTACTGGTTCAGGAACCCCTACCGCTGCCGGTACTCCAACATTCTCTTTTAATGGCGCAACCAGTTGTACTTTTTCAGTAACAATCAACGGTGGTGGAGGTGGTAATCCAGGTATCTATTCAGCCAGTATAAATGGTGCGGCAACTACTTCTTTTACTGATACTGCTGATGCAATTTATTATACATTTCCAAGTGATCTGGGGTTGGAAGGATATGTTTCCATTAATACATCATCGGAATTTTTGAATATCAATATTGACAAACAAACACTTGGGCCAGGTACTGCTGTTACTGCAGGTACATACACCAACTCAGGGAGTGCTCCTAATCAATACGTACTCATTGTTGAATATATTGACAACGCCGGTAATAGCTGGGTTCCGCGTGGTTTTTTAACACAAACATCTCCTCCCGATCCCTTTACAGTTACTGTTACCAGTATTACAGCAACGAGGGTGATAGGAACTTTTAGTGGAACAGTGAGGGACGCTATGGGAACAGGAACAATGACGAAAACTTTTACTAACGGGGTATTTAATCTACCCTTGCCATAACATAATTGAAATTTTTCTAAATAAATGTGCTTGCCTAAACAAGCACATTTTTATTTAGAAGAAGTAAAAATTTAATTCATCCGGATGAGTTTATTCCGGAGAATTTTATTTTTGAACTCTATTGATAAAATATACATTCCATTGTTTATTATCCCGGGATCTGTTATTATTTCATTGTATCCTTTTTCAACATGTTGGTTAATGCTTTTAATAAGTTGGCCAGCGTGGTTTATTATACTCACAGTAACAGAGCCGTTTCCAGGTACGATGATCGTAGCCCTTACAGTGTTTTTAAATGGATTTACAATACTTTTTATCGAAAAGTCCAGGTCTTTGCTTATCAGAATTATCCTGCTGTAACTGAATGCTCCTCCGGCCTGTAACAATTTGATCCTGTAATAATTATTTTCTTCAAATTTAGTGTCGGTAAAACTATAGGATGATCTGTTTTGTGAAAGCATGCTATCTATTCTGGAAAAAATATTCCCATCTGTACTTTTTTCAATTTCATAGCTTATTATATTTTCCTCATTTACAACAGACCAGGTTAGCAATGCACCCCCGGAAATACTTTGCCCTTTCAATAAAATATCATTCACCGTTAATATGGTTCCACACGTTATAACTTTTAAAAGAATAGAGGAGTTATCATTAAATGCACATGTTACACTACTTAAATTAGCGGCTGTGGTTGCAACAATCACCCTGAAATATCTGCCACTGTCTGCATAAATTCCCAGGAAGGGAGGAAGGGCAGTTATGTATTCATACAATCCGTTTACAAGAACAGGAACCCCTACACCCGAGGTGCCGGGGCCAGTCATATCTGCCCAGATAGTGCCCCCTACATTGCTTCTCTGCCATTTAAAATAAGTATAATTATTATAAACGCTGCGCACGGTATCAATGAGGGTAACAACAAAAGGATTTTCACGGCATCCTAAAACATAGGGACTGTAATTCATGATCAATGAAGGGCCGCAATGTGCAACTTTGATATCATCAATAGCCCAGTCGTTTCCACCACCTCCCGGTGAATTATTTCTTATCGCAAAATTTGCTGTGGTTTGTCCCGGCTTAGTTAAAAATGTAAATCCATATTTTATCCAGGGGCTGGTGCGGTTGTATCTTATATCTCCTGTTGTATAATAAGCAAGGCCATCTATTTCAAAATTGAGGTTGGGCCTTACGCCTGAAGAATCATTACCTGTGAATGGAATAAATCCTGGAGATCCGCTTCCTCTTCCCATACTATCGCAGCTACATCTTGGGCATAAATTTCTATACCAGGCACTGAATTCATAATAAGTATTCGGGCACAGGTTGGTGAGGGTTTCCTGGTAAGCAATATTGGTATTATAACTTGCATTTACCATTACATAATATCCTGCGGTTGTTCCGGGCGCTACGGGTGGATTGCCCTGGTTATTGATCACTGCACCTGTATGATCCCCACCTATATCCCAGAAACCAAAAACTCTGTTCAATGCAGGTGATTCCGGCATTGTGGAATTTGGATTGGTAGAACCATTGGCGCTGCTGTTGTTTACAATTGCATAATTGTAATCCTGCGGAGAGTTAGTAGAAACATTTTGTTTGATATAAGTGGTTCCGAATAAAAGGGCAGCTGATCGGTTTTGTAAATTACCACTGCCAAATGTTCCGTTAGCATCTGAGGCTGCACTTATATCACTTCCGTTGGCACAGTAACCGTTATTGTTAAAAACGAGAATCTTATAATTGGGAAACGCAATGTTGGTCCAGCCTAGTAAAGGAACCACTCTTTTAAACCTCACACTTCCATTTACAAAAATGGTATCTCCATACGCAGTTGCTGCATTTATCCTTACCCTGTATACAGCCATCATTATACAATGCGAATTATAAAAGCTTGGCCTGCTTGAATCAGATCTTATTCTTCCTCCTTTTATCCCGTTAGCACCCCTGCCGAGGTTGATTATGATGTTACCGGCAATGTTTTGCCCGGCATCAGCATCTGCAGGCTCACTGAATGGCCCTTTATAAGTGAGGCCCTGGTTAGTGGCTATCCGCATGCTCCCGTTTATGTAAGTTGTTTTTGCAGGAACCTGGTCAAATACCTGAACACTGTCTATGGTTGTAAAAGTTCCTTGCGTTATAACGGCAATGGTTACACGTACTTCCACTGTATCACCAGGGTTGAATGTTCCGCCGGTGGAAAGTTTACTAAGATTAGCGAAACTTTTTCCTATATCAACCCTGTTTAAGCCCTGGGCGGAAATATTCTGAAAATTAAAAACCAGGAGAAGGAAAATTAAAAAATAAAAGATTGCATGTAAATTTTTTTCCATTTTTATCTTTTTTAACGATAAAAAAAATTACATGAACTGGTTGGATACTTTTAAAACGAACCACTGAATGTATTATTTTATGTGCGTAAAAATATACGCTTTCCTGGTTTTCTTACTTCGACAGATTACTCTTTATTATTGGTTTTATTTTGTTTATTTACTGGTAAGAATACGAAGTATAACAACCGGTATTTCTTCAGGAAAATGTAATAACACTACACTTCCAGTCAACTGATACTTTTTGAAAAAAATAGCCGTTGTAATTGAAGTGGTTCTCTTTTTTTTAAATTAATTTTTATGAAAAGAATAGTTATACAATTGGTTTTTGCATTATTATTCTGCAGCAATTCTTTTGCTCAGGGAGAAACATTTTCTTCAAAAAGAGTTGTGAATGCGAATACAGTTTCTGGCAGATTGCGTCATCCTTTTGCAATGGTGCTGGGGCCTGATGATTCTTTATGGATAACAGAACGCCGCGGTTATGTGATACGCATGAACCGAACAGATGGAGTAAAAACAGAACTCCTGAATATTCGTTCGTTGGTAAAATTTACCTCGGGCACGTCAAGTATTAAACAGGACGGTATGTTTGGCATTGCTTTACATCCGGAATTAAATCAGAACAAAGGAAATGATTTCGTTTACCTCGCATATTGTTATGATTCATCCGGCTTCAGAAGAGTTAAAATAGTGCGTTACAATTACAACAGGAATATTCCTTCTTTATCCGGTGAAGTAACTCTTGTTAAAGGAATTTATGGAAGTGATGATCATAATGGTGGTAAGTTAGTTATAGGAAATTTCGGAACTGCAATAGCCCCGGATTATAAATTAATGTACTCAGTTGGTGACAAGGGTTCAAACCAGTTTGCCAATGCCTGTGACTCTATTGAATCCCAATACATCCCTACAACAGCTCAAGTAATTGCGAATGACGGTCACCGTTACAACGGGAAAATTTTACGTATCAATCTTGACGGAACTATCCCGGCAGATAATCCTGATTTTTCAGGCATTGGCAGATCTCATGTATGGTCTTACGGCCACCGGAATCCGCAAGGACTCGCTTTTGAAAGGGATAACAATAATGTTCTTGTACCTGACGGAAAATTATATGAATCAGAACAGGGACCGGCTTCCAATGATGAAGTGAATATTATAAGTATGGGCAGAAATTATGGCTGGCCAAGAGTATCCGGTAAAAGGGATAATAACTGGTACAAATATTATCAGTGGTCAAATAATGGTAGTTGTAATTCTTATCCCGGAGAGTGCTCTGGCACACAGACAAGTTCCGGGATAATAGAAACCAGTTTCCCTTTTGCACAGCATACTAATCCCATATTCGATCTTTACCCCGGCACACCTGCAGGGGGCACGGGCTGTAACTGGTTAACAAATCCTACATTGGCGCCTGCCAGTATCATTCATTATCCTTTTTCAAACAAGATACCCGGCTGGCAAAACAGTTTGCTCATAAGTACACTAAAGTCGAGTGCAGTATACAGGCTGAAATTAAATCCTACGGGTGATAATTCACTTTCAGTGTCGGATTCCGTTGTGGAATATTTTCATAATTCATCTGCGCTTAATCGTTACCGTGATATTGTGGTTGCAAATGATGGTATCAGTTTTTATTTACTAACTGATAGTGTTGGCAGCACGTCTGGCCCCACAGCCGGTGTAGACGGTGGCGTTACAAACAGGGGAGCAGTGGTAGAATATATATATACCGGGTTAATACTTTCAATTGATGAAATAACAGTAAGGCCAACTGATCCAAAAGTTTTTATAAAAGTTTTTCCAAATCCTGCCTCTGATCTGCTTTTTATTGAAAGTAAAAGAAATGTTCCCAAACCTATTTACTACCAGATATTTGATGTGGCGGGTAGAATGGTTTTATCAGGCAACAGTAATAAAGATAAATTTGACATACCTGTATCACAGCTTTCTAAAGGCATATACTCACTTAAGTTATATAACGGAAGGGATATAAAACTGGCTGTTCAGAAAGTAGTGATCAATTAATTTAATTTACCTACCATCTCAACAGGTTTAACCCAGTCGTCAAATTCCTGGGGAGTAACATATCCCAATTTAACGGCCTGTTCTTTTAAAGTTGTTCCTTCCTTATGAGCTTTCTGTGCTATTTCGGCAGCTTTGTAATAACCGATTTTTGTATTGAGTGCGGTTACCAGCATCAATGAATTGTCAAGATGTTTTTTTATATTTTCTTCCAATGGCCGGATACCTTCTGCACACCGGTCATTAAATGATATGCATCCATCACCTAGCAAACGCGCACTTTGCAGAAAATTTACTATCATAACTGGTTTGAAAACATTCAATTCAAAATGACCATTGCTGCCTCCAATGCCAATGGTTACATCGTTTCCCATTACCTGGGCTGCTATCATGGTAAGTGCTTCACATTGGGTGGGATTAACTTTGCCCGGCATAATGGAAGAACCAGGTTCATTATCCGGTATGTACAATTCACCGATCCCGCTACGTGGGCCGCTGGCAAGCAAGCGGATATCATTTGCAATTTTCATTAAACTTACAGCCACTGTTTTTAAAGCTCCATGTGCGCTTACAATTCCATCATGTGATGCCAGTGATTCAAATTTATTTTCTGCGGTAATAAATGGCAAACCAGTGATGGATGCTATATGTTTTGCTACATTTTCCGAATATCCCGGAGGTGTGTTGATCCCTGTGCCTACAGCTGTTCCACCAAGCGCAAGTTCACTCAGATGTAGTAAAGAATTCTTAATGGCCTTTAAACCATGATCAAGCTGAGATACATATCCGCTTAGTTCCTGGCCAACTGTAAGTGGAGTAGCATCCATCATGTGAGTTCTTCCAATCTTAACCACATGCATAAATTCTTTGCTTTTTTGCAACAAGGTGTCTCTTAATTTTTCTATGCCTGGTATAGTGGTCTCGATAAGAATTTTATAGGCACTGATATGCATTGCGGTAGGGAAAGTATCATTACTTGATTGAGATTTATTCACATCATCATTGGGATGTAAGATCTTCTCTTTATCGGAAAGTTTTCCCCCGTTAAGCACATGACCCCTGTAAGCGATCACTTCATTTACATTCATGTTACTTTGTGTTCCGCTCCCGGTTTGCCAAACCACCAATGGAAAATATTCATCCAGCTTTCCCTCCATTATTTCATCACACACTTTTTCAATAAGGTCGCTTTTTTCCTGGGTTAAAATGCCCGCGTCCCTGTTAGTAAATGCGGCTCCTTTTTTCAATATCGCGAAAGCGTTTATTACTTCTTTCGGCATCCGGCTTATATCCTGTGCAATTTTAAAATTATCAATGCTTCTTTGCGTCTGGGCTCCATAATATGCATTTACAGGAACCTCAACCTCTCCCATTGTATCTTTTTCAATTCGGAATTGTTGCATAATATCATCAATTTGAAACGCAAAGATAAGCTTAAAAGAAAATTATTAACTTGTGTTAGCGTTAGCATTAATAACAACCTATGAATAAAAAGACGTTTATATTTCCTGCATTGCTTGTTTTTTTCTTTTGTTATTGTACTACTGGTAACAAAAATGATGAGAGCTCAGTTGTTTTTTATGACACACCGGTTTTTAACCATCCAGCCACTGAAAAAAAACTGCGGGATTCGTTAACTGTTATAACACCGGATCCGGTTAATCCCGATGTATCCAATAATAGTCGCGAAAATATTGTTCGTTTTGCAGAATCTCTTTTAGGTGTTCCTTATAAATATGCATCTACAGATCCATCCCAGGGATTTGATTGTTCCGGTTTTATCACATATGTTTTCAATCACTTTAAAATTAAAGTTCCCCGTTCTTCAGTAGATTTTACAAATGTGGGAAAAGAAATAAGCCTGAGATCAGCCAAACGCGGAGATCTTATTTTATTTACCGGTACAGACAGTACGGTACGCATAGTGGGCCACATGGGGATTATAACTTCAACTGCAGATACATTAAAATTCGTTCATTCTTCTTCAGGCAGGGTATATGGAGTTACAGAGACTCCTTTGAATAAATATTATGAGGGAAGGTTTGTGAAAGTAATAGATATTTTTTGAAAGACTAAACACGAATTTCAAACACGAATTACACGAATCAAGTATCAAGTATCCAGCATCCAGTATCCAGCATCCAGCATCCAGTATCCAGCATCCAGTATCCAGCATCCAGCATCCAGTATCCAGCATCCAGCATCCAGTATCCAGTATCCAGCATCCAGTATCAAGCATCCAGCATCCAGCATCCAGCATTTACTTCCCTGTAAAAAACGCCTTTCGTTTTTCTAAAAAAGCAGTAGCTCCCTCTTTTGCATCTGCAGTGCCAAATAAATTTCCAAATGATTCTATCTCTTTTGATAACCCTTTATTATCTCCTGCAGCAGCGTGATTCGTAAGGGCAATGATCTGCTTTATAGCCAACGGAGCCTTTGTGATGATAACCTGGAGGATCTCTGTAGTTTTTTCCAGCAGCGTTTCTGCTGTGGTAACATAATTTACAAGCCCTAACGTTTTGGCTTCGTCAGCATCTATCATATTTCCGGTCATCATTAATTCCATTGCTTTTCCTTTTCCAATCAATTGAGTAAGGCGTTGAGTGCCACCATAACCGGGTATCAGTCCAAGATTAACTTCCGGTTGTCCGAATTTTGCATTTGTACTTGCCAACCGAAAATGACAAGCCATTGCAAGCTCACAACCACCACCCAATGCAAAACCATTTACTGCAGCTACTATGGGTTTGGAACAATTTTCAATTTTTGAGAATACTGACTGTTGCCCCTTTTCAGCTAAAGTTCTTCCGGCATTAGTATCAAGGGATAGAAATTCAGATATGTCTGCACCGGCAACAAAAGCTTTAGGTCCGCTGCCCGTTATGATGGCGGCTTTGATATTTTCATTATTTATTACTTCATCAATTGCTTCAGACAATTCTTCAATCACTGTTTTATTTAACGCATTCAATTTATCCGGGCGATTTACGGCAATGGTATAGATCCCTTCTGATAGCAGGGTGAGCAAAGTTGTATAAGCCATAATATTATATTCTTTAATTTAAATTTTAAAAATCACGGTTAGCGGCTACCCACTCTTTTATATAAGCGGCGATCGCAGTTGTGGTAGTACCGGGAGGAAAAAGTTTACCTACTCCCTGTTCATTCAATTGTTTCATATCATCGTCTGGAATTATACCTCCACCGGTTAACAGTACATCAGTCATTCCTTTTTGTTTCAGCAATTCCATGATCTTGGGAAAAACGGTCATATGTGCCCCGCTTAAAATGCTTACTCCTATAGCATCTGCATCTTCCTGTAAAGCAGTATTTACAACCATTTCAGGAGTTTGCCTGAGGCCGGTATAAATAACTTCCATGCCGGCATCGCGTAATGCAGTCGCAATGATCTTAGCACCACGATCATGGCCATCCAATCCAACCTTAGCTACCACAACCCGTATGGTGCGTCTCTTTTCATTCATCTGTTGTATAAAATTTCAGGTGGTAAAAGTAATCTATTCTGTAAATTTTTTAACGGGTAAATTGATTACATTCGCCCACATGTATAATGATCCTGTTCAGGAAATAAAATCTTATTTAAAACACAATGATTACTCACTTGCAGTAAGAAGAACCCTGGATATTTCTCTGGATTCAGGTGATAATAACCTGATAAAAAAAGCAATTGACTGGAGCCGGGAGTTCAGGGTTATTGAGAGTGTAACTCCTACAATGGTTCCTGCTGCATTTATTTCAAAAGGAGAAGCCTTGCTTGCAGAAGCTTCCGTTATAAATGCAGGCACACCTGTAAATACCCGGTTAGTAACTGCAGACAAGATCTCACAAAAATACAGCAAGGGAAATTTTAGTTTAAAACCAATAAGCCTGTCGTTACAAACAGGCGAGGTTTTGGGTGTTGTTGGGGAGAATGGCAATGGTAAAACAACTTTGTTGCGTTGCCTGGCCGGTCAGCTTGAACTGGATGAAGGTTCAATTCATTATCATCTTTTAAGCACACCGGATCATTACACGGTAAAAAATCACATCGCTTTTATCCCACAACGCATACCAAAATGGTATGGAATGCTTAAGGATAATTTACATTTCAGTGCATCACTTGCCGGTGTTTACGCAAAAGAAAATGATCTGATGGTAGCGTTTATGCTGGAAAGACTTAACCTAACTCAATATGCCAACCTTACCTGGGACCAGATAAGCAGCGGTTACCGTACACGTTTCGAAATTGCAAGGATCTTACTGCAAAAGCCACGGTTACTGATACTGGATGAACCACTGGCAAATCTTGATATCAATGCTCAGCAAACAATTCTTACAGACCTGATATATATGGCCAAAGGATCTCATAATCCAATGGGTATATTATTAAGTTCACAGCAACTGCATGAAGTGGAGAAAGTGGCAGATACAGTTATTTTTATTAAACAGGGCAATTGTTTATATAGCAGCAATGATAAAGAAGTAGCTAAAAGTAGCGCAGTTGAATTTGAAACACCGGAAGAACGTCAAACGATTCTTGATCTTTTTGAGGTAGGAGAGGTAGAGATTCAATATAACGGTGGCTTTTATACGATCATTTCATTTCAGTTAACCGCACAGGAAGTAATTGAAAAAATAATAACATCGGGATTACAGGTTTCTTACTTCCGTGATATTACAAACAGTACAAAAAGATTTTTTTAATCTGTATAATCTAAGATGAAAAGTTACAGGCCACTCGTTCCGGGGTTCATTCAAAAACTGGATGAAAAATTATTACGCAATAAGCCGGTAACCTGGTCAGCACGCACTCACCTTGTAATTTACTTTGCAAGTATTTTTATTTTCTTACTTGCCCTGCTTTGTTTTTTCTCATTTACAGAAGCAAAGTCGTTTAGTAATATAGAAACTTGGGCAGGTTTTACAGCGCTTATATCTTTTATCGGCTTTATTATTTGGTTGATATTTTTATTACGCTTCAATGTATTTAAGCGTTTCGGAAGGTGGTTCGAATGGGATGGACTGAAAACTTTTGGTTTATATTTTATTAATATCTCCCTCATGGTGGGGGCAACATTTGTGCCGGCTGCAATTGAGAGTTTCAATGCAAACAAGCAATTTAGCAATGAGGAAATTGTTAAGGATATAAATGAATTGAATGTTAATGCAGTAAAACTGGAGTACAACCAGTTGCCCCTGGAATGGAAAGCAGATACTTTTCTTTTAAGGGATAAAATGCCTTCTTATGAAGTGCCGGTAGACAATCCGGAATCTGTTACAATTGCACGTTCCGGTAACAGCCGTTATTATTATATGGATACAGTAATCATGCGGGATAAACTTGCAGGGGCAGACAGTGTTATACGTTTAAGTGATTCTCTGTATGTATTTTATAAATGCCCCGAATATACTTTTACAACATCCTATAACGCTGATGCTTACACGCCTTTAAAACAACTTACCTCAAAAGATATTTATTACCGGGAGATCCGCAATTTTAAACCTGTTGACAGGCAGCCGTTGATTGATCGTATGAACCAGTTAAAAGAAAAGTATGCAGTAAAAAGGTATTACGAATCAGAAAGCTATACGGATATGCAGGACAAGACCTATGATTTTAAAATAAGGTCTAAGTATTCATTGATAAGTATCAATAATGGAATTGAAAATATAGTACGGAAAAAATACAGGTGGAAAGAAAGTACTGGCTGGCAATTCCGGTTCTTTTTCTATACCACGCTGTTTTTTACTTTGCTTGTATTTATTTTCCGGCATACAACTGCGCGTACTTTCTTCCTTTCTTTATTGTCGGTGGTTATACTCATGATTCTAACTGCTTTATTTGGCGTAATATTCAATTACAGGGAAACAGGCCTTTTTTCACTCATGCTATTTTATTATATAGTGCTTGCAATAATTACCCTTACAATTAAATGGGCAAAAAAGCGAAATGTGATCCAGGGTATAGCCCTTAACATCGTATTATTTTTTACACCCTTTTTGCCATTATTCTTAACCGCAATGTATTTTGAATTCAGAAGGGTAAATTCTTATGCTGATCCGGACTATTCAACATACCAGGATACTTATCCCTGGTACCTGGGAGCAGAGATCGGAGGGTTTATTTTATTTTTAATTTTATTACAACCTGTTTTCAGGCGCCTGTACCGGAAATGGTATGCACTTCCAGAAGATTAAACCGAATCAATAAAATGTTTAATTCTGTTGCTTGTTTCTTTTATACCTATGAGTGATATAATGTCGAAAACTGCAGGCCCGAATTTTTCACCAACCAGCATAATTCGTAAGGGTAACAATAATTCTCCCGGTTTTATTTTCTGTTCTGCAGCCAATTCTTTAAATAGTATTTCCAATTCATCAGCGGACACCGATGGCAGTAACTCACTCTTTTCAATAAATGATCTGAAAAAACTTTTTTTATCATCGTTCCATTTAGGCATAACAGCCCCAAGGTCCCACGTTAAAGGAGCTTTGAAGAAAAACAAAGATTGTTCATAAAAATCCGGAAGTAAAATACAGCGTTCTTTTACAAGCTCTAAAACTTTTATAAAGTATTCGTCATTACTAATGCTTATACCTTTTTCCCTGAAAATCTCTTTAACTCTTCCGGCATAATTTTCTACAGGTAATTTTTTTATCCATTCATGATTGAACCATTTTGCTTTTTCAAAATCAAACTTGGCCCCCCCTTTATGAACTTTTTCCAGGGAGAATTTATGTATTAACTCATCCAGGGTAAATATTTCCTGTTCACTGCCATCATTCCACCCCAATACTGCAAGCAGGTTAAAAAATGCATCCTGTAAAAAACCGGATTCGTTAAAGCCGGGTGTAATATCTTTTGTAACAGGGTCTTTCCATTCTGTGGCATAAACAGGAAAGCCAAGTCTGTCCCCGTCCCTCTTACTTAATTTGCCATGTCCATCGGGTTTGAGAATAAGTGGAAGATGAGCCCATGCCGGCATCTGAGCGTCAGGGAATAAATATTTCCATAATAAAAGATGAGCAGGAGCACTGGGCAACCATTCTTCTCCCCGAAATGCATGTGTGATGTGCATCAGGAGATCATCCACCACAACTGCAAGATGATAAGTAGGCATTCCATCCGCTTTTAAAAGAACCTTATCATCTACCGAATCTGTATGGAATATCATTTCACCTCTTATCAGGTCATGTAAGGTGATGGTTTCACCGGGTGGTACTTTCAGCCTTATAACATAAGGGTTACCTGAATCGATCAGTTGAATAGTTTCTTCTGAAGAAAGTTGTAAAGAATTTCTCATCTGCATTCTTACGTGATGATCATATTGAAGGCTGCTGCTACCAGATGATTTCAGGTTTTCACGCATCATTTCAAGTTCCGCCGTTGTATCGAATGCATAATAGGCAAGCCCGCTGGTTATAAGCTGCTCTGCATATTTTCGGTAAAGGTCTTTTCTTTCGCTCTGCCTGTATGGCGCATAGGCGCCACCGTTAACCGTACTTTCGTCTGGTGTCAATCCACACCAATCCAGGCATTCATATATGTATTTTTCTGCACCCTGTACAAATCTTGATTGATCAGTATCTTCTATCCTCAAAACAAAAGTGCCCTCATTCTGTCGTGCATACAGGTAATTGTATAAAACTGTTCTTACCCCTCCCAGGTGCAAACCACCGGTAGGGCTGGGTGCAAATCTTACCCTTACTTTTTCTTTTTGATGCATTAATTTATAATAAGCCGCAAAGATAAGCGGGGATTGTGTATATAGGAGGCACAAAAAAAACGCCGCATTTCATTGCAGCGTTCTTTAAAATTGTGGTTATTAAGGTAAGGTTATTGTATGCGGCGCTTGTCCGTCGATCGAAATGATCGCTTCATTATCACATTGTCCATTTCCAAAATCCAGTATGGCAAAATGATTAGGGCCCTGGATCTTTATTCTTCCCCTGTCAATATACTTGCAAATAAATTTCTTTTGCAATGGCTCCAGTATGGTTGTGGTTCTTGATCTTCCATTAGCATTTGTTACCGTACTGTTTCCGGTTATGCTGTATATATCATCTATCGGATTGCGTGGAGAACTTACGCCATGTGTCTGTACAATTTCACGTATCCCACTGTGTAACCAGAACCTTCCATTAGGTGCGGTAATTTTTCCATTAACTACTTCACGGCGCCAGCTTGTTGTGATAGTGGTGCTGGTGTTAGTCCATGTAATCGTACCTTCTTTTTTAAAATTATTTACATAATAATTATCAAAGGTCATAACAGCAACAGATCCTGATTTTTTTAATGAATCTGAAATTACGATTCGGATGATACCGCGTCTGGTAACTCCGTTAGGTGCCGTACAACCTGTTCCAAAATCAATCACAACTGTTTTTGGAAAACTGTTTTGTGGGGTTACTGTAATAATTGCACAAAGAAAATTGTTTGTGGTTTCAGGCGGTGCACCTGCAAAATTTCCGGTTAATTCTTTTTCTTCAGATACCTGCAACATTACTTCATTGGCATCTTCAGTGAGGTTGTCGGCAATAGCCTGGTCAGCAGTTAAAGCAAATGTTGTTTCGATTTCTGATGTTTCTGCTGGTGTTGATTCTTCTTTTTTACAAGATGTAAAAATCAGTGAAAAACCAAGGGCAAGGATGGGCAATAGATTTTGTGGTTTCATTGTTATATATTTTTGTTAATCTAAGACCAACGGTTATGGAAAGTGTTTAATGATTTAAAAAATTTAATTTTGCCGGATGTTTTACCTGGTAAAAATTCCGGCTATTATACGTTCCTTATATAAAGGTTGTATATGGTCTTTCAAAACAAATGAAAAAGTGCTTTACCTCACATTTGATGACGGGCCACATCCATCAATTACTCCTTATGTATTAGATGAATTAAAAAGATACAATGCAAAGGCTACCTTTTTCTGTATTGGAAAAAATGTAGCAGCATATCCGGAGATCTATCAGCGTATCATTGAAGAAGGGCATGCTACCGGTAATCATACTTTCGATCATCGGGATGGATGGAAAACAAAAGATAGTATTTACCTCGATAATATTGCAGAAGCCAAAAAATATATCAGCAGCAATTTATTCCGGCCACCTTATGGAAAGATCACTGTTTTCCAGATAAAACAATTGTCAATGCCTCGGTTTCAAATGAAGCCTGTTATGTGGAGTATTTTAAGTGGTGATTTTAATAAAAAAATGAAACCTGTAAAGTGCCTGGAAAGTGTATTGTTGAATGCAACAGCCGGGGACATTGTTGTATTTCACGACAGTGAAAAGGCTTTTGAGAGATTAAAAGTTGCTTTACCTGGTACATTACAATACTTCGATAAACAAAAATATCGATTTGATAAGATCATTATAGAGTAAAAAAAGTGGGCCTGGGTAGAAACCCTGGCCCGTTTTTAATCCGTACCCTATGAAAACTGTGCTAAATTTACACTCTTAGTTTAGAATCTGCAACATTTTTTTAGGTAATGTTTTGATTTGCATTATAATCCATGTTTAAAATATAAATATCTGTAGGAAAAGCTAAAGACTTCTATGATTGATACCCACTGCCATTTATATGCTGAAGAATTCAGGAATGATCTACCGGAAGTGATTAAAAAAGCCATTGAACTGGGTATTGAACGATTTTATTTACCTGCCATCGATAGTTCTACAACCAATGGGATGCTTGCTCTCGAAAAAATTTACCCCGGCCGTTGCTTCGCCATGATGGGTTTGCATCCGTGTTCAGTAAATGAAAACGTGAGGCACGAACTGTACCTTGTTGAAGAATGGTTATCAAAAAGAAAATTTGCAGCAGTAGGGGAGATTGGGCTGGATTTTTACTGGGATAAAACTTTTGTCGATCAACAGTATACAGCATTCAGGCAACAGGTTGAAATGGCATTGCAATATGATATGCCAATAGTTATCCATTCACGTAATGCCACCCCGGAAACAATAAGTGTAATAAACGAATTCAGCGGCCGAAAACTCAAAGGTATATTTCATTGTTTCGGAGGAACAATTGCTGAGGCACATCAGATAACGGAAGCAGGATTTTACCTGGGGATCGGCGGTATTGTTACTTATAAAAATTCCGGACTTGATCTGGTATTACCCCACATTGACATTTCGCATATAGTACTGGAAACGGATTCTCCTTATTTAGCACCCGTGCCTTACAGGGGTAAAAGAAATGAAAGCAGTTACCTGGAATTGATAGCAAAAAAAATTGCCGAATGTAAAAAGATAACGGTAGAAGAAGTGATTGAAATTACAACTGCAAATGCATTGAATGTTTTTCAAAAAGGAATTTACTAAAACTAAATTGAAGCGGAAGAGTTACATGTTATTTTGAATTTTGAATTTTAAATTATTTTGTCCGGTTAAAATGCTGTTCCTATGGCCTTATAAAAAAGCCGTTAATAAAAATTGAAGCGGAAGGCGTTACATGTTATTTTAAATTTTGAATTTTGAATTTTAAATTATTATCGTCCTTTTAAAATAATGTTCCTTCGGCCTCATAAAAAATAACTTATCCTAAAAAGATTTGGGTAAAACTATTGATGTGCTTTGGAAGGAATATGTAGCAGACCCGGTTCTTAAGTAAAAGAATAAACTTTCTTATGAAATGAGCGCCTTGCTTACAGAACCTTTCTACCTTTAAAGTCGTATAACAGTTATCTTTTTGCAGCCCTTACCGGCTCTGGTTAAATTAATTAAAATAATATGAGCAACACTTATTACAATCCGGAAGATCTAAAAAAATTTAGTGCCATTTCAGACTATCAAAAAAACCTGGGTGAAAAATTCTTTTCTTATTATGGAGAGGTTTTTAAAGACAGTGAATTAACGGCACGTGAAAAATCGTTGATCGCTTTAGCAGTCTCGCATGCCGTACAATGCCCTTATTGCATTGATGCATACAGCACTGATGCATTTGAAAAAGGGTGGAGTGAAGCGCAGATGATGGAAGCGGTGCATGTAGCCTGCGCTATACGTGGTGGAGCCTCATTGGTACATGGTGTACAAATGATGAATAAGGTAAAGGAAATAGCAATGTAATGATAAGATCACTGAAAGCCCAAAATAGTCCCCTGGCTGATGTTCATAATCAATTGGAAATATTAGAACATGGGTCATCCGGTGATTTTGCCCTGGTACCTTTTCAGCAAAAGCTTATTGAAAGCGGGTTGTACCCATTAGCTTCAAAAGGGGTTGAAATTTTCCAGGTTAACATTGGTAAAATGTGCAACCAGGTTTGTAAACATTGCCATGTAGATGCGGGCCCTGACCGTAAAGAAATAATGACCCGGGATACGATGTTACAATGCCTGGAAGCATTACAAAATAATCCTCAACTAGTAACAGTTGACATAACAGGCGGGGCACCTGAAATGAATCCTGAATTTCGATGGTTTGTAGAGCAGATAAAAAAATTAGATCGTCATGTAATTGTGCGCTGCAACCTAACAATAATTTTAGCTAATAAAAAGTACCACGATCTACCCGGTTTTTATAAAAAACATAATATTGAAGTTGTTTCCTCACTTCCTTTTTATACACAGGACAGAACAGACCGGCAACGGGGCGAGGGCGTATTTGCTGATAGTATTAAGGGCCTGCAGTTGCTAAATGAAGTTGGCTATGGTAAAGAAAAAACAGGTTTGATTTTAAATCTTGTTTATAATCCTGCCGGTGCATTTTTACCTCCTTCCCAGGATGCATTAGAAAAGGAATACAGGATAGCATTAATGAATAAATATGCTATTGAGTTCAATCATTTATTTGCTATTACTAACCTGCCTGTAAGTCGTTTCCTGGATTATCTTCTGCAAAGTAATAATTATGAAATGTATATGGAAAAGCTGGTAACAGCTTATAATCCTGAAGCTGCTGCAAATGTAATGTGCCGCAATATTATTTCAGTAGGTTGGGATGGATATTTATATGACTGTGACTTTAACCAGATGCTTGATATGAAAGTTAATTGCAGTTCTGATCATGTATCAACATTCAGTTCAGCAATGCTGGATAAAAGAGAAATTGTTATCGGTCAACATTGTTATGGTTGTACAGCGGGGCTGGGTTCAAGTTGTGGTGGTGTTACTGCTCAATAGTATAATCTCCATGCCCAGGTATAATCGCTTTTATTATTTGTAAAATTTTATTCTGATGAATGCAAACTGAAATACAAATAAAACAGGCATTTGAATTTTTAAATGCTAAAGGAATTTCAAATGCTGATACTGGTATTGTACTGGGTACGGGTTTGCATAACCTGGTAAACCTTGTAGAAGTAATTAAGATAATACCGTATGCAGACATACCTCACTTCCCTATATCTACTGTGGAATTTCATAAAGGAAATCTTATTTATGGAAAAGTAAATGAAAAAAAAATAGTCATCATGCAGGGGCGGATGCATATTTATGAAGGATATTCTTTTCAGCAGATAGTTTTTCCAATACGAGTGTTAAAGAGCCTGGGAATTAAAAATTTATTGCTTTCTAATGCGGCAGGCGGCATCAATAAAAATTTTAAAAAAGGTGACCTGGTATTGATCAATGATCATATCAATTTACAAATAGGCTATTCTTCAGTTGATAATAATATTGATGCAGCAAGTGTCCTCTTTACCAAGAAAACTGATCGCTACAATAAAGAGATCTCAATAGAATTGATGAAGAAAGCTAAAGAATTAAATATAGAATGCAAAAAAGGTATCTATGCAGCAGTCAGCGGACCAAACCTGGAAACAAGCGCAGAATACCGTTGCCTGCATATTATGGGAGCAGATATGGTAGGTATGTCAACAGTTCCGGAGGTATTGATTGCCAATCAAATAAAGTTGCCCTGTGCTGCGGTATCAGTTATTACCGATGAATGTGATCCGGATAATTTAAAGCCTGTAAACATTGCAGACATCATAAAAGTGGCTGGCGAAGCCGATATGAAACTTTCGGCACTTCTTTATGAAACTATAAAAGTTTTACCTTAAATGAAACAGGCTCTTTTGATATTTTCTAAGAATTTAATTTATGGAGAGGTAAAAACGCGTTTAGCCCTTACTGTTGGTGATGATAAAGCATTATCTGTTTATAAATATCTTCTGCAGCATACAGTCTCCGTTTGTGAAAAGTTGCCTGTTGATAAAATAGTATTTTATTCCCGATACATAGATATGCAAGATGGCTGGAGTAACGAAGTTTATAAAAAACAGGTTCAGTCAGGTGATGATCTCGGTGAAAGAATGGAGAATTCTTTTCATTACGCATTTTCTGCCGGATTTAACCAAACAGTCATTATTGGAACTGATTGTTTTGATATCACTACTGCAATCATTTTAAAGGCATTTGAAAAATTAAAAGATCATGATGTGGTTATTGGTCCCGCCATTGATGGTGGTTATTATTTATTGGGAATGAAACAACCCCGTCCCTTACTTTTTTATAATATACTTTGGAGTACAGGGGAAGTTCTGCAAAAGACCTTGGCCATTTGCAAAATAATGGAGCTTCACGTATATCAATTGCCTGAGCTTAAAGATATTGACCGGGAGGATGATCTGAATGATGTTCAGAAACAAATGCTGAACATAAAGTAATAATTATGATTAGTGTTATTATTCCTACTTATAACGAAGAAGCACAAATTCAAGCCACTATACAAAAGTTGTTTCAAAACGATACGGGCAGTTTAATTAAAGAGATTATTATTACAGATGGTGGAAGTACAGACGGTACGATTGCGGCTGCCAGTAATGAAAAAGTAATAGTTGTTACCAGTCCCAAAAAAGGAAGAGCTGCACAAATGAATTACGGCGCCTCTATGGCAACAGCAGATATTTTATATTTTATTCATGCAGATACTATTCCTCCGGATCATTTTTCCGGAGATATATTACAGGCAACAGACGAAGGCTGCGGCGCAGGTTGTTATATGCTTTCCTTTGATCACGATCATTGGTTTTTAAAAACCCTTTGCTGGTTCACCCGTTTTGATATTGATGCCTTCCGTTTTGGAGACCAGAGTTTATTTGTTACGAAAAATTCATTTTTAAAAACAAATGGTTTCAACGAAAGCCGCATAGTGATGGAAGACCAGGAATTTATTCAGCGTTTAAAAAAATTAGTTTCTTTTACGATCATAAAAAAACCAGTGTTAACTTCTGCAAGAAAATACATACAAAATGGTATTTACAAAACACAATTTATATTTTTTATAATCTATTTCATGTACCGTTTAGGTTATTCACAGGAAAGGATGGTTGCAACATATAAAAACTGGATAAATGAAAGTAAAATATGAAGCATTGTCCCGAAAACTTTCGGGATTGCTCAGAATTTATCCTAAAAAATGCTGCCATCCTGAGCCCGTCGAAGGACGTAGCGTGAACTCAATAAAAAGAAAACGAAATCCAATAAATGATCCCTCTCAGCAAAAAATTTCTTTTTAAAGGCTCTTGTTTTGTGTTTTAAAGAAAGAGGTAACTTATACCGGACAATTATAATTAAAATGTAAAGATGAAACCAAATGATGCAAATGCCAGGCTGCCAAAGGAAGAACGGCCTTTCAGAATATTGATTATTGCGGGCTCTGGCAGAAGACAATATAATTGCCCCGGAGTAGATGGAAAGGCAAGGACACTTATGTTGCAAATGGCAGACATGCTTCCACAGGAATGGGAAATAGATTATGAAGACATAAGCAATGTTTATGGCAGGGCACAAATTAAAAGCTGTAATGCATGTGTATCAACTTCCATGGCACTTTGTGTATGGCCTTGTAATTGTTATAAAAAAGGAAGCTGGATAGAAAAAGACCTGATGTGGGAGATGGATATGTATGCCCGCTTTGATATGGCAGATGCGTGGGCGATCATAGGACCTGTTAACTGGTATGCACCAAGCAGTAATCTTAAAGCAATGTTTGATCGGCTGGTATGTATGAATGGTGGCAATCCGGATGAAAACCTGATAGACCACAAAGATCCTGAAAAGGCAATGGCACTGGAACATTCAGCGCTTTGGAAAGAGATAAGTGTTAATCATTTGGAAGGAAGAACAGCCGCTTTTTTTTGTTATGGTGATGAAGGAGGTGATGAAATGGACGAAAATAATGTACCTAAAATATTGCAACATAAAAATTACTTTGATGGTGCAGCTGAACCATTTGAAAATGTACGCGAAGCATATGCACCACTCGTGTGGCAATGCCGTTATGGAGGGGTAGAGGTACCTGATAATTTATGGATATATGCTACCTCAGGTAAGGGAAAAAAATACAGCGAGAACCAGGCAGAAAATATGATTATTGAAACTGCATTTATGCAATCTTTTCAAATCTGGGTAAAGAACTTTGAAAATTATGTGGAAAATAAGGGAAAGGTAACTCCGGGTAAATGGAGAGCCTATGGTTTTAAAGCACCTGCCAATTTTTGGAAAGAAGCCAAAACAGGGATAAGATCATGGAAGTTGCGCTTTGGCATTACGCCTGAAAATTCATCACCTGAAAAACAAAAAGCATTAGGATTAAATAAAGACCGTACTCTACGCCCTTCTAAAAGTGAAGGGGAAAAACTCAGGGAAAAATAAATTGTATTGAAAGGAAATTAAAAATGGATAAATGAATATAATTAAGCGCTTATTTGATTATAAAGGAGCTCCTGTATTAGCTACTGCATTTTTAATATTGTTTATTGCAGAAACCAGGCGACAACTCCGTGAACGCACGCAATCCCGTAAAGACCGGCTTGTTATCAATACACTTGTTTCATTACCTGCATTTTTCCTCCTGCGGTTTTTATTTCTTCCCCTGATGGTGAGGCTGGCTATGAAAAACATCAAATTAAAGTGGGGCATAAATTACAGTTATTCTGCTCCTCCTTTTATAAAAGGCCTGGTGGCTTTTATGATCATGGACTATACCAATTACCTCTGGCATATTTTGAATCATAAACTTTCCTGGCTCTGGCGTTTTCATGTAGTGCATCATTCGGATCACGACCTTGATGTAACCACGGCGCTTCGGTTTCATTTCGGGGAACTTATCGGCTCAGTTTTTTATCGGGGTGCATTTGTTTTCATATCAGGCGCAACTGCTTTGCAGGTATTAATTTATGAAATATTATTCGAGGGGGCTACACAATTTCACCATAGCAACTTAAAGCTTCCTTTACATTTTGAAAAGGGATTGAATAAATTAATTGTAACTCCCCGAATGCATGGTATTCATCATTCTGTGATAAAAGAAGAAACAGACAGTAATTTCTCCGTGATCTTTTCTTTCTGGGATCGTTTGCACAATACCGTTAGATTGAACGTGAACCAGGATAACATAATTACCGGCATTCCTTCCTATAGCAATGCTGATGAATTATCTGCAGGATACTTACTGAAGTTACCTTTTAGCAGGATACGAGGATGGGATGAAAAAGAGATTAACTGAGGAAGGGGATAATTCTGTACTACATTATTTTCTCTTACCAAGGTAGGCTAGGTAATGCTTTAAAATAAAATTGCCCGCTAAGGCGGACAAATATTACTCTTTGCGGAGACGGAGAGATTCGAACTCTCGATACAGTTTCCCGTATACACACTTTCCAGGCGTGCTCCTTCAGCCACTCGGACACGTCTCCATTTTAAATCAGGGATGCAAATGTACACTTAAACCCGAGATAAAATCCCTTCTGTAACTTGTTCATTTTGCAAGCTAAAGACCTACCCGATTTTTTTAAACTTACAAATGCCCTTACTTTTAATCTTCAATCACTTTTTCCATCTTTAAACTCCTGGATCCTTTTATAAGTATCTGCATTCCTTTAAAATCCTGTTTTGCATACCATTCTTTTACCTCTGCAGAATTGTGGAAGTATAAGGCTTCAGAACTCATATTCTCAAAATTTTTACCTACCAGCACAACAGTATCCCACTTATATCCGGATATAAGTTCAACGAGATCTAAATGCTCTTGTTCACTCTGAACTCCCATTTCCATCATTGCACCCAGTATCAGGATTTTTTTATTACCCTGCATTTTTGAAAAATTTAATATGGCTGCTTTCATACTTGATGGATTGGCATTGTATGCATCGAGAATAATCATATTGCTTCCTTTCTCAATTAATTGAGACCGGCTGTTTGATGGGACGTAATTTTCCAGTGATGTTTTAATATCTTTTTCCGGGATATTGAATGAACGCCCTACACATATTGCTGCAATTATATTTGGAAGATTATAACCTCCCACAAGTTTAGTATTCACTTCAGTTCCGTTAGCCATTGCGACTTCCAGGAATGGGTCACTTGATTTAATCTTGCCGCTATGGTCTGCTTTTTCATTACCATAAGTTATTATATTTTGAATACCCCTACTCATTACCGTTAGGCTATCCTGCACCTTGTACACAAATGCGGTGCCCTGGTTATCCCGGAGGTAATCGAACAATTCTCCTTTTCCTTTACGTACTCCTTCTTCACTGCCAAAACCTTCAATATGTGCTTTGCCAACATTGGTTATTAATCCATGTGTAGGCTGAGTATAAGTACAATATTCTTTTATTTCTCCCTGGTGATTTGCTCCCATTTCTATCACAGCCATTTCAGCATCAGGCCTAATTTTCAATAATGTAATGGGTATTCCAATATGGTTATTCAGGTTGCCTTCTGTGGTATAAGTTTTATATTTTGAGGAAAGAACTGCATGAATAAGTTCTTTAGTGGTTGTTTTTCCATTGCTGCCGGTTATTGCTATAAAAGGAATATCAAATTGCTGCCTGTGTAATTTAGCCAGCAGTTGTAATGTATGAAGGGCATTGTCCACTTTTATCACCCTTTTACTTGAGCTATCAGTGCTTTCATCTGTAATGCACCAGGAGGCACCTTTTTCGAGGGCTTGCTTCGTATAATGGTTACCGTTAAAATTTGGGCCTTTTAAAGCAAAGAAAATATCACCTTCTTTTATCTTTCGTGTATCAGTAATAACAGAAGGGTTAGCCTTAAATAATTTGTATAATTCTTCAATGTGCATGGTCAAAAGTAGGTAGTTTCTTAATTAAATATCAGGCAAAAAAAATTCAATGGTGGATGATTTGCACAACAATGGTAGGATCATAATCTTTCGTTAGGACGGTTTTAAAAACAGAAAATTTTTACACAAAAAAAACCCTCCGGTCGGGAGGGTTTTGTATAAAATGATTTAAACTACTTTTTCTTTCTTGAATTTTGTTTGCGTTTTCCAAAGATATTTCCTTCTTTAAAACCCGGTCCTTCTGGAGCTCCTAAATAAGTTTGAGCACACCTGAACCCGATGGTACTTGCTCCCTGCTCTTCATCCATAAAACGACGTGCTCCCGGGGATAACCAGTAAGGCCTGTCATTCCAGCTTCCGCCTTTCACAACTCTTGATTTATCATTTATCAATGAACTGGTTCCGTAACCATAAAATACACCACTTGCAGAATCACCATCAAGGTAATTGATTACATTATTATGCTGATAATTCGTACGGTTTTTAACTTCATCATCTGAGATATCTTCTTTTTTCAACCGGCCCATGCTATCTCTTTCATATTCACCGCTTGTGTTCTTATAATATTTCTGAAATTTATTACCACGGAAATAATTGAAATCCTGTCCGTCAGTCGGTGTCATTGGTCTGTACACATCACCAACCCACTCACTAACGTTACCACTCATATTATATAAACCAAATGCATTGGGAAAAAATGATTTTACAGGTCCAGGTATGGCTGCCCTGTCATTCAGGCCACCTGCAATACCCATGTTGTCTCCACTGCCTCTCTTAAAGTTAGCCAGGAATTTTCCCTGCCAGCTACCACGACGATTGTCTCTTAATCCATTTGGATTTTTGCTCCAAGAATATATTTGCTGGTTGGAACGTAATTCCTCACCACTGCCTTTTTCTTTTTTCCGTGGAGAAGGGTTTTGATCAAGCAGGCCATAAGCTGCATATTCCCACTCTGCTTCTGTAGGTAAACGATACCCCATACTTAATATACCATCTTCCATGGTTACAGTTCCCCTTGGTCTGCCATTTACATCTTTCAGATTGCTTTTTTTAGGTTTACCGCGGCCTTGAATTAATTCAGGATTCATCAGGTACGTTTCTGTGTTGAATGAACCTTCAGCTCCTCCGCCTTTCATTTCACGCTTGGCGGCATCCTTTTTTAAATAACCTTCTTTTATTAGTTTCAATTCATTCACACGATCTGTTCTCCAGATACTGAAATCATGTGCCTGCTGCCAGGTAACTCCCACTACAGGGTAGTAATTGTATGATGGATACCTGAAATAATATTCAACGTAAGGTTCGTTATAGGCAAGTTCTTCTCTCCAAACCAAAGTATCAGGCAATACTTTTTTCATAATGGAAGTATCAGCACTGAAAGTATTGGAAAGCCAGTACAGGTATTCCCTGTAATGCACATTGGCAACTTCCGTTTCATCTATAAAGAAAGAAGGAACAGTAATACGACGTGGAACATTATTCCAGTCGCCCATTACATCTTCATCTTTTGCACCCATAGTAAAAGACCCACCCTGAACGAAAACGAGTCCGGGGCCGGCTTTAGGGTATTTAAGTTTTGCAACATGGAAATTGCCCATGTTCTTATCATCATAATTCCATCCTGTAACATCGGACTTACTTTTCTTGCCTCCGAAGAGACCACCGTTTTTACATGAACTGAATGAAAGGGCAGCGGCTGCCAGGATTATCAGATTTTTACCTGAAAAAAGTTTTTGCATGTGCATTCGTTTTGCAAATTGTTTAACGAAAGGTTTTCTTTATTATTGTTGGGAGTTGGTACTCAAAAGCGAATATAATGTACTTTAACTGATAAGCTGTTTACACTTATAGTTTTTAGAAAACTTTAAGTAAATATTGGTATTAGATTATTATTATACCCGAATTTTTTTTTAATTATTTTAACAGTAGCTGATTCCAGAACGAAATAACTATTATATTTGTTTCAACTATTTGCAATATAAAAGTAATTCCCCACGTTGTTAAACACATAATTACTTTTAAAAACTCATTATCATTAATTAATACACAGCTGTTTATATCATTTTACATTTATTTTTAACAAGAATTTATAATTATATTGTTGATTTAAGGAAATCTCCTATTTTTACAGCTTAATACCATTAAATAAACGCTTATAGAGGTAAGTCTACCTAACCAAGACAATAAAACGCATGAAACAAGCAACTTTGAAACTAACTGCCTTAGTTATGTTATTGGCAGGTGCAACATCTGGTGCAGTTGCACAAACTTCTGGAAGTAATAATATTTCGGTGGTTACTACAGCTGTTCCTTTTTTACGTATTTCGCCTGATGCACGCAGCGCAGGTATGGGAGATGTTGGTATTGCTACAATGCCTGATGCATATTCGGGTTTCTGGAATATTGCAAAAACTCCTTTTGCTGCAAGTAAATTTAATATCGGGGCTACTTATACTCCTTGGTTAAATGATCTTGATCTTAAAGATGTTTACCTGGCTTCTCTTTCTGGTTATTATAAATTAGATGATGTACAGGCTATATCTGCTTCATTAAGGTATTTCAGTCTTGGGTCTATTCAGTTTACAGATGCATTAGGAAATTCTCTTCAACAGGAGCGTCCTCGTGAATTTGCAATTGATGCGGGTTATTCCAGGAAATTAGGAAGTAAAAATGGTATTGGTATCGCTATCCGTTATATCAATTCTGATCTTGCAGGTAGTTCTGTAAATGGTATTGATTACAAAACAGGAACTTCTGTTGCAGCTGATCTTCATTATTATCATCAAGGTGCAAGTGCCACCGGTTCTGGTTTTAACTGGGGAGTTACTTTAAGCAACCTGGGTGCAAAAGTTTCTTATACAAGTGATAAAACTCAGGAAGATTATATTCCCGCTAATTTAGGATTAGGTGGTTCATACACTAAAGTTTTTGATGCTGATAATACTTTAACCTTCGCAGTGGATCTGAATAAGTTATTAGTTCCAACTCCTCCTTCAAGAAATGGTGGTGAAACAGATTCATCTTTTTCAGTAAGGTTGAATGATTATCGTAGTAAAGGTGTAGTGAGCAGTTTCTTTGATAGTTTCTCAGATTCAGATCAGAATGGTGGTGAATTGCGTGAAGTAACTGCTGGCTTAGGTGCAGAATTCTGGTATAAAAACCAGTTTGCATTCAGAGCAGGTTATTTCTACGAGCATCCAGACAAAGGAAACCGTCAGTATGTTACTATAGGTGCAGGCCTGAAATACAATATGATTGGTATTAATCTTTCTTATTTATTACCTTCTGGTTCTGGTACCAACCGTAACCCACTTTCAAATACAGTTCGTTTCGGATTGTCATTTGACATGGATAAAAACTAATTGACTTTTTAATTTTATAAAGGCGTTCCGTAACCACGGAACGCTTTTTTGTTTTTACTAACTTGTTTTATCGGATATTTACAATACATATGGCGTACAGGATTGGCTCAGGCGTGGATTTTCATCAATTGATCAGAGGCAGGGATCTATGGATAGGTGGAATTAGAATTCCGCATCATAAAGGTGCTCTCGGCCATAGTGATGCTGATGTATTGCTACATGCTATTTGTGATGCTCTATTAGGTGCCTTATGCCTGGGTGATATAGGAGTGCATTTTCCTGATACCGATGAAAAATATAAAAATATTGACAGCAAAATTTTACTTGCCCACACATTTGAACTCATAACTAAAAAAGGGTACAGAGTAGTTAATATAGACAGCACACTTTGCCTGCAGGCTCCTATGATAAAAACTTACATTGGTTCAATGCAGGAAGCTATTGCAAATGTGTTGAAAATAGATGTTACTGATATTTCGATAAAAGCTACTACTACGGAAAAAATGGGATTTGCAGGCCGTGAGGAAGGCCTTGTAGCCTATGCCACCGTTTTATTGAACAATTAATTTATAATGAGATTAAAAAGGATATTATTTTTTCTTTTTGCTGCAATTTGCACATCAGGCGTTTGTTATTCTCAAAAGCAAACTCATACATGGTATTTTGGTAAAAAATCCGGATTAAGTTTTAATCAGGATCCTCCACAGGTTTTATACAATGGCCAGTTTAATACCATTGAGGGCTCATCGTCTTATTCTGATAATAACGGTAAACTTTTATTTTATACCAATGGCAACATTATTATAAATAAAGAGCAGGGGTTAATGAAAAATGGCAATAACATTTTAGGTAATGTAAGCAGCACTTGTAATTCTGTAATTGTACCTCAACCTGATAAGCCAGGAATTTATTTTCTTTTTACTGTAGGTGCTGCCAACTACCCTTTCGAAGGTTTCCGCTATAGTATCATTGATATGAATAAGGAAAACGGGTTAGGTGAGGTTTTATTTAAAAATGAGATTCTGGAAGAAGAATCTTTTGAAAAACTTGCAGCTGTCAGGCACTGCAATAAAAAAGATGTATGGATAGTTACGCGGAAATGGAACAGCGACGAATATCATACTTATCTCTTAACAACATCAGGCATAAATACGAATCCCGTTTTAAGCAATTCGGGATTAACAGTTGGTGGTTATTTTAATAATGCCCTGGGAACATTAAAATTTTCACCTGATGGAAAAAAACTGGTTGCCATACACTCTTTTGAAAATGACCTGGTAGAATTAATGGATTTTGATAATACTACCGGGGCAATTACCAATCCGGTAACTTTTAAGCCTAATACAATGCCTGCAGATGGAAGTTATATGGGCGTTTATGGTGCTGAATTTTCACCAAACGCACAGTTGTTATATGTATCAGCCAATAATAATATCCAGGAAGCGGCAGTAGTATATCAGTTCGATATAACAACTATGAATGCTGCTTCCATTTTAAATACGAAGAGAGTTATTTCACAAACGAGTTCATTTAGAGGAGGCTCCTTGCAAGCAGGTCCGGATGAGAAAATTTATTTCACCATGTGGAATGATTCAGCGATTTCAGTTATTGATAACCCTGATGTATATGGTGCCGGCTGTAATTTTAAATATCACAAGATAAAAATGTCAGCAGGGGAGAAACAACCGCTGCAATATGGCCTTCCTACATTTATTGCCGGTGATATGTATATTGCTCATACTCCTTTTGATTTTTCAACAGTAAGCAATTGTACATCGTTTAATGTAGCTTACAACCTGAACAAAACTTCCGGAGTTGATTCCGTAAAATGGGATTTTGGCGATGGCACGCAATCCACAATTTTATCACCTACACATACCTATGCGGCAGGAGGGAATTATGTAGTAACACTTACTATCTATAAAAATGATTGCACAGGTTCTGAAATTATAAGCCATCCATTATTTTTTGGCGGAACAAGCAGCAACATCTTTTTACCGGGAGATACATCTTTTTGCAGCTTGAAAAACTATATTCTTTCTGCAAACGTTAGCGCACAGTCCTATTTGTGGAATACCGGTGCTACCAGTAACTCGATAGATATTTCAACTCCCGGAATTTACTGGTTAGATGTGGTGCGCAATGGTTGTGTAGGCCGGGACAGCATTACGATAAGTTTGCTTCAGCCTGTTTCTTTAAATCTTGGTAATGATACAACTGTATGTGTAAACAAGCCAATTACATTGGATGCGGGTGTTGCAGGAACATACATCTGGAATACCGGGGCTGTTACAAAAACGATCAATATAACCAGGCCCGGGTTTTATAAATTAAAGGTTACCAATACTGCAGGATGCACAGCCTCTGATTCATTAGCAGTAACCTGGGGAGACTGCGAAATCTTTATTCCTAGTGCGTTTACGCCTAACGGTGATGGGATCAATGATGGCTTTTCAATGTCGAATGGGATTAATACACAGTATTTTACAATGAATATTTATAATCGTTATGGCCAGGTTGTTTTTTCATCTGATGATCCTTTAAATAAATGGGATGGCAGATTCAAAGGCAAAGAATTGCCGCAGGGTTTATATCCCTGGGTGGTAGTGTACAAAAAAAATGGTTCTACACAAACTGAAAAAGGAACGGTAATGCTTATCCGCTAATTTTGAAAAAAAGTTGTCATCCTTGAGTTTATCGAAGAACGAAGCGAGAGCATAATAAAAATAAAACGTTGCTGTCAACCTTGAGTTGAATCGGGATGATCTAGTCCCTCTCTTTTGGAGAGGGGTTGGGGTGAGGTCAAACGTTGCTGTCATCCTGAGTTTATCGAAGGACGAAGCAAGAGCACAATAAATATAAAACGACACTGGATTCCTCTACATAATATGCAGTTACAGATCATAAATAATTCTAAAAATCCTATTCCTGGATATGCAACGGTCGGATCATCTGGAATGGATATACGTGCAAATCTTGAAACACCAGTAATTTTAAAAACACTGCAAAGGCATTTGATACCAACTGGTATTTATCTGGAATTACCTTCCGGATATGAAGCGCAAATGAGACCCCGCAGCGGATTGGCTGTTAAGCAAGGCATTACCTGTTTAAATAGTCCGGGTACTATTGATAGTGATTACCGGGGGGAAATAATGGTTCTTTTAATTAATTTCAGTGATACAGAACAGCAAATAAATCATGGTGACCGTATTGCACAGCTGGTAATCTCGAAAGTTGAAAAAGCAGAATTAATAGTGGTACAGCAATTGAAGGATACTGTACGTGGTATCGGTGGATTCGGACATACCGGAATAAAATAAAACAATGAACAAAACTCTTTTTTATACTTTCCTGTGTTTTACTATACTTGCCGGCAGCTGCAGAACAGCCAGGCAGATAAATAAAGTAATAGCACCAAAAGATTCTGTTGTTGTAATAAATAAATCAATTACAGATTCGATAGCACAGGTCAATAAGACCTTATCAGAATTTAAGAGTCATTATATTGATTTTAAAACTTTTTCAGCTAAGATCAAAGCGGATGTAGAAACCAGTAAAGAAAAATTACCTGATCTTACAGCAGTGGTAAGGATAATCAAAGACAGTGCAATATGGATGTCTGTATCTGCAAGCTTTCTAAATATTGAAGTGTACAGGGTATTAATTACAAAAGATAGCGTTATCCTTCTTAATAAAAGAGATAAAGAAGTTCAGTTCCGCTCAGTGGATTATCTGCAGGAAGTAACACAGATACCCTTTGATTTTAAAACCATCCAGGATCTACTGGTAGGCAATCCAATTTTTTTCAATGACAGTATACAATCTATTCGTAACAATGATAATTTTATACTTATATCTTCACGTGGAGAATTTTTTAAACATCTTCTTACCTTATCTGCAGAAAATAAAACTTTAATGCACAGTAAGCTGGATGATGTAGATTTGAGCAGGAACAGAACAGCAAATATCAGTTACAGTGATTATGAAAGCACCAGTGGATTTCTATTTCCAACAAGCCGGAATATTGCTATTGCAGAAAAAACTAAAATTGATATGCGATTAAAATTTCGACAGGTAGAGTTTAACAAAGAATTATCTACAAGTTTTAGTATTCCAAAAAATTATACGCGCAAATAATCGTTACTTTTAAACGATTTAACTAATTCATTTTGAATTAATATCCCTAATTTAATTTATCATGATGAGGATAACAACCCTGTTATTTTTTTGTATTATCATTTCCTTAGCCGCACATTCACAAACACGTGAAGCCCTGGAAAAACAAAGGCAGCAATTAAAAAAAGAAATTGAGCAGACTGAACAGATGCTTAATAGCAATAAAGTAAAAACAAAAGAAAATCTCCTGCAATGGAAATTAATAAATAACAAAGTAAATCTCCAGGACAGGGTTATTGATAATATCAACCGTGACCTGAATGTATTAAATAATAATATTTATTCTATACAAAAAGACATAAATAAATATGACCGCCTGCTGGATACATTGAAACAGGAATATGCAAAAAGTATGGTGTATGCTTACCGCAACAGAAGCAGTTATGAATTTCTCAACTTCATTTTTTCCGCTTCCAACTTTAATGATGCGATCAAAAGAGTAGCCTATCTTAAAAGCTACAGAAATTACAGGGAGATGCAGGGTGAAAATATCAGCCGTACCCAGGATCTTAGAAAACAGAGGGTTGAAGACCTGGGAGGTACAAAACAAAAGAAGAGTGTTGCTTTGCAAACCCAGAGTAAAGAGATGAAAACGCTTGAACAGCAACAAAAAGAAAAGGACAGGATTCTTGCTGATTTAAAAAAGCAAGGGAAAAATCTTAATAACCAGATCGCTAATAAGCAAAAGCAGATGCGTAAAGTTAGCAATGCTATAGCAGCAGCGATACGGAGAGCACAG
This sequence comes from Ferruginibacter sp., assembly GCA_037720515.1. Lineage (GTDB taxonomy): Bacteria > Bacteroidota > Bacteroidia > Chitinophagales > Chitinophagaceae > Ferruginibacter. The sequence goes on from JBBJMM010000022.1 coordinate 42,667, forward strand.
GAAGATGCAAGGAAAGAAGCGGTTGCAAAAGCTGCAGAAGAAGAAAAAAGAAGAATTGCTGCAGACAAAGCTGTAGTAAAATCAAATTCACCTGTTGGGAATACCAATACAAAATCAGTTGCCACACCCAGCCGTCCGGCTCCTAAAGTGAAAAAACCGGGCGAGAGTGTTTTATTGAACTCGGATAATATTGCTCTCAATTCAAGTTTTGAGAGAAATAAAGGTTCACTGCCCTGGCCGATTGACCGGGGCACTATACTTATGCATTATGGTAACAATTCAATGCCGAGTGGTACAACAATTACTGTTACTTCTGTAACCATTGCAGCAGATATCGGAAGCCCGGTTAAAGCTGTATTTGATGGCACAATATCAACCGTACAAACGGTAGAAGATATGCAGGTAGTGATCATTCAGCATGGAAGATATTTTTCTACATACAGTAATCTTTCGGGAGTAAATGTGCAAAGAGGCCAGGAAGTAAAGACAGGCCAGAGTATCGGGAAGGTAGCAGCCAACTTTGATGGGGTGGGCGCCATTGATTTTTTTATGAGCAATGAAAAAAATAATTACGATCCGGAAGCCTGGCTGAGGAGGAGGTGAGTGGGACCATAGACCATGGACCATGGTCAGTAGCCTTTGGCTATAAACATTTAACTTTTCGTGATCAAATCACTTTCTTATACAAATCTTCATACTGAGGTACAATATTATCTATGTCGAATTTCTTCGCCTGTGTAGAGGAATTTCTTTTAAATTCCTGGTGGGTTTTTTCATCACCAAGAATCTTTAATGCATTTTTTGCCATATCATCAACATCGCCAATGTTACTCATATAACCACAAAAACCATTGATATTTATTTCAGGCAAACCTCCTGCATTGGTTGAAATTACAGGCACTTCTGCAGCCATTGCTTCCAGGGCGGCCAGGCCGAAACTCTCATATTCACTGGGTAATAAAAAAAGATCAGCAATAGGTAAAATATCTTCCATCTGCTCCTGCTTCCCTAAAAATTTTATACAGCCTTCGTATTCACAATCCCTGGTCATGGATTCGATATACGGTCGCTCAGGCCCGTCGCCTATTAAAAGCAATTTTGACTTGATCTTTTTATTGATAAGTAAAAAGGTTTTTACAACATCATCCACCCTTTTTACTTTCCGGAAATTTGATGCATGCACAATGATCTTTTCATCATCGGGAGCAATGAGCTGTTTGAAAGCATTCACCGGTTTTTTATGAAATCGTTTTACATCCACAAAATTGTAAATAACCTCTATGGGTTTATTTATAGTAAAATTTCTGTAAGTTTCTTCTTTAAGGTTTTGTGAAACGGCCGTAAGTATATCGCTTTCCTCCATAGAAAATGTAACAACGGGGCTATATGTTTTATCACGCCCCACCAGGGTGATATCGGTTCCATGGAGCGTAGTGATCACGGGTATCCTGTAATTTTGTTTGGCAAGTATCTGTTTAGCCATATAGGCAGCAGCAGCATGGGGGATTGCATAATGCACATGCAGCAGATCAATCTTATTATTATTAACCACATCAACCATTGCACTTGCCAGGGCAGTCTCATATGGAGGATAATCAAATAATGGATAAGTAGGAACCCTTACCTCATGATAAAAAATATTTGCATGAAAACCACTTAACCTCACAGGTTGCTGATAGGTTATAAAATGAATATTGTGGCCTTTATCTGCCAGGGCCTTGCCTAATTCTGTTGCAAGAACTCCACTACCACCATAAGTAGGATAGCATACAATTGCTATATTCATAATTTTTTTTTAGGGGAATCATTTAAAGTCTGCAATTTACCAATTTAATAAATAGGTCATTTTTAATTATTATAGTTGATCTATTGATTAAGTTTGTTGGAACATATATTATTTTATGGTTAAGAAGTTTTCTATTTTTCTGCTATCAGTTTTTTCTACATTATCTGCCTTTTCACAATCTGCTGATTCAACTGTTATAAAAAAAATTTCTGATGAGATATTGATTAACAGTGGAGCGTATAACAACCTTCGGTTTCTCTCTAAAGATATTGGACCAAGATTAAGTGGCTCTGCTAATGCAGAAAAGGCAGTACATGCAACGGCTAAGATGTTAAGGGATGCAGGTGCAGATACAGTGTACATGCAATCACTTATGGTTCCTCATTGGGTAAGGGGTGAAAAGGAAACAGGGTATATCCAGATTGCGGGTGGAGAAAAATATAAATTAAAACTCTGCGCTCTTGGAAATTCTGTGGGCACAGGGAAAAAAGGATTGAATGCTACAGTACTCGAAGTAAAAAGCATGAAAGAACTTCACCAGTTAGGTAAAGATGTGATCAAAGGCAAGATCATATTTTTTAATATTCCTATGAATCCTACTTATATCAGAACTTTTCGTGCCTATGGAGAAAGCGGAATAGGGCGGAGGTCAGGGCCGGCACAGGCAGCAAAATATGGAGCTATTGGTGTAATGGTACGTTCCCTTGCAAGTAATATTGATGAATATCCCCACACAGGAGCTACTCAGTACAATGATTCTTTCCCAAAAATTCCTGCGATAGCCATAAGCACAAAAGATGCAGAATGGTTAAGCAAGAAATTAAAATTGAGAATGGTACTTACTGCATATTTCCGCACGAATTGTGAAATGCTTCCCGATGCACCATCGTTTAACGTTATCGGAGAAATAAAAGGCTCGCAGTTCCCCGGGGAGATAATTACAGTAGGCGGTCACCTGGATAGCTGGGACATGGGAGAAGGAGCACAGGATGATGGTGCCGGCTGTGTGCAAAGCATAGAGGTTTTACGGGCAATAAAAGCGGCGGGTATTAAACCAAAACGTACCATTCGGGCCGTTATGTTTATGAATGAAGAAAATGGTGGTGCCGGGGGTGACAAATATCTTGAACAGGCAAAACTTAAAAATGAAAATCATGTCTTTGCTTTGGAAAGCGATGCAGGCGGATTTACCCCACGCGGATTTTCACTGGAAATGTCAGAATCAAAGAAAAATAAAATATTGCAATGGAAGAACCTGTTTTATAATTATGGTGTTTATGAAATGCAATCAGGTGGTAGTGGATCCGACATTGAAGCTTTGAAAGAAATTGGTACTGCTCTTGCAGGTTTAAGTCCGGATACCCAAAGATATTTTGACCTGCACCATGCAGCTACAGATGTTTTTGAAGCAGTGAGTAAAAGAGAACTGGATCTCGGGGCAGTTAATATGGCAGCACTTATCTGGCTGATCAGTGAATACGGACTTTAATATATTTTTATGGATACGATAATCAATGAATCAAAAAAAACACTTCCTGTAAAAAGAAGTGGGTTTAAAAAATTCTCCCGCCTTTTTCTATTGCTGGTAGTTTTGGTGTTGGCTGTATTTATATGGTGGAATTATTTTTATGTGTATGGAGAAGGCGTTAAATCCGGCGAATTGAATTACCTGGTTAAGAAAGGGAATATATTTAAAACTTATGAAGGTAAGCTGATACAATCAGGACTAAGATCAAAGGCAGCTGGTACAATACAATCTTATGAATTTGAATTTTCAGTGGAAAATGACAGTATTGCAAATGTGCTTATGAATAACAGTGGCCAGTATTTTGATCTTCATTATAAAGAATACAAAAGTTCACTTCCCTGGAGGGGATATACAAGTTTTATTGTTGACAGGATCAATAATATGAAAACATTGGAGCGATGATCACTTTCCGGCGTATAATAAAAATATTGCCGGTTGTTTATGAATATCCGGTTTACCAGACTTCCAGTTTAAAATAGATTTTGTTTTTATTGCTTCGTCAGCAGCAGTAAGATTTACTGCAATGCATAAACGCGTATTAGTTCTGCAAACTTTAAGAATGCTTTCGAGTAACTGGTTATTACGGTAGGGAGTTTCAATAAATATTTTAGTGCTGTTATTTTTTTCTGATGACTGTTCAAGGTCCCTTAACATTTTTTCTCTTGCTATAGATTCAATGGGAAGATATCCCACAAATTCAAACTGCTGGCCATTCATACCACTCCCCATCAATGCAAGCAAAATAGAATTTGGACCTACCAAAGGCTTTATACTGCAATCCATTTCCTGAGCAATGCCAATTAGAACCTGGCCCGGATCAGCTATTCCCGGGCAACCCGCTTCACTTATAATTGCAATGTTTTTCTTTTCCTCAATTTTCTTTCTGAAATTATTTATTTCCTCTTTTTCCGATTTATGTATGGTGAACCATTCATAATCATCAATAACAATATCACGGCTGATCAGTTTAAAGAAGCGCCTGGCAGTTCTTTCATTTTCTGCAAATACTACAGAGCATTCTTTTAAAGCAGGAAGGATATAAGCAGGAATAGTATCCATTGCATTTTCACTAAGCAGTGAAGGAATCAGGTAGATCGTACTCATGATGGGATAACATGACTTTTTTTAGCATTTATTATACTCAATGTAGCCGCAATTACCGCATAACTGGGGGCAAATAACCAGCCCACCACCGGAACAAAATGCAACATATAATATACCATGCCATTGCCTATAGCAAGGCCTTTATGATGTCCGATAAAATTTATACTTTGCTGATAAGAGATCTTGTTTCGTTCGCTGCTGTAATCAAGCATTGAAAATCCAAAATAATAACATTCAATAAACAATGCTACCAATGGGGCCACCCATCCCACCAAAGGAATAAAAGACAGGATCAATATGGTTAATAAATAAACTGATTGCCAGAGTATGTTTCGTAATGCTATACGGATACCGCGGAAAACATCAGACAATAGTTGCCTGAAATTTAATGGAAAATCTTTTCCTTCCATGATGCTCTCTGTTTTTTCACTCAGGTAAGCAAAAACTGGTGAACCTATAATAAGGAATAGGAATTTGAATAAAGAGAAATAAAACAGCAGTAAAATCAAATGAAGAATTATCTGGCCAACTATAAATAAGTACCGGAGCCAGCTATCCTGCATTTTATCCAGCCAAGACCTTACACCAGTTTTAAGTAAAACAAATTCAATAGCACTGTTACTGGTTATCCAGAAGAGATAGATCCCTGCAAGGAAGAGGATCGTATAGATAAGTCCCGGTATAAGTATCCACTTCCATAAACGATGCTTAACAATAAACCTGTGTGCTTCAGAATATGATTGAATAGCTATAATTATTTCTTTAAGCATGCGGTTTCCCGGGCAGGTATGAATTTAATTGTTCATAAAGTTAATAAAACATTTATAAGTGTTATTGCAGTGATAATTTCGTCTTTAATTTGCTGTATTAAATTTACAAGTGAAAAGAATTCCATTATCGTTTTTTAGTCGCACCGATGTTGTAAGCATTGCAAAAGAGTTACTGGGGAAGATAGTTTATACAAACATTGGCGGAGCCATTACTTCCGGACGCGTTGTTGAAACAGAAGCATATGTTGCGCACACAGATAAAGCATCACATTCATTTGGCGGGCGGCGAACTCCGAAAAATGAACATATGTATGAAACGGCAGGCACTACTTATGTTTATATCTGTTATGGCATGCACCAGATGCTGAATATTGTAACCAATGATAAAGATATTCCGGATGCAATATTGATACGTGCGATAGACCCTGTTGAAGGGATAGATATCATGTTACAAAGAACAGGAAAGCCTGCATTGGATGCAACTCTCACCCGGGGGCCCGGTAATGTGGGAAAGGCATTGGGGATATCTAAAAAACATTCGGGGTTGTTGCTGGAAGGAGAGGAAGTTGTAATTTATTCAGATGAATATTCTGATATACATGAAAATAAGATCGGGAGCAGCAAAAGAATAGGGGTTGAAAGTGCCGGTGCTGATGGATTATTGCCTTACAGGTTTTATGTGAAAGGAAATAAGTTTGTTAGTGGAAGACCTAATAAGTGAGATGTGAAAAGTGAAAAGTGAAAAGTGAAAAGTGAAAAGTGAAAGGTGAAAAGGTCCATGGTCCATCGTCCATGGATCGTATTAAAATTTCGGACAAGGGATCCCTTTATGATCTGCGGGGCGTTTGATATAAATAAGGGAGATCTCTGATCCACCACGGTTACCCGTAGCTGCTTTTAAGCTGCTTATATTCACATCATAACTGGCTCCTATCCGCATACCTGCAAACTCTAAACCTATATAAGGTATGATGGCATCATTGAAACGCATCCAGGATCCTACATACACTGAGGTAGGATTGGTAAGGTCGCCATTGGCATTTAATCCAACTGCAGCCCCAACAATGGTTTCACTCGCTTTATTCTGTATCTGGTGGATCACAGATGTATTAACCGATACAACATCAGTTATAGGAAAAGATCCTCCACCATGTACCGTTATCCTACCGGTTAAGTGCCATGATTTGTTTGTGTAGTTTACATTCGGGCGGTTAATATGATACATCGAAGCTCCTAAATAATAATTATTGTCACCATTGGAAGAACCGGAAAATAACAAACCGGCATTCATATCAAAATAGTTTCTTTTATTATCACCTGCATAAAGTCCGGGAACATCATTTGTTTGTCCTGTAAAACCATTTTGAGTAAGCATATCCTCAAAAGTAAGTTTGGAAACATCGAGTACCATGCTGTTGTATGTTCCCTGGAAACCTATTCCGATCGTATTGTATCCATCTTCATCTAACGCTTTGTGATACGACATGGAAACTGATCCGTAATTAAGTTTTAGCTGGCTGTTGGCACTGGCATCACTCACTCCTGAAAGTCCTATTCCGAATACATCGGTTTCTGGTATCCGGCTTCTTAATATTGGAAAATCAAACGATGCACTTGAAGTAACATAAGCTTTGGGAATAGATGGCCATTGATCACGGTGGTTGGCTGCTAATCTCCATGAACCATCAAACTTGCCGGTAAATGCAGGGTTTAATGTAAGAGGGGAAGCAAAAAACTGTGAAAAATGGGGATCCTGGGCTTTTACAGCGCCAATAGTAAGCAGGGTAAGAAAAACGGTAATAAATTTTCTCATTGTGGTTTACGGTTATTAGACTAAAGATAAGAAAATGGGGATAAATGCTGCTTGAAAGTTTGTCTTATACCTATAGATAAGGTACAATTAACTAAAAACATAAGCCTGTTTCCTACGCAATCTGTCGTCAACCCTGCATTTTCGCTCCATAGGCGAGGTCTCCTGCATCTCCCAACCCGGGAACAATAAAACCTTTGGCAGTTAATTCATCATCTATGGCTCCGCACCATATTATTGCTTTTGGTTCTGCTCTTTTTACAAATTCAATTCCAACTGTACAAGCTATTGCACAAACTATATGGAGTTCTTTAATATTTCCTTCTTCTTTTAAATACTGGATCGATTTTACAAGGGACGATCCTGTAGCTAGCATCGGATCACTTATTATCACAACCCTGTCTTCAATTTCAGGACAGCTCATGTATTCGAGTCTTATTTCAAAACTGCCATCCGGATTGTGTTTACGGTAAGCACTCAGGAATGCATTATCCGCTTTATCAAAATAATTCAATAAGCCATTGTGCATTGCCAGCCCGGCTCTTAAAATTGTTGCCAGTACAGGCTGGTCTTTTAAAACTTTGCAGGTAGAAACTCCCATGGGTGTGTTGATCTCTTTCTCCACCATCTCCATATTCTTACTGATCTCATATCCTATCACTTCTGCCAGGCGTTCAAGATTTCTTCTGAATCTCATCCTGTCTTGCTGTACGTCTATATCTCTTAATTCACTAACCCAATTACTGACCAATGAATGGGTATCACTAAGATTTTTGACCATAAGTTTTCAGTATTTAGTATCCAGTATCCAGTATCAAGTATCAAGTATTCAGTATTTAGTATCAAGTATTCAGTATTGAGTATTCAGTATCAAGAATCAAGAATCCAGTATCAAGAATCAAGAATCAAGTATCCAGTATCCGGTATCAAGTATCCAGTATCCAGTATCCGGTATCCAGTATCCAGTATCCAGTATCCAGTATCCAGTATCCTTACAAAACTATAATTTTAACGCTATACTCTCTTATTTATCTAACTGCTGATGTAAATTGTATTTTTATCATGCAAAATTAAAATTATGAAAAAGATATTGATGGGTTTATGTGTTTTCTTATTTTTATTTGTAGCATGCACTAATGAAAAAAACTATGATATTAGTAGTGATAACTATGAAAAAGGAAAAGCCTCTATTGAAGATATTGAAAAGAAAAACCCTAAACAATTTTTAAAGGTTAGCGGCAACAGCAAACAGAACCTGTTAAGGCAAACAGTAATTAAAGGGAATATTTACAACAATGCCAAGATCGTGAGTTATAAAGATATTGATATCAAGATCAGATTTTTCAGCAAAACAGGCGCCTTGCTGGAAGAAGATATGGATACAGTTTACGAAAGCGTTACTCCTGGTGGTTCGACAAGTTTTAAAAGTAAATATTTTGCACCTAAAGGCACAGATAGTGTGGCTATGACAATTCAAAGCGCTAAATTCTAATTGTTCTCAACAAAGCTGAAGCTTTCCCCATCAAACAATCCCTTATCACTCAACTTCAGGCTTGGAATAACCAGCAACGCCATAAATGACAACGACATAAATGGTGCGGTTAAAGTGCTCCCTAATATTTCTTTTGCGAATGCATCGATGGATGTATAAGCTGCCGCAACTTCATAACCATTTAAATTACTCATCAACCCGGCTACAGGTAATGCAAGTAATAATTCATCCTTTTCATCCACTGCACTGATACCACCCTGTTGCTGAATAACGAGATTAATAGCTTTACTCAGACTAATATCATCAACACCTATTGCTACTATATTATGACTATCATGAGCTACAGAAGAAGCTATAGCACCTTTTTTTAAACCGAAGTTTTTTATAAAAGCTAAAGCAACGGGAGCCTTATTGTACCTGTTCACAACTGCAATTTTTAAAACATCATCTTTTACATTACTTATCATACATCCTTCCTGTATATAAGGATCGTAAAGAAATTTATTTGTTATCAGCTGACCATCTATTGCCTCAATTACATTTATTTTATTTTTCTTAATAGTTGCTTTAATTTCAAGGTCTTCCGGTTTTACTGGATCGCAATTAAAATGATTGATAAGAGACGCCTTACCTGGTTGTATCAACGACTTTCCATTTTTTGCAACGGGTTCACCATCTATAAAAGTTTCCAGCACTTTGAAGTTTTCCAGGTCTTCTACAATAATAAGGTCAGCCTTATCATTTACACGCAGTAAGCCAACATCCATATTATAATGTAGTACCGGGTTTACACAGGCTGCCCGAAGAATTTTAAATATATCTATTTCTTTTTTTACTGCCCTTGCACATAATAAATTTATATGCCCATGTTCCAGGCTGTCCGGATGTTTATCGTCACTGCAGAACATCATGTTTTCGGGATGGTCATTTAAAAGCCCGATCAGTGCGTCAAAATTCTTAGCAGCGCTGCCTTCCCTGATCAGTATTTTCATCCCGTAAGATAATTTCTCACTTGCTTCTTCATAAGTAAAACATTCATGATCTGTGCTGATACCTGCATTGATGTATTGCCTGGCTTCCTCTCCCCTTAAACCCGGAGCATGGCCATCAACAGGTTTCCCTAAACTTTTTGCTGCTTCAATTTTTTTTATGATCTCTTCTTCTTTGTTCAGAACACCAGGAAAATTCATCACTTCACTTAAATAAGCTATTTCTTTTTTTTGGAGCAATGCTTCCACATCCTTTGCATTGATTGAAGCACCTGCGGTTTCAAACTGGGTGGCCGGTACACAACTCGGCGCACCAAAATAAAATTTGAAAGGCACTGTTTTCCCATTGTTTATCATGTATTCAATTCCTTTAATACCACATACATTCGCTATCTCATGCGGATCGCTGATAGTGCCGATAGTTCCATGAACAACGGCAAGCCTTGCAAATTCGGATGGAACGAGCATCGAACTTTCAATATGCACATGGCTATCTACAAAACCGGGAAGTATAAACACAGTACCAGGCCGTATATTATTTTCAATGATTTTTATTTCCTGTATCCGGCTGTCATTTATTATGACTTCCCCGTAGAAAATTTTATTATTAAAAATATCTGCAATATTACCAATCAACGAAAAGGAACCCATAGTAACTAAAATTTAATATGAAAGGTGAAGTGTAAAGGATAAGTGGAAAACAGTTAATTAAAAGAATGCTTAAATTTGCCCCACATTCACTTGCTGAAACAAACTTAAATTTAAAAAAATGAAAATGTTTAAAACAATACTTATTGCCGTTATGGCTTTTGCAACTGTTGGTGTTTCTGCACAAACTGTTGATGAGATCGTTTCCAAAAACCTGGAATCAATGGGAGGCAAAGATAAACTTGCTGCTTTAAAATCTATAATAATGAGTGGTAATATGACAGCCAGTGGCACTGATATGGCAATTATAATTTCCAAGTTGCATAATGTGGGAATGAGAATGGACTTAGATATTATGGGCACAGCCAATTACCAGCTTTTTAATAATAAATCAGGCTGGGTATTCTTTCCGGTGATGGGAATGACAGAACCGAAAGAAATGGAGGCAGCACAATATAAAGGAAGCGTTAACCAGTTGGATGCACAGGGAGCCTTATATAATTATAAAGAAAAAGGCACAACCATAGAACTTTTAGGCAATGAGAAAGTTGATGGGGCAGATGCTTACAAATTAAAGATCACCTATAAAAATGGCCATTCTGCTACACTTTTCATTGATACCAAAACACACCGCCATGTAAAATCTATTTCAAAGTCTGTGGCAAACGGGCAGGAAGTGGAGGTGGAAACTACATTCGGTGATTTTAAACAAAATGCAGAAGGATACTGGTTCCCATATTCTATGACCAATGCACAAGGAACAATAAGCTTTGATAAGATCGAAACAAATGTTGATATCAAAGAAAGCATCTTTGTAAATTAATTCTATCTTTAAAATATATAAATGCCTCTTATTTAAGAGGCATTTTTTATTAGGATAAGATAAGTTTAAATTAATCTATTAAAATTTTACCTGTATAAGGTTTGTTACTTTGAGAAGTAATTCTTAGAAAGTAAACTCCTGAAGGAATTGCTGAAAGACTAAATTTAACAGGGTTTAATATATTAATATTTGATTTTTGACGATTAATTATTTTCCCAGAAGCGTCTAATATTTCAATATTGATTAACTCATCATTTTTAATTGTAGTTTTAATATATGCAACTTTATTGTGAGGAACACTTTCTATAGAATATATATTTCTTTCTTTAGTATTGGATAATATAGAAATTATTTTTGAATAGGTAAACTTATTGTCAATATCTATTTGCATTAGCCTGTAAAGGTTTGTTCCATTTACTGGGTTTTTATCTTTAAAATAATAATTTTTAATATTATTTGTATATCCCCCAGCATTTAATGAACCAATTGGATAATAATTTCCTCCTGTCGCATCAAGAGATTTTTCAATTACAAATTCTTTACTATTTAATTCACTTGAGGTACTCCATTTTAAATTATTTGATTTATCAGTTTCGTTAAATATTCCCTCGAAGTTTAATAATGTTACAGGTAATACAAAACCACACACATTAGTAATTGTATATGAAGGGGATTGATTTGTAAGCACAACATCTAACATAGTTGTTGTAGCTGAAAGTATTACAACATTCTGCGTAGTTGGATTTAGTACCGATGACTGTAATACTAAAGTATTTGAATTAGTGATACTACATGGAGTACTAGATACTGGAATATCAATTGTTGAGAAAAAATTGTAAGCATTTAAATCAGAATTTTGAATATTTCCCCCAATAGCAACTTTTAAATTCAAAACGTCAATAGCATTCACTGTATTAACAGAGCTGTTTATTTTTCTACCCACAAGAGTATTTGAACCGCTAACATTTGTGACTTTAGATACAAACGCTTCTGTGGGTCCTGAATAAGAAGCTGTGAAAAGAAAATCTAATTCTGTTATTGGGTATATAGTAGCACCTGTCAAAGTTCCTGACCCAGCGTGTTCATAAATATTTCCCGTTAATATTTTCGAAGTCTGATCATAAGTATAGGCACATAATGTTGATGATGATCCAAATCCTTGAAAAGCAGATAGCTCAAAAATAACAGTTGAATTTTTTATGTATATACGAATTGGCCAAAGTGATTCAAGAAAATTTGGGTTTGCGAAAATACTAGTGCTAATGTTATATGTATTCTGATTTAAAATTGCTGCTGTAGTTTCATTTATTTCGGAAATAGTTAAGTGATAGTTACTACCTGTAGGATTATAAAAGCCACTTACAATTAGATTACCATTTGGTAGTTGAGCAAGTGACCTGAATTCATCAGCTTGTCCTGTAGATGATTTCATAGACCAAATATTATTCCCACCGGAGTTTAATAATACTAAAAAAGAATTTGTTTGCCCTGCCGTAAAGTTTTCTAAGCCGGCTAATGCAATATTATTATTTGTTGTTTCAATAACATCCCAAAAAAGCTCACCGGGTGTTGAATTAGAAGATATTTTTGACCAGATTACATTTCCATTAATACTACTAACCCGACATACGAAAGCTTTTCTTAAACCTCCCTGGAAAATTTGCCCTGCTGTAACATAATCCCCATTAGCACAAACTATAACTCTATATAAAATATCATCACCTGCATTAGAAAAGGATTTTTGCCAAACAAGTTGATTAGTCGAACTTAATTTCACAAGTAATAAATCATTAGAATTTCCAGTATTTAAATTTCTATAACCGACATTTATTGTTCCTCCATCATTAGGATCAAATTTTGTATCATTAAACGATTCTGTAATGGAAGTAGTTCCAATAGAAATTTGTGAAGTTTGGGCTTGAAGGATAGAAAGATTTATGAAAAACAAGCACAATAAAGTAAGTAAAGTTTTAAGCATTAGTTGGTAGTTTAGGTTGTATTAAAGATAATTTATTTATCAACTTCTTCAATTTAAATTTGCATCAATAATATTAATATTATAAATTAAAATAGTTTTATATATATGAAAATTTTTCAAGGAATAAATTATGTATTTGGCAAATTTTTTAATCAAAATAAAACAAATATTACTTATTCATTAACCTATTTATCAAGGAAAAGAATAATTGATAGGAATTATATGGACTATATACGACTTTCAACTTTAGAACTAATAGCACAGGAAATTAATCAAAACAATCTGCAAGGTGAAGTTGCTGAATTAGGAGTTTATAAGGGTAAATTTGCTCGATATATTAATCTTTACTTCCCTAATAAAAAATTATACTTATTTGATACATTTCAAGGGTTTCACGCACAGGATATTAAATTAGAAGTTGAAGAGAAATATTCGGGTGGTGACCAGGATTTTACAAATACTTCAGTTAAAGAGGTTTTAAGTATTATGCCTTACCCGGATAAGTGCATAATAAAAGAAGGATTTTTTCCTGCTACAGCAATTGGATTAGAAGAAGATTTTATTTTTGTAAGTATAGATGCAGATTTATACGAACCGATTTATAATGGGTTAAAATATTTTTACCCAAGGTTAAAAAAAGGTGGATTTATCTTTGTTCATGATTATAATAATGATAATTATAAAGGAGCTAAACTTGCAGTAGAAAATTACTGCCAAGAATTTAATTTATCAAAAATTCCCCTTCCTGATAGCGGAGGCTCAGTGGTTTTAAGTAAATAAAATATTTAATCATTTAGCAGTCCCGGCCTTTTTTCTTTGGTTCTTACAATTGCCTGCTCATGCCGCCATTCATCTATCAGTTTATGATTACCACTTTTTAAAATATCCGGTATTCCCCAACCCCGGAAATTTTCCGGACGGGTATAAACGGGTGGCGCAAGCAGGTTATCCTGAAATGAATCTGTAAGTGCAGAGCTTTCATCATTCAGTACACCCGGCAAAAGCCGCCCGATAGCATCGGTAACTACTGCCGCTGCCAGTTCACCGCCACTTATCACATAATCACCAATGGAAATTTCCTTTGTTATAAAATGATCTCTAACTCTCTGATCGATCCCTTTATAATGCCCGCAGATCAAAAGGAGATTTTTTTTAATGGAAAGTTTATTGGCCATTTTCTGATCTAAGGATTCTCCGTCGGGACTCATATAAATGACCTCATCATACGTAATTTTTTTCTGAAGACTTTCTATAGCATTTACTAAAGGTTCAATCATCATCACCATCCCCGCACCACCTCCAAAAGCGTAGTCATCAACCTGAGCCCTTGCATATGTAGTATGATCACGAAGATTTATAACATTGATCTCCAGTAAACCTTTTTCTTTCGCACGTTTCATTATAGAGTGAGAAAAAGGAGAAACCAGCAATTCCGGCACAACACTTATAATATCGATCCGCATGTTTTTAGTATTCAGTATCTAGTATCCAGTATCAAGTATCAAGTATCCAGTATCCAGCATCCAGCATCCAGTATCCAGCATCAAGTATCCAGCATCCAGCATCCAGTATCCAGCATCCAGCATCCAGTATCCAGCATCCAGTATCCAGCATCAAGTATCCAGTATCCAGTATCCAGCATCCAGCATCCAGTATCAAGCATCCAGTATCCAGCATCGCTCTACCAAAATTCAAAATTCATTCCCGGTAAAATCATCCAGTTCTCTTTTTTGTTTTTTTGTTGGCCTGCCTACTTTGCTCATTCTTTTTCCAGTATGAAATGCAGCAGCCTGGAACTTCATCCTGTCGATCTCTTCTGCAGGTGTAATATCAATATAATAATTTATGGCCTCACTGTATTGCACCCGGTTGAAAAGTAAACTGGAAACTTTGATCAGCCATTTTTTTGCCTCTGTTTTTACTTCGTATTCATCATTAACAGAAACATGTTTGGATGCTTTGGCAGGTGTGGCATTGTATTTTACTTTATTCTTATCACACGCCTCTGCGGCCTGTGCGCGTGTTTTGAAAAGACGGATAGCCCACAGGTATTTATCCAGCCTCAACTTTTCCTTTTGCATCTTTCAAAATTAAAACATAAGATCTACAACTGTGTTTTTAAAACTACCTCACCCCAACCCCTCTCCAAAGGAGAGGGGCTAAATCATCCCAATTGAAAATACTCTTTTATAATTTTTAATTCTTAACCCATAAGCCAGGTGCGACTTACCAACTAATAATATAGCCAGGCTTATATAAGATTTGTTTTTCTTCTTAAAGCCTTCCGTTTCATTTCTTAACGGATTTTTTATGAGGCGGAATGAACAGTATTTTAACCGGACAATAGTGGTTAGTAATTGAAGCTTACACATATTTCCTTAATTTTATTTAATAAAAAATGCTAACGCGTATGAAATCCATGATAAAGATATTTCTTATTCTATGCTGTGGTTACTCACAGGTTTGTATTGGCCAGGGGCTTAACTGGACAAAAGACGGCCTGGCTTTTACCCGTCTGAAAGAAGGAAGTATTGTACGGATTGATCCCAAAACCGATGCTGAAACGATCCTGATCAAAAAGGAACTCCTCACTATACCGGGTTCCACAAATCCTATAGTTGTACAATCCTATGAGTATAGTAATGATAATTCAAAAATACTTGCGTTTACAAATACGGCAAAGGTGTGGAGGTACAGAACGAGAGGGGATTTTTGGGTGATCAATGTAGCCGCTAATAAGATCCAGCAATTAGGAAAGGGCCTGCCTGGTCAATCATTGATGTTTGCCAAATTTTCTCCGGATGGAAAAAATGTAGCATATGTGAGCGGTAATAATATTTATTCAGAGGATGTAACAACAGGGATCATTCGTAAACTAACGTTAGATGGTAATCGAAAATTGATAAATGGAACTTTTGACTGGGTGTATGAAGAAGAATTTAATTGCAGGGATGGATTCAGATGGAGCCCGGATGGCAAACAGATCGCTTTCTGGCAGGTGAATGCTTCCAAAACACGCGATTATTTTATGCTCAATACAACTGATTCCAATTATTCTAAGGTGATACCGGTAGAATATCCAAAAGTGGGAGAGCCTCCATCCTCAGTGAGAATAGGGGTGATCACTTTATCTAATGGATTTATTAAATGGATGAAGATCGAAGGAGATCCCGAACAGCATTATATACCACGAATGGAATGGAGTAATAACAGTGAGCTGATCATTCAACAACTCGATCGTAAACAACAGGAAAGTAAACTTATTTATTGTACTGTTTCAGATGGCAATACCACAACTTTCTGGGCAGAAAATGATGATGCCTGGGTAGATCTTAACACAGATGATCCCAGGGGATGGAACTGGATCAACAAAGGGCAGGATTTTATTTGGGTAAGTGAAAAAGACGGCTGGAGGCATATCTATAAGATCAGTCGCGATGGTAAAACAATTACTGACCTTACAAAAGGTAACTATGATATTGATGCAATAAAAGGAATTGACGAGGCAAATAATTATATCTATTTTTCTGCCTCCCCGGCTAATCCAACCCAGTTATACCTGTACAGGGTAAAGATCAACAATAGCGGTAAACAGGAAGAAACAGAATTATTAAGCGGCACTCAGTTAAAAGGAACACATGTGTACCAGGTATCTCCTAATGGAAGAATTGCCAAACATCGTTTCAGCAATTTCAACACTCCCCCGGTTGAAGAATGGATCACACTTCCGGATATGAAATTATTAGGCAGCACAAAAGGGATAAATACAAAAATAAAAACGGATCCTTCTGTTAATGTGGAATACATGCAGATCAAAACCGAGGATAATATTGTATTGGATGCATGGATGAATAAACCTGCAAATTTTAATGCTAATAAAAAATATCCTGTTGTATTTCATGTTTATGGTGAACCTGCTTCTTCTACAGTAAACGATATTTATGGCAGGCATAATAATTTTTTGTACGATGGAAACATGAGTGCAGATGGTTATATCCAGGTTAGTATAGACAACCGGGGAACACCTGCTCTTAAAGGTTCAGCCTGGAGAAAATCCATTTATCGTAAAATTGGAAATATAAATATCCGGGATCTTGCTATGGGTGCAAAAAAGATCCTGGAAAATAAATACATAGATAAAGACCGTGTGGCTGTGTGGGGATGGAGTGGGGGTGGCTCTTCAACATTACACTTGTTATTTCAATACCCTGGCATTTTTAAAACAGGGATAGCAATTGCAGCCGTTGCCAACCAGTTGTTTTATGATAATATTTACCAGGAAAGATACATGGGATTGCCCCAGGAGAATAAAGAGGATTTTATTAAAGGATCTCCTGTTAGTTATGTAAAAGGCCTTGAAGGAAATTTGTTGTACATACATGGCACCGGTGATGACAATGTGCATTACAGCAATGCAGAGGTTTTATTGAATGAGTTGATAAAGCATAATAAGCAATTTCAGTTCATGGCATATCCAAACAGGAGCCACAGCATCAATGAAGGGGAAGGTACATCTAAACACTTGCGCACTTTATACACAAGCTTTTTAAAAAAGTATTGTCCACCGGGGGAGAAATAAAATGGATTATTTCTTTCGTTTTTTTTTATTGTGTTCTCTCGCCTTGGTGCGTGTCACACGCACCAAATATAAAATGATTGGTTATCTCGCCTTGGTGCGTGTCACACGCACCATCTTTGCCGCGTGGAGTTATCTCCAGCGGCGCAAAACGAGGAACAGGATAGAAAAAATAGCAAACAATTAGAAATAAAAGCTTCACCTTGATGCGTGTCACACGCACCAAATATCAAAATGGTTTGTTATTGCTTGCCGT
>JBBJMM010000033.1:0-20177 GCA_037720515.1 Ferruginibacter sp.
GATGCTTGATTAAACGGAATGTTGCATTTTCTCCCTCTCTTTCGGAGAGGGCCGGGGTGAGGTGTTTGCTTGATACTGGATTAAACGGAAGGTTGCATTTTCTCCCTCTCTTTTGGAGAGGGTTGGGGTGAGGTGTTTGCTGGATACTGGATGCTTGATACTTGATACTTGATACTCCCTTCTACTTCTCACTAATAAGAACATCCTGCTGTGGAAATAATTGTGAGGAAGCCGGAAAAACTTTATTGGTAACTTTCTTCTGGTAATTTTTAAACATACTTTGCCAACGCAATTTTAAAACTCCGAGTATCCCTTCTTTTACAATGCCCTTATTCATCTTACTTACTCCCAGCTTGCGGTCTTTAAAAGTTATGGGCACTTCTGTGATCTTAAAACCCAATTTCCAGGTTGCGAATTTCATTTCTATCTGGAACGCATACCCGACAAAACTGATCTCTTCAAAATTTAGCGCTTCCAACAATTCTCTTTTATAACAAACGAAACCGGCAGTGGGGTCTGATACTGGCATCCAGGTTATGAGTCGCGTATACAAAGAAGCTCCTTTGGATAAAGCAATCCTGTTTGCAGGCCAGTTTTCAACTGCACCACCTTTTATATAACGGGAACCAATAGCCAGTCCGGCCCCATTAACACACGCTTTGTATAATTTATCCAGGTCTTCAGGATTGTGTGAAAAATCGGCATCCATTTCAAAAATATAACGGTAGCCCCTGGTTAACGCCCATTTAAATCCGAAAATATAAGCAGTCCCCAAACCTAATTTGCCGCGCCTTTCTTCAAGAAAAAGCTGGCCGGGATATTTTGAAAAAAGTGATTTTACAATTTGGGCAGTTCCGTCAGGAGAACCATCATCAATTACAAGTATGTGATAAGACTGTTGTAAACCAATAACTGTATTGATTATAGCTTCTATATTCTCCCTCTCGTTGAAGGTGGGTATAATAACAATCTTTTCCAAATTCTGATAATTGCTCGATCAAATTTACTATTATTTAATTTTCAGAATAAGAAAATTTCTTTATGTATTTTTTAACAAAGTCCTGTTTAAAATTTCGGTCAGCTTCTTCTTTGTATGTAAAGGAAATTCTCCCTTCATCATCCAGTCATAATACTGGGGTTCATTTTTCAACACATCACTAACCAGTCTTCCTTTAAATTTTCCGAAATTAAATATCTCATTGTCCTTATCATCAAAACAAAAACGACGGGCATAGTCAACGATCTTATCTTCCCCGATACAACCAAGTATACTGTCAATACTGTTACCCAAATTTTCATAGCGTGCAAGCTGGGCCATAAAAATATCAATCGTAGCCTGCACATCGGCCTCAGCACTGTGTGCATTTACTAATTCTTTCTGGCAGTAATACTTGTAAGCCGCAGTTAACGTACGTGGTTCCATACTATAAAAAATATGCTGCACATCTATCATTCGCCTGTCGCTGAGGTCAACATCCATTCCGGCTCTTAAAAATTCTTCCATCAGCATGGGAATATCGAACCGGTTGCTGTTATAACCACCCAGGTCGCAATTTTCCAGGTATTGTTTTATCTCATTTGCTGCTACCTTAAATGTGGGCGCATCCTTTACCATCTCATCAGTTATACCATGTATATCACTGCTGGATTTTGGAATGGGGATCTGTGGATTGATCAGTTTACGTTTTACCTGCCTGCTTTCATCAGGCAAAACTTTTACAATTGCGATCTCAACAATACGGTCAGTGGATAAATTTATACCGGTAGTTTCAAGATCTATAAAGGCAACAGGTCGAATTAATTGTAGCATTGAATACACATTTACTGCAAAGGTACCTTTATCAAAAAGTAATACCCATAAAAAAGAAAAAATTATTTAACAAAAGTACTTTTTCTTATATTTTATCGTTTAGTATCCATAATTTATCTTTGTTCCATAAAAAAATAATAACATGAAAAGATTCTTAATAGCTGCCGCATTACTTCTTACAATGGCTGCCACTGTTACAAGTTGCGGAGCAAGCAGGAAAACCGGTTGTCCTTCTGTGGCACAATAAATGATAAGTAGTAAGAAATATTATTGCTATGAATTGGAAATTACTCACAGATGAAGACCAGTTGGAAAATATTAAAACCCTGTCTTCTTCAACTCCCCAGTTAATATTTAAACACAGTACACGATGTTCGATCAGCGGCATGGCTAAGAACCGGCTGGAAAGAAGCAGTGTACCGGATGGTATAGATTTTTATTACCTGGATCTTTTGAAATACCGTAACATCTCATCGAAGCTTGAAACTGATTTTATAGTTCACCACGAATCTCCCCAGGTTCTGTTGATCATAAATGGTGAATGTGTATATGACGAAAGCCATAGTGGAATATCAATGGATGAAATTGAAGACCAGGTAAAGAAACAATCCATCACTTAAACATACTCTTCAGAACCCATTTCCCATATAAATGATTCTATATCTATAGAAACCCCCGGCTTTAAGTCGAGGGTTTATTTTTTTGGATAACCCGCAGCATAGTGAATTATTTAAGTTCAAGAAAATCACAGATCCTTTTGAGGTTCTCTTTTTTTACATCTTTTATTCCCATGATCACATTCCTTAATTCATCTTTGTTTTTATTATTTTCAATGATAAGTTCCATAGCCCGTTGCGGCTCATACTCCAGGCGGGCAGGCAGGCTTTCCACCTTAAGTACAGGATCAGGAATTGCCGCTCCCCAGTCAACAGCTGATATTTCAAATTTGATCATTTCCATAGCATACTTCAACCGGTGAATAAATCCCCTTTGCCCTTCCAGCAAGATCTCGTCTTCCTTTCTTCCCTGTGGGATAACCGTAATGCTTAGCTGCTTTTTTAATGATGTGACTGGTAAGTATATTATCGTTTCCAGGTTCTCACCGGAATAGGCCCAGCTGCCTGCTGTTTGCTTTTCACTATAATTATAATCCATTCCATTCACTTTTACGGATAAAGGCGGAAAGGTATTATTCAGCTTAACTATCCAGGTACGTGTATTTTTCATTTCCGGGTAACTACCAGTAACCGGTGAAATAATGATCTGTGTAGAATTGTCAGGATGAATCTTTTGTGAAAAATCTGTGGAAGCGAAAGTTCCAGCTTTATACTGGTCTGTTGTACCATCATCTTCATATAATTTTCCGGTACCATTTCCCCTGAATACATTTAATATAACGGTATCGCTTAACTGCTGAAGGTTTTTAATATCCCTGGAATACATAGGAATTACTGAGCCAGCCTTTACAAAGACAGGAATCTCTGTTTTTGCATATCCAGCCCGGTGCGTTGTATTTCCTAAAAATTTTTTTCCGGTGAACCATTCCATCCATTCGCCTTCGGGCAGCCAGATATTTTCAATGGAGAGCAAAGTAGTGCTGTCTGTTTTTTTTACTACAGGAGACACTATCATTTTATCACCAAAATAATATTCATTGGGAAAATTGTAAGCTTCCTTTTTTTCAGGATGGTGATAATACAATGGCCGGCATAAAGATAAACCGCTGTCATAAGCATTTCTTGCAGCTGTATAGATGTAAGGATTCAACTGATAGCGGAGTTTTATGAGTTCAATGATATCCAGGTATTCATTTTTGAAATTCCAGAAGCGACGATCGATCTCTGCTCTTTTAGTTGAATGCGTTCTTAGTACGGGTGAAAAAATTCCAAACTGCATCCAGCGAAGAAACAATTCCCCGTCTTTAATATCCAGGGGATGTTCGGCACTGATCTGGTGGCCTCCAATATCATGGCTCCAGTAACCATATCCAACATTCGAGGCAGTGGATGTAAATACCGGTTGAAAGGACAAAGCTCTCCACGTAGTGTAGGTATCCCCGCTGAAACCTACCTGGTAACGGTGATTGCCTAACCCACCCCACCGATGAAACAACAATGGCCTTTTACCTCTTTTCTGCATATCTGTAAAAAACAAATGATTAAGCCACCAGGTATTACTCAATGATTTCAGTAACCTGTCATAAGGATATTGCTGCCAGTCGAGCCACCAGAAATCAACACCTGCTTTTTCCATTGGATGTAATATGGAATCAAAATAAATGGATGCCCATTTTCTATCTGAGCCATAGTAGGGTATGTAAGGGCTACCGGTGGTATCAAAATTATAAGCTTTTGCAAAAGCAGGGTATTTTTCTTCCATAGGCGGAATACCTGCTGCCGGATGAAGGTTGAGCGCGTTCTTGATATGCCGGTCTTCCATCCATTTTAAAAACTTTTTAGGCTGGGGAAAAATATTTTTATTCCAGGTATAGCCTGTCCACCCAACTATAGATCCCTGGCCGTCACTAACGGTAGCGTTACCACGAAATCCATAAGTTTCATGCCAGTCCATATCAATGATCATAACATCAATAGGTATATCCAGCTTTTTAAATGTGGTAACCAGGTCTTTCATTTCCTTTTCACCATATATCCAGTAACGGCTCCACCAATATCCAAAAGCAAATCTCGGAGGGATGGGAATCTTACCGGCTACAGCAGAGAAATCATACAATGCTTTTTTGTAATTATGGCCATATCCAAAAAAATACCAGTCCTGGCAACTGGAATCACTCCTGTTTTTTATCCATTTGTTTTCATCAAACAAATAAGTCTTTGAATCATTGATAAGAACCCAGCCATCTTTTGATAATATTCCATTCTCCAAAATGGAAATATCGCCTCCATCTTTTCCATCCAATGTGCGCATGGTGCCTTTTAAATTAGCCGAATCGGAACTTCCAGGCTTCCATACAAAGGGCTGATCATTGTTTACTGATTGAATGCTGGGATTGGCGATGGAAAATGAATCAGCGGAGATCTTATATCTTAATTGCAATTTAGCAGTAGTAATGATCAATTCATTGTTTTTGATATCCTGCGTAAATACAGGCACAGCCACTTTCCTATTTATAAAAACCTGTGAAGCTTCATCTGTAAATTTTTTATTTCCGCTCCATTCCATCCTGATCAGTTCCGGAGTAAGTATGGTAAAACGTGCATTCCCTGCGTAGATGATTGCACTGTTATTGGCGAGAGGGGAAGACTGCTGCCCTTTTGTAGAAGAAACACTAATCAATAAACCAATGAAAAACAGGATCTTCATTCTTTTGATTTTTTCATGCGTCTTTTAATTTTGATCTCATTATAAAAAGAAGATACTTATAATTTGTGCGAGAATAACCAGGGTAAGAGTTCTTTTTCAGCAAAGGCTTTATCCCAGCTATTATGATTGGCATCTGGATAGATGGATAATCTTACAGCAGCACCGGCATCTCTTAATGCTTCTGCCATTTGCCGGGAATATTCAGGCAGTACTACATTATCTTTTTCTCCATGAAATAACCACCACCGTGTTTGTATCATTTTAGTGGCAGCCGTTGTATCTCCTCCTCCACAGATAGCAAATGCCGCATTGAACCAAGAAGGTTGCCTGGCTGCTATCTCCAATACTCCCATACCCCCCATTGACAGTCCGCCTATGTATAATTGTTTTTTTTGTATCGATCCCTTCGTTTTAAAATCTTTAATAAAATGCATCAGCAGGTTCATTGCTTTCGTGGGCGGACGATCAATAAAAAACAGCCGCTCTTCTTTTTCAATAATCATATTTGACCAGTAACTGTTTTCCGGGCATTGAGGAAAAATAATAATAGCCGGAAATTTTTTCCTGATAGAATCTCTTAAGAATAATTTACTTCCATGAACCAATTGTTTTTCATTATCAATTCCTCTTTCCCCGGCTCCATGCAAAAATACCAGGACCGGATATTTTTTCTTTTCGTTATAAGCCACGGGATATAAAATTCTATATGGGAGGCTGTCACATTTATGTATGAATATCTTTTTTTTATAATCTGCAGTGCTCTGCGCATAAATAAGTGGGGTGATTAATAAAAATAACAGGCAGAGCTTACACGCTTTCAGCATTACAATAATTTAAATGAAGCTTCATTTACACTTTTTGAATTGGTACCGATAAAGACTTTAAAATCTCCCGGCTCTGCCACAAATTTAAGATCGCTGTTGTAAAATTTTAAGTCTTCCCTGCTAATGCGGAACGAAACAGTTTTCGTTTCCCCGGGATTCAATTCTATTTTTTCAAATCCTTTTAATTCTTTCACGGGCCTTGCGATAGTGCCTACCAGGTCGCGGATATACAGCTGCACAATTTCTTTACCTTTCACTGATCCGGTATTGGTAATATTTACTGTGGCTGTTATGGACTTGCCACCACTTATTGAAGAATCACTGAGAGTAATATCACTGTACTTAAAAGTGGTATAACTCAATCCATATCCAAAAGGATATAAAGGTTCATTCGATACATCGAGGTAATTGCTTCTGAATTTTTCAAACCATTTTCCTTCCGGCAAAGGCCTGCCAGTATTTTTATGCGCATAATACAATGGGATCTGTCCTACGTTTTGAGGAAAGGTCATGGTAAGTTTACCGGATGGATTTACTTCTCCAAATAATACATCAGCTATTGCATTGCCCGATTCTGAACCTCCAAACCATACATTCAAAATTGCGGGCACATTTTCATCTTCCCATTTAATTACCATAGGCCTGCCGGTAAATAAAATCAATACCACGGGCTTCCCGGTTTTTAATAATGCAATCAGCAGGTCGCTCTGTGCATCAGGCATACCCAAGTCAGTACGGCTTGATGACTCACCGCTCATTTCAGAGGCTTCGCCAAGGGCTGCCACAATTATATCTGCACTACCGGCAAC
Organism: Ferruginibacter sp.; assembly: GCA_037720515.1. Classification (GTDB taxonomy): domain Bacteria; phylum Bacteroidota; class Bacteroidia; order Chitinophagales; family Chitinophagaceae; genus Ferruginibacter. The sequence goes on from JBBJMM010000033.1 coordinate 6,768, forward strand.
GGATAGTGCTTCATTTCTTAATTCTTCCGCTGTTCTTTTATCCCTGTTCAATGATCTGCCGAACATGGTCGCATGCTTTTCATAAGTGGTATCATAGGTAAGGTTAGAACCTTTCGCATAAACGATCTTCCCATTATTACCGAGTACATTCTGTAAGCCCTGCCTTACGGTGATGGCCTTACTAAGGTCAGTTGCCACACTCCAGGTGCCAGGCATATTCTCTTTTGAGTCAGCCAGCGGCCCGATCAATGCGATGGTTCCTGATCTTTTTAAAGGCAACACATTATTTTGATTTTTTAATAACACAAAACTTTGCGCAGCTATCGTTCTTGCCGCTTTGATATTTGCGGGTGTAAAAATTTCTGTCCGGGCTCTTAGTGTATCACAATATTTAAAAGGATCATCAAAAAGGCCTAATTTATATTTTGCTTCCAGGATGAGGCGGCAGGCATCGTCAATATATTTCTGGGTGATCTTTCCTTCACCAAGTGATTTCTTGAGTGTTGTTAAAAAGCCCTCTCCTACCATATCCATATGAATACCGGCATTTAATGCAAGTGCAGATGATGCCTGCAGATCTCCCATACCATGATCAATCATTTCATTGATACCGGTATAATCTGTTACCACAAAACCTTTAAAGCCCCATTGCTTTCTCAGTACGTCGGTCATTAAATATTTATTTCCGGTAGCGGGTATTCCATCAATTTCATTAAATGATGCCATAACACTTCCGACGCCGGCATCAATGGCTGCTTTGTAAGGTGGAAGATAATCATTGAACATTCTTACCCTGCTCATGTCTGTTGTATTGTAGTCCCGTCCTCCTTCGGCTGCACCATACAAAGCGAAATGTTTTACACAGGCCATGATGGTATTATTCTTTGTAAGATCTGTTCCCTGGTAACCTTTAACCATAGCCTTTGCAACAGCAGAACCTAAAAATGGATCTTCCCCACTTCCTTCTGCGGCTCTTCCCCAGCGCGGATCACGGGCAATGTCAACCATGGGTGAGAATGTCCAGTTGATGCCATCAGCACTTGCTTCGGTAGCAGCTATTCTTGCACTTTGTTCTATTAGTTTCATATCCCATGTGCACGACAATGCGAGGGGAATGGGAAAAACAGTCTGGTAGCCATGTATAACATCCATACCAAAGAGCATAGGGATCTTTAAGCGGCTTTGTTCAACAGCAACTTTCTGTATGTCGCGGATCTTTTCTAGTGTTTTAATATTAAAAAGTCCGCCTACTTTTCCTTCCCGTATCTTTTTTGCAATATCAGAATTGGAGGCCTGGCCGGTTATTATATCTCCGGAACCGGGCAGATTCAACTGGCCTATCTTTTCATCCAATGTCATTTTTTTCATCAGCACACTGATGTAATTATTCATTTTTGTATCTGCTGTTTGAGCGGAGACATTACAACTAATGATGACACCTGCAGCAAACATTATTTTTTTTAGCATAGGAATTAATTAGTTTTTGTTTTATTTTTTGTGGCTTTGTGTGAATTACTCTGTGTTCTTTGTGTGTATTACTCAGTGCTCTTTGTGGTTAATTTTTACCACAGAGGGCACGGAGTTTTTCACAGAGTACACAAAGTTTTTGTTTTATTTTTTGTGTTCTTTGTGTGTATTACTCAGTAATCTTTGTGGTTAATTTTTACCACAGAGGGCACGGAGGTTTTCACAGAGTACACAAAGTATTTGTTTTATTATTTGTGTTCTTTGTGTGTATTACTCAGTGCTCTTTGTGGTTAATTTTTACCACAGAGGGCACGGAGGTTTTCACAGAGTACACAAAGTTTTTGTTTTATTAATGTGTCCTTTGTGTGAATTACATTGTGTTCTTTGTGGTTAATTTACCACAGAGGCCACGGAGGTTACCACGCGTTTAAATCCCAGTTTAGTTAACCCGTTTTTTATTTCAGGTGCACTCATAAATAATTTCCACAAAAGGCCGGTCCTGTAATTTTCTATCATAACAATGATTGGCCCCTGGTCAATAGCAAGATGGCTTTTCGCATACCAATTCTTCGTTTCATTAAACGCATCCACAAAACCATATTCCGTCCATATTCTGTCTCCCAGCACATAATAAAAATACCGCAAGGCTTTCATTGATTTACCAGGTGTGTAAGGAAATGCAGACAAGGCTGCAGTAGGTGTAATTGTACCTGCATCGTTAGTGGGAGAATACGCATTGTATCCATCATAGGTATCCCCGGCAGTGAGCCCCCAGCAATCGGAACTGTATCCTTTAAATTTTTTCGGGTTGTCAACACAATAAGCATAATTGATAAGGGTATGATTAATATTCTGCTTCCAATAATCAGCATAAGTATCTGTAAGTCCCCGCGGGTCTAACCCCAGGAAAGAATAATGTGAAAAGAAAAGAGGGCCGCCATAATCAAAGCCTAACGGCAAGGTATAACCGTAAAATGCCTTTCCGTTTTTGAAAAAATTACTCTTTGCCCAGCCATTGTGATATACACTACTGTCTACAGGATATTTTTTTGCACTGGCCGCAAGTATGTAAGTGATCAGGCATTCATTAAACCCCCTGATAGGAAAATTCATTGCCCAACCGTTGTTCGGGCTCCAGTGCCAGTACAGTACTTCTTCATTTTTTGTAAACCAGTTCCATTCAATATCATTCCAAAGCCAGTTTATGCGATTGCCAAGCTCCTTCTCTATACGGTTGTTCCCGGTAAAATATTGCCGGGCACAGATTAGTCCCTGGAAGAGGTAGGCAGTTTCCACAAGATCAGCTCCATCATCTTTGCGGCTGAAAGGAATTGTTTTACCGGTTGCACCGTTCATCCAATGAGGAAATACACCATGATAGCTATCAGATTTTAATAAAAAATTTACCACTTTTAATAAATGAGCAGCTGCTGTATCACGACTTATCCATTTTCTTTCTGCGGCAACGATCATTGCCATTACACCAAAGCCAGTACCACCCGTAGTAACCACTTCCGCACCATAATTGTAAGCCTCATTGCTACGCTCCCTCGACATACCACTTACCGGATGAGCAAAGTCCCAAAAATATTTAAATGTCTGTTTTTGTACCAATTCAAGAAGCGCACTGTCTGAGAGATTGGGGATCCGGGGAATAATATTAGTTCCATGTTGCTTAGGCTGTGCTTTACATGAAATAGAAATAAGTAGTGAGAAGATCAGCAAATACTTTTGCATAGGCAATGATAAACAAAAAAGTTATTAAACTTTAGAATCAGCCAGCTATGTCTCTCTCTACATGCAGAGATAAGCAACAATCAAAATTTATTTCACATTTCACCCCGGGGCTTAAGCACCGGGCTATTTCACTTTTGATATTCACTATAAATAAGGTGCAGTAAAACCAAGCCTTTTCATTCCGTTCTTTATTTCAGGAGCACTGGTAAACAGGTTCCATAACAAACCACTCCTGTGATTTTCAATCATCACTATGATCGGTCCCTGGTCTATAGCCAGCGTTGAACTGGCAAACCAGGCATCACTTAATTTAAAAGCATCATAGAAACCGTATTGCCCCCAAATTTTATCACCCAGTTTATAATAAAAGAATTTGAGTGCTGCCATTGATTCCACGGGAGTATAAGGAAAAGAAGATAAGGCGGCAGTGGGTGAAATTACTCCCGGGTCATTATTAGGTTCATTGGCATTGTATCCACCCGGTATATCACTTGCTGTAAGTCCCCAGCATTCACTGCTGTATCCCATCCATCCACGTGGATTTGCTTTGCAGTATTCATAATTGATCTTTGTATGATTTACAGTTTGCACCTGGTAATTCGCATACGCATCACTCAAACCATTTGGATTGATGCCAAGGAACGAATAATGCTCAAAAAATAAGGGGCCACCATTTGATGGACCTAACGGTAACTGATACCCGTAATATGAATTATTATTCTTCATACCGCCATTGCTGGCCCAGCCGTTATCGTATACTATTTTAGGAATTGAATCTGTAAGGGAAGAAGAAGCCAGTACATAAGTTATCAAAGCTTCATTCCAGCCCCTAACCTGTGCATTAATAAAAAAGCCTTTATCGGGGCTCCAATGCCAGTAGAGTACATTCTGATTGTTTTGCCGAAACCAGCTCCATTGAACCCCATTCCATAATGTATTGATCTTAGTTCGCAGAGCTGTTTCAACAGGGTCTGCCGTATTAAAATATTGCCGGGCAGTAATAAGGCCCTGCATTAAAAAAGAAGTTTCTACCAGATCAGCCCCATTGTCGTTCGGACTAAAAGGCATAGTTGCACCGGTAGCACCATTTACCCAATGAGGAAAAACACCATGATAACGTGTACAGTTATTTAATAAAAAATCAGTGATCTTAACAATGCGGTCGCGCCCTTGTGTGCGTGTGATAAAATTACGGTTAACGGCTGCTATCATTGACATGATACCAAAGCCGGTTCCACCTGTGGTTACAACATCCCCACTTGTATTTCTTTCGCGTGCCATACCGCTAACGGGATGGCCAAAATCCCAGAAATAGGCAAAGGTTTGCTGTTGTACTTTATCAAGTAAAGCATTGTCTGAGATCTGTGTAAATTTATCTGCAGGATCTATTTTCGTTATAAATGTTTTAGCAAAGATGTTCTGCAAGCTTACATTCTGTGCCGACTGAAGGTTTACAGTTACTAATATAACATAACTCGTAATGGGAAGTAAAGCGGAAACAGGTTGTAGTATTATAGTGCTGTCATTATCCTGGTAGGTGTAATTAACCGGGATATTTACTGTACCATTCTGGAGCAAAGTAATATTACCGGGCACCGTACTTTTATTAACGGGAACGGATAAGTGCACTTTGATGACCGGGTTATAATCCACATTGTACTGTTTTCCTGTTGTGGTAACATTATTAATAGAAACCATTTTAACCAGCAACTCCAGGGGTGGGGTAACTACCTCATTATTTTTAGAGCAGGAAAAATATAAAACCAGTAACAGGAAAAGTGGACTTTTTTTCATTTTAAAATATTAAAAAAAGGCTGCCAAAAGAAACGGGCAGCCTTTATAAAACAAACAAATATTATCTTCCTGCTAACTCTAGCTGATATAAAGAAAGGATTTCATCGTCTGTTAGAGACTTGTCGTAAATCCTCACCTGGTCAATATTTCCACGGAATAGACCCTGGAAACCTGCCAATGGTGAGTTAGGAAAACCGGTGGTAGTATTTGGATAACCTCCTACTAAAACCTGAGTTTGTGTACCGGATTGATACGCCATAGGGCCAAAACCCACACCTCCAACTTCTCTGAACCGAAAGTTATTATTTGAAACACGTACACCATTTGCAAAAATATCTAAAAACGAACCTGAACCATCATACCTGCCTACCATATGTACCCATTTATTAGCACCTTTTACAGTTTTGAAGTCAGTTTCTCTTATACCAAAATCATTTAAATTATCACCTTGAAGTCTTATTCCGCTTTTATAGGTTGTGATATTTGCTTTTAAAACCAATGTATCATTATATGTGACAGGCCGGCCATTTTCTAAAGTTAGAATCATTGGTCCCACATTCCAATCTGTTTGAGTAGAGCCTGCTGTTAGGGCAACCACACCTGTTGGTCGGCTACCATTTCCTTGATTTTGTGTAAAAATCCATGTACTTATGGTTAAACTTCCCGACGTAGTATTTAGGGCGGCAATTGTAGGATATAAAATATAACCGCTATCCAATTTAACAGCCTGTCCTTTAATTCCTGTTACAAAAGAAGTTCTTAAACTGGAAACTGGAGCTGCCGATGATTTAGTTTCGTTTAATGAGCCATCAAAATTCCAATATGCTTTTAAACTAGATGCAGCTACATCGTTAGAGGTGTTATACCCTCCGATTGGTGGTAAAATAATGTCATTGTTTTTGTCTTTACATCCGGAGCCGGCCAAAGCTATTATTACGGCCAGCCCGATGCTGCTTGTTTTTAAATTTTTCATGTTGTTTGTTTGTTTTGATTAAAAAATAGTTGATTAAAGATTTAATATCCTGGATTCTGAGATAGTCTAAGTGCGCTCAGATCTCTCTGTCTTTGTGGTATAGGAAAAAGATCATGTTTTGGAGACATGTAAGGTTTACCATGTGCAATTAATACAGCAGCAGATCTTCCTGTTCTGCGCAGATCAAACATACGGTCATGCTCAAACGCCATTTCCACTCTTCTCTCTTTATAGATCCTGCCGCGCATAATATCTTTACTAATTGCACTAATTGCGGGTAAGCCTGCACGTGAGCGTAAGGCATTCAAGGATAGTTTTGCAGCGGTAGTATCGTTCAGTTCATTTTCTGCTTCTGCTTTGATCAGTAAAATTTCTCCGAACCTAAACAGGCGTAAATTTTTATTGCTCTGCCAGTCTTCCCCATTAAAAGTTTCCTGCGTTTTGCTTACATAAGATTTATAATTATAGTAAGGGTTTGGTGCAAGAGGGCTCACCTGGAATCCATCCCATAATGTTTGTCCGCGTTGCATAATGGTTGCATCCCTTCTTTTGTCTCCGGGCTCATAAGCACCGAAAAGATCTGCACTCGGAATATTAAAACCCCAGCCCAAACCACCGGGGCCACGCGGTGCCTGGGTTACAAAGTAACCTTCAATACCCCTGTTAGGAGTTGATCCAACACCATTCACTTCCCAGATAGATTCTGCAGAAAATTCTCCCGCTTCTTTCCAAATCATAGAATAATCAGGAAGTAATGAATATCTCCCCGTACTTACAATAGCATCACTCATTGCTTTTGCACGTGACCAGTTTTTATTATATAAAGAAACTTTTGCCAGTAATGCTCTCGCAGCATCTACTGTTGCCCTGCCTTTTTCTGCGCTGGGAACACTGGGAGGTAACATGGTAATGGCATCTGATAGATCTGCTTCCATTAAAGCATAAATCTCTGAGGCCGGTGAGCGGATGCTTGCCGCCTGGATATCTGCCTGTGATTCCAGTACATGGTCAATTTTAGGAAGATCACCAAAAGCTCTCACCAGGTTCCAGTAAAAATATGCTCTGAGTAATTTTGCTTCTCCTATATACCTGTTTTTTAATGTGGCATCGATGTTCATTTCAGGCAGGAATTTTAATGCATAACAGGCACGCCCTATCCCTTCAAAATTTCCAATCCAGATCTCATCAAAAGAAAGACTGGTAGCATCAAATGCCCAATTATCCAGCAAACCTTTGTCAACACCGGGATCACCTGCATCGCTTCCTTTTTCTGCATCATCAGATGTTATACTGGATACCCCGTTCCATGAAAATGAATGAACATTCCAGTCATACATTTTAGAATACACCGCACCTATCAATCTTTGCGAACCATTTTGCGGATCATTGATAAGATCCTGAATGGTCACCCCGCGAGGCTCTTCTGTTAAAAAAGATTTTTTACAAGAGATGGCAGTGACAAGAAATAGTAAGAAAATGACTGCTGTTTTGTTTTTATAGTTTAGCATGATAGCTGTTTAAATTAAAACTGTACATTAACTCCAAGCATATAGCTTGCTGAGATCGGGTATGCATTTAATTCAATTCCGGAAGACAATGCACCCCCCGGTAATTCCGGTGTAAAGCCGGTGTATTTAGTAAAAATAAAAGGGTTTTGTGTATGAGCATAAACCCGTAACGATTTGAAAACTTTTTTCATAGTAAAGGTATAACCTGCACTGATATTATTGATCCGTGTAAATGCACCTGACTCCAGGTAATAATCAGAAACAGTTGCCGTTCCGTTAAATGCACGCGGATAATTATTTATACCAGATCCGGGCGTCCACCTGTTGGTGGCTACATCCAGTTCCACATTATAATTTCCGCCGAAGCGCAAACCTTTTTTTGCATTATATACTTTATTGCCTCCTACCCCATATACTTCAATACCAAAATCAAATTTCTTCCAGTTGAATGTTCCGTTAAACCCATAAAAAAATTTGGGCTGATAGGATCCTGCATAATATTTATCATTTTCATTGATCATTCCGTCATTGTTTACATCAACCAGTTTAAAATCGCCAGGCATCGTATTTATTAAATGCGGGTATGCATTAACGTCAGCATCCGTTTGAAAAATACCATCTGTTCTATAGACCCAGAATTCACCTATTTCGTTGCCTACGGTTGTTTTTGTTGCTGTAGTGCCATTTCCCAGGCCACCACTTATCAAGGCCTGCCCTATTCCAATGTTCTCTACGCTGTTCTTGTTAAAAGTTATATTTCCTTTTAATCCATAACTCATACTGGTATTTATCTTATTGTTCCAACCCAGAGACAATTCAACACCCTGGTTAAGAATGTCGGCTGCATTGGTAAGAAATTCATTACCAAAACCCAGTGTAGGAAAGCCGATCGTATACAAAGCTTTGGTAGCTTTTTTATTATAATAATCCACTTCACCGGATAACCGGCTGTTAAAAGCAGAAAACTCCACGCCAAAATCATATTCCTTTACCACTTCCCACTGAAGATTCGGATCTTTTATACTAAGTATGGTAGCACCATTAACCCTGTCGGTACCAAAGTAAGAATACAAAAATTCTGAAGGTTTCAATTCAAACTGGCCCGAACTTATGGCATCGTTTCCTACCAATCCAAAACTTGCACGCAGTTTTAAAAAATTAAAAGTTTTCTGATCTTCCATAAAACTTTCCTTAGTCAATATCCAACCTAAACCCACGGCCGGAAACAATCCCCATTTATTATTGGGAGAAAAGTTGCTGCTGCCATCTCTTCTCAATGTGGCATTAAGCAGGTACTTATCTTTAAATGTATAATTGGTTCTCACAAAGTATGATTCCCTTTTAAAATAATTTCCTATCGGGGAACGGGTATTGATTTGTCCACCGGATGTATCAGTAAATTTTAATTCCCATTTATTTTTATCATTGGCCACACCTCCGTTTGAAAGATCTGCATTGTTAGTCCAGCCATTTCTTCTTTCTGCCGTATGCCCGGCAGTTACTTTTAAACTGTGAGCTAAGCCAAACTTTTTGTCGTACGTAAAAAAATTGTCCCAAGTCCATTGATAAATACTATCGCGACTGAAATTAAGATCGCTCTTTTCATTCTTTTGATTGGCTGTAGAACCATTTGCTAAAAAGGTAGCATAGGCAGGAGTATAGTTCCATCCATTGTTGCGCTCCTGGTCAATACCGAATGAAGATCTGAAGGAAAGTCCTTTGATTATTTGCACTTCTCCCCAAACTACACCGGTAAGCCTGTGACCAAAACTGCGGCTGTTAGTAGTTTCCAATGTGGCTAGTGGGTTACCAACATCGCTTTTATCTGTATTGCCATAAGAGCCATCCGGGTTTTTAGCATTAAATAAAGGGGCAGCATTGTATGCCTGGGTAAAAAGGCTGAAAGGTTTATTCTCTGATCTGTAATTAGAATAACCCAGTACATTCCCAACCTTTAAACGGGAAGTAATGGATATATCGTGATTCAGCCGGAAGGTGATCCGCTTGTAATTATTACCTTCTAAAATTCCATCCTCATCCAGGTAACCACCGGAAACATAATACCTGTATTTATTTTTTCCACCGTTTACAGAAAGGTTGTGGTTCTGAAATATACCCGGTCTTGTAATTGCATCATACCAATCCGTAGATCCGGTTATATCTGTTGTAATAATAGCGGGTGCATTGGCTGCTTCATTAGAATACACTGCAAATAAATTTGGCCCGGCCATTTTTACTTTATGCGTTAATAACCTGACACCTGCAAAGGCATTGTAATTGATGCTGAATTTTGTGCGGTTTCCCGCTTTTGTAGTTATAAGTACTACTCCATTGGCAGCACGTGCTCCATAAATTGCAGTAGACGAAGCGTCTTTTAATATATCAATATTGAGAATGTCGGCTGAATTTATATTTCTTATATCCGAGGTAATGATACCGTCTACAACATAGAGGGGATCTGCTCCGCCGAGTATAGAACCAGTTCCTCTTATTCTTACATTGGGAGCACTTCCCGGGGCACCACTGTTTATGATCTGAACACCGGCAGCTTTACCCTGAATTGCCTGTGTGGCAGAAAGCGTTGGCAGGTTTGCGATCTCCGATCCCCGTATTGAAAGAGAAGAACCGGTAAGATCTTTTTTACGGGCAGTTCCATAGCCTACCACAATAACTTCTTCACTATTATTGATAATGGGAAGTAAAGAAATGGAAACAGATGTGCGCCCGTTAAGTTCAACTTCTTTAGACTCATAACCCACATAGCTTATTATAAGTGTTGAGTTTCCAGGAATATCTAAACTAAATTCACCTTTAGAATTGGTAGATGTACCCGTTTCCTTTCCTTTAACCTTAATGCTGGCGCCAGAAAGAGGATTTCCACTGGCGTCTGTTACAACTCCTGTAACTTTTATAAATGAATTACCGGAAAAAGCCTGGAATTGCAGGAAAAAAATCAAAGAAAGTGTAAAGAGAAATTGTAAGGGAGAAAAAAGCATTGATTTGCTGAAATGTTTACTGTACCACGCACTTGAGTTGGTTTCAGATATCATATAGTGAAGGGATTTAATAGTTGTAAGGTATTTAAAATCCTACACAATCGGGAAAGTATTTGTACCTCACCCCAACTCTTCTCCAAAGGAGAGGGATTATATCATCCCGAATTAAAATTACCTCAACGCAACTCTTCTCCAAAGGAAAGGTGTAAGATCATCCTATTTCAAAATTCCAGTCCCCATTGATCGTGTCACACGAACCATTAATGCTTTAAAAAAGAAATATTACGAATGGGATCATATTGGATTTCGTTTTCTTTTTATTTTGTTCTCGCTTCGTTCTTCGACAAGCTCTGATGACAGCATTTTTTTATAAAAGTGTCCCACACCTATAGGTGTGGGACAACTGATTGAAAACGAAGACTCTATCAATATCTTATACATCTTCTTTAAAACACGATACCAGAGAACTTTAAAAATAAAATTCTTGCGAAATGTTATCATTTATTGGATTTCGTTTTCTTTTATTTTGTTCTCACTTCGTCTTTCGGCAGGCTTAAGATGATAGCTTTTTTACCTCACCCAAACCCCTGGCAAAAGGAGAGGTACTAAATTATCCAATTCATATTTCCAAAATAAAGAAGATATAGAACCTTTATTAATTAAGAAATTCTTCGAAATTTAAATTTATCAGTCAGATGAACAAGAGAATTACCAATATGATATCAAATATCAGGGAAGCAGTTTTAATGGGGAAGGCAGGTATTGTGATTAGCATAATTCTGTTTGATGTTGCAAATCTAAGGAAATAGGGAAATTCATTTATTACTTAAACGTTATTAATGTTTATATAATTCACACATTTTATCATTTCAACTTTATTTTCTGGTATTTTAGTCCTGGTTTTTCATAGGATATTGGATTTAAAACGGGACCGGATTTTTATCTGCGTCCCCTATTTTTTTTTTATAAGAACCTGTAATATTGCCAAATTGATTATCAAATTTATTCCAGGACAGAATATTTCCAGGAACATGAGTCCACTCTCGTTAATATAAAAAAAACATTCAAAAATTACGCTTGAATGCCATTAGTTAAATATCACAGTGAATAAAAAACGAAACCTTATTGCATTGATAATTGCAATATTGGTTTTTTGTATTTTATTATTTTTTCCCATTTTCAATAATCATCCTGCGCAGAAAACATTTGCATTGCTTGTATTGGTAGCTATTTTATGGATCACAGAAGCTATTCCATTGCCATTAACAAGCTTATTAATCCCGGTGATGGCAATTTTTATGCAGGTGGTTCCTTCGCGGGAAGCATTCAGTCAATTCGCACATCCCATTATTTTTTTGTTTATGGGTGGTTTCGTACTTGCAGGTGCCTTATCCCGGCATTCTCTTGATAAAATGCTTGCTCAGAAATTAATAAGGCTTGCCCGGGGTAATTTTTACAGGTCTTCTATACTTTTAATGCTGGCTACTTCCTTATTAGCATGTTGGGTAAGCAATACATCATCAACAGCCATGATGCTGCCTTTAGCAATAGGTATGCTGGTGTTGATAAAAAAAAATACTGTTTCCCCGGAATCTAAATTTCTCATGTTGGGTGTTGCATACTCTGCTAATATCGGGGGAATAATAACCATGATTTCCACACCACCCAATGCATTAGGTGCTACTATATTAAATATTTCTTTTTTAGAATGGCTGAAGTACAGCCTTCCCATTTTCCTGATAACATTTCCGGTGATGATAACAGTTTTGACTTTGTATTTTAAACCCGATAAAAAAATGAGCATTGGTATAATGGTCTTTGAAAAAGATGAAAAGGCACCTGTAAAAACGCTCACTGCTATATTTTTATTTACAATAATAATGTGGATGATGGATGGTATTCTTTCACCCCTGCTGAATATCAATGCTGGCTTTAATTCAATGGTTGCCATCTTTGCCATTTTTCTTTTTTTTATAACCCGGATCCTTTCCTGGGAAGAGATATTAAAAAGCATTCAATGGGAAATATTATTGCTTTTCGGCGGTGGGCTTACACTCGGAATGATGATCGATCAAAGTGGATTAGGGGCCTTGCTTGTAGGGCAAGTCTCAAACCTGGTAACATCTGTTCCACGGATCATTTACTTATGGATAATTGTAATTTTCAGTATTATCCTTACAGAATTTATGAGCAATACAGCCAGTGCCGCTATGATGTTGCCATTGCTGTTTACATTAGCCAATCAATTACACCTCAACCCTGTCATATTGGTACTTCCCGCTACAATTGCGGCATCTTATGGATTCATGCTGCCTGTTGGTACACCACCTAACGCAATGGTTTTCGCAACCGGGTTTGTACCGCAAAGAGATATGATCAAAGCGGGTTTAACATTAAACATTCTTTTTTCAATTATTCTTACATTGTTTTTCTATATTATTTTTCCGCAGGGTTAGTACCTCAGCCTGTAAGAAGTAGAGTGGTTATTCTTTTTGAATTCGTTTCTTTTTATTATGCTCTCGCTTCGTCCTTCGACGGGCAAAGGATGACAGCATTTTTGTAAAGTTGTCCCACACCTATAGGTGTGGGACAATTAATTAATAACGAATCCTCTATCTCATTCTTAAAACATCCTCTTTAAAATACGATACCAGAGCCTTTTAAAAGAAATTTCTTGCAGAATGCAATCAAATGGGATTTCGTTTTCTTTTATTATGATCTCGTTTCGTCTTTCGATTGACTTAAGGATGACAACAACGTTTGACCTCACCCCAACCCCTCTCCAAAAGAGAGGGACTAGATCATTCCGATTCAACTCAGGATGACAGCAACGTTTGACCTCACCCCAACCCCTCTCCAAAAGAGAGGGACTAGATCATCCCGATTCAACTCAGGATGACAGCAACGTTTGACCTCACCCCAACCCCTCTCCAAA
>JBBJMM010000001.1:0-304174 GCA_037720515.1 Ferruginibacter sp.
GTATTTGAAGGAGAAAAGCGTTTTGATATGGTGATACGTTTGCAAAAAGAATTACGTACTGATATGAGTGATATTAAAAATTTATATGTGCCATTACCTAATGGTAGTAAGGTACCATTAAGCGAAGTAGCCACAGTAACACTCAAAAATGCACCTTCCCAGGTTTCAAGAGAAGATGGTAAACGAAGAATTTTTGTAGGCTTTAATGTAAGGGGCAGAGACGTAGAAAGTGTGGTGAAAGAAATACAAAGTTTATTGGCTCAAAAATTAAAATTACCATCCGGCTATTATACAACCTATGGTGGCCAGTTTGAAAACTTGCAGGCAGCGAAAAAAAGATTATCTGTTGCAGTTCCTGTAGCACTTCTGTTGATAATTGTTTTGCTTTATTTCACTTTCAATTCCATTAAGCAAAGCCTGCTGATTTTTACTGCAATTCCTTTAGCTGCCATAGGTGGGGTATTTGCTTTGCTTATTCGGGGAATGCCTTTTAGCATATCCGCCGGTATTGGTTTTATTGCGCTTTTTGGTGTTGCTGTACTAAATGGAATTGTGCTAATCAGTCAATTCAATTTTTTAAAACAGGTAGGCGTCACTGATATATATGAAAGGGTTCGGCAAGGAACATTAGTAAGGTTAAGGCCAGTAATACTTACAGCCTCTGTTGCTTCACTTGGCTTTTTGCCAATGGCACTTTCTACATCAGCCGGTGCGGAAGTTCAAAAACCATTAGCCACTGTAGTAATAGGTGGATTAATAACAGCTACTATACTCACTTTAATCGTTCTGCCTGTACTGTATATATTATTTTCAGGTGAAGGAAAAAAACGGAAAATGAAAACAACAACTATAACAAACCTTGTTATATTTTTTATAACAGCAGTTTTTTTATTTACAAACAGCAGCTTTGCGCAACTTGTCCCGACCAATCGGGAAACAAAACCAATCACTTTGCAAAATGCTTTAAATACTGCATCGCAAAATAACCTGCAATTAAAAAGTGCTAACCTTTCTGTTCAGCAACAATCCGCATTACAGCGAACGGCATTTGATGTACCAAGAACAGAAATCACTATGCAACAGGATGCAGCTGATGGTGGCGGACAGGGTAATAGCATAGGGATTGTGCAACCTTTTGCTTTACCGGCAGTTTATAAAAACCAGGCAAAACTTTTACAACAACAAACGTTATTGACACAGAAAGAAAGAAGTATAGTTCAATTTGATGTTACAAGGAAAGTTCGTTTAGCCTACATCAATTTTCAATATAGTTATGAAAGAATAAAGTTGCTGAATTCATTAGACAGCATTTACAGAAAGTTTAAAGAAAGAGCTGAATTACGACAACAGGTAGGCGAAACATCAAACTTAGAAAAATACACAGCGCAAAATAAATTCTATGAAATACAGCTGTTGATTAAGCAGGCTAAAATAGATATGCGTACGAGTGAATTGCTTCTACAACAATTGCTGAACACCAAAGAAACTTTACAACCTGTGGATACAACTCTGGTAAAAGTTCCACTTGATTTTACATTTGATACAACTTTGTCCAGCCATCCGCAAAGAGCCCTTTATCAGCAGCAATTAAATGTTGCCAACGCAGAATTACAATTGGAAAAAAGCAAGAGACTGCCTGACTTTAACGTAGGTTACTTTCATCAGTTTTTAATAAAAGGATTTGATCCGGCAAAAATTACTAGGGAGTATACACCCAATACACGTATTGGTGGTTTTCAAATCGGCACTAACATTCCGCTTTTTTTTGGGGCACAGCGGGCAAGAATAAATGCCGCTAAGATAAATACAACACTTGTACAAGCACAGGTAGAAACTGCAATATCAGGTTTACAAACTCAATAACTTACCCAATACAACGAATACTTAAAACAAAAAGAAGGTTTGGATCATTATGAAACTATTGAATTAAAACAATCGGATGAAATTATCAGGATTTCTCAAATAAGTTACAAGCTGGGCGAGATTGGATATATGGAGTACATTCAAAATCTTACAATGGCTTTTGATACAAAACTTAAATATTTAGAAGCCCTCAATTTATACAACGAGGCAATTATTGAATTAAACTACATAACCGGAAAACAATAAGATGAAATGAGCCATAACGGATTTTGATACCAACCGAAAAAGATCATTGGCGAATTCCATGTGACAATTAAAAAACAATAAAATTGAACACATGAAACAATTAATAATAAAGACACTTACTACATTTTTAATTTTAGCAATGGTGTTTTCTTATTCATCTTGTGGTAACTCAAAAACTAAGGTGGAAGAAACAGAAACAAAAACTGATACTACCAAAAAAGAAGAAGGCATTGCAGAAGTAACACCGGAGCAAATGAAAGCCGTAGGTATTGAGATTGGTGTAATAGAGCAACAGAACTTAACCAGTGTAGTAAAGGCAAGCGGACAACTTACCGTACCACCACAGAACAAAGCAGTAGTAAATGCCTTAGTAGGTGGTGTGATAAGAAGAATAAATGTTGTAGAAGGTCAGCAGGTAAATAAAGGGCAAGTTGTGGTGGCAATAGAAAATCCTGATTTTATAAGATTGCAGCAGGATTACCTAACATCAAAAGACAATATTGTTTATTTAGCACAGGAATATGAAAGACAAAGGATTTTAAAAGAAGCTGATGCAGGTATTGGTAAAGTTTATCAGCAGGCTTCCGCTAATTATGCAGCAGAAAAATCAAAGCTGCTAACGTTGCAAAAACAATTGCAGCAAATACACATTAACCCTTCACAGGTTCGCAAAGGAAACCTGATAACACAGGTTCCTGTCCTTGCTCCTATAAGTGGAACAGTAGGAAAAATTACATTAAGTATAGGCACATTTACAGACGCTTCAAGCCCCATAATGGAAATTGTAAACAACAGTGTTATCTATTGCGACTTACAGGTTTTTGAAAAAGATATAGCTAAAGTAAGAACAGGTCAGACAGTGAATTTTACATTAACCAATCAAAAAGATAAACACGTTTCAGGTCGTGTTACAGGCATCAATAAATCTTTTGATGCAGCAAATAAATCGGTCGTAGTTCATGCAGTTCTTAATAATGTAGCTCCATTAAATTTAATTGCAGGTCAGTATGTATCCGGGCTTATTGAAACAGGAAAGCAATTAGTATCAGCAGTTCCAAAAGATGCAATCGTAAAGGCAAATGACAAGTCTTACATTTTTGTTTTTGAAGGCATAGAGAAAGAACCAATCAAGAGAGATGCAGATGATAAAGAAGCTAACAAAAATGAGTTTGTAGAAAAGCATCGTTTCAAAATGATAGAAGTGGTAACAGGTGTAGAGGAATTGGGCTATGTAGAAATTAAATTATTAGAAGAATTAAAACCTAATACAAAAATTGTAACCAAAGGAGCATTCTATCTTTTTTCAAGTATGCAGAGTATAGAAACGGATGATATTTAGTAATAGTCTCACTAAGTAAGTATATGAGGAATAAACTAAATTTTTGTTACTGATTTTAGGAGAACTTAAAGCATGTAAGCAAAGATTTTACTAAAGCAGGCGACTAAAAGGTGAATTACTTCTTATATTATAATGGCCCTGGGGGCGCCAAAGGTAGCGGTCAATTGAAAATAATTGTTTACAATGGTATTAACATAGATGGAACTTTTATGCAGTGGCTTAAAGTGGTTCGGGCAGCTTTGCAGCAGTTGAAGAGGGAACGTTCAAAATGAAAAGCAACAAAATAATACAGGCAAAATTTATCCCGGATATTTTTCAATGCCGGCAGGAATATATAAATGTAAATGTGATCCTGTTATGTAAAATCATTTCACGATCCGTTGCTCATAGGCGAATTTAATAAGCCCGAGAACGCTGCTTGTGTTCGTTTTACGAAAAATATTTTTACGATGCGTTTCCACTGTTCGCTCACTTATAAATAAGGTATCGGCAATCTTCCGGTTACTATATTCCTTTTCTATCAATCCTATAATTTCAATTTCCCTTGCTGTTAAATGAACTTCCTCACTTCTTTTTTTTCTATTATTTTCTTTTTGCAATTCCACCAGTATATCGTCTGCAAAATAAATTCCACCCGCAGCTATTTTTTTTATAGCAGTAATCAACTCCCTTTTTCCAATATTTTTTAAAGCATAACCTGCAATATTTGCATTATTTATTAATTCATCTACCTGTTCGCCTTGCCCGCTCATAGAAAGTATTAAAATTTTTACATCCGGAAATTTCTCCAATACTTTTGGTGCTAAAATATTACCCGGCATTGCAGGCATCATCATATCCATTAAAAGCACATCTACATCATTATTTTTTAATTTTTCCAATACTTCTTCAGGATAAATAGTTGCGAAAGTGACCCTTATTCCCGGTTCATCTTTTATCATTGAAAGCAGGCCATCAATCACAATTTGATGATCATCTACCATTGCCAGGGAAATTGATGCATTCATAGTTGCATAAAAATACAGGAATGTATTTGATCAGGAAGTTTTACTATTATTTTTTACCGGGATATGCATGGCCACCAGCGTTCCCTTGCCGGGCTTAGAATTCCATTCAATTGTGCCTTTTAAATATTCTATCCTGGTTTTCATATTTTTTAATCCTATGCCATTAAATTGTTCAATTTCATTTGTATTAAAACCTCTTCCATTATCTTCAACTGTTACGCTGATACCATCAGCATCATTAATAAGTGAAACATCCAGATGGTTTGCAGCGGAATGCTTGATTACATTGTTAACACTTTCCTGTATTACACGGTATAAAACAGTTTCAGTATCTGCATCCAGCCGTTCATTCAATCCTTCACTATGAATATCTATTTGCAGCGAGTGATGATCTATTTTATCAATGAATTCCCGTACAGCTGCAGCCAGCCCGGCCTTCAATAATGCATTAGGCATGAGGTTGTGCGAAACAGATCTTATTTCTTTACACGATTCATCTACCAAACCAATGACCCGGTCCATTTTAAGTTTTTTATCAGCATCAAGGTCGAGCTCATATTCAATAGAGGATAAATTCATTTTAGCAACGCTCATCATTTGGCCGATGCCATCATGCAGGTCTTTTGCAATTCGTATGCGTTCATTTTCTTCTGCTTCCAATACGGCCTTTGTTGATAGTTGTTGCTGATGCATCACCAGGTTCTGAAGATGTGCTTTGTTTTTTAATTTGTTTTGTCTTGATAAAAAATAACTAACAGAAATAACCAACAACAACATAGCTGAGGCAATTCCTATCAAATAATTTCTGCGTACAATTGTCAGCTGTTTTGCTTTAAGCAACAATTGTTGTTGCCCTATCAGCTTTTCTTTTTTTTCTGTTTGATATTTAATTTCTGTTTCTGATATTTTTTTTTGCAGATCAAAATCTAATAATGAGTCTTTTGCCACTTTAGCTTTGGTATTAAAAGATATTGCCGAATCAGGCCTGTTTAAATAAGAATATGTTTTAGCAATATTTTCATAAGCTATATTTAACACGTACGCATCTTTTCCTTTTCGGGCAAATTGTATAGATTTATTTTGGTAATCAACAGCTGTTTTATATTCTTTTAAATTATAGTAGTAAGTGCCCATGTTAGTATAAACCTTTGCCATTCCTTCATTGTCTTTTAATTCCTTAAAAAGTTTCTCAGATTTTTGCAGCGCTTTGAATCCTGCTTCTTTATTATTTAACCTGGTGTACAACTCAAACATATTAATATAAATGTTAGCCAGGCCAGTGCTGTCATTCAGGTTTTTTTTATATGCCTCAGCTTTTTCTAAATAATATATAGCTCTTTTAAAATCTTTTTTATCAGAGTAAATAGAACCTAAAGTATTCATTGCATTTCCGACTCCCTGTTTATAATTTAATTCCCTGAATAAATCCAACGCCTTTAGCTGATATATTTCTGCATTTTTTAACTGTTCTAAATAAAAATAGGCATTTGAAAGATTTGCATAATTATTAGCCATCCCTAGTTTATCGCCTTTTTTTTCCAGTAAGGGTATCAATTCAAAAATCTGAACAATTGCCTGCTGGTAAGCTCCTTTTTTTGAGCTGTTAAGTGCCAGGTTACCTAATGCTTTTAATTTAAGCACTTCATTATTTTCCTGTTTTGCAATTAGAAGTGCATCCTTTAAATATTTATCTGAAGCATCATAATTTGCATTGTACATACTTATTACTCCGAGTAAGTTACTCATGTCGCCTTTTTCATTTATATATTGATTACCGGCAAGGGAAATAGCATAGGCTTTACTGGCAAATCGTTCTGACTGTTTCCGATTACTGAAAAAATTATCTTTTGCGGCAGACATATAAAATTTAAGTGTTGCTGGTTCGCTGCTGTCTTTTAATGTGGCTTCCAGTTGCTCCCACTTAGTTTGGGCATTAATTAAAATGGAAATTGATAAGAAAAAAGAAAACAGAAAGATCTTTTTATAATTTATAAAATGGTTTTTATTCATGCAGCGTTATTAATAATATAATACACTGAAGTTACAGGAATTTGGTATGAAGAATTATTAAGACCGTTATTTAGATGTGTGCTTGCTTTATTGCATCTCACAAACCAAAATAATTTAAATGAAAAAAGTAACTTGCCATTCGATGTATGCATTTTTCATTGCATTATTGCAATTACTAAAAAAGAGTGGTCTGTTAAGGTATTATATATAAAAATTCCTACGGAATAAGTCCCTGAGTTCTTTTGCTTTCGAGAATAAAACCTCCAAATTATTTATGTTTAACCTGTTAGATTGTTTAGTCTTGTCAAATTTCTTCGTCTATTAGCATGCCGTAAAAAGAATTCGGAGCATAAACTGAATCGGTCGTCATTTTGTAAGAGTAAAGCATTTTTAAAATATTTTAATTTTACAAAGATATATTTGATTTGTAAGACCTATGCAGCAAGGTGTAAGGTATCTCTACGACTTGATGAATAGCCATTTATAATATTTGATATTTAGAAGATTATAAAAGCTACCTTAGTGTTTCTTCCCTATAAAAGCATCACACTTTTCTTTCCTATCCAACACACCATAATTTATTCATCATTTTAATCAAACTGTAAATGAGAAAGTATCTTTTCGTGCTGTTACTAAGAATGACCCAGGTTTCGAATTTGAAAAAGCACTTGCCAGCCATGCTTAGCAATATCGTACCGATGTTGTAAAGTATCTGGTAAGGGGCATTCATTCAAGACGATATACTTTACCTTAATAAACTTGTTACACTTTAAAATATGTATAGAAAAAACATCTAACTTTTTTTTTAATTAAAATCAAACTAAACATGAAACAATTAAAAATGGCTGTAGCATTTATTGGTCTTTTTACGCTGGTAAACAGCTGTGAACAATCTGCAACAGAAAAAACAACAAATGCAAAATCAGACAGCACTGAAATGAGGGCAAAGGCAGATCCTGCACAATTGAAACGGGAAATACAGGATCTGGAAACAGCCTGGTCTAATGCAGACAATGCAAGGGACGTAAATGCATTGGCAGCTTTTTATGCTGATGATGCACAAAGCCTGGCAACTGACAAGCCCATGCTTGTAGGTAATGCTGCTATCAAAAAAGATATGGAAGAAGGGCTTGCAAAAAGGCCTAAAGGGTCTAAAACTTCTTATGAAGTGAAGGATGTTTATGGTGGTGGTGATTATGCGACTGAAGTAGGAACAATTACCAGGATGGATTCCACAGGTAAAGTAAGATCCACCGGTAAATACATGGCTATTTGGGAAAAACGCAATGGTAAATGGATCTGCATCAGGGATATTAGCAATGAAGATGCAAAGGCAAAGTAAAGTACATTTTAATACGAAGCATAAAAAGCAATTAAGGCAAACAAAAAAAGTTTTTATTGCAATAAATAAATACTGCAAATATCAGTGCTTTTGACGAAGCTGCCGCATCACTCAACAAACCTACACCGCCAACACAAATCGGAACGATTAAAGTTGGCGGTGTATTGGTTATGACCATATAACCGTACTTGACTTTGTGTTGCTTTCATGTTGATTACTTTAAAACAAGGGATTTTTAAAAAAAACAATCAGTAAATTCTGTTAGGGTATTTTTGCAGATGCAATTGTATATAAAAAATATGGTTTGCCATCGATGTAAAATGGCGGTGAAAGCAGCACTCGAAAAGGCAGGCATTGAACCATTGAATATTACTTTGGGAGAAGTGACAGTAGCTAAAGAACCCTCGAAAGTAAAACTTAAGGAACTTTCTATTTCACTGCAGCATATTGGTTTTGAATTGCTGGATGATCAAAAAAGCAAACTCATTGAAAAAGTGAAAACATTTATCATACAGACAATTCATTATGATAATATTCTGCCTGACCTGAAGTTTAGTGTCCTCATTGGACAACATGCAAACCATGATTATTCTTTCATTAGCAAATTGTTTTCGGAAATCGAAGGAATTACTCTTGAGCAATATATAATACTCCAAAAAATAGAAAAGGTGAAAGAACTGATGACCTATGATGAATTATCCATTGCACAAATTGCTTTAGACCTGGGGTATAGCAGTACAGCGCATTTGTCAAATCAGTTTAAAAAAGTTACAGGCACTACACCCTCCCTTTTCAAGAAAGGAGCTGTTCAACATCGCCAGTCATTGGATGATGTGGGCGGAAAATTGTAACTATCATCCTTAATTGTGTAACGCCCACTCTAAAGACTGTAGTAGTTTTGTTTTAAATTAATTAACTATGACGCATACATATAATATCACCGGGATGACATGTAACAACTGTGTGTCGAAGGTGGAAAATGAGCTATTAAAAATTGGTGATGTGAGTGAGGCAAATGTGCAACTGGCCTCGCCACAAGCAACAATTTCAATGACTAAACATATCCCGGTAGCAACTTTGCAAAACGCGATAGGTACTGGCGGAAAATTTACTATAACTGAATCTGATGGAGGGATGCAACATCACCAGGTAAAAGACGATACTAAAACCTGGCTTGAGACATACAAGCCACTACTTATTATTGGAGCTTACATAATGGGCCTGACTCTTTTGTTAGAAATTCAAAACGGGTTTCACTGGCATTCGTGGATGCAAAATTTCATGGCAGGTTTTTTCCTTGTTTTTTCATTTTTCAAATTACTTGATATAAAAGGTTTCGCAGAAAGTTATTCAAGCTATGATGTAATAGCAAAAAAATGGAGTGGTTGGGGATATGTATACGCCTTTATTGAGCTTGGGTTAGGTATTGCTTACCTTGTTCGGTTTGAGCCACTCATTACAAACGCAGTTACTTTAATTGTAATGACAATTAGCATCATTGGTGTGCTTCAAAGTGTACTAAATAAAAGAAAAATCCAATGTGCCTGCTTGGGAGCTGTTTTTAATTTACCAATGAGTACTGTTACTATTATTGAAGATGCTTTGATGATATTTATGAGTGGGGTAATGCTTATTGGGTTATTGTAATGAAAGGTGAAAGGTGAGAAAAGTAAAAAGTGAAAAGTGAAAAGTGAAGTGAGTGAAAAGTGAAAAATAAAGAGAGTTCCTATCCAGCATTCAAGTATCAAGTATCCAGAATCAAGAATGGACCTCACCCCAGCCCTCTCCAAAAGAGAGGGGGAAATGCAGCTTTTCGTTTAAATAATTTGAAAGTGTTGAGTAGTGACAATCATATATAAATAATCAAGTATCAAGTATCAAGTATCCAGTATCCAGTATCCAGTATCAAGTATCCAGTATCCAGTATCCAGTTTCCAGTATCCAGTATCATCCTCTGGCACCTTTTTAGCAGCTTATTACAAAAATATTATTATGAAAATATTAATTATCGGATTTGCTAGTGCTGTTTTACTTACGGCATGTGGAGGTGATAAGAATTCTGCAACGTCAACTACAACTGATTCCACAGCTATGACAGACAATACTACAGTTGCTGGAACCACAGATACAATGAATAATATGAATATGTCGGGGAGTAATATGAGCATTATGGGAATTATGGATAAGAGCATGCAGGATATGAAGGCCATGAAATCATCCGGAAATCCGGACAATGATTTTGCGGGCATGATGAAAATGCACCACATGTCGGCTATTGAGGCTGCACAAGTGGAATTATCCAAGGGTACTGATGCAACTATTAAAACAATGGCTCAAAAGATGTTAGACGATCAGCAGCGTGAGGTGGCAGATTTCAATACGTTTATATCAGGACACGACGCTCATGGTGGCGGTGATGGTTTCCACAAAGATGCTATGGCTTTAATGTCAAAAATGAACATGCCGATGGACAATGGTGCTTCAATTGATAAACAATTTGTAACTATGATGATCCCACATCACCAGGGCGCCATAGATATGTCAAAGGCCTATATTAAATCGGGTGCTCATGAAGTTAAAATGAAAGCTATGGCTAACAATATCATTGTGTCGCAGCAAAAGGAAATAAAAGAGTTACAAGCATGGCTTGATAAAAATAAATGAGTGAAAGGAGTGAAAAGTGAAAAGTGAAAAGTGAAAAGTGAAAGGAGTGAAAAGTGAAAGGAGTGAAAAGTGAAAATAAAGAGAGTTCGCTTCTGACATTAAGAATCAAGAATCAAGAATCAAGAATCAAGTATCAAGTATCAAGAATCAAGTATCAAGTATCAAGAATCAAGTATCAAGAATCAAGTATCAAGTATCAAGAATCAAGTATCAAGAGATTAGATAATTAAAATATACCTTTACCAAAGGAAAAATGCATGCACAAAAAAAAATAAAAGCTTTTATACTGTTATTGGTGTTTTCATTGAACACCATAGCGGGCCTCGCATGTGCAGCAGGTTTTAATTTCCAAACGAAAAAAAATCACGAACATAGTGCAAATGCTTCCAATAAGGTGCATCAACATGGAAATGCCAAAGTGCATGCCCATGATCATGGCGATGTTAGCGGACATCATAGTCACGATAAAGCCGTACCTGCTCATGATCACACAACTTCCCTAAAACATGATACACCGGCAGAAGAGGATTGTTGTTCCGATGAAATCGTAAAATTATCTTTGCTTGATAAAGCCATTAACAAGGCCTCTCAATATAATATTCCTTTACATTGGGGAGTAGTTTATTTGAACTCTGACTTCTTATATTTTACACATACCAATGCTGCAGTTTTGGCAAGGCTAAAGCCGCCCCTCCTCCGAAGTTGGCCCATGGCCTCACATACCGACATCAGGATTGTAATACAGTCGTTCCAGATATAGATCTATTACTAAAACTGTGCATTGCACAATTTTTTTAATAGAAATATATTATTATGTTACGAAATGTTTTTTTGTTTTCAATACTGGTTTGTGTTCACAGTTCAATTTCTGCTCAGCGCCTTGTAACCAGACACGAAGCTGTAGAACTTTCCTTAAATAACCAGCGCAATTTTAAAGCTGCGGATCTTAATGTTCAGCAGCAACAACAATTACTAAGTGGTGCAACTGGTTTTGACAACCCAGTCATACAATTAGAGGCGTCGCCTTATGAGCCACTGGTAGCTGGTGTGCAGCAATCTTTTAATTTGCCCGGTGTTTACCGCAGCAGGAAAGCACTGCAGAATGAAAGGATACAGCTAGCTCGCCTTCAATTACAGGGATCACAGAATGATTTAAAAAAAGAGGTAAGGTTAAGTTACACACGGCTGCAATATTTTACTGCAAGCCTTAATTTATTCCGTTACCAGGATAGTATTTACCAGGCTATTAAAACTGCATCCAAACGTTTTTTTGATGCAGGCCAGATCAACAAGTTGGAAGAACTGCAGGCCGCATCCCAGGCAGACAGGATCCATAATGAACTTGTTCGAATAAAGATGGAACAAGATGCGGAATTGCAAATGTTCCGCTTTTATACAAATCTCACTGACACTTTTTATGTAGAACAAATGGAAATTTATGTTTCCGTGTTTCAAACAGATTCAATTAGTAATAATATCCAGCAACAAATTTTTGAGCAACAAATTTCTATTGAGCAACGTCAACTTACCCTCCAAAAAGCGGAACTGTTGCCAGGCTTTACAGCCGGGCTTTTATTTCCCACTACTAAAACATTTGAACGACCTGTAGGATACCAGGTTGGTATTTCTCTTCCCATATACAGGAAACAAAACAGGAGTAGGATTGCAGCGGCACAGACAGGGGTGGAGATTGCCAGGGCAGAAAAAGAGTTAGCTGCTGCAAGGTTAAATGCCCGCTTCCTTCAGGCTTTATACAATTACCGGAAAGAAGAGCAAAGTCTCAGCTACTATAGTAATACCGCATTGCCACAAGCCCGGCTAATCATTGAAACATCACAACGGTTATTCCAGGGCGGCGAACTTAATTATATAGAATCCTTGCGTAACCTGCAAATGGCTTTTGCTACTCTCAATGATCACCTGGAAACGTATCGGGCTTACAATGAAGCGGCCATTGAATTGAATTACTTAAATCAAACTTTATAAGAATGAAAAAGTTATTGATGTTGCCTGTTTTTTGCGTTACCTCCGTAATTGGAATGGCCCATGGCGATGAAGATCATGCAGCAAAACCTGCCATGGCAACAGGTGTGAAATACCACAGCAGTGAAGCCCTTTCAGATAAATATGAAGTACTGATCAAGTATGGTGAGCTGCCTGTAAATAAGCCATCTGCTTTCTTATTGTTCTTATCGGATGCCAAAACAAACAGGGCTTTGGATTCAGCTTTTTTTACAATAAAAATTGTTGGGAAACCAAATATACAGTTTAAGATTTCGAGGTCTGATACCGGCATATATAAAATTGAGGGAATATTCCCGGCGAAAGACAGCTTTGACCTGCAGATAAATATCAAGGGCACGTTAGGCGCCGATTTTTTACAGGTTCCAAAAATAGTAACCGGAAAAAAACTTACAGAAGATGTAGAAACGGAACATGCACATTGGTATTCGAGTCCCTGGTTATGGGCTGCAGGGGGATTATTAACAGGACTATTCCTTATGTATTTTGTCATGAATAAAAGGAACCGGAAAATAATAACCGTTGCCCTTATTATCGGGCTGCTGGTACCCACTGCCGTTATGAATCCCACATCCGCACATGGAGACGATGATCATGGGGCGGGTGGTAAGGGAGGAGGTGTTTCCAATACTTTTATAGTGGAAAAAGAAACACAGTTCCTTTTTGATATACTTACCCAAAAAACGGGGGAAGGTAATTTTTTGCAATCAACTGAAATTGCCGGAACCGTTATTGCATCGCCGCAAGGCATGGCTGTTATACAATCTCCCCAAACAGGAAAAATTGTATCACTGCGTGTAACACCGGGTCAAAAGGTTTCGAAAGGGCAAACACTTGCCACCATTGAACAACAGGTGGAGGCAGGAACGCAGATAGATATTATATCACAAAGAAATTCATTGAACGCCGAAGCAAAAGCAGCAAAGGTGCAGTACGATCGTTTAAAAAGCATCGCCGATATCGCAGCTAAGAAAGATGTTACAGAAGCAAAGGCAAGGTATGAAGCTGCAGTGCAGAATCTGGCTTTATTCAATTCTAATATTGGCGGCGGTGCCAGTACAAAAATGGTTAGTTTATTTTCCCCGATAAGCGGAATTGTAGGTACTTTCAATTATGCAATTGGTGCTGTTGTTTCAACTGGCCAAACACTTTTTGAAATTACCAACCTCTACAAAGTGTATGTAGAAACACAGGTATTTGCGACAGGGTCAACAGATTCGATTAAGGCTAACCGTTATGTTGCTTTCTCAGCAAACGATACCACCACCTATTCCTTAAAAATGGTTTCCACTGCACAGTCTGTAAATACGCAGAACCAGTCACAAAAAGTATTGTTTGAAATAATCAACCCTGCCGGCAAATTCAAGATTGGGGAAAATGTAAGAGTGCTCAAGTACGGCACTGCAAAAATTATGCAACTTGTCATCCCAACTTCAGCTATCGTTGACATCAACGGTAAGCCCGGCGTATTTATTAAAGATAAGGCGGAGCGGTTTTCTGTTTCTATTATTCAAAAAGGAGAATCGAATGCTCTGTATACGGCAATTTTAAAAGGTGCTGAAGCAGGTGAGAGAGTGGTGACTGCTAATGTATACCAGATGAAAATGATTTACCTGGGGCAATAATTTTTTCTAATTTAAAAATATTTAATCATTCATAAAAAAAACAACAATGAAACAAGTAAAGTATCTCCTTATGGGATTCATGGCTTTAAGCCTTTCTCTTTCTATTCAGGCACAGACAAGTAAAAAAACAAAAAAAACAACAAAGCATGTGCATACAGATAAGTATCAATGCCCGATGAAGTGTGAAGGTGATAAAACCTACAACCATGCAGGTAAATGCCCTGTTTGTAAAATGAACATGAAAGCAATAAAAAAAGATAAAGCTACTGCTATGTATCAATGCCCAATGAAATGTGAGGGTGAAAAAACTTATGCAACAGCAGGTAAATGCCCGGTATGTAATATGAACCTAAAAGCTTTACCAAAAGATGCAACCGCAGCAACCTACCAATGCCCGATGAAATGTGAAGGTGAAAAAACTTATGCTACAGCGGGTAAATGTCCGGTATGTAATATGAACCTAAAAGCCTTACCAAAAGATGCAACCGCAGCAACCTACCAATGCCCAATGAAATGTGAAGGCGATAAAACTTATACTGCGGCTGGCAGTTGCCCTGTTTGCAAAATGAAATTAAAAAAGAAAGAAGGGTAGGCCTCATTCAAATTAATAAAAAAAAACATAAAAAATTTAAAGATGAATTTACTTACAATTTTAATTGCAGCCATATCCCTGACTGTTGCCACTTCATGTAATAATGCGAACAAGACTTCGGCAGTTGGTGAAGACAGTACTACAACAAAAACTGTTAATGAACATGCTCACACTTTTGCTTGTCCCATGCATCCGGAGGTTACCGGTAAAGAAGGTGATAATTGTCCTAAATGTGGGATGAAGCTTGAGCACAACGATGGTGTAGCCACAACCGCCGGTACTTACTATATGCAATTTGCTTCTAACCCGGTTACGATTGAGCCTAACAAAGAAGTTACCTTATCCGTGACACCGAAGAAAAAAGATGCAGATGCCGAACAGGTTGCATTAGATGTTGAGCATGAAAAAAAGATCCATTTCATTTTGGTAAGTGATGACCTTTCCTGGTTCGATCATATCCACCCGGAATATACATCAGACGGGTCTTACACTGTTAAAACAAAGTTTCCGGCTGCAGGTAAGTACAAAGCATTTGCAGATTATAAACCAACAGGAGGATCACATGTTGTAGATAAAATTGACATAGCCGTTTCCGGTACACCTGCGATGGTTAAAAAATTTACGGCAGAAAAGCTTTCTGGAAGTACCGGTAAATATTCATTTGAATTAAAGCCGGAAGGTGGCAAACTGGTAACAGGTTCCCCTTTGCATATCCAGGGAATACTTAAAAAAGATGGTAAAGAAATAGATGCCAACACCCTGGATAATTATTTAGGTGCAAAAGGGCATTTTGTTTTGATAAGCCTAAATGAAAAAGAATACTTGCATGTTCACCCGGGCGTAGAGAACGGCAGATTCGACCTGCACACCACCATTGACAAGCCGGGCACCTATCGTGGATGGATACAGTTTAATGGTGAGGATAAACAAATTCAAACAATTGATTTTACATGGCTTGTAACGAAAGGTTCAGGTACGGCACAAGTTGCAGGGCATAACGGTAATGAACATGCGCATTAATACAAGTTTTTTTAAGCAAAAATCATTATGCTAAACAGGCTCATACAATTTTCATTAAAGAACCGTTTGTTTGTGATCGCACTGGCTGCGCTGATCATGGTATATGGTGTATTCACTTTGGTGAATTTGCCGGTTGATGTATTGCCTGATCTGAATCGCCCACGCGTAACTATTTTCCTGGAAGCTGGTGGGATGGCGCCCGAAGAAGTAGAATCACAGGCTAACTTACCAGTAGAAACGGCATTGAATGGTGCGCCGGGTGTTGAAGTGGTGCGTTCGGTTGCCTCACCGGGATTAGGGATGGTGTTCGTAGAATTTGATTGGAGAACAGATGTTTACCGTGCCCGCCAGCTCGTTGCTGAAAAATTACAGTCTGTTGAAATGCCCGAAGGCATTACACCTCAGCTTGGGCCGATCAGTTCTATAATGGGACAAATAATGATGGTGGCAATTACAAGTGATACTACTTCACCCATGGATCTTCGCACCATAGCTGATTTTACTTTGCGCCGAAGGCTGATGAGTGTGAAAGGTGTTTCGCAGGTAATACCTATAGGTGGAGAAAAAATGCAATACCAGGTGTTGGTTTCGCCCGTAAAGATGCGGCAGTTCAATATAACTATAGATGATATTGATAAAGCCTTGCAATTAACCAACCGGAACACAACAGGAGGTTTTGTAAATAATGCCGGATCTGAAGTACTGATCCGCAACATTGCGAGAACAAATGATATAAATGAAATTGCGAATACGGTTGTCTCGGCTACAGATGGAGCGGTGGTTACACTCGGACAGGTAGCGGATGTAAAACTGGGAGGTGGTATTAAAAGAGGAGATGGTTCGTTTAATGGCAAGCCGGCTGTTATTTTAAGTATAGAAAAACAACCAACAGCCAGTACCATTACACTCACTAATGATATATTGGCAGCCATTAAAGATATCCAGGGTTCTTTACCAGGCGATGTGAAAATTCATACAGATGTATTCCAGCAAAAGAGTTTTATCATTGCTTCACTTACCAATGTTGAACATGCATTGCGGGATGGATTTATCCTGGTCATTATCATCCTGTTCCTTTTCCTGCTCAATTTCAGAACAACCATTATAACCTTAACGGCTATCCCTTTATCACTGATCATTACAGCTATCGTTTTTAAATTGTTCGGGATATCCATCAACACATTGACTCTTGGCGGACTTGCCATTGCAATCGGCGAATTGGTGGACGATGCGATCGTGGATGTGGAAAATGTGTACAGAAGACTGAAAGAGAACTGGGCATTGCCACAGGAAAAGCAAAGGCCCTTATTAAAAGTGATCTATGATGCCAGCAGCGAGGTGAGAAATTCCATTGTATATGCAACCATAATTGTAGTACTTGTTTTCATTCCCTTGTTTTACCTGCAGGGAATTGAAGGAAAGATCTTTGCACCGCTGGGCATTGCCTATATAACTTCGATTGTTGCTTCGCTTGTTGTTTCACTAACGGTAACGCCTGCACTATGTAGTTATATGCTCAGTAAAGAGAAGCATTTGAGGCATGTGAACATTATGTTTTGGAAAAGAAAGCGTAAGCCGGTTTATGAAGCTGAGATTGGAAATTCAACAACACAAAATGTAATACCTGCTGCAGGGGAACATGATAGCTCGCTGGTGAAATGGCTAAAGAAAAAAGACCTTTGGTTATTACACTGGAGCCTGCAGAGAACAAAGGCAATCATGATCGGTTCAGCTGTACTGATCGTTTCTTCGATGGCTATTGTTCCTTTTTTCGGTACAGAATTTCTGCCTCCATTCAATGAAGGAAGTTTTACCGTAACCGCTATTGCACCAGCCGGCACCTCACTGGAAGAAGCAAATAAACTCGGCACGATTGCAGAAAAGCAAATTTTAAAAGTGGATGGTGTTGCCTTAACCTCGCGCAGAACCGGCCGGGCAGAACTTGATGAACATGCAGAACCTCCCAGCTATTCCGAGATCGACGTGGCTTTAAAAGCAGGAGATGGCGTACGGAATCGAAATGATATTTTAGAAGATATCAGGCACAACCTGGATGTTTTAAAAGGGGTGAACATCAATATAGGACAACCGATATCACACAGGCTGGATCACTTGTTATCAGGGGTGCGTGCGCAGGTTGCTATTAAAATATTCGGGAATGATCTGCTGACTCTGCGCTCGGTTGCGAATGAATTAAAAAATGTAATAGGCAATGTGGATGGTGTGGTGGATGCACAGGTGGAAAACCAGGTTATGATGCCACAGTTGATGATAAGGCTCGACCGAAATAAGATAAGGCAATATGGTTTGCAGGTAGGAGAAGTGGCAGAAGAATTAGAAATATTTTATAATGGAAAAGTTGTGAGCCAGGTGATCGATGGCCAGCAAAATTTCGACCTTATTTTACGGGTGGATGATAGTATTCGTACAAATATTGACCAGGTAAAGACAACGCCAATAGCAACTTCAGGCGGTGCCATGATACCGTTAGACCAGGTGGCAACTGTTGAACTGGAGAGTAGTATCAATGCTGTGAATCATGAAAACACGCAAAGAAGAATTGTGGTATCAGCAAATGTTCAGGGTCGCGACCTGGGAAGTACAGTTGAAGAAATGCGGTCAGTTGTAGAAAAAAACCTGAAGCTGCCACAAGGTTATTATATAGCGTGGGGTGGACAATTTGAAAGCCAACAATCAGCAACAAGACTGATCACGCTACTGAGTATATTTTCTTTTGCCGGCATATTTTTAGTGCTGTACAGTCATTTCAGGTCATGGCAGCTTGCCTTGCAGATCATGTTAAACATTCCATTGGCGCTGGTAGGAAGTGTAATTGCGGTTATACTTACGGGTGGGGTTTTTTCTATTGCAACCCTTGTAGGTTTTATTACATTAACGGGCATTGCTTCCAGGAATGGGATCATGATGATCTCACATTACATTCATCTGGTAGAAAAAGAAGGAGAACAGTTTAGTGATGAAATGATCATCCGTGGTTCTCAGGAAAGATTAGTGCCGGTATTGATGACTGCTTTAGTTGCGGCACTTGCTTTGATACCATTAACAATGGATCCCACTGCACCCGGGAAAGAAATTTTATATCCTGTCGCAACAGTAATACTTGGAGGACTAATCAGCTCTACTTTACTAGATATAATTGTTACACCGGTTGTCTTTAAAAGATTTGGAAGAAAGGCACTGGAAAAATATTTTGCTGCTAAAAAGAAAAATGATTTGATAGATGTGGAGGTGAAAGATTAATGAAAACAAGACTTTTAATTATAAACTTTAAAAATTAATAAAATGGCACACGAACACAACAACCAATTACTGGAGGCATTAAACAATTGTGCAGCCGAGTGTAATCATTGTACATCAGCCTGCCTGGAGGAAGCCGATGTAAAAATGCTGGCAAAATGTATAAGCCTTGATATTGACTGTGCAGCAATTTGTACCCTCACTGCCGGGTTAATAGCCCGCGGTTCAGCACACGGCCGTCACTTATTAAAAGAATGTGCAGAGGTATGTAATGCCTGTGCAGATGAGTGTGATAAACACGGCATGCACATGGAGCATTGCAGAAAATGTGCAGAAGCATGCAGGGCATGTGCGGTTGCTTGTGAGGCTGCATAATTGCACTTGCTTTAATTCATACGGAATGCCAGAAGTGTTATTCCTCTTCTACTACGTTTCAACCTAATAAAATAGTAACTTATTTTTTCGGGATACGTGTGCGCGGCAGTATAATTTTCCATGGGTTATGAGAATTTTTTCTAAAAATCAATGAATAATAATAAACTATGGAACACTTACATACCGATACGAAACCCGAAACTAATGTATTGTACACCTGTCCTATGCATCCGGAAATCGTACAGGATAAACCAGGTAACTGTCCAAAGTGTGGAATGAACTTAGTAAAAAAAGGTTCAGAGATTGCCATGGAACCGCATGGAAGGCAGGAAGTAAAAGAGAAACCTGCTATGCAACAAAGTTTACAGAAATATACCTGCCCCATGCATCCGCATATTTTAAAGGATGGCCCGGGTAAATGTCCGTTGTGCGGAATGGCACTGGAACCTGTTGCAAGTTCTGGTGAAGGGAAACACGGCAAGCATTCGGGAATGATAGCGCAATTTAAAAAACGCTTTTATGTGGTACTTGCTTTAACCATTCCCATCATGTTGTTATCAGAGATGATACAACATTGGTTAAATATAAACATCTCCTTTCCCGGATCAGGATATGTTTTATTGTTATTGTCATCTATTGTTTTCTTTTATGGCGGATGGCCTTTTTTAAAAGGTTTGGTTGATGAGGCCCGTGCAAAAAATCCGGGCATGATGTTTTTAATCGGCTTTGCCATCTCCATAGCCTATATCTATAGTGTGGCCATAGTTTTTGGATTGGATGGAATGGATTTTTTCTGGGAACTGGCAACTTTAATACTTATTATGTTGCTCGGCCACTGGATAGAAATGCGATCAGTTGCAGGAGCATCAAAAGAACTGGAATTGCTTGTACAGCTTATGCCTGCTGAAGCACACATGTTCGTTAAGGGTAAAGAAACTGATGTAAGAACAGATACTTTAAAAGAAGGAGACCTGGTGATAATAAAGCCGGGTGAAAAAGTTGCAGCGGATGGTATCATAACAGAAGGAAAAAGTTACCTGGATGAATCAATGCTTACCGGAGAATCAAAACCGGTGCAAAAGATAAAAGGAGATAAAGTTATTGCAGGTGCTATTAATGGAAATGGGGCAATAAAAGTTTCCGTATCACATGGAGCAAAAGATTCTTATTTATCGCAGGTAATAAAGCTGGTGCAGGATGCGCAAAGTTCCAAATCAAAAACGCAATTATTGGCAGACACTGCTGCCAAATGGTTAACGGTCATTGCCATTGTCTCCGGGGTTGTTACATTTATTTACTGGTATGTTACGGGGCAAAGTTTATCATTTGCTATGGAGCGGATGGTAACGGTGATCGTTATCTGCTGTCCGCATGCATTGGGATTGGCAGTTCCACTAGTTGTGGCAAGGTCTACAGCCATATCTGCAAAAAGCGGACTGCTTATAAAAAACAGAACGGCCTTTGAGAATGCGCGTAAGATCACTACTATAGTCTTTGACAAAACCGGTACGCTCACTGTAGGTAAATTTGAGATCTCCAGCATTGTTCCCCTCACAGGTGTTGAGTCTGAGAAAGAACTGATACGCATTGCTGCAGCTTTAGAGCAGAACTCAGAACATCCGATAGCAACTGGTATATTATTAAAAGCAAAAGAACTGGCAGTTGATGTTCCGCCCACGGAAAATTTTAAAGCCATTACCGGCAAAGGAGTGCAAGCTTCTGTAGAAGGGAAAAATGTTATGGTGGTAAGTCCCGGATATTTAAAAGAAAATAATATTCCTCTCCCCGCGGATTTTAAAGCAGATGATACAGAAACAGTGGTCTTTGTTATGATCAATGAGCAGCTCGCAGGATATATTGCTTTATCAGACAAGGTACGTCCTGAATCCGCAGAAGCTATTGCAACATTGAAGCAAAATAATATAAAATCGGTTTTACTTACAGGAGATAATAATAAAGTAGCAAAAAGCGTAAGTGAGAAACTGGGCATGGAAAGTTATTTCGGGGAAGTGCTGCCTCATCAAAAATTAGAAAAAATTAAAGAATTACAAAGCAAGGGAGAATTTGTGGCCATGACAGGCGATGGAGTGAATGATGCGCCCGCACTGGCACAGGCAGATATAGGCATTGCCATTGGAAGTGGCAGTGACATTGCTGCAGAAACGTCTGGAATTGTTTTAGTAAACAGCAATCCGAAAGACGTAGTTAATCTTATATTATTTGGAAAAGCCACACACCGTAAGATGATCCAGAATTTAATTTGGGCAACGGGTTACAATTTAATAGCGTTGCCATTAGCAGCGGGGGTATTATATAATAAGGGTATTTTGCTAAGTCCCGCTGCAGGTGCTATGTTGATGACAGTGAGTACCGTAGTGGTTGCTATTAATGCAAGTATGTTGAAAGTGAAAAGTGAAAAGTGAAATGTGAAAGGTTACAATAAGGAGGGTTTGCTATTCTGTATCAAGAATCAAGTATCCAGTATCAAGTATCCAGTATCAAGTATCAAGTATCCAGTATCCAGTATCCAGTATCAAGTATCCAGTATCAAGTATCCATCTTCTGGAAGTATAATAAACTAGATAACTTATTAATTAAGCTATCTGGTTTATGAAACATACCTATTAAAAAAATAAAGTAATGCTTGCCCTTGCAAAAAAAGGCGTTCCCGGGGTAAAGTGAATTTCAGAGACCGCCTCAGGTTCATTTTGCAAACGGCTTTCAGTGTCAAACTGAGTTTCTTTCCATTTTGTATTGAACAAATTTTGGATAGCTATACCAGCTTCCCAATTCTTTTTAGAATAATTTACCGCAGCATCAACAATAAAATACCCTTTTGCAACAACCGTATAATCTTCATTAGCCGGCCTTTTAGCCATATACCTGTAACGTAAACTTCCATTCCATCCAGATTCCTTGCGATAAGTAAGTCCGCCAACACTGGTAAAACGTGGCGCTAATGGTAAATAACTTTCAGCTTTGGGAACATTAATTGCCCTGGGGTTGGCGACCGATACATCTATGTCTGCGAAAAGACTTTTAGTTACTTCATATCTTAACGACAA
The DNA here is from genome assembly GCA_037720515.1 of Ferruginibacter sp. Lineage (GTDB taxonomy): Bacteria > Bacteroidota > Bacteroidia > Chitinophagales > Chitinophagaceae > Ferruginibacter. The sequence goes on from JBBJMM010000001.1 coordinate 22,429, forward strand.
ATCAACACCTGCTCTTCGTGATTTGCCACTTGCTTCAACTACGCCCTCATCTCCCACATAAATAAATTCCTGGTCAAGTTGCAAATACCAAAGAGCTGCCTGTAATACAAAGTTTTTTGTTGGTTTAAAAATGCCACCAATATCTGAACCTGAACCTGGAGGAACAACTTTTTTTCCATTTTGTTGTACGGCTACCCGGGTATCGTTGCTGTGAAAGCCTCTTCCATTGTACCAATACAATTGCACTTTGTCATTAATTCGGTAATTAAAATTCAGTTTGGGACTTACTAAAAAAGCCTGGGATGATAATTGCTGCCCATTTAATTTATCGTTATACCTGTTACTAAAATTATCTGCCCTCACTCCGCCGGTAATATCTAATTTATCTGACACGGAAAATCTCTGCGACCAAAATGCTCCGGCATTCAACTCATTAACTTTACCGAACATTAAGGGCATGGTGGTAATATCCCTGTTTTTAGTTCTACTTAATTCCAGGTTATCTATAATATCGTAACGAATCTGAACACCGGCACTGGTTTGTGTTTTAATAGTTCCCCACTTAAATTCTTTTTGATAAGAACCCGTATATCCAACAAGGTTCCTGTCTTCAACCTGGCGTATCTGGTCGCCGTTTATAGAATCTTCTTTAAAAAAAGTAAAATTAGAATACAGCTCAAATTCATAATGGGTATAGTAAATTCTGTTTCTTAAAACGCCTCCGCTATTAAAATTTTTTATCAATTCGACATTGGCATTGTAACGGGAAGTTTGTCCACCTTCTGTATTATCAATTGCCCCATAAAACCCAATGGTACCATCATTTACAGCCCTGTCTGGTATTTGTCCTGAAGCATTCCACTTACTCGTAAAGCCCGTTATCATCGCTGTTAATGTACTCTTATTGTTAATACTGCCGTGGTATTTAAACAACCCATTGTAGCGGTTAAAGTTTTGAGCACTTTTAAAAAATCCTTTTGTAAAAGAAGCTTCACCGGCAAAGTATAAACTTTGGTTGCGACGGTCACCTTTTTGTTTCAAAAGGTTAAGCCCAGTTATGCCACGAAAAGTATTGAACTGTCCAATTTCTGCTTTTACAAAATTATTTTCCAGGTAATTTTTTGTTTTGAAATCTACAAAGCCAGCTGTTGTAAAATTTCCTTTATCGGCAAAGTAGGGACCCTTATTAAAATTTACCTTTTCAATTATTTCTGGAATCAAAAAGTGTAAGTCAGCATAACCTTGTCCATGTGCATGACTTACCATATTTACCGGCATACCATCCACACTAAGGTTTATATCAGTGCCGTGGTCTATATCAAAACCACGCAAAAATATTTGTTCCGATTTTCCACCACCTGCATGTTGGCCTATAAATAATCCGGGCACCATGCGCAGTACTTCCTGCGAATTGTTGATAGGGCGAAGATGAATATCCAAATCGCTGATTGTTTTAAATACACCACCGCTCCCACTGTTGGCAGATGCACGAACTGTTACTTCCTGCAAGCTGGAGACTGTTTCGTTTACATAAATAATGCTTGTATTTGTATTACCAGCTTCTTGGAAAGAGGCGATGTCAACAATTTTTATTTTATACCCAATGCTGGAAATGGTAAGGTTTCCTGTAAATGAATAGAGCCCGGCAAAGCTTACAAAACCATTTTCATCAGTAATTCCAGTAAACTTTAAATCTGTGCTTTGAACAAAAGCTTCAGCGATGGGGATTTTGGTTTTGTCATCAACGATATAGAGACCCCGCAAATTTTGTTGTGTATAGGCAATATTTGAATTGAAAAAAAGAAGAAGGAAAATAACAAAATGCTTTAGCTGTATAGGTAAAGGCATGCTACAAATTTTAAAGATTAAATAAATGATCAACTAACGGATGTATACCTATCGTTAGTAGAGATATATAATTGCATTATTAACTGCAACCATCTAAATCAATATTTGAAAATATTTTTAAACTTACTCTTACTAAAAAAGTGTAATCTTTTTTTGAGCCTAACTTCGGAAATGCTATTATTCATTGTTGCGTCGCACTCTTGTGCTTTATGCTCAATATGCAGCAACAACAACTCATCAGGTTGGTATTATTAATATTCCTCAACAATTATACAAATACGAATTACACAACAAAAGTTGGTACTACAACTCAAAAAAATTTTTGAATCTTAGAATTTAAATTATCAAAAATTGATAGTGAATATTAAGATTTTGGCGGAGGATAACTAACGTCTGAATGAGGAGTAAGAACAAAGAATAAATAAGGATAATCATCCTGTTGTTTAAAAGAAGTAATTAGAAAATTGTAGGAAAATTTTGACCAAATGTGTATGGCAACAGGGTCGATGACTTTAATTGCTGCTTTTTGACTCTTATCATTATCATCATGTTCTGATTGAACTATTTCCGAATGTACATGTTGCGAACCATGATGTTGATGTACGTTTTTAATGTGACTGGATTTCCAAAACGAATGAGCTAACATATCTACTGCATAGGGCACTAATGGTTTAAACATTGCAAGCAGGTATAAAGCTAACAGTACATAACCAAGTACTTCTTTTGTAGACAAAGAATCAGGAGTATACGATGTGTTTTTAAAGCTGAGCAAAATTTAGGTGCTGTTTGGTAACTATAACATTAAACTTTACGAAAATATTATTTATAGGGATTTATTCAGAGCTTTGTTTAAGGTACCTAAAATTGGGAAACAGCAATATAGGTAAGTTTCTTTCTAATATTCTCTGTAGTAGTTCGTTTACTATTCGAAGCATGCATCCTCTTACAAAATACTAATGATTAAAAATCTTCTCTCAATTTTTTAAATTTATAACGGAGATATTCGATACGGGTGGATTATCACACCAAACTTTGAGTTACCCGATAATTGTTACAACGGATGTCTTTACAAGTTTTGGAATAAAAGGGTGGGAAAATAATTTTCCCTAAAAAGAAAAAGAATTAATGAATTTTTAAATTTTGCCAAAGAAAGTTGCTATGGAGAAAAATAATCCTTTAACTAACAGTTCCGTTTTAACCAGGCATGGTAGTTAAAGGGTTATTACCAATTCCGCCACTCGCTCAACCACTTTTACTTTTTACCGGTTTTGCTACCTGCTCCTTTACCTCCCGACGCATTATCATTTTTGCTGCTTGTACCACTATTTCCTCCACTTGATTTTCCACCGCCGCTTCTACCTGCACTGGTTGATTTGCTTCCTCCGCCCGCGGTGCCGCCGGCAGTGCTCGATTTGTTATTGGAAGATTTGCCTCCGCCCTCTTTTTTTGTTGCCATGGGTTATATATTTAAGGTTAATAATAATTTCTTTATACTTAAAGTGTGCCAGTTTTATTATACTAGATTTTTTGTTATACAAGTTGGATTTATTTTGGAACTATTCAACTATCTATGAATGCAAAAAAATTATTTAAAAGCTTTAATTTTTATATCTTCAAACATATAACCCGGCTGCGTAACCGAACTGTTGAATTACCCCGTTTAATTATAATAATTATTTACTTTATTAATACCAGAGATTTTTTCCGTGATCTGAGCAAAAAAAATCTCATCACTATATGATCTGCAAAAAATAATACACCTATCCTTAATGGGAGACCGGCAAGAGATCAACAAACCAATCATTATATAATGACAACGGTAAAAACAGAGGAAGGATTTAAACGTGTGATAGGGGTAACGGGGCTGGCTATTACCATAGTCAGCTTCACCATAGGTGCCGGTATATTTGCACTCCCGGCTATCGTTGGTTTACAAATTGGCGCCTTCGGGATATTCGTTTACTTATTTTGTGGAATGATGCTGGCAGCCATCATGCTTTGCTATGCGGAAATAGGAAGCCGTGTTACGTCTACGGGTGGCAGTTATGCATATGTGGAAGCTGCCTTTGGAAGATTTGCCGGGTTTATCATTAACTGGCTTTTTGTTTTAGGCTGGAGTGTTTTGGGAGACGCAGCACTGATGAATATTATTGCTGATTCACTATCCGTTGTTTTCCCCGTTTTTTTAAACACATGGCTGCGGGCTGCTTTATTTTTTGTATTGCTCGCTTTAATGGTAATGGTTAATATACGGGGAGCAAAACAGGGTGTAAGTTTTGTAAAATTCATTACTATAATAAAATTGCTTCCGCTTTTTGGTATAATCATCTTTGGTTTTAGCCAAGTTAATAGCAGTAACCTGCATTGGGAGCATTTGCCCCCAGTTAAAACTTTTGGCAATACAGCCCTGGTACTTTTCTTTGCATTTGCAGGTTTTGAATCGGCGCTTAGTGTAAGCGGAGAAATAAAAAACCCTGCACGCACAGTACCATTGGGTATTTTACTTGGTGGGATATTAGTAATTGTTATATACTTACTTCTTTTTGTTATTACTCAAGGTGTGTTAGGATCACAAATGGAAACATATAGAGATGCTCCATTGGCGGCGGTTGCCGAAAAGATCATAGGAGAAGTGGGAGCTACTATTTTATTGATCACTGCAGCCATCTCCTGCTTTGGGGCAGTAAGCGGTGATGTGCTGAATACACCACGTGTTTTATTTGCGGGCGCAAAAAACAGATTGTTCCCCCCTTTTTTAGGGAAGGTTCATCCAAAATTTGCTACGCCTCATCTGGCAATTATTTCTTTCGCGGGACTGATTTTTATTTTTTGTATCTCAGGGGGATTTAAACAGTTGGCCGTGTTGGCCAGTGCAGCCATTTTGCTTGTTTACCTGGCTGTAATTTTAGCTACCATTAAATTAAGATTTAAAAATGCGGGTGCTGCTAAAACATTCAGAATACCGGGGGGATTGACGATACCTATCATTGGAGTTGCATCTATTATCTGGTTGCTTACAAGCCTTAGCAAATGGGAATTTCTGTCAACACTTATTTTCTTATCGGTTGTTTGTGTCATCTACTTTATCATGAAGCGGTTTCAGAAGATAAAATAGCTGGTTAGAATATCCGGCTTACGTGAGTAAATGGTTTGAAGTATTAAAATTAATTGGGTTTTACCATAGCGAGAGAAAAAATTAAATACACCATAATTTTTATGATCCAGGAATTGATTTGATGGGTGGCCTGGAAAGTTATTTTTTAAATTAAAATTTTAAATATGAAAGTTTACTCAACAATCTTTTTCTTATTTGTATTTCAATTATATGCCTATGCACAAAAACCCCGTGCAAGAGATATTGGAATTCCGTTTGATGGTATCACGGGAAAATTCAATGCTATTACTGATGTAAAGGGAGTAGAAGTAGGTTTCAGTACCATCCTGTCTGGGCAAGGAAAAAATATTCGTGGTAAAGGCCCGGTTCGTACAGGGGTGACTGCAATTTTACCAAGAGGAAAAAATAATAATCCGGTTTACGCAAACTGGTATAGCTTAAATGGCAATGGTGAAATGACGGGCACAACCTGGATAACCGAATCTGGTTTTTTAGAAGGTCCTGTTATGATAACGAATACCAATAGTGTGGGAGTAGTGAGAGATGCTGTATTAAAATGGTTTGTAAAAAAGGGATGGTACAAGGAAGATTTCTGGTACACGTACCCGGTAGTGGCCGAAACGTATGATGGATTTTTAAATGATATTTATGGTTTTCATGTAAAGGAAACCAATGCGTATGAAGCCTTGGACAGTGCCAGATCTGGCTTTTTAAAAGAAGGAAACGTAGGAGGTGGCGCGGGAATGATGTGCCTGGGATTTAAAGGTGGCACGGGAACTTCTTCAAGGGTTGTAAAAATTAAAGACTCTACCTATACAGTGGGAGTGCTGGTGCAATCTAATTTTGGAGCTAAACAAAATCTTACTATTGCGGGTGTTGCGGTTGGGAAAGAATTAAAAGACACTCTTAACTATGAGTTAAAAGCACCACCTTCTTATCAGCCTGGAGATGGATCCATCATTGTAGTGCTGGCTACAGATGCGCCTTTATTGCCTCATCAGTTAAAAAGAATAGCTGCAAGAATTGCTTTGGGTGTAGGTAAAGTTGGCGGCCGCGGAGAGAACGGTTCCGGTGATATCTTTATTACTTTCTCAACCGCAAATGCCTCTGCTTTTCAAAGAGAAAATTTTACATCATCAGACGTGTTACCCAATGATCTGATTAACCCTTTATTTGAAGCCACTGTGCAAGCTGTTGAGGAGTCAATCATCAATGCCATGGTAGCTGCAGAAACACTGGAAGGGATTAATGGTAATAAGGCCTATGCTCTTCCTCATAAAATAGTAATTGATGTTTTGAAAAAATACAAAAGGATAAAATAATATGATGTGGTTTTGTAAAAAGTAAAGAAAGAAATCCTGTTCCAAAAAAGATCAGGGAATTGTGTAGTAAAGAAAAAAATGAAGATTAATTCTGAATATAAACCTTACCCAGTGAGTATTTTTATCTGGAGGCATACAAATTAGAGATTTAATGATAGTATTTTTAGAAGTAAAAGCTTTAATCTATAAAACACTAGTATTGTAAAACCAAATCTGTGCAAACAAAAAATTCATTTAAATCTGAAAATCAGAAAACTGCTGACATGAAGATTTTTCTTTTCCTAATAATATTGTTTTTTTCTACAATTTTAAATGCTCAGCTCCCTGATACTATCCAGGTTGTAAATAAAAAGGTTTACCTGGCAGATACCAAAATCCAACTTCATGATCTTAAAAATTACACAACAATATTGGTTGATTCATTAAATAAATTAACTATTGGGGACATTGTTTCAAAAAATTTCGATCAGCGTTTTCTACCGGTGGCAGATAGTATGGTAGCTCAGCCATATATCACTTACTGGCTTAAACTTTCCATATTCACAACCGGGAATATTCAAAACTGGTGGTTGTTAAATGAAAATGGCAGGCATGGTTATGTGGATGTTTGGTATCTGAATGACATTAACCACGTTATAGAACAACAACGTACAGGTTTCTTAGTACCGCATTCTCAAAAAACTATAAAGGAAAATTCAAGACTTAACCGGGTAAATTTTTCAGCCAAAAAAGGTGAAATAAAAAATGTTTATCTCAAAATATATAATGAATTTGAACCGGCAGAGATTTCTGCCCTGCAATTACGGGATCCAATCATAGGCTATCAACGGGAAATCAATTACATGATGACGGCAATTGGAGCTGCTATTTTTGTTATATCCGTATTATCGTTTTTCTTCTTCTTTTTTATGAAAGAAAAAGCCTATTTATTTTTTGGTATATATACTTTATTAGTTTCTCTCCATTATCTGATCCTGCATCCCGAACAACCATTTATTAATTGGTTCATTCCGGAAAATCCCCAATTAGCTTTGCCCTTATTTTTTTTATTCTCCATTGGTGGTTGGATAACATTTGTAATTTTTGGCAGGTATTTTATTAATCTCCCTTTATTATCCAGGAAAATAGATAAAATTCTTATCTGGGTTAGTTCTATATGGATATTGTCCCTGGTCACTCTTTTTATAATAATGGCCGTAATGCATAAGTCTGTTTTTTGGGAAATAAACTTTATTTTTCTTTTGCTATTTATTTTTTTTCTTATAAGAATTTCTTTTTTCAAATCGGTTCTTGTCAGATTTTATGTAGCGGGAGCTTTATGGCTGGTTCTATTTATCATACTTGGAATTTTTAATGTAAATACGCCATTTTTGAATCCATTTCCGACAGGGCAATTGGGACAGATACTGATATATGTAGCAGGCCTTGCTTATAAAATGCGATTGAATGAAAATGAAAAAGTAGAAGCCCAGGTAGTTAAATTACGCAATGTTGAGTTAGCCGGACTTTATGAAGAAAGTAAAAAACAAAAAGAAGAAATAGAAATCCAAAAAACAAATGCCGTTGAAGCCCTGTTTGAATTAAAGTCCACCCAATCCCAACTTATCCAATCAGAAAAAATGGCTTCGTTGGGAGAACTTACTGCAGGTATTGCACATGAAATTCAAAATCCATTAAACTTTGTCAACAATTTTTCTGAGGTAAATAAAGAATTGATCGGAGAGATGAGAGAAGAAATTACAAAAGGGAATTATGAAGAAGTTAATGCTTTGGCAAAAGATGTTGAAGACAATGAACAGAAAATAAACTATCATGGCAAACGTGCCGATGCCATTGTAAAAGGTATGCTGCAACACAGCCGCTCAAGCAGCGGGCAAAAAGAACCAACTGATATTAATGCATTGGCTGATGAATATCTACGATTGGCTTATCATGGCCTTCGTGCAAAAGACAAATCTTTTAACGCTGCATTAAAAACTGGGTATGATGAAACAATCGGCAACATCAACATCATTCCGCAGGATATAGGAAGAGTGATCCTTAATCTTATTACCAACGCATTTTATGCAGTAGGAGAAAGGAAGCAAGAACAATCAACTGGGTATGAACCTACCGTTTCAGTATTTACAAAAAAAGATGGTGATAAAGTTTTAATTTCTGTAAAAGACAATGGCAATGGCATTCCTCAAAATGTAATAGAAAAAATCTTTCAACCATTCTTTACTACAAAACCAACAGGGCAGGGAACAGGATTAGGTTTGAGCATGAGCTATGATATTGTAAAAGCGCATGGTGGTGAGTTGAATGTGGAAACCATCCACTCTGAGGAACCTTCAACAGAAGTAAAAGGGACTACATTTACGATCATTCTTCCGGCAGGTACATTATAAAATATGAGTCTTTAATGAAAGTAGCTACACATATTTGTCTGTTTCTTATTTTCAATAGCATGGTAATAAAAAGCGCCCATGCTCAGGAAATGAAAGATCCTAAACACAATACTTATGCTGTAGTGATCGGTATTTCCCAATATCAAAATTCATCCATACCCCGATTAACATACGCAGATAAAGATGCTACATTATTTGCAGAGTGGCTGCAAAGTAAAGCCGGCGGCAATGTGCCGGGATACCATGTAAAACTATTTACTAACCAGGTTGCCACTATTGCAAATGTATATGCAGCACTTGACTGGTTAAAAACGCAGGCCAGGGAAAATGATATTGTGTACTTTTATTTTTCAGGACATGGGGATATTGAAACCAGGGATACTAATAGTCTGGGTTATTTGCTGGCATGGAACTCACCGGCAACTAACTACCGCAACAATGCAATCAGCGTAGCAGATATCAATGAAAGTGCTAACAGTCTTACTACTGTAAACAAAGCAAAAGTTATCATTATTACAGATGCCTGTCACTCCGGTAAAATGGCCGGTGATTTTTATAAAGGAAGGCAATTGACCGCAACCAATCTTCAACTGGTTTTAAATAATCAGGTACGGCTTGCGTCATGTGAAGCTGGCGAATTAGCAGCAGAAGGGCCAGGATGGGGTGGCGGTCGTGGAGTTTTTTCTTATTACCTGTTATTGGGATTGCAGGGTTTGGCCACACCTGATAACAAAGGAATTATTCCATTAAACAGTCTTGATGCATTTATGAATGCTTCCTTTAAAACAGATAAAGGACTCGCATTGGAAAAACACAAACAGAACCCCGTTATGGAGGGAAGTCCTCTTTTTCCTATAGCAATGGTAGATACTTCAACCCTTGCTCAATTGAAAAATGCTAAAAACGGTGAGGCAAAAAGCAGGATAAGTCTCTCGGGTTTACAATCTTTAAAAACACTGGGCGGGCAGCCTATTGATAATTTTTTTACAACAGCGCGAACCGCTGAACTGGATACTGTTCTTCATTTTGAAAGTTATAACGCAATTGCTATTGAAGAAATCCCTTTAAAAATAGTAAGCGATTATCTACAATTTCTACAACGCCTGAAAAAACAATATGATTCTTTACAGGTTCTTGACTCTGTTACGAGGTATGCCATTAATAGCATTTATAAAAAGAAAGACAGTAATGATAATGCCAAATGGAAACAGGATTCACTTAAAAAAGATTCATTGATTCATTACCTGGAAGAAATTATATATCATAAAAGTATACTGGCTGAAAAAACAGGCAACGGAAAGATTGACACTTTGGAAGCCTTACAAAAACAGCTTCGTAGCAACAAATATATAGTTACCCGGTTTAATGAAAAGTTGGTGCAGTTGGTGCATGAAAAAACCCAGGAAATGATCAACGCATACCTTACCGGTGATATTGCAGAATTGGAAAAAAGGCAATATTATTATGCAGGCAGCAGGCAATACCGCAAATTTTTATCCGTGCTCGATGTGGCTATTCGGATAGCTCCGGAAACAAATTATCTGAATGCTATTTTAAAAATAAACCGAAGTTACCTCACCGGTCTCGTAGATCGCCTGGAGATGGCCACTCATGCAAAAACAGATAGCCTGTTGAAAGCAGCATTTTTTCACCAGCGCCAGGCTTTGCTACAGGAGCCCTATGCAGCATATATTCACAATGAACTGGGAAATTTATATTTACACAGGCATCAGTATGATTCTGCAGGTTATCATTTTAATTATGCAAACATTCTTTCTCCCACATGGGCTGTTCCGTGGAGTAACAAGATCAGGTTAAACCTGGCCCTTAAAAATATAGAACAGGCAAAGGAAGCTATTCGGATAGCAGATTCACTTCAGCCAAACCTGGCTTACGTAAATGTTAATGCAGGATTGGTAATGGAAAAAGACAGTAATTATATAGCAGCAGAAGGATATTATCTTAATGCCATTGCTCAAAACAATGTACACTATCTGCCATTCGAACGCCTCGGCTTGATTTACATAAGTATCGGTAAATATGCGCTGGCAGACTCCTTTTTAATGGAAGCAAAAAACCGTAAAGATGCTTTTACGGTAAATGATCTTTCATTCACTTTCGGAGTAGTATTGGGTGGTTCTCCGGGTGGTCAGGGTTCTGAAAAAATTTCTTTTGACTGTAACGATGTGGAGGGGAAAGCAAAGGAGTGGCAACCACTTACCGATTTGGCAAATTCTTTTATAGCATTGGAAAAAAACAATGATCAAAATAAAAAAGACGAAAAATTTTTATTAAAAACAATAGTTGAAACGCCCGGTCTTTCACTTCCTCATCATTATCTCGGTCGTAAATATTTTTCAGATAAAAACTGGGTGATGGCAGAAAAATATTTAATGGAATCTATCCGAAGATATATTCCGGCAAAAGATCTGAAGCTTTCTTTTTCCAATCAAATGGAAGAATTACTCAAAAAAGGTAAACATTCGACACAAAGAAAAAAAGGAAAAAAAACAAATGCTGATAACAACAAACTCAATGAGTTTGATTCAGTGTCTTTAAAAAGATATGGCACATGCCTGCTCGAATTATTAATGTATTATAACTACAAAGTGGTGGAAGATCATTATATGCTTGGCAAAATCTACGAGGAGCAAGGGCGTATAAATGAAGCATTGAACCAATATAAAATCATTGCCGATAAAGAAAATCAACAACAATGGGAACAGGCCATTTATAAGGGTTATGTAAAACCCGAAAATTGGGTGGAATTTGAAGCTAAAGAAGGAATGGGCCACATGGAAATGCTTGATATGTACGAAACACCAGTAAGAAAGGGCGGAACGATCAAGGCTGCAAAACTTTTAGAAAATCAGGCAAAATATGTAGAAGCAGAAATAATTTTATTGGAGCAGGTGAAGCGTAACAGGGAAGCGGGTTATGCGAGGCAGGCAGAAATGGATAAAAAGAATTTCGGGCCTGCAGGACGTTCACCATTTAATTTTTTCTGGTTAAAAATTAACTACGACCTGGAGGCAGAAACCTACAACTTTTACAACAGGATGCTGGCACTTTTTCCCCGAGATTCCGAATGGTACCGCAAGGCCGGCATTTTTCTTTACGAAAGACTGAAACTTACTTATACCAGGATTCCTATAAGTGAACAAAAAGTATTTTATGAATTTTCAAAGGGCCATTCTTATCCTTTTGAAGGAGGTGAGTCCGGACCTGTGGAAGGTATAGATGAAACGGGTAAATATTTTGCAGAGGTAAATAAGTTTATTTTACCGGGTACAAAAGAAGAGATCAATATCCTGATGAAAGCTTATGATCCTTTACAAACTTCACTTACTTACCTGCAGCAGGCAATAAAGTTTTCAGGGGAATTAGCGCCAGACCCCATATTGATAGAAGCCCTGGCCAATCTTACCAAATGGATGGGCCACGCAGATGCTTCCATTAAATATTACAATAACCTGGTAAGTACACAACCAGGAAACAACACGTTGCGTAATGAATTAATTGAATTACTGGAATTTTACAAGCGGCTGCCTGCAGCAATAGTTCAATTAGACAGCTTACATAAAAGAGGAAGCTTAAGTCATGAACAAACCCTAAAACTGGCGTACTATAAAATGATGAGTAAACAAGAAAAAGTAAGTCGTGCTATGCTGGATGAATTTATTCCTACTGATACAAAAGAAAAAAATATCGAAACTGCTATTTACGTACAAGGGCTTATGATGAACGGGCTACTAAAAGATGCACTGCGTTACACCCGGGATTATTTACAAACAATAGAAACATCAGAAGAAGAAGATCAGGGTGGAACTAATAAACAAGTTATTTTATTTGATGATCCTTTTTATACGGAAGCCCGGTTGTTAGCTATGGCTAATCAGGATGCGAAAGCCCTGGAGATTGTAAAAACTTTACTGGATTCTGGTTATGCTTATCACCATGTTTTTATTAATGATCCGGCCCTGGCAAGATTACGTAAAAATAAAAAATGGAAAAAATTACTGGATAGATATCCTGTTGTTGAAACAGCCGATAAAATCAACGAACCACACACTACTATAAATTACAATGCTCTTAAGTACCGGATACCCGGCGCACATTACGACCCTACGTTATGGGATTGAAACAATTGACACTTTTGTAAATTATTGAGGCGGGTTTACGTTTATTGCGGCTTCCTGTATACACCGGTCATTCTCCGTTTTACCACATTGTTTTGCTTTGGATTTCCAGTAGGTATTTTCACGCGCACTTATCAGCATGCGAAGCCAGGAAGCATTGCTTTTCCCTCCAAATAATAATTGCGGAACACTATAATAACCCCATAAATTCTTTTCCAGTTCCGTTGTAAAAAAATGAGTGTAATACCCACCTATTTCCGGATGGCCAACAGAAAGATGGCCTTGTTTTACACTGCCAATGATAATTGCTAAGGGAGCTGGTGGAAAAAATAATTTTTTACCGCTTTCAAGGTTAAAATTTCCAAGTACACCACCGCCTTTTGGCCTTATCATATCATTACCAAAAACAGGGTTTTCAAAAATGTCTGCATTGCAGCAATCGCCCAAAACAAAAGTTACGCCCGGTTTTAATTCTTTTATCCTGTTGTACACATCTTCAAGACCTATATTTTCTCCCACTTCTTTATTAGTTTTATTTAATGCTGTGCGAAACGACATTCTCGGATAATCGCTTTTATCACCTTGCAGCCGGAAACCATGTCCACTATAATAAAAGATCACTATGTCCTTTGCAGACGGCTTTTGCATTTCTAGGTTTGACAAGGCATTTTCTACGGCTTGTTTGCTATAATCATTCCCGGAAATGTACAAAGAGGAAATTTTTGAAATACCCAGGTCTTTCGCAAGCGTGTTGAACAAACGGTTTACATTTTTTAGATCTGTTTTTGCACTGGCTCCCACCGTATGATCATTAGTATTGGCTACTATGATCAGGAACATTTTTTCAGTTCTCACTTCAGGTGCAGCCCTGGTGCGTTCTTCAAAAATATACTGGTAAAAAGGATCCGATTCAAAATAAAAGGAACTTACAAAAGGTTCATCCTGCCTCAGTTCTTCATAGGTTTTCTGCTGGCTTACGGTCATTTTTACAGGTATCTGTTTTAAAATAGTAGTATCTGTTTCTATTCCCGCCGCCTCATAAAAATAACCTGTACTGTCATACTTTTTTTGAAATATAAAACGCGGCTTTATAAACCCCGTGGCATCTTCTTCCAGTAACGGAACCGGGTTGGTCCGTGAAATAAGGTATTTGCTGGTTGTACCGGCTTTCTCAATACTCGAATCAACCAGGCTAAGCTCATACAGGTACAACTTATTATTTTCCCCTGCATTGTATTGAACCCTGGCACTGGCTGTACCACCAGGTTGAAGTGTTACTAAGGTTTTAAAAATTTGTATGCTACCCGCTTTAGAAACTTCATATTCAAAATAATAATAGCTCTGTGCATAGCCTATCTGGCAAATATTGACTGTAAGGACTAACATCAAAAATCGCACAGGGATATACCTGCAGAAGAAATATTTTTTATTTTTATTTCTGCCTGTCATAATTGTAAGGAAAAATTATTAATTTTTAATAACCTCAGGACGCGTTGAGCTGGTTGTGTCTGTATCCAACACTGGCATAGAATCTTTTTTTACTTCCATAATTTCTGTTTGCGTTTTTTCTGATTCTTTGCTTTCGCAGGCTACCATAATGGTTCCTGTAAGAATAATAATTGCCAGCCAGCGTAATGGATGTAATCTTTTACTGTTCTTTTGCATCGTGTTAGTTTTAGTTTGAAGTAAGATATATCTTTTTTAGAATAATGTCAATACCTCTGGAAGTTAATAAAAATAAAGGTCAGTAAATTGCGTCCCGGGCTGTGAATGCATAAGAGCGTACAGCATTTCTATTGCTGATATTCCGTGCTTATTTCTTATTCACCATATAATTGAATATATTCATTGCGCCTAAACTGTGTTATAAATTTTAAATCAATTGCATGAAATGCTTTTTGCCTTTTAAGCTTTTACTTGTATTGATGAATGTTGCGTCTTCTTTTACTATCACTGCTCAGCCGGGAGATCTTACAGTTCTGAAACAAAAGCTTCGTGTATTGGAACTTAGAAAGGATCACACTATTGATACTGCCTATATCAATACTATAAACCAGGTTGCATTTTTATACGCCGACCGTTCCCCGGATTCCGCTTTTGCCATTTTAAAAGACATACCCGGGAAAAGCGCTGCCATCGGTTATTTTACAGGAGAAACAGAGAGTTATAAGATTTTAGGGAATGCACTGCAGACCAAAGGTGATTTTGATAAAGCATTGGAATACTACGAACGTGCTTACCAGTTAGCAGATGAAAAAAAATACAGGAATATGTTACCTGCCTTATTAGGTAATATAGGGTTGATCTATTTTAATAAAGGCAATTACCCCGTATCTCTGCAAAAATTATATGCTTCCTTAAAGGCTGCTGAAGCCACAAAGGACAAACTGGTAATTCGTAGCAGTCTTAATAACATCGGTACCATTCATTTTTATCAGGGGAAAATGGAAGAGGCGGAACTGGCTTATCAAAAAACGTTAGATCTGTCCAAGGAGCTTTCCGATACCAGCGGTGTGATCCTTGCCTATAACAATTTGGGCGAAGTGAATCTTGAGCAAAACAATCCGGCAAAAGCGTTAGGGCATTTAACTCTGGCTTACAATCTCGCAAGCATAAAAAATGTACCTGATATGCTGGTTGCAGTTACCAATACGTTGGGTGATACTTATTTCAGACTCGATAGCACAAAGGAAGCTATTACTTATTTTAATACCGGGCTGCGTTTGTCAAAAGAGCAGGGAAATGCAAGAGCAACCTGCAAAGCATTTCTTGGCCTCGCTAAAGTGCAGAACAAACAAGGCTTGTACAAAGAAGCACTGGTAAATGCAATGGAAGCTTTGCGAAAGGCGAATGAAATGGGACAAGCTCAGCTATTACGTGACTCATACGAGATCGCAGCGGATATTTATGAAAATATGGGCGATGGCAATAATGCAATAAAATATTACAGAAATTATAATTTATATGCAGACAGCCTTGTGAGTATAGAAAATGAAAGGGCCGCTGCAAATTATAAAGCAGGATATGAATTCTCAAAAAAAGAATTGCAGTTTGCGAGAAAATCCCTGCAACAACGCTGGTTGATTTTTTCTGCCTGCGCAGCATTGATATCCCTCCTCATTATCCTTTGGCTGGTTATCCGAAACAGGAAACGACTTACCCTAACGTATAAAGATCTTCAGCATAAAAAAGAATTGATCGAAGAACAAAAGAGAAAAGCCGAAGAAACCCTGGTGCAACTGAAAGCCACACAGGCCCAGCTCATTCAATCTGAAAAGATGGCGAGCCTTGGGGAACTTACTGCAGGCATTGCACACGAAATTCAAAACCCTTTGAACTTCGTCAATAACTTTTCAGAGGTCAATTCAGAATTAATTGATGAACTGGTGGAGGAAGCTGTAAAAGGGAATCTGCAGGAGATACAGTCGATCGCAAAAGAAATAAAAGAAAATGAACAGAGAATAAATCACCATGGTAAACGTGCTGATGCTATTGTGAAAGGTATGCTGCAACATAGCCGTAAGGGTAGTGACCTTAAGGAAGCAACAGATATAAATAAGCTGGCTGATGAATATCTCCGGTTAGCTTATCATGGCTTACGTGCAAAGGATAAATCTTTTAATGCAACATTGAAAACTGACTTTGATAAAAATGCAGGAAACATAAACATCGTTCCCCATGATATAGGCAGGGTTATCCTTAATTTAATAACTAATGCATTTTATGCAGTTGGCGATAAAGTGCAGTCAGCAGGTTCAGATTATCAGCCAACCGTTACCGTTAGCACGAAGCGAACCTCTCTCCCTGGGAAATCTCATCCCGGCCTTTCGGGAGAGACCGGGGGTGAAGTAAGCATCACCGTTACAGACAATGGAAATGGCGTTCCGCAAAAGATAGTAGATAAAATATTTCAACCCTTTTTTACAACTAAACCCACAGGGCAGGGCACAGGCCTGGGGCTTTCATTAAGTTATGATATTGTAAAGGCACACGGTGGGGAATTGAAAGTAGTAACAAATCCGGGAGAAGGTGCCGGTTTTATTATTATTTTACCTGTTTAAATATTATATTAATGCTCAATAAAGAAATATGAAAATTTTAGTAGTAGATGATGAAAGAGATATCCAAATGTTATTTGAGCAACGTTTTAGAAAGGAAATCCGGGAAAAGTCTGTTGAATTTGTTTTTGCTTTCTCAGGAGAAGATGCACTAACCTACCTCAACCTTCATGAACATGAAGCAGTATTGATATTATCAGATATCAACATGCCGGGAATGAGTGGACTTGAATTACTGGAGCATATCAAACAAAAATACAGCAAACCCCCGCCGGTAGTTATGATGATAACAGCTTATGGTGATACAACAAATTACAATACAGCTATGGAGCTGGGAGCAGATGATTTTTTAACTAAGCCGGTTGATTTTAAATTACTAAAAGAAAAACTAAAAATAGATTCTGATGGTAAAAATATTAGTGGTTGATGACGAAGCTGACCTGGAGATGCTGATCAAACAGAAGTTCAGGCAAAAGATCCGGGAGCACCAATATGAATTCGTTTTTGCAATGAATGGTAATGATGCACTGGAAAAGCTGGTTCAACATCCTGATGTGGATGTAATGCTTTGCGATATCAATATGCCTGAAATGGATGGGCTCACCTTGCTGGTTAAGTTAAAGGAAATGAGCACTGTTCTGAAGGCCGTTATGGTTTCTGCTTATGGCGATATGGAAAATATCAGGACTGCTATGAACCGTGGAGCATTTGATTTTATTTGCAAACCTGTTAATTTTCAAGACCTGGAACTTACGATTGAAAAAACGATCCAGCATGTAACACGTTTAAAGGAAACATTGCAGGCTATTAAAGAAAATAATATTCTGCGAATGTATGTGGATGAGAATGTTCTTAATTTTATGGGATCACGTGAATTTGAAACATCTTTAATGAGCAATGAAACGGTGGATGCCACAGTAGTGTTTATCGATATCTGCAGCTTTACTTCTATAAGTGAAAAGGCGCCGGCCGATGTTGTAGTTAATTTGTTGAATAAGTGCTTTGATGTGATGGTAAAAGAGATACTTGCACAGGGTGGCCATGTGGATAAATTTATAGGGGATGCGATCATGGCGGTTTTCCGGGGAGACTATCATTTAGACAGGGCTGTAGAAGCCTGTCTTGGGGTGCGTAAACAGATCAATGAGATGCCCGGCGATTCAAATAATTCTGGTTTTACACCCAAAGTTGCAATAGGCATCAATAGCGGGGAAGTGATATCCGGAAATATAGGCTCAGCCAGTTTACGTCGGTTAGACTATACCGTTATAGGAGATGTTGTTAACATAGCCCAGCGTTTACAATCTTCCGCTCACGCAGAAGAGATATTTTTAAATGAAGCTTGTTATGAAAAAATAAAAGAATCTTTTAATTGCAAATTGGTAGGCGATAGAAACCTGAAAAATAAAACAAGTGTTTCTGTAGTTTATGAAGTGCTTAATTAATTTTTAAATAAAAATGATCTACGCTACTAATTATGAAATGCAATTTGAAAAAGCATACGCTTACTTATTACCGCAATTGCAAAAGGATCTGCCGTCATATCTAACTTATCACAACGCAGACCATACGATACAGGTTATAGAAACTACAAGCAGGCTGGCAATAGCGGAAGGTGTGAACGATGTAGATAAAATGCTGCTGATGACCGCTGCCCTTTATCATGATGCCGGGTTTTTACATGGCCAGGCTAATCATGAAGAGACCTCATGTACCCTTGCCAAAGAAACTCTCACACAATTTGGTTATACCCAGCAACAGGTAAATGCAATCTGCCGCATGATAATGGCCACTAAGCTGCCTCAGGCACCTACTGATAAATTAGAATGTATTTTATGCGATGCTGATCTGCATTATTTAGGTACTGACCAGTTTTCGGATAATATTGAAAATCTCTTCAGGGAATTTAAACACCAGGGTTTGGTAAAGGACAGGAGAGGTTGGGATGATTTACAAAACCGCTTTCTAAAAACGCACCGGTTTTTTACTCCCGCTGCTAATCAATTATATGCTGCACGCAAAGAAGAAAATGTAAAAGGTCTTCACAGCCAGACATCACAGGGTACAGTTTATAATGAATACGCTTTGATACACGATATTTTATTGATGGTATCGGGTGTGATCATTGCCGGCTTTGCCTTGCAGGGTTTCCTGGTTCCGAATAAATTTCTTGATGGAGGTGTAACAGGCCTTTCACTTTTATTACATGAACTCTATCATATCAACCTGGCATTTTTAGTAGTGTTGCTTAACCTGCCACTGATCATTGCAGGATATTTCTCTGTAAGTAAACAGTTCGCATTAAAAACTTTTGTATCACTTATTATGCTGGGACTATGTGTTTTGCTGATACCTTACCCTGTCATCACTTCCGACAAATTGCTGATCTCTATTTTTGGTGGCATGTTTTTAGGGTTGGGCATTGGATTAACAATGCGTGCCGGCGGCGCTTTGGATGGTATTGAAGTTCTTGCCTTATATACTGTGAAGAAAACAAGTTTTACTATCACTGAGATTATCCTGGCTTTTAATATTATTATTTTTTCTGTCGCGGCCCTTAAATTCGGATTGGAAACTGCATTGTACTCGGTACTTACTTATTTAGCTGCCTCAAAGATGATCGATTATGTAGTGGAAGGTATACAAGCTTATACAGGTGTAACTATTATTTCCGCTGAAAGCGAAACGATAAAACATAGTCTGGTAAATAAGTTAGGGCGGGGAATAACAGTTTATAAAGGGGAGAGGGGTTTTTTACCAGGTAAATTTGAAATAAGTACGGAATGTGATATCATTTTTACTGTAGTAACCCGGCTTGAACTACGAAAATTAAAAAACCTGGTATACGATGCCGATCCAAAAGCCTTTGTGTATGCAACTACAATAAAAGAAGCTTCCGGAGGGATAATAAAAAGAAGACATACTCATTGAAATAAAATCACCATTCTAATCTGTATGAAATAAATAGTAAACAGGGATAAGCTACTGCTCCTTTTATTGGTTAATGTGTGTATTATTTTAAAAAAAATCCCACTTGAATAGCAGTATTTTTCTCTTCTATTTTTGTTTGTGCATTGCTTTGGCAAAAAATTAAAAAAATAAATATTGTTAAAAATATTTCTGCATGATTAATTATTCTAATTATTATTCTCCTTCCAGTTTTTCAATCGTTTTCTTTGCTGCTGCCAATCGTATGGCTTTATTCTTCTCTACCAATTTTGCTGTTGCCTATTTTTCTAATTTATGATGAAGCGGAACAAGTAATGCTGCTATACAAACCAATGCTAATAACATCATTACAGGAGAGTGATGCGTTACTCGTTCTAAAAAAGGATGCAGTAATAAGTTGAGAAATTCAAAGACAATCAGCAAGGCAATTACACCAAAAAACTTTATCAGTTTGGTGTTGGTGATGAAGCTGCGGCTAAGCATTAGATACAGGGTGATTAAAACAATAATGCCTAAAGCAATTAAGGCGAATTGGATATTTTGCTTTCGCTGTTCTTCATTCTTCTTTTGTTTGGCATCATCTTCAATGGTTCTTATTTGTTCATTAAATGCAAGCGCTTGTATTTTATTAATATTGTTCTGGTTGAAGATTACCTGGTTGAGTTCTATTTCCTTCTTTGCGTAATAATAAGCGCTGTCTGGTTGCCGCAGAGAGTCATAAACCTGTCGCATAAAGCCGGCACCTTTTAGTTTAAAATCGTTATTGTCTGATGCAAAACCTTTCAATAATTGCATAGCTTGTTCCTTCGCTTCTGCAAAGTTTTTATTGCTGAGTAAAAAGGGTATGTAGATACCAGCAAATAGTAACTGCGAATAAGCACTTTTTGAAGCTGACTGAGCAAGCGCCTTTTTAAAATAAAGGGCTGCCATTTCCTTATCACCTAATTGATCCTGCACCGCTCCATTTAAAAAAAGTGCATTGAATATGTAAAGCTGGCTGTTAATGCGCTGACTGGTTATGGTAAGAGGTTGGGCATAAACCAACGCTGAATCCGGTTGATTTTTAAGCACAAAGTATGTAGCCATGCCACGTTGATACTGTACCAGCATAAAATTGTATAGCGGATGAGAAGTGTCCGGCAAATTTTCACCGCCTTTGCGAATGTATTTTCCAAATGCCTCATTGTTTTGAAGATTGGAATACACAATGGCCAAATCAAAATAGATAGAACTTAGCCGCCGTTTATCGTGTGCCTTTTCTGCCAATGGAATGGCTTTGAAAAAATAGTCCAGCCCGGTAGCATTGTCTCCTTTTACCCTTGAAATATATTGGCCGATGATATTATAGCTTATTGCAAGTAGTGAGTCATTCCTAAGGGTCTGGGCAATCTGTAAAAGCTCAGTACAGGTAGCTGAATCTGTGTCGCCTACAGTATAAGCAACCTGCGATATGGCTATAAGAATAGTAAACCTGTCTATAGGTTTGGTGGTAGTGGAAAGCACCGTTTTTAAACTGTCTATTGTTTTGTTCCCGCTTTCTCGGGACAGGTCTTGCCCAAATGCAGTTTTCCCGAAAAACATCGGGATTATAACAAAACAAATGAGGATTATAAATTTTTTCATGCTTACTTAATTTTGATTTTTATCTCCTTCCTATTTTTCAAGCTTTATTGTCTTTTTAGAGAGCCGTAGGCTCGAACATTTTGTAACAACGGATTTTAATCCGTTGTATGTAAATAATCTCTGCAAATGAGAGCCATCGGCTCGAAATATCTTGTAACAACAGATTTTAATCCGTTGAAATAAAATAGCAATCTTTAAACTGAGAGCAGTAGGCTCGATTTATATCTACTCTAGTTCACGAAAAATATACTTCTCATCGTATTCAACTTTAAACTTCTTTAGAAATTCAAGATATTCATCTTTGAAAGTTTGTTTTTTGTGATGCGCCTCCTGGTTTTGAATGTATTTATACACCGTATCAACTTGTGACTGTCCATAAGAAAAAACACCATAACCTTCCTACCATTCAAACCGACTGGTTGTTAAAGTGTGATCGTTTATATATTTTGAAGATTTTGCTTTTACTGTTTTCATCAATTCAGAAACTGACACCACAGGCTTTAATCCAATTAAACAATGCACATGATCCTCTACTCCATTTACAATTATGGTTTTGCAGTTAGCCTCATTAATTAAATTACCTATTACCGCGTATAGCTTACTACTCCATGTTTTATTAATTACCGCTTCCCTGTATTTTACTGCAAATACTGTTTGCAGATAAATTTGGTGGTATGTGTTTGCCATGTGCTTAAATTTTTTACTACTATCTTATATGCACCGAACCTACGGTTCTTGCTTTGAACTTTTTTTCAAAGTCAACGGACTGAAGTCCGTTGTTACAAAATCAGCCGATGATCCGCATCTCACCCTTTGCATTATCTTTATACTCCTTCCAGTTTCTCAATAGTTTTCCTTTCTCAGTTGTTAAACAGTCAAAGAAAATTATGCAATGATGAAAATATTTTTTATGAATAAAATTTATTCCAGGTAATACTCTTTTTGTAAATAAGATTTTAGATTGACCGCCGTTTTTTTCCAGGTTTTCCCTTCAAGATCTTACAGCATGTTTTGCATGTACACCTTTTCCCTGTCATGTTCTATTTTATGCTCCAGTTGGTACTCTGCCATAAATCCGCAGAACACAGCCAGGAACAACATTAAAAATTCCCAGAAATAATCTGACCATTTTTTTTTATGATGACCGGGATGGGTATGATGTACTTCAATATCATTTAATTCTGAAGGTGTGATTTCTGATGTATTAATTTCCGTTTGCGGTTGCTCAACAGATTGCTGCGATGCAATGTTTTCAAAGCCTGTTTCGTCGGCAGACAGGCTTTCAGCTTTGGGCGTTTCCCTTTCTGCATTATGATTTTCTTCTTTCTTTTCTTCTTCACTCATTTTCTAAATATTTCCTGATTTCTCAATCGGTTTCTTTGCAGCAGCTAATGGAATTATTTCATTTTTCTCAACCATTTTTTCTTTTATCCACTTTTCTAAAAAAGATGCCTTGGAAAAAGTAGTGGAGCGATTAAAACCAATGCAAGCAACATCAATAGAGAAAACTCATGTTTGATAAATGCGAGACATGGATGAATGAGTAAGTTGATAAATTCAAACAACACTAATAATCCCAGCACGCCGCAAAATGGAGTCATCCTTTGATTGGTACCAATACGCAGTTGAAATTTTTTATTTGCATTACAGTCGTTCTGATTTTTTAACGACGTTTTCACACCAGAAGAAACGGTATTGAAATTTGCTCTCCGCCATCATCGATTCCTTTTATCCATCTGCCTTTATATAATTCGATGATGGGGGTTTTGTATTTCCCGGTTTATGTTGAGTGTTTCAGAAGCTTTACAATCATCATTAACCATTAAAGATATGTACCAGAAAATATCGGTAAACATGATAGCAGCAAGCAGGCGTATTTGAGACATATTATCGGTTAATTCATACTACTCTATCGATGCCACCCTACTAAAGGTGGTTGAATGATATTAGTGTTTTCCGTTTTAGCTCCTAATTCAAATATAACAACAATAAGCAACCTGAACGATGCCTAAAGGTTATCAATTGAAAGTAATAAAAAAAAACTCAGTAAAAGAAGTTTTACTGAGTTCAAATATTATTTTGTGTAGTTAATTTTTCCCGTGTGATGAACTGAGGTTGCTGGCTTAATAAACTGATGTATTAAATTTTCGCATTTAAATATTAAAACAATACTCCCAACCTGAATTGCAGCATTTTCTCTTCTTTGGAAATACCATAAGTTATCGCTGCTGAAACAATATTAAAAGGCGCTAATAAAATTCCACCTCCATAAGTTGTATGAAATTTATCTGATTTTTCACCCGGCAACCAAACCCTCCCATTGTCAACAAAAGCCATTAGGCCTGCTTTACCATTAAACAAATAAGAACGGAATTTACTGATGAATCGTAACTCTGCATTGTTATAAAAAGTGGATTTACCTGAGAATCTTTCCCGCCTGAAACCGCGCAGGTTAAAGCTTTCTCCCAGTGAAGGATATTGATAGAAAAGAGGAGAGCCGGTAATTGTGGACCCCCCCGTTTTTATTGCAAGGGATATCTTTGGGATCAGCGGTATAAAAAACTGAATATTGCCCGCATATAACTGGTAAGACCTGTCACTGACTTCTAAATTCTGAGTATGTTTTACCTGTAAAGAAAATGTTATTCCTTTCTGCGGTAACACGGAATCTTTTACGTCTGCAAAATCATAACTTATTTGTGCGCCGGCAAAATTATCTGGTGTAAACGTGCCGGGTGTAATTGCAGATGTAACCTTAGAAACAAAACGTGCCGTATCATTTATAATTTTTACTCTTTGATAAAAACCACTGATGCGCATATTATTATTTCTCCAAATTCGGCCAACACCAGCAGTTGCTGACACTTCCTCTGATCGCATCCTGTAAAAATCCCTGTTATCTGTAATATTTGGTGTTTCATTTCCCAGGCCATAAAAATTCAGCCATCTTATTTCATCATAATTTGCCTGTGCTGCAAGATCCCATTGACCGAATAATTTTGGGAACAAACCATTATAAGTGGTACTAAAACCTTTTTGTGTAATTGAATAAACTGCATCCAGACTTTGCAAATAAGCAAACGGGCGCTTTCTCCAACGGTGATTAAGTACTCTGTACTTTGCCCCTAAAAATATCCTGTCAGCATCATTGAATCCAAGGTGAGGGATCAGTCCTTTCTTATCTGCCAGGAAACTATTGTATTCATAAACATGTATTGCACTGTCTTCAGAAAGATGCAATCTTGTGTTGGAAGTTTTTTTAAAATAATTATCCGCATTATCATAAACATGGATCTGTGTATTCCGGTTAGAAGAAGATTCATCTATGATAGAGTCCCTGTCACTGCCCCCAATGATACGCAGTTTGATCTCTTTATTTAATTTCCCGTTCACCTTATAAACATCATTCCCGGCCAGGCCATACAACCTGATTTCATCTGTTTCATTTTCTTTAAATATGCGGGAATAGAAAGAAGTTTCCTCTTTTTCACGCTTTTTATCCAGGTGAAAAAGTTTAATTTCTGTCTTGTTCCCATCCAGGTTATTGATCTCAAAATATTCATCACCTTGTGTACCTACCACTTCTGATTCTTCAGCAAGCAGCCCGTAATAAGCCGTGGCATATTCTACCAGGTGCGCTCTGCGGGATTTTAATTTTGAAATGATCTGGTTGCCCCTGATCGCAAAAATTTCAGGAGGCATTTGTTTTATAGAGGCTTCTATTACCCTGTCTGTAAGTAAACCCTGCATATCTGTAGCAATAGCCTGCCATTGAGTTAAAGTCATTTTATTTGTAACTAAGCGGTCAAGCAGCCGGTTGATCTGCGCCATTGCTTTTACATTATCAACTTTATCATCAAATTCCTGTAAAAATTTTAATCCCGCTACACGGATAACAAGGTTTAATAATATTCCGTTGTGAGTGGAAAAAGCCTGGTCGCGGTCGGTGGGAACAGGTATTAAGGTTTTTTTGTCTCCTTCTTTTTTAACGCCCCACTTCCATTGATCTCCATGCCTGTCGAAATCGCCAATCAGAATATCAAACAACCGTGCTCTTGCAAAGGCCGGCTGATCTATCATGTAATTGTAATCCTTTAAAATATGTGGAAGCATATCTTCCAGGTCTTCAAATTTTTTAAAATTGCCCAGGTTATCAGCATCGCTCCAATCCCCTTTAGGCCTCTGTTCCAACAGGTAAACTTTACCTGCATATTTTTTATTCAGTGTATCAAGGGCCTTCTGTTCAGGTAAGTAAAAATATTCGGGATTAGTATGATTCATTCCAATTGCATCGGCCATCAATGGAACACCGAGTGCTCCATATGGATTAGACATAGAGATCTGATCATTTACCAGGTCTGAAACAAAAGTTCCCTGGAATATATCTGGAATAACTTTTTCAAGCGACTTATCAACAGAACGCAATGCATATTCTTTATCACCTAAAGTTTTAAGTTGCAATGATTTTGACTGATTGCTTCCTCCCAATTTATAAGATATGAGCCCGCCCCTGAGTGTATCTAAATAAATAACCGGAAGAGTAACAGGAGTTATCCATTCTTTGCGATAATTTCTTCCCCACAAACCCTGATAAAAAATTGATCTTTTATACTGCGGTCCTGCACTTATTTTTTTAAAACGTTCATTAGAGGTTTTACCCGTGGTTTGTGAAGTAGAAGAGAAAGGCGCAATTAATATAAATAAAAGGCCGATCTGTAGTAACATTTTCCTCATACAGGTTTTTTTACATTGTAACTCTAAAACATTGCCAAAGATGATTTTATGACCAGAATTACGCCCATCAGCAGAGAAAATACAGAAAATTTAAAAATTTACCCTAACAGGGAGATAAATTCCCAATTAATGATTGATATTTTTAACTAATCATGTTAGCAGGGAAGAAAGCTGATGTTTATTGCTTTATAATTTTCCCGCCTTTCATTATCAGTTTAAATTTTCTGATGTCGCTTATGTTTTGGGTAGGGTCACCTTCTACTGCAATAATATCTGCAAATAATTCACTTCTTATTCTTCCGATCTTGTCACTATATCCAAATACATCTGCATTTATACTTGTTGCAGATCTTAATACATCCAATGGTTTCATGCCATAATCTACCATAAGCTCCATTTCCCTTGCATTTTCACCATGAGCAAAAACGCCCACATCTCCACCCATAACTATAATTACTCCTGCTTCCAAAGCAAGGCGGAATGTCTTCTTTTTATTTATTATTCCCGGTGGTTCGGGCTCTGCTGATTGCCCATTGCTGCCATACTTTTTCCAACCTCTGTATTGCAATATTGCATCTCCTGCAGCAAGTGTCGGGCAAAGAGCAACACCTTTTTTTCGCATTAACTGAAAAATTTCTTCTGTTCCATTGTCGCCATGTTCAATGGTTGAAACACCTGCCATAATAGCCGTGCGCATGCCTTCCGGTGTAGATGCATGTGCCACTACTTTTCTGTTGCTTGTTGCAGTGAGAGCAACAATAGAGCTCAATTCAGTAAGAGTAAATGTGGGAACAGCTTCTGCATTTATACCATACCGGTAGTCTGCATATATTTTTATTAAATCGGCGCCTTTCCCTATCTGTGTACGCACCGCATCAGCAATACTTTCCATCCCGGTCACTTCTTCTGCACCCACGGGTAGTTCAATATCTGCATTTAATGATTTAGGCCCATAAGTACCTTTAGCTACTATAGCTCTGGTGGCAATGATCATTCTTGGTCCGGAGATGATCCCTTTTTCTATAGCTTTTTTTAAACCTGCATCATCATACATAGCACCTTCTGTCCCCAGGTCTCGAACGGTAGTGAACCCTGCCAATAAAGTAGCTTCGGCATGTTTTACTGCTCTTACGGTTCTCTCTGCCCGGCTTTCTTTAATTACCTGGTCATCCCACGAGGTTTCATTATAAGGGTGTAAAAATAAATGGGAATGGCCCTCGATCAAACCAGGCAGAACAGTAGTGTTTTTTAATTCGATAATTACAGTTCCTTCCGGTAATTTAAAATTCATTGCACCCGCAGCTGAAATAATATCATTCTTTATTAATACTACCCAGTCTGTATGCATTATCTCTCCATCAAAAACACGGTCAGGTTTTAGCAGGATATATTTATCTTTTTGAGCAAAAGAAAATAAAACAAAAAAGCAAAAAATTAAAAGCAAAAAATTTCTTTTCATAAAGGAAAGTTACCGGAAAAACTATAGAAAATGCTACCCGGTATAATGCCTGTTTGCTTATCTCCCAAATAGTAAAAAAACGGGTTTTGGAATTTTAATTTCTTCACCTGTATCAGTAAGTTTCCCTGTTTTTTTATTTCTTTTGAAGACCACAATATTATTTGTTTCCAGGTTTGCAGCCAGTAAAAAATTCCCTGTTGGATCAATAGCGAAATTACGTGGCATCCGCCCTTTGGAAGATTGATGACCTGCAGCTGTTAGCATGCCTGTTTTTTTATAAATAGAAAAGATCGCAATGGTATTTGATTCCCCGCGATTAGAAGTATACAAAAATTTCCCATCAGGTGAAATATGAATGTCAGCGCTGCCTATTTTACCTGAATAGTTGGAGGGATGCGTGGATAAACGTTGTAAAGGAAAAAGAGTTCCCGCATTATATTTATACACAGCAACTGTTCCGGATAATTCTTCAATTACGTAAGCGAATTTTTTATTAGGATGAAAAGTTAAATGCCTGGGTCCGGAGCCGGCAACTGAATTCACAAATGGCGGTATCATTGGTTCCAATGGTACAGTGTCTGAAGGTTTAAATTTATATGAAAACACCTGGTCTGTCCCCAGGTCAGTTACAAATACAAAATCCTGTTTGGGTGAAAACAGGGTAGCATGTACATGTGGCCTTTCCTGGGTTGGTTTAATAATGCTGCTACCAGTGTTTTGTATTAATTGGGAATGTGGTTTCAGCGAGCCATCTTTATTTACACGAAATGCAGAAACATTGCCACCATTGTAATTGGATACAAAAACCCACTTATTGGCTTTGTCAATGGAAATGTAACATGGATGATCGCCACCACTCAATTGCTGATTTAAAAATCGTAATGATCCAGAATTTTTCCCGAACGCAAATGCGCTTATTTTTCCGGGATCATTTCCACCTGTTTCATTTACCGCATAAACAAATTTGTTGCCTGGTGATAATGATAAGTAGGAAGGATTTATTACACTATCAGTATTACTCAGCCAGCTTGATTTTCCAGTGGTGGAATTAAACCTGTATACATAAATCCCTTTGCTTCCGGAACCAGAATAGGTGCCAATTAATAAATTGAATGTTTGAGCATGAGAAGTAAATGATAAAAAGCTTAATAAAAAGAAAAACCGCATCAGGTGATTTATTTGCATTAAAATTTCGGTTGCAATATATTTAAAAATAAATTTAAGTAAGACTGTGTTCCATCCCCCAACAGAAAGTAAATTATTTCAATAAAGTCTGTAAATTACTCAACTATAAATTTCATCCATGAACCAGGATAAAACAGGTACAAATAAAGATCAGGCTTTATCAAACTCCCGGCGAAATTTTCTTAAACAATCCTCAGCTTTAACGGTGCTGGCTTTAGCTTCACCTGCAATTTTAAAAGCCACAGAAAATGAACTGGATGAAAAAGGAGCTCAATATTTTGAGAAGCAAACTTTGCAACTGGAAGTTAATGGCAAGCCTTATAATCTACAGGTAGAACCCCGTGTAACACTTTTAGATCTGTTGCGTGAACAATTACATTTAACAGGTTCAAAAAAGGGATGTGATTTTGGGCAGTGTGGCGCATGTACCGTACATGTGGATGAAAAGCGCGTACTAAGTTGTTTATCCCTTGCCATTATGCAAAACGGGAAGAAGGTAACAACCATAGAAGGTTTACAGGATGGTAACCTTCATCCTATGCAGGAAGCTTTTATTAAACATGATGGATTCCAGTGCGGCTATTGTACCCCGGGCCAGATCATGTCAGCAGTTGCATGCATCAATGAAGGACATGCAGGTTCTGATAATGAAATAAGGGAATATATGAGTGGTAACATCTGCCGGTGTGGCGCTTATCCTAATATAGTAAATGCTATAAAGGAAGTTGCCGGTAAATAATGAGAAGAATTTATTCAGGATACATACCTGCTAACAGAGGGATGAAGAAAAAGAATGTGATCTAAAACTTAAAAAAACGCTGACTCTTTTTTGAAGAGGGTTTGGGGTGAGATTAAATAATATGATAAACTTCGATTACACAAAACCGTTATCTGTTCCGGCAGCAATGAATGCATTAAATAAAAATGTGTCTGCCAGGATCATTGCCGGTGGTACCAATCTTGTTGACCTGATGAAACGCGGTGTGATGTCTCCGGAGAAATTAATAGACATCACAGCTCTTCCATTAAAAAGCATAGAAAAAAAAGGAAACAGCATAAGCATAGGGGCGGGAGCACTGAATAGTACTGTAGCAGAGAATGTTCTTATTAAAAAGCACTTTCCTTTACTTACATTGGCCTTACAGGCAGGAGCATCCCCGCAAATACGTAATATGGCAACGGTAGGTGGCAACCTGATGCAAAGAACTCGCTGCCCGTATTTTTATGATATTACGCTTCCCTGCAATAAGCGCCAACCCTCAAGTGGTTGTAGTGCATTGAAAGGTTATAACCGTATGCATGCAATCTTCGGGGCTTCGGAAAATTGTATTGCGGTACATCCTTCTGATATGTGCGTGGCAATGGCTGCATTGGATGCAACTGTTTTAGTGAGCAGTGTAAAAGGCAATCGACGTATTTTATTTACTGATTTTCACAAGTTGCCCGGAAATAGCCCGGAAAAAGATAACAACCTTATGCAGGGAGAAATAATTACTGCAGTGGAAATTCCTTTGCAATCCAACCTCGAACAAAGATCTCATTATACAAAGATCCGTGACCGGTCATCCTATGCTTTTGCATTAGTATCGGTTGCGGCGGCTATGCACCTGGATGGTAAAACCATAAGAACTATCAGGCTGGCAATGGGAGGGGTGGCGCATAAACCCTGGCGTTTAACCGTAGCCGAGAGTTACCTTACAGGCAGGGAAGCTACAACGGAAAATTTCCGGAATGCCGCAAATATTGTGGTAAAGGAAGCTCAGGGTTATGGACACAACAATTTCAAACTTAAGCTTGCTCCTAATACTATTTTAGAAACATTACAAATACTGGCAGCTAAATAAAAACCATATGGGCAATTATTTTTTTGATACAGATATGCCTTATTCTGATGTG
This sequence comes from Ferruginibacter sp., assembly GCA_037720515.1. Classification (GTDB taxonomy): domain Bacteria; phylum Bacteroidota; class Bacteroidia; order Chitinophagales; family Chitinophagaceae; genus Ferruginibacter. Next base: position 53,147 of record JBBJMM010000001.1, read on the forward strand.
GACAGGGTGGATGGTAAAGCGAAGGTTACCGGCGCAGCAAAGTATTCAGCAGAGTATGATCTGCCCGGACTGACCTATGGAGTATTAGTAGGAAGTAATATTGCCAAAGGTTATGTCACCGCAATGGATACAAAGAATGCAGAAAGGGCACCGGGAGTTATCACGGTGATAACTCATTTGAATGCCCCGAAAATACCGGGTTATGATGAAGGCAGTAATCCTGCAAAAGGGCAGGCACCAAACAGGGGGTTGAAAATTTTCAATGACAGTGTCATCCGCTTCAATGGACAACCAGTTGCCCTGGTAATAGCTGATACTTTTGAAAGAGCAACTTACGCAGCATCCCTTGTTAAGGCACAGTATAATAAAGATCCACATATTACTGGCTTAGAGGAAGCAGTTAAAATAAGAAAACCACTTGAGGGAGACCGCTACAAAGAAAATACCCGCGGTGATAAAGATGCATGGAGAAATGCCCCGGTGATTGTAGAAGAAGAATATACAATGCCAAACCAGGTACACAATCCAATGGAACTACATGTTACCATTGTGCGATGGGATAGGGAAGATAAAGTTACCGTTTGGGAAAAAACCCAGGGTGTTAAAAGCACACAACAAAGCATCATGCAGGCTTTTGGACTTACTGAAAAAAATGTGCAGGTAAATGCCCAGTTTGTAGGTGGAGGTTTTGGATCAGCGCTGCGAACCTGGCCGCATACTATTGCCGCGGTGATGGGGGCAAAAAAAACAGGCAAACCATTAAAACTAATGCTTACCAGGCCACAGATGTTTACAATGGTAGGTTACAGGCCGGAAGCCATTCAAAAATTTGGAATAGGAGCAGGCCCCGACGGTAAAATCACAGGAATGTGGCATGAAGCGGATGCAATTACATCCAGCTACGAATCTTTTAATGAAGGCGTTGTAGCTATGACAAGGGCTTTGTATGCATGTGCGAATGTGCGTACCCGTTATTCAATTTATCCGGTAGACCTGAGTACTCCAACCTGGATGCGCGGTCCCGGTGAAGCTACCGGTTCCTTCCCGCTTGAATGTGCATTGGATGAATTGTCTTATAAATTAAAACTGGATCCTATTGAATTAAGATTGCGCAATTATGCCGAAACAGATCCGGAAAATGGCAAACCTTACAGTTCTAAATTTTTAAAAGAGGCTTATGCACTCGGTGCTGAAAAATTCGGGTGGGAAAAAAGAAATCCTGTTCCTAAAAGTATGATGGAGGGAAAACTGCAGGTAGGATATGGGATGAGTAGTGGACTTTTTGGAGCATTTCGGGGCGAAGCAAAACTTTCCGCTATCCTCACTGCTGAAGGAAAACTAATATTGAAAAGTGCAGTAAGTGATAGCGGGCCGGGAACAGCAACAGCAATGGTAATAATCGGTGGTGATGCCATGGGGTTAGCTTACGAAAATGTAAAATTTGAGTTAGGTGATTCATCTTTACCTCCGGGCCCTACCCAGGGCGGTTCCAGTACAACTGCTACCTTAGGGGCTGCAGTAGGTAATGCATGTAAGACGCTCAGGATGAAACTTGTCGAAATGGCTGTTAAAACTTCATTGTTTGGCGTGGGAGTTACAACAGAACAGGTCAGTTATGAAAAAGGAAACCTGTTCTTACTATCTGATAAAAAAAACTCTTTTACATTAATGCAGGTTTTAAAAACTGCAGAACAAAATGAAATAGAGATCAAAGAAGCTTCAGGCCGCAATCCTGAAATGCAAAAATATTCTGCTTACTCCTATTCTGTACATTTTGTAAAAGTGCTGGTAAATCCATTAACCGGTGTTGTTAGAATTGCAAAAGTAGTAACCGTTGGAGATGCCGGAAAAATTGTTAGCCAAAGAACGGCCGAAAGCCAGATGAAAGGAGGTGTGGTTGGCGGTATTGGCGGAGCCCTGATGGAAGAAGGTGTGATAGATCACCGGTATGGAAAATGGATCAATAATAATTTTGCCGATTATCATGTTCCCGTGCATTCAGATGTTCCCGATGTTGAAGCCTGGTTTGTAAATAAACCTGATCCGGTATTAAATCCTGTAGGTTCAAAAGGAATGGGAGAGATCGCTCTCATAGGATTTGCAGCTGCTGTGGCAAATGCCGTTTTTCATGCAACAGGTAAAAGAATCAGGAAACTTCCCATAACTCCTGATAAACTAATATGATAATTTAAAAAGATGTTTTTCTGAAGTTTTACAGGGATAGATAAGTATTAAACAGTCTATGAATTTTTTTTGCCTAAACTGGTACTTCTTTTTAATTTACTGCAATAACAGCAACCGGGATAGATATTACTCCGAAAAAAAATCTTTAAAAAACAGGTTGAGTAAGATAATTAAAATGGGTAGCGCCAGTTATTTGCTTTTTTATTTTCATATTGGTAATTCATAGTAAACAATATCAACGCACGTTTGTTACTCATGCCGTTAATGCATGGGAGTAGCAAAGTTAGCTGCGCTTACATGGTAACAAAAGTTTCGATCAAGTTAAGTTATCATTTCTGCATATATTTATTTTTACAACAACCTTGCTATGAAAAAAAAATTCACTTTTATCTTTTCGCTTTCTCTTTTTATTTTAACTGCAATAACTGCAGAAGCGCAAATCCCCTCGTGGTCTCTGCAAAGCAATATTTATGAAGTAAATCTTCGTCAATACTCATCCAACTGCGGTAAGTAACGGCATTGGTGGGATGGGTATGATAGGACAGTTTCAGGGATGGAGCCAGCCAGCAGTTAAAATGAGTTATATAGGTGTAAATAAATTTATTTACCTCACCAACATGAATACGAATGATGAATTTAAATTTCATGATGGTAATGATTTGAACAATGGTGCACCTAACCTTCACCGTTGGTTTGGGGTAGATAATGCTACCAATAAAATGGTGGTAGACGGTGGCAGTGCAGGTAACTTTAAATGGACAGGTGCCTCAGGCAGGATGCGTGCAATTTGGGATGGTTCTAATACCACTGATCTGCAATACAGCTTAACACCTGCATCTGAAATGCGTGTGGTTGGTAATGGCATGAATATGCCGGGTGTGAATGACTGGGATCCTCCAACATCGCCGCAAATGACTTACAGTGGTAATGGTATTTGGACAAGAACTCTTACATTAAAACCTGGTGAAATCAAATTTCTATCAGGAAATGCCTGGGGTGCTTTTGATTATGAATTTGGCGGTCCGGGTAAAATAAAATGGGATGGTGGCCCTAATTTTAATACACCAGCAATTGGTGGAACTTACACCATCACTCTAAATAAATTCACCCAAACCTATTCAATAAATTAATTTAGTAAAGAAATAAATCTTATCTGAAAAACTAAATGATCCCGGCACTTCTGCCGGGATTTTTTTTTAGCAAGTGTCTTTGTTTCGCTGTTTGATTACGTTTTATATCCCCGAACCTGTTATCCTTTTATAGGCATAAGATTTGTATTTAACAGCCTATGAAAAAAATTTTTCTTGCCTCAGCTATTACATTTTTTTTAATTTCCTGCAATAACAACAACCAGGATGGATCTACTTCCGAAAGCAAATCTTCAAAAAAAGAGAAAGCAGAAAATGAAAAGAAAGTTTCTAAAAGGGATTTTACAATAATCCCGGCAAATGCTTACAATAATCTTTTCCTGGATAGCAATGCAATGGTGGAATATTTTTCAAAAAATAATGTAAGCGATGCAATTTCGAGAAGGATGAGAAGTTTCTATAATGCCCGGAATTACCAGTATGCCTGGTTTTCAGGGGATGGCTTAACAGAGCAGGCCAGAGGTTTCTGGAATATGCATAATTACCAAACAACTTATGGAAACGATACTTCCCTGCGGGATAAAGGCCTTCAGAAGTACATGGACTATTTAATCGCAGAGGAAGAGCTTACAGTAACCAATACAAATAAAAATATATTGAATACTGAATTTAAACTTACAGAACATTATATTCTTTACGCTCTTAATAATATTGAAGATGGGTTTATCAAGCGTAAGGAAATGGAAAGGTTCATTCCCCGGAAAAAAGAAAATGCATTTTTACTGGCAGATTCCCTGCTCACAAAAAAACACAAAGACAATAAGTATTATGAAGATGTAAATGAAACTTATAAATCGCTGAAACAACAATTAGGGGTTTATTACACAATTGTAAAAAAGGGAGGATGGCCTGTAATAACAGCCAATGCAAAACAATTAAAAAAAGGGACATCTTCACCTTATGTACTGGATATCAAAAAAAGATTACAGGCAACAGGTGATATGCCTGCAGGAGATACTTCACAGGTCTTCACGGATTCTCTGAGTAATGGAATTGCCTCATTTCAGAAGAGGCATGGCTATACACCTACAGGTGTTATAACGGATCAGATCATTAAAGATATGAATGTACCTGCTGAAAAAAGATTGCAGCAGATACTTATTAATATGGGAAGAATGCAATGGATGATCAATGAACCTAAAGGGCAGATGATCGTAGTTAATATCCCGGAATTTATACTTCATGTAAAGAACGGGAAACAAAAAGTTTTTGACATGAATGTTGTTGTAGGAAAGGAAGGCCATAATACGATGATGTTCACAGGTAATCTAAACCAGGTTGTTTTTAGTCCTTATTGGAATGTGCCATCGAGTATAGTTCAAAAAGAGATCATGCCAGCAATTAATCGTAATGCAAATTACCTGGAAAACAATAATATGGAAATAGTAGGAAATGATGGCTCACTGCCTGTTGTAAGGCAATTGCCCGGTCCAAAAAACTCCTTGGGTAAAGTAAAATTTTTATTCCCTAACAGTTTCAATATTTATTTTCATGATACACCGGCAAAAAGTTTATTTGAAAAAGATAAAAGAGCTTACAGTCATGGTTGCATAAGGCTGAGTGATCCAACTAAAATGGCCAACTATCTTTTACAGGATGACGCACAGTGGGGTCCGGAAGCTATTGATGCTGCCATGAACAGTGGTACTGAAAAATTTGTAAAATTAAAAAAAGCAATACCTGTGCTGATCACTTATTACACTGCCTGGGTTGATGATGAAGGATTGCTGCATTTTGCAGATGATATTTATGGACATGATAAGAAAGTAATTGAAAAAATGTTTTCAGGACCTGTAAGCCTTGCAAAAAATTAATTCCGCGGTAAAACTATATTAATATAATCCGGTAGAATGCGTGCAATCAACTGATTAATTTTTCCCATGTATTCACCATCGATCTGGAAATGAACACTGTGAACTGTTTCCAGTTTAACAGAGGTGGCTGTAAAAGTTTCTATCTTTTTTGGATTAAAAGGTTGAGGTTTAAAGAGCATTTTTAATAATTCCGAAACAGCCAGTTTCCTTACTATTACTACTTCAAAAGCCCCATCATCCAGTTCACCTGTTGGGTTTATAACTGCGCCGGTACCATATTTACTTGCATTTGCCAAAACAATCATAAAGGCATGACGCCTTATTTCTTTTCCTTTAGCCTGCACGATCACTTGCATCTTTTGTTTATGCCACAAGGTTTTAAGCATAACCTTTGCATATCCCATTTTACCTCTTACTTTACCTTCATCAAAATATTTAATCAACTGTGCATTAAGACCTATATCGCTTAGATGCAGGCATATATCCTTGTTATTTATTTTTATAGCATCACAACATCTGATTTCCCCATTTTCAATGATAGCCAGTGCTTCAGCGGGTGCTACAGGTATATTCAGCTCTTTTGCCATTCCGTTTGCTGAACCGGCAGGCAATATCCCTAAAATTTTTTTGGCCTCTGCCACGATCTTTGCAACCATGGTAACAGTTCCATCACCACCTACGGCTATAACTTTACCGGGTGCAAATTCTTTTATTTTATTTTTTATTTGCTGGATATCAGGCTTCTTGTCCAGTACCAGGTACTTTACTTCAAAAGGTTTATCTATAAAATACTTACTAATGATATCTTCCCACACCTCGTTATTTGGCCCCGCACCCGGATTGATTACAAATAATAGTTTTAAATTACTTTCGCTCATTATTCAATTTAAATTATGAATGTAGAATTGGCTGCCGTCACTAAAAAAAGATCACTTCTTTATAATATAAAAGAAAGATTTCTTTTTGCATTGAGACTAACAGATGATCCCCTTGTAAAATTATACAATGGTTATGGAAATAAAGAACAATGCGTGGTGTTTGGCCATGTATTTTCTTTTGGCCCGCTACCAAGAAAAAAATATCGTAAACATTTTATAACAAACACACTTGCAGTTTTACGATTATTTATGGTAAGGCCTGTAGCAGGTGCTCAAATGAGATTCACCTGGGATGGTGTCGTTCAACATACAAAATCTGCTAAAGATGGTTTTTTTCGCTTTGAATGGAAAATCTTACAATCACTTGATCCCGGGTGGCATCCCGTTGAAGTGGAGTGGATATCAGCCAGTGGTAAGGTGATATCAACCGGCAAAGCACATATCTCCATTCCATTTGCAAATCAATTTACTTTTATCTCTGATATTGATGATACATTCCTCATCTCACATTCTTCTAATCTTAGAAAAAGGTTAATGGTATTGCTTACCGAAAATGCACGCAGCCGTAAACCATTTGAAGGTGTTGTAAATCATTACCAGTTGCTCTCACTGGCAGGGGCACCCGAAAAAACTACCAACCCCTTTTTTTTTGTTTCTAGCAGTGAATGGAATCTGTATGATTATATTTCAGAGTTCTCTGAACTTAATTTATTACCAAAAGGAGTTTACCTGTTGAATCAGTTAAAACTTTTCAGCCAGGTGATCAAAACTGGACAGAATAATCATAAAACCAAATTCATGCGCATATCGCGTATAATGGAGGCGTATCCCGAACAAAGAGTAGTGTTGCTGGGAGATGATTCCCAGGAAGATCCGGTTATATACGCTTCAATTGCTTCTCATTTTAAATCAATGGTACATGCTGTTTATATTAGAAAAACCATAAAGAATCCAAAAGTAGATGTTGAAGAAAAGATCCGGGAAATGGAAGCCAATGGTATTCTTTGCTGCTATTTTGCCCACAGTTCAGAAGCGGTGATACATTCAAAAAAAATAGGGTTGATTAAGTGAAGAAGTGAAAAGTGAAATGTGAAAAGTGAAATTGAAATTCAAAATTTAAAATAATTTTTAAAAAGGGAACGCTTAATAATCTTCGTCTAATTCAACATTCAACATTCAACATTTAAAATAATTATTAAAGGGATAGTTATGATTTAAAAGATTTAATGTTCTTACCATAAAACTTTTTATGATCTGCGTTCTAATTCAACATTCAACATTCAAAATTTAAAATAACCTATTCTTTCACCTTCCTTATCCCGGTTTTTTCAAAACTTATCTTTCTTTGTTTATAGAGATTTCCCGTTGTCATTTTAAAAGTTTTTTTACTCATCCCGAAATAAGAATAAATTTCCCCGGGATCAGATTTATCATTGTAAGGCAGGTAATCGTTGTTTTCTTCAAGAAGCCGCAAGATCTTTTGTGTTTCATCTTCCACCCTGTTGTAACCAGGTTTACCTGCCGCAACATCTATCTTGTTATCAGGGTATATTTTTTTAATAAAACCTTTAAATTTATCTCCTTCTGTTATATCCCTGTAAATTTCATTGAAATGCAATACTCCCGTATGCCGGTTATTAATGATCACCACGTAGCCAATATCTGTTCTTCTGTAAACGATAAGATCAGCAACATCTAATTCTTTTATTGTAAGTGATGTATTATCCAGGTAGGGTTCTAATTTTTCTGTAGCTGCTATCCTGCCCGTTTGTTCATCTAAATAAAGCATAACCAGGTATTCTCCATTTGGCCTCATACCATTTATTTGTTTGGATTTTGGCACAAAAAGATCTTTCATTAAACCATAATCCAAAAAAGCTCCCTGCTCAGTAACCGTTACCGCTTTTAATTTTACAATATCTCCGATTATCCCTTTAGGTTCCTGGGTGGTTGCAATGATCCTGTCCTCACTATCATGATAAACAAAAACTTTAACCAGGTCACCTGTTTTAATTCCTGCAGGTGCAAATCTTTTCGGCAATAATATTCCTTCTTTACCATCATCAAGGTAAACGCCAAAATCTGCCAGCCTTATTACTTTTAAATCATTAAATTCTCCAACGTTTACCATTTTTAATTTTGATAGTTATAAATATTTAGTACAAAGATATTAAAACCATTCAGGGCAAAGGTTTCTCAGCAAATCTTTACATTGGTGGATAATTTTGCTGAAAATGAAACATAGAAACAAGCTTCAAAGTTATCGGTGCATTCTGTGAGAGATACTCAAATGCACTATCTTCACGGATAAACCCGCTTAATAGTTTTGAATTTTACAGCATTTGATTTTGATCCGAGATTAATGGAAGGCATAGAAGCCTCCGGTTATGAAGAAGCCACACCCGTTCAGGAACAGGTAATTCCTTTGATACTTGCCGGTAAAGATGTTATTGCCTCTGCACAGACAGGCACAGGAAAAACAGCAGCTTTTCTTTTGCCCCTCATCAACAAGATCATCACTTCTTCCCATGATATGCATACGATGAATGCACTGGTGATAGTGCCTACACGCGAACTGGCCATACAGATCGCCCAGCATCTTGAAGGCTTGTCTTATTTTACTAACGTTAGTTCTATTGCAGTTTATGGCGGGGGTGATGGTAATGCATTTATACAGGAAAAAAAAGCACTCAGCATGGGTGCGGATGTAGTTGTATGCACGCCCGGTAAAATGATGGCCCATATAAAAATGGGATATGTAAAACTCGACGGATTGAAATACCTGGTATTGGATGAGGCAGACCGAATGCTGGATATGGGGTTTTACGATGATATCATGTTCATCATAAAACATCTTCCTGCGAAAAGACAAAACCTGCTTTTTTCTGCAACAATGCCTCATAAGATCCGGGAAATGGCAAGAAAGATACTTCACCAGCCTTCTGAAGTAAATATTTCTATAAGTAAACCTCCTGAAAAGATCATTCAGCAAGCATTCATGGTATATGATGCACAAAAGATCCCGCTTATTGTATACCTCCTAAAACAAAAAAATTTCAGATCTGTACTTATATTCTGCAGCAGTAAACTAAGTGTAAAACAACTTACCCGGGATTTAAAAAGAAATGGTATCAATGCAGATGAGATCCATAGCGACCTGGAACAGGATAAAAGGGAAGATGTTCTCATACAATATAAAAGTGGCCGTCTCCCTGTATTAGTTGCCACCGATATTTTAAGCAGGGGAATTGATATAGACAATATAGACCTTGTAATAAATTTCGATGTTCCACACGATGGTGAAGATTATGTGCATCGCATTGGCCGTACGGCACGCGCTGCTGCTGAAGGCACCGCTTATACACTGGTAAGCGTAAAGGAACAACGCAAATTTTCTTCCATTGAAAAACTATTAGGAAAGGAAGTTCCTAAAGCTGTTGTACCAGACCTGTTTGGCGAAGTGCCGGAATACAATCCGCTTACAAAACGTGCAGTTAACACTAAATTTTCCCATAAACCTCATCGCCCTTCCTTCAACAGGAAAACACCGTAATGTCTTTCTTTTATAATGATGCTACTTCCGCTTTGCTGAAATATATTTGTAAAAAACAGGTATCAGCCAATCAACCTCAATATTACAATCCCCGGTAGAATATCTTCCAGGTATTTCCATACTGAAAGGAGATCTGCTGAGGAAAGAATTAAACATACACAACTGTTACGATCTGTTGGAACATTTTCCACTTCGGCATATTGATAAAACAAAAATTGATCAGATAAGATCACTTAATTACGACACAGAGTTTGCGCAGGTTGCAGGCATTCTGATCAGTAAGGAAATGGCCGGAGAAAAAAGATCCCTGCGCCTTATAGCCCAGGTAAAGGATGAAACCGGAATCATTGAACTGGTGTGGTTCCAGGGTATTAGTTGGGTGGAAAAGATATTACAGGTTGGCCAGCCATATATTCTGTTTGGTAAAGTAAGTTTTTTTTCAGGCCGGCCTCAGATCGCACATCCCGATATTGAAAATTATACCCCGGAAAAAAGCAGCGGTAAAAGTTTCCTTGAACCCATTTATCCCTCCACTGAAAAATTAAAATCTAAATGGCTGAATGGAAAAGCATTGGGAAAATTTACAGGGGAGCTGGTAAAAAAAATTACAGAAAAAGATCTCCCGGAAAATTTGCCGGCATACTTAATAAAAAAATACAAACTGATAAACCGCTTGCAGGCTTATCAGCACATTCATTTTCCGGCTACGATGCAACATTATGAACATGCAGTACGGCGATTGAAATTTGAAGAATTATTCTGGGCACAATTCAGGATCACTCTCATCAAATCGGAAAGGCACCGGTTCAGCAGGGGATATGTGTTTGATAGAGTGGGTAAGTTGTTCAATGATTTCTTCAATCATTATCTTCCTTTTGAACTAACAGGTTCCCAAAAAAAAGTATTGAAAGAAATAAGGAAAGACACTGGTAGTGGAAAACAAATGAACAGGTTATTACAAGGCGATGTAGGAAGCGGAAAAACTATGGTGGCATTATTAAGTATGCTCATTGCGGCAGATAACGGTTACCAGTGTGTGCTGATGGCACCTACAGAAATTCTTGCCCGCCAGCATTATAATAGTTTACGGGAAATGCTGGGTGATACGCCGGTTGTTACAGATCTTTTAATGGGTTCGGTTAAGGCAAAAGACAGGAAAAGAATTTTGGAAAATTGTGCAGATGGCAGTACGCATATTCTTATAGGTACACATGCCATAATAGAAGATAGAGTATTGTTTAAGAATTTGGGGTTTGCTGTGGTGGATGAGCAACATAAATTTGGTGTGGCCCAGCGTGCAAAGATCTGGAAGAAAAATACGATCCCGCCACACATCCTGGTAATGACTGCCACACCTATCCCCCGCACCCTTGCCCTTACAGCATATGGCGACCTGGATTATAGCGTAATGGATGAACTGCCTCCGGGCAGAAAACTGATTACTACAGTACATAGAAATGAAAATGCACGGCCCCAGGTAATGGATTTTATAAAGCAACAACTTTCAGAAGGCAGGCAGGCATATATTATTTATCCGCTTATAGAAGAAAGCAGTAAACTGGATTATGAAAACCTGATGAAAGGATTTGAAGAAGTAAAATCTTTTTTTCCTGAACCGAAATACTGGATAAGTATGGTGCATGGAAAACAAAAACCGGATATTAAAGAAACCAATATGCGGAGGTTTGTACAAAATGATACTGGTATCATGGTAAGTACTACGGTAATTGAAGTAGGAGTGAATGTTCCCAATGCTTCCGTAATGGTAATTGAAAGCGCTGAAAAATTCGGTTTATCACAGTTACACCAGTTAAGAGGCAGAGTAGGCCGTGGAGCAGACCAGAGTTATTGCATTTTGTTAACCGGACAAAAACTTTCAAACGATGCAAGAGCAAGAATAAAGATCATGGTGGCAACCAATGATGGTTTTAAAATAGCCGAAAAAGATTTGGAGATACGAGGGCCGGGTGAGATCGAAGGAACCAAACAAAGTGGCATATTAAATTTTAAGCTCGCCAGTATTGTGCATGATAAGGTAATGCTTGAAACTGTTAGATCCGAAATAGAAAATATTTTTTTAAATGATCCCTCCCTGGAAATGGCAGATAATTTGCCTGTTAAACAGTACTTACTTCTGCAAAAAGGTAAAACCGCGTGGAGCAAAATAGCCTGATGTTCTCCTAATAGTTAAACCTATTCTAAACCTTGTTCAGTTGTAATCCAAACCATCTGAGTTGTCGTTAATAAGCAGTAAATTGTTATAAAATAATGGTATTGAGAAGATTTAGAATAATATTGGGATTCCTCGCTTTTGTATCTGTTTTATTTACCGGCAACGATGTTTTTGCCCAAATGGAATTTGTAGAAAATAAAGGGCAATGGAATACTAATGTAAATTTCAGGGGCGACTTTAGTACCGGATCTTTCTTTCTGGAAAATAAAGGCTTTACTGTTCTTTTGCACAATGCAAAAGATATGCAGGCATTAAGCGGAAGGGTTCATGGCCACTCTGTAAAGGACTCTATTCATCCTACAAAAGAAGGCGTTGACACTTTACATTCTTTTGCTTACAAAGTTAAATTCCTGGGCGCTGCCAATAACATTTCAAGGATACCCGAGAAAATGTTTTCTTCCCATAACAATTATTTTATAGGAAATGATAAATCCAAATGGGCCGGGGATTGTAAATTATACCAGGCTATCACTTATAAAAATGTTTATCCATTTATAGATGTTCGTTATTATTCTGAAGGCAATAAACTTAAATATGATTTCATTGTACATCCGGGGGGAAATGTTTCTGCCATTGCCATGCAATACGATGGACCCTCAGAGGTGTCAATTAAAAATAAAGAACTGATCATTACTACTTCTGTTGGCCAGGTAACTGAGCAATATCCTTATAGTTATCAGTCCGGAACAGGTTTTAAAAAAGAAGTGTCTGTTAAATATGTTGTGAGAAACAACGTGGTTACTTTTGATGTGGATGATTATGATGCTTCTTCTACTTTAGTGATCGACCCTTCTATAATTTTTACAACATTTACGGGAAGTTCGGTTGATAATTGGGGATATACTGCTACTCCGGGACCTGATGGTTCTTTTTATGCCGGTGGAATTGCATTCGGTGCCGGTTACCCTGTCTCCCCAGGCGCCTATCAAACCACTTATGGCGGTGGTGTTACTGAAGATGCTTTCCCAGGTTACGACATTGCTATTTTTAAATTTTCACCAAACGGTTCCAATCGTATATATGCTACTTACATAGGTGGCTCTGCAAATGAACAGCCACACAGTATGATAGTAGATGACCAGGGTAATCTTATTGTTGCGGGCAGAAGTTCTTCCCCTAATTATCCCACAACAGTTCCCAGTTCTGGCAGAGCGGGATACGACATTATTATTACAAAATTTAATACTGCCGGATCTAATCTTATAGGCTCTTTAAGGATGGGTGGCGATGCTTCAGACGGGGTTAACATTCGCCCCAAATGGGCGTTTCCAAAAGGAGCCGATGCTATACGCAGAAATTATGGCGATGATGCCCGCAGTGAAGTGATCCTCGATGCAGCTAATAATATTTATCTCGCATCTTGTACTCAATCTTCCAATTTTCCGGTTACAAACGCCGGGTCTCTTCAACCGGTTTTTGGCGGAGGACGCCAGGATGGAGTGATCATTAAATTTACTCCTACTCTCTCTTCTGTTTTATTCAGTACTTATTTTGGCGGCTCGGGTGATGATGCCTGTTTTGTTGCCAGCATAAATCCTCTCACCGGTAATTTATATGTGGCTGGGGGAACAACCAGTTCTAATCTTCCTGGTGGTACAAGCGGCGTAATGTACCCTAACAACCAGGGAGGTGTAGCAGATGGTTTTATTACCCAGTTAGACAATGCAGGTTCAAGTTTTATTAAAACTACTTATCAGGGCACTTCCGGAACTGATATTGTGTACGGTTTGAAATTCGACAAGGCAGGCTTTCCATATATAATGGGAACAACCACAGGAAGCTGGCCGGTATTAAATGCAACTTTTAGCAATGCCGGTGGCAAACAATTCATCAGCAAATTACAGCCTGATTTTTCTTCTTATGTATATTCAACAGTTTTTGGAACCAATTCACCTGTACCCAATATTTCACCCATTGCATTTCTTGTAGACAGGTGCCAGAATGTATATGTATCAGGATGGGGTGGTGGTATAAATGTAGATGAACAATATACCACAGGTACTACAACCGGGTTACCGGAAGTAAACCCACTGGCAGGGATACCCGCAGCAGATGGTAAGGATTTTTATTTCTTTGTTCTTAGAGCTAATGCTCAAAGTCAGTTATTCGGATCTCACTTCGGTCAGTTTGGTGGTATCGGTGATCACGTGGATGGTGGAACCAGCAGGTTCGATGCCAACGGGGTTGTTTACCAGGGAATATGTGCTAATTGTGATGGAAAAGCTCCATTCCCTACAACTCCTGGTTCATGGTCTCCAACAAATCCCAGTTCTGCCTGTAATGAAGCAGCAGTAAAAATTGAAATGAATTTTGCAGGTGTAGGTTCTGCTGTTCAATCAGCAATTCAAGGAGTTGTAAATAAAAAAAATGGTTGTGTACCACTAACAGTTGATTTCAGGGATACATTAAGGCAGGGTGTAAAATTTTATTGGAATTTCGGTGATTCACCCACTGATACTATAACAACACAACCTAGTATTTCACATACTTATACTACGATCGGAAATTTTACTGTTCGACTGATTTCAGAAGACAGCACCACATGTAATATCCGGGATACTTCCTACACTGTAATTAAAGTAGGAAATAATAAGGCTATGCTCGATTTTGTTTCGCAGAAATTACCTCCGTGTGAAAGTCTTACAACTCAGTTCACTAATACTTCCACTTCAAATTCAGGAAACTTTGGTCCGGCATCTTTCATTTGGGATTATGGTGATGGCAGTCCGAGAGAGGTTTCGGGATTGAATCCACCCCGCATTCATACTTATGCATCTCCCGGAACTTATGTAGTTAAACTTTTTATAAACGACACCCTTTTTTGTAATACTCCGGATTCAGTAATGAAAACCATTCGGATAAGTCCGCTGGTAAAGGCTATGTTTATTACACCTCCTATCGGTTGTCATCCTTATACTGCAACTTTTCAGAATACATCTCTTGCAGGAACTAAGTTTATCTGGGAATTCGGAGATGGAACTTTTGATTCCGTGAATGTAAGCCCTACTCATTTATATCCTGCAACCGGTTCTTATAATGTAAGGCTTATTGCCATAGATACAAATACTTGTAATAAGGTGGATACCTCTGCCTATTTCACCATCCGTGTTGTTGATAAACCAATAGCCTTATTTACCTGGGGGCCAAATCCGCCACAAGAAAATAAGCCTGTTCAATTTACCAATCAGTCTACCGGTGCTAATCGTTATTTATGGTTTTTCGGTGATGGAGATTCTTCTATTGAAGTGAATCCTGTACATGAATATAATGAGACCGGCAATTTTGATGTAGACCTTATTGCATATAATGATGCAGGATGTTCAGATACTGCATCTCTAGTAGTGAATACGATCATAGTCCCTTTGCTGGATGTTCCCAATGCATTTACACCTGGTAAGTTTGGTGTAAACGGTTTCATATCTGTAAGAGGATTTGGTATAGGCAAAATGGATTTTAAAATATACAACAGGTGGGGCCAGTTGATGTATCAAAGCCAGAACAGGAAACAACGGGGGTGGGATGGATTATATAAAGGACAGTTACAACCTATGGATGTATACACATATACACTGGATGTAGAATTCACTGATGGACAGAAATTGAGAAAAACAGGTGATATCACTTTGTTACGCTAACTAAATAAAATTCCGGGAGGAATAATGAATAAAAAAATAATAATAACCGTTTTCTTATTTGCATTGTTTGTAAAAGCACATGCACAGGATCTGCACTTTTCGCAATTCTTCAACTCACCGTTAACTACTAATCCTGCAAATACAGGATTTATTCCGGATGCAGATTACAGGTTGGGTGCACACTTTCGTAACCAGTATAGTTCTATCATGGCATCACCTTATAAAACAATTAGTGTTTTTGGCGACTTCCAGTTAATGCGCAACAGGCTTGAAAATGGATGGCTGGGGCTGGGTGGTGTTATACTAAGTGACATGGCAGGTTCCGGAAGTTTACGGTCAACCAAGGTGTATGGGTCTGTGGCATATCACCAAATGTTGGGAAACAGCAGCTTGTTGAGCGCAGGTTTTAATTTGGGCTGGGCCAATAAAAGGATTGATCAGTCGAATCTTAAATATCCTGATCAGTTCGATGGAAAGTTTTTTGATAAAACTTTACCAACTTCTGTTGTACTTGCCGATAACAATGTCAGCTATTTTGATATGCAGGCCGGAATGAACTATGCTTATTTTCCACAGGAAAATATATATATCAATGCCGGTTACTCTATACATCATGTAAACAAGCCTAAAGAAACTTTCTTTAACGATAACACTGATGATGGGATTATCCCAATGCGGCATATCGGATTTGTAAATGCAATCCTTAAAGTAGCTCCGGATGTAATTATTAATCCCAATATTTATTATACAAACCAGGCAAATTCCTCGGAACTGGTGGGAGGGTTAAATGCAAATGTGAATTTGGGCCAGTCGGGCGGAGAAAAACAATTCATTGCGGGTGTGTATTACCGTTATAAGGATGCTGTAGTTCCTATGGTAGGTTTTCAGTTGAAGAATATCAGGTTTACCTTCAGTTATGATGCGACAACATCTGCCCTTAAAAATTTTAATAATTTCAGAGGTGCCAGTGAATTCAATGTTATAAAGAATGGATTTTATCCGGAAAATACCGACAGGCAATCACTTTGTCCTTCTTTTTAAATGATGTAAGCCTCTTCCAGATACACAACTCTTTGCAGCGTATTAATTGTTTTTTCCGAAATTTACCCGGTAACAATATTGTTCTTGCTTTATAAATTGTAAAAAATGGGTGATACCGGTGCGGTAAGTAGTAAATATTTACCAGCAATTGCTGCATTTCGCCTGATAGTGGGAGAGAGCTTTGTTTATACGAACACAGAAGAAATGCATAAATATGGAAAGGATGAAACAGAGAACCTTCATTTCTTTCCGGATATAGTAGTATTGCCCCTAACAGCAGAAGAAATAAGCGAGGTAATGAAGATCTGCAATGCCGAAAAAATTCCCGTAACTCCCAGGGGAGCAGGAACCGGGCTCAGCGGAGGCGCATTGCCACACCTGGGAGGAGTTGTAATTTCTTTTGAAAGAATGAATTCAATAATTGAAATTGATGAACGCAATCTGCAGGTTACCACAGAGCCTGGGGTAATTACCGAAGTGTTACAAAATGCCGTTAAAGAAAAAGGTTTGTTTTACCCACCTGATCCCAGCAGCCGGGGAAGTTGTTTTATAGGTGGCAATATTTCCGCAAACAGTGGGGGCCCCAAAGCTGTAAAATACGGTGTGGTTAAAGACTATGTTTTAAACCTGCAGGTCGTACTTCCAAACGGTGATATCATTTGGACGGGCGCAAATGTTTTAAAGAATTCTACCGGTTACAACCTCACTCAATTAATGGTTGGCAGTGAGGGAACACTGGGGCTGGTTACAAAAATAGTTTTGAAATTATTGCCGCATCCAAAGTATGAGTTACTTATGCTTGTGCCTTTTAACAACCTGGAAAAAGCAGGTGCCGCGGTGAGTGCTATATTCAGGGCAGGGTTTACACCCAGTGCATTGGAATTGATAGAAATAAATGCTCTCCGTATCGTAAGTGTTTTTGTTGATAGTACAACCATTACCGTTAGTGAAGGAGTAGAGGCTCACCTTATCATTGAAGTGGATGGTAATTATCCTGATACATTATTGAATGATATGGAAGCAATCGCCGCACTTTTGGAGAATTATGATTGCGGGGAAATATTCTTTGCAGACGATGCCCAGCAGAAAAATGAACTTTGGAAGTTGCGTAGGCGGGTTGCAGAAGCCGTAAAGCTGGCAGGTTATACGATTGAAGAAGATACTGTTGTACCCCGTGCAGAGTTACCAGCTTTGATACATGGAGTAAAACAGCTGGGATTGCAACACAATTTTGAAGTGGTTTGTTATGGGCATGCAGGAGATGGTAACCTGCATATCAGGATTAAAGTTCCCGGCAATATTTACAGCCTGGATAATCCGGAAGTGATCCCGGTGTTAAACGAGTTGTTTAAACTTGTAAAAAAGCTGGGAGGTACAATCAGCGGTGAGCATGGTGTTGGCCTGATTCAAAAAGAATATATGCCCATTGTTTTTAATGAAACGGCAATGGATTTAATGCGGGGAATAAAAAAAGTATTTGATCCTAATAACATTTTAAACCGTGGTAAAATTTTTGATGTATAATTAACTTACTAATCTACCCTAAATATTTACATATGAAAACTACACTGTTTTTATTTTTATCGATAAGTTTATCCCTGGTAACATTTGCTCAAAAAGAAGAACCGGATAATGAAGAGGATTTTAAAAACCGCGGGTTTAAAAAAGAGAATCTTTTTACAGGAGGTAGTGTAAGTCTTGGTTTTTCAAATGGTACAACTTCCCTGGGTTTGATCCCTCATTTTGGATACAGCCTGAATAAATATGTAGATGTGGCCGTATCTATGAATTTCAATTATACTTCGCAACGGGATAATGTTGTATTGGGAGATAAGATCAGGCAAACTATCATTGGTCCGGGCGCATTTGTAAGATTATTTCCTGTTAAATTCCTTTTCGCCCAGGCACAGTATGAACACAACTTTATAAAATTAAAATACCTGCCGGCAGATAACAGTGGCTATGTGGCTTCAACGGAAAATTACAATGGCAACAGTTTACTGGTAGGCGCAGGTTATTCACAGGGGCGTGAGGATGGCAACAGTTTTTATTATTTGTCACTGATGTTTGATGTGGCAAAATCAAAATACTCTCCATATAAGGATGAACTGGGAAGAAATATTCCGATAATCAGGGCCGGGTTAAATATTGCTCTATTCCAGAACCGTTAATTAAAGGTATTCTGTTAATTCATGTGGATGTAATAAGACGGACATTTTCTGTAGTGGGTTATCATATAAAAAACCAGTGTCATGCATCATGTTGATATGAGCTAACAGGTGGTCATAAAAACCCCCTGTATTTAGAATAAATAATTTTTTATCATGTAATTTGAGTTGATTCCAGGTAAGCATTTCAAACACTTCATCCAGTGTGCCATAACCTCCCGGGAGAATTATCGCAGCATCACATTTCTCATAAAGCATTTTTTTTCTTGTATGCATGGTATCAACAATAAGCAATTCTGTTATTCCCTCATGGTGATGTTCCCATTCTCTTAATACCTGCGGCATGATGCCTATGACCTTACCATTTTTTTCCAGGGAGGCATTGGCTACAGCGCCCATCAATCCTTTATTTCCTCCACCATATATGATCGCAACATTTTTTTCTGCCAGCAGTGATCCAAGTTGTTTTGTATGTTCTTCAAACAATACATTATTCCCTGTTTTACTGCCACAAAAAACTGCAATTGATTTTATTGACATGGTGTTAATTATAATATTCAGCAAAGACACAAAGTTTTTTTATATTTTCAATCTTATTTTTACTTAAAGAGATCCTATGTCGCCGTATTTATTACTTGCATTTGTAATCGGATATTTTGTTTTGTTGCTGGTGGTAGCCTATTTTACCAGTAAGAATTCGAATAATGATTCATTCTTTATTGGCAACCGTAACTCTAACTGGATGCTGGTTGCATTTGGAATGATCGGTACTTCCCTAAGTGGAGTAACTTTTGTAAGTGTACCCGGGGGTGTCGGTTCAGGTAATTTTTATTATTTCCAGATCGTTATTGGATACCTGTTTGGCTACCTTACCATAGCGTATGTGTTGCTTCCTTTGTATTATAAAATGAACCTCACCAGCATTTACACTTACCTGGAAAAGAGATTTGGCGTAAGTGCACATAAAGCCGGGGCATCCTTTTTTATACTTTCAAGAAGTATCGGGGCCACCGCCAGGTTGTATTTGGTGATAAACATTCTTCAGATCTTTATTTTAGATAAATTAGGCATCCCTTTTATAGTTACCACCCTTGTTATTTTACTGATGATACTGCTTTACACTTTTGAAGGCGGCGTAAAAACAATCATTTACACCGATACTTTGCAAACTACCGGAATGCTTGTCGGATTGATAGTCTGTATCATTGTGATCATCAATGCCCTGGGTACAGATTTTTCCGGTGCCTTGAATGCCATGACAGAAAAAGGTTATACAAAGATCTTCAATACAGATGTAAAGGCCGGCTCTTATTTTATGAAACATATTATCGGGGGAATGTTTATAGCCATTGCAATGACAGGACTAGATCAGGAGATGATGCAAAAGAATATCAGCGTTAAAAACCTTAAAGATTCTCAAAAAAATATGATGACGTTTACTGCTGTACTGATGGTAGTAAATTTTCTCTTTTTATTTTTAGGGGCAGTTTTATATTTATATGCCAATGCAAACGGTGTTACCACCTCACCGGATGATCTTTTCCCTACAATTGCGCTTAGCGATAAATTTGCGGGAACTATTGGAATATTGTTCATCATTGCCCTCATATCCGCTTTGTTCCCCAGTGTAGATGGTGCTATTACTTCCCTTACCTCTTGTTTTTGTATCGATATATTGGGTGTGAAGAAAACACAACTAAGCGAAAAGGAGACAAAACGAACCCGTTTAAAAGTACATTTCGGGTTTGCTGTCTTATTTTTTTTATTGGTGCTTGCCTTTAAATTTATCAATGATAAACTGATAATTGATTTCATATTAAAATTTGCGGGCATCACTTATGGCCCACTGTTAGGGTTATTCGCTTTTGGTATATTAACCAGAAGAACATTGAATGATAAAATGATTTGGGCGGTTTGTTTGATCGCACCGTTATTGGCTTTAGGCCTGGATATGCTTAGCAGCCCGGAATGGTATGAAAAAAAGCTGCATATCACCTTAGGGCTTAACAATATCTCACAGAGTATTTTTAATGGTTATAAGATAGGCAATGAGTTAATACTGATCAACGGGCTTATCACATTTACAGGGCTGTATCTCATTTCAAAAAAATCAAATATCACTTTTGATGCAAATGTTAATACATCCCCTGGCGGAAACCTACGCTAAACATCATACAACTTCACTGGAAGAGATTTTAGCTGAGAATGAACAACACACCCATTTGCACCATCCTCACTCCAAAATGCTCAGCGGGCATGTACAGGGAAAAGTGCTGGAGATGTTAAGTTTGATGATAAAGCCTGCTAAAATGCTGGAAATAGGCACTTTTACTGGTTATAGTGCGTTATGTTTATTAAAAGGACTTACACCTGATGGTATCATACATACCATAGAGATCAGGAAAGAAGATGCCATGATAGCTTCAGAATATTTTGAAAGAGCAGGAGCAGGAAAAAGAATAAAAATACATATCGGTAATGCCCTTGATATAATACCCGGTTTAAAGGAAGACTGGGATTTGATTTTTATAGATGCTGATAAGACAAACTATATTAACTATTACGAATTAACTTTACCTTTTTTAAAACAGGGAGGTTTTATAATTGCCGATAATGTATTGTTTCATGGAGAAGTACTGGAAAAGAATATAACAGGCAAGAACGCTGTTGCCATTCATGCCTTTAATGAGTATGTTTCAGCTGATAAAAGGGTAGAACAGGTAATGCTAACCGTTAGGGATGGCTTAATGATCATAAGAAAATTATAACATGAGGATCTGCATTTTCATTTTGTTTATTTTATCATTCACTTCTGCCGCCGGTCAAAATTTATCACCCCGCCAGTATATTGATATATATAAGGAAATGGCGGTACGGGAAATGAAACGTACAGGTATCCCGGCTTCTATAACACTTGCACAGGGAATATTGGAAACAGAAAGCGGCAATAGTGATCTTGTATTGCGTTCAAATAATCATTTTGGAATAAAATGTAAATCAAACTGGTTGGGCGCAAGCGTATTTCACAATGATGATGAAACTGGAGAGTGCTTCAGGAAATACAATACAGCTGAAGAGAGTTTTCGTGATCATAGTGACTTTTTAAAAAATAATAAACGCTATGCATTTTTATTCTCATTGGATATTACAGACTACAGGGGATGGGCAACCGGCTTAAAAAAAGCAGGCTATGCAACCAATCCCAGGTATCCGGAGATACTGATAAGCAGTATTGAAAAGTACAATCTTACGCAATATACTTTACAGGGTTTGCCGGTTTATGAGCCATTAGATGGACGCAAAGGCGAAGTTGAAACACAGCAAACCATTACAATCAGGCCGGCAGAGGTGATTCCCGGAACAGAGCGGGAAATTTCCGTGGCGCCTGCTTTTAAAATTTCTGTAAATGGATCTTCTGCAATCCGGGCAATAAAAGGAACATCACTTCTTGCAATTGCAATTGAAAATGATATTGCTCTTTCGAAGTTGCTGGAGTATAATGATCTTACTACGGATGGCTTTCTTCAGAATGATCAGCTTATTTTCCTGGAGAAAAAAAATAAAGAAGGAAATAAGGATATTCATTTAGTACAGGAAGGAGAAGATCTGCACCACATATCCCAGGCAAATGGGATACAGATGGAATACCTGAAGCAATATAATAATATCACAGAACAAAATATTCTAACTACAGGGGAGCAGGTTTTGCTTCGGCCCGGTGCAGTGAAGATATCCTTTAAGGAAGAAAATGGAAATAGAAAAATTCATACTATTTTGAAGGGAGAAAATTTGTATGCCGTTTCCAAAAAATACCAGGTTAGTGTAGACGAAATAAAAGAATGGAATAAACTGCTTTCAGAAGATTTGCGGATAGGCCAGAAAATAATTATACTAAGTAAATAAAAATGCAGGTGATACAGGTATTAGATAAAAAATTCAAACCTTTTCTTACAGCAGAAGAGATTGAAGAACAGGTAAAACGACTGGCCATTTCCATCAACAATGATTATGCAGGTAAACAGCCACTTTTTATCGGAATATTAAATGGATCATTCATATTCGCCTCAGATCTTTTTAAACATTTAACTATCGATGCTGAGATCAGCTTTATAAAGCTTATATCCTATAAAGGAACAAGGAGTACTGGCCATGTAATAACTTCCATAGGCTTGGATGAATCATTAAAAGACAGGCATGTGGTGATCATCGAAGATATTGTGGATACAGGCAAAACATTGAATGAATTTCTTCCACAGCTGCGCGATCAACAGCCGGCCTCTTTGAAGATTGCAGCCTTGCTACATAAACCAGATGCATTACAATATCCTTTAACAATTGATTACCTGGGCTTTAATGTGCCGGATAAATTTCTGCTGGGATATGGGCTTGATTACGATGGTCTCGGCAGAAATTTAAAAGAAATTTACCAGCTGGTGGAAGACTAACAAGCAACTTTAGGTAAAAAAATAGTGTCTTTACATTGGAAATAACTATTTTACCTCAATGTTATTTACTTGAAGAAACCATTTCTATATTTTATTTTCTTTTTATTTGCATTCTCTGCATCAGGCCAGTATTATCTCCGGGGTGAAATAAAAGGCCAGAAAAACACTGGTATCCAGAACGTAAAAATTTTCATTCATTCTGCAAAAGCAAATTATTATACAGGCAGCAATGGCAGTTTTGGCATTACAATAAACAAACTCTACGATTCCATTACTTTAACTATGGAAGGGTATGAAATACAGACCCTCAAGGTAAAAACTGATGTTTGGCAAACGATCACTTTAAAACTCGCTGCAGATGGTATCAGCAAGAATAAACCCAAGTTGATCTCCATTTCACGTAATGAAATTAAATCTGCAAAATTCAACTGGTATTCACAAGACGAAACTTATTTTCAATTGGTAGAAAATGATTATGTGAATACTGCAAAGTATCCTAATACCGGTTTTTCTCTGAATGTAAATAAAGCATCTTACAGTAATATCCGGCGTTTTTTAAATATGAAAAGTACTGTGCCGCCTGATGCGGTAAGGGTGGAAGAACTGGTTAATTATTTTAATCTGCATTACAGGACACCGGAAAAAAAAGAAGTGTTTCGGATAGAATCCCAGTTAACTGACTGCCCCTGGAATGCTAAAGAACAATTGTTATTTTTAAATGTAAGTGCAAAGAAACTGGAGCTTGATAAAATACCTCCGAGTAATTTTGTATTTCTGATTGATGTATCAGGAAGTATGGATATGCCTAACCGGCTTCCCTTATTACAGGCCGCATTTCAACTTTTTGTAAAGAACTTAAGAGCGATCGATACAGTTTCAATTGTTACATACGGAGGTACGGTTGGCATCTGGCTGCAACCTACCAGTGGTGTTGAAAAAGAAAAGATCTGCAAATCAATAGAGCAGTTAACTGCAGCCGGTGATACTCCCGGCGAATCGGCTATACGTACAGCTTACAAGCTGGCCTCACGCACTTTTATCAAAGGAGGAAACAACAGGGTAATCCTGGCTACTGATGGTGATTTCAATGTTGGAGAATCAACTGAAAAAGCTCTCGAAGAACTTATCATAAAACAAAGGCAGACCGGTGTTTATTTAACATGCCTGGGTGTAGGTATGGGTAATTTAAAAGATTCCAAATTGCAAACTCTTGCTAAAAAGGGAAATGGTAATTATGCATATATAGATGATATACGCGAAGCAGAAAAAATATTGGTTAAAGAACTTACACAAACATTTTATGCTGTGGCAGATAATGTATTTATGGATATCCGGTTTAATCCATCTTTTGTAAAGCAATACCGCCTTATAGGATTTGATAATAAAAAAGAAGCGTTAACAGATACAACCAGCGACCTGGAAGGTGGTGAAGTAGGAAGTGGAAACAGTACGCTTGCTATTTTTCAGATCGTTCCGGCAGATCCCAACAATTATAATACGAAAGAAAAAATGGCCCGGGTTTGCTTACGATACAGGGTATGTAATGATACATCCCAACTAGAACTTGGATATACAGTAAATGCAAATTATTTGCCTATTGACAGTGTGAGCAAAGAATTAAAATTTGCTGCTGCTGTATCATTATTTGCCTTACGCTTACGGCAATCCGCATACCTGGATTATGGTGACTGGGATTTAATAGCAAACCTGGCTTCAGCAAGCGCAGATGAATCTTATCTCCAACAGGAATTTATTCAATTGATAGAGAAGGCACGGAAATTATATCCCATTAAAAAGAAAAAGAAAAAAAATACTGAAAGTTCTAACTGAACATTTCTCTCACCTTATCAAAAAATGATTTTTCATTCTTTTCAGGCTTAGGTTCAAAGTTTGATGATTCCTGCATTTTCTCAAGCATTGTTCTTTCCTCTGAAGTTACCTGTTGTGGTGTCCATATATTCACCTGAATGAGTTGGTCACCTTTTTCATAACTATTCACATGCGGAAAACCCTTTCCCTTTAAACGGAAGATCTTTCCACTTTGCGTACCAGGTGGTATTTTGATCTTAGCCCTTCCCTCTATTGTAGGAACTTCGATCTGTGTTCCGAATACAGCATCCGGAAAAGGAATATGTAAGTCAAAGGCTACATTTAAACCATCCCTATGCAGATGGGGGTGAGCTTCTTCTTCAATTAAAACAATAAGGTCTCCATTATTTCCTCCGCGTTCTCCGGCATTGCCTTTACTGTTAATACTTAGCTGCATGCCTTCCTGAACACCAGCTGGTATATCAATAGAAACCGTTTCTTCCCCATAGATCCTTCCATCTCCTTTACAACTACTGCATTTATTTGTAACGGTACTGCCTTCCCCATTACAGGTAGGGCAGGTAGTTACAGTTTGCATTTGGCCCAGGAATGTATTCTGAACCCTGCGTACCTGCCCGCTTCCTCCACATCCGGTACAGGATTGCACACTGTTTTTATCTTTTGCACCACTGCCTTCACAGGTGTTACATTTAACGTGTTTTTTTACCTTGATCGTTTTGTTGGCCCCTTTGGCTATTTCCTCAAAATTCAATTTTAATTTTACACGAAGATTGCTTCCTTTAGTACCACGGCCACGGCTAGTCGAACTTCTTCTTCCCCCGCCGCCAAAAAATCCTCCGAACGCTTCATCACCGAATATATCTCCAAACTGGCTGAATATATCCTCTGTATTCATGTGCCCGCTGCCTCCGCGACCCTGGCTGAAAGCACTATGTCCGAACCGGTCGTACTGTGTTTTTTTATCAGCATCATTTAAAACCTCGTAGGCCTCAGCAGCTTCCTTGAATTTATCCTCCGCACTTTTATCACCCGGGTTCCTGTCAGGATGAAACTGCATGGCAACTTTTCGGTATGCTTTCTTTATCTCATCTGCTGATGAACCTTTTGAAACTCCAAGAATCTCGTAATAATCTTTTTTCATACTTGTTTTTTGGCTCACATGCAAAGAGAAAAAGGTAAGTAGTGTTTCCTTTTAAGAGAGAGCTGAACCTGTTTTTTTATACCTGAACTATTTACCTACCACCACTTTGGCGAATCGGATCAGTTTGTCATTAAGGTAATATCCTTTGATTACTTCATCCACGATCCTGCCTTTCATTTTATCTCCTGCCTGCACTTCTGTAATTGCTTCATGTTTTTCCACATCAAATTCTGTTTGAATGCTCTCCATTGCTTTAACACCTTTCTGCAGCATTACATTTCTTAATTTATTAAAGACGATCCTGTTTCCTTCTTTTACAACAGCGATATCCTCACTTGACTCCATTTGCTTTTCTGCACGGTCCATATCATCCAACACATCCAGTAAAGAACTAATGGTTTCCCTGCCGGCTGTCTGAATCATTTCAATTTTTTCTTTTGCAGTGCGCCTTTTATAATTATCAAATTCAGCGGCGAGCCTCAGGTATTTATCTTTTTGTTCTTCGAGTTCTGAAGTGAGATTCAACAATTCTGTATCAATATCATTTTCCGGGTTGCTTAAATGTGTGTTACCGGGAATATCTGCATCTGCATTTATATCCATATCCATTGAGTCTGCCGGTAATGTTTGCTTGTCTTCCATATGTTTTTATTAAAATGTGGGCAAAGGTACAACAGTCAAACATTTTGCCAATGCAAAATTTGCGGTCAAATTGACATAAGAAAAAGGAGGTAGAAATTATTTAGTTACCTGAAACTTACCTGTTTCAACGATAGTACCGTTTTTATCCCTGAGCTGGAATATATAGATGCCCCGGTAAAAATCTTCGAGGTTGATATTCATGCGGGGCTGGATACTTTTTACTTCGTATACCTGCTTACCCATAAAATTAAATATCATTAAAGAAAACGACCTGTCATAGCCTCTTACAAAATCAAAATTGATCGCAGAAGTTGCAGGATTTGGATAGAATTTTATAAGTTTTGCCGGGGTAACCTGTTCAGGGTTAGAAGAAGTTTGAGCAAAAGATGTAAAATTTATTCCAATAATAAAAATTAATATATAAAAAAGTTTTTTCAACTAAGTAAAAATAGTATAATCTTTTAATTCAACAAGTAATATCAATACAATTTAGTGCCAAATGGTAAAAAAACATCCTTTGATTAAGTTAATAACGTAGACTTACGGTAATTCTGCGAGCATTTTTTCTATGGCTGAAAAATCAGGTACTTCAGACGCATTCTCTAAAACTTCCGCATATTGAATAATCCCTTCTTTGTCAATAATAAAAGCCGATCTTTTACTTACTCCGTACATATCCATATTACCGAAAGATGGATATATAGTTTCGTACTCTTTTGAAGCCTGCTTATTGAAATCACTTAATAAGGTATAATTCAGATTCTGTTCTTCTTTGAATTTTGCAAGTGTATAAACAGAGTCCACTGATATACCAAACGTTTCAACTTCTGCATTATTGTATTTGCTCTTATCATCTCTTATTTTACAAAGTTCTTTAGTGCATACACTGGTAAATGCCAAAGGAAAGAATAATAATAATATTTTCTTTTTCCCTGTATAATCACTTAATGTAACCTTTTTTTTATCTGAATCATACAGACTAAACGCCGGAGCTTTTTCACCTTTTTTAATTGTCATGTAATAAAGATAGGGGATATAAAAATTGAAAAGGTTATGTAACAATCATTATAGTATTGACTAGTCCTAAAAAAGGTTGACTGGTTTATAAATGTTGAAGTAATGGTAAAAAATCACAAGAACCACCAAAGTTCTTGTGATTTTTTTTAGCCCATGTTTTTATTTTCAGCTTGGTTTGGCTGTGCATTTGGTTGGGAGTAAGCATTTGGCAACTTAAATGGGGCCTTTTGTTATTATAAAGTGATATTGCTTGGTCGGTTTGTTTTTGTGCTTGTTGTAAATCTGGTAAAATATCGTCCAATGCAAATTCGTCTTTAAGTATTCCATTGATCCTTTCGGCGATTGCGTTATCGTAGGGATTACCGTCCTGGGTCATGCTAATATCAATATTACTTTTGTTCAGAAGGCTTACATAACCAGAACTGCAATATTGTAATCCTCTGTCTGAATGATGAATAAGCTGGTTGTTATATTTTCTTTTCGATAGCGCCATTTGTAATGCATTAATGGTGGATGTTGCTGCCAGGTTATCGCTTAAGCAATACCCCATTATCTGTTTTGAATAAGCATCTGTAATTAAATGCAGATATATAAAACCTTTTTCAACTGATAGGTAAGTAATATCAGCTACCCATATTTGTTCTGGTTTGATAACACTCACCCCCTTAACAAGGTTAGGATACTTGTGCAGCCAGTGTTTCGAATCGGTTGTTTTAGTATAGCGTTTCTTTTTAATTATCAATAGCTGCTCATCACGCAGGATAGAAAACAGCTTGTCACGACCAACCTTAATATGCGCTTGTTTAAACTCCTTTTCCAGCAAGTAATACAGCTTTCTGGTTCCGGTACGGGGAAGCTGTTGCCTTACCCCTAACACTTTTTGTTTGGCTATGTTACGATAGCAAAGTTTCATTTGTTGATTACTTTTTGATTTATAATAGGCTTGTTTACTATAGCCAAGTTGACGACAAACAGCTGTAATGCTTATCTTTTTTTCTGTTGCCAACTCTCGGACAACCTGGCCTCGATTTTTTTTACAATATCACTATCAAGCTCACGATTGGTCACTTCAATTAGTTTATCGTAAACTTTGAGCTTAAGCTCTGCTGCTTTGAGTTTAGATTCCAGTTCTTTTATGCGTTGCTTTTGGGGATCTTTCATTGGTCTGCCAGTAGCTGTTTGTTTGGGATAGGCAAATTTACCATACTTACGGCACCATTCTAAAACCCGGCTTTTACCACCAATTCCGTATTTTCTTTTTAGTTGACCTTTGTTTAATAGCCCTTGTTCATATTCCCGGACTATTTGTTTTTTGAATGATTCACTGTAATGTGGACAGGGGATGCCTGATTTTAATCTGATCGTTAATTGTTCCATATTTGTTGACTTGGTAGTCAACTTTTTTCAGGACGAGACATATTAATCGGAAAGCCCCGCATTTCTGCAGGGCTCCCTTATCCAAACAATCCATAAAAACAAAAATCTTTAATGTCCGCACATCTCTTTCGAAATGGATTGTTAGTATTTTAAAAACGCGGGCACCTTACTGCATCTCTGCTCGTATTGTACCGGTCATTGTATTTTTGATAAGTAAGTGATATTTCAAATCCACCTCTGCTGTTACTTGCTGATTTAAGCTGGGAAATATTCATGTCGTAGCTTACTGCAATAGCCAGGGGTTTGCATTCCATTTTTGCAACCGGTATTAAAGCATCTTTCCATCTTAAATAAGCCCCTGCATGAAATACATACCGGGCTTCATCAGGGCTATCCAGCTTCCAGGAATACAAAGCACCACCAATAGTTTCAGCATAACTACCTTGCCGGGAATGATCTCCTTCAAGGGTGAAATAAGAATAGCCGGAAATATTCATTCTTATCCCGGCAGAGCTAACCCACTTCGGTTCCATTTGCATCTTACTATCCTGGTAAAAAGAAATTTTTGTTGGTTTATTAAAATGATGATATGCTATTCCTGCATAAAAATTATTATCCTCATTTTCGCCAATTTGTGAATTGAAACTTATCCCTGCACTTCCATCTATGTATGAAACTGAATTTCCGGATGTTTCTCCTGTGGCAATGTTCTCATCATAACTAACCCCATTGAACTGGCTGTTGGTTGTCATTTTATTAAAATCAAAACTTCTTTGTATATAGCCACCCATAAATCCCATTGAGAGATAAGTATTTTTTGATCCCAATGATTTATGATAATTGACAACTGGTAAAACCTGAGTGGTAGTTAATGCAATTGTGCCTGCCTTGTCGTACACTACTTGCCCACCTATTGTGAGAAAATCATCACCCTGCCCTACAGGTAATTTGAATTCCGCATTCATTGAAACTGTCTGGTAGGGTTTGGTTACGCTATTCCATTGTGTTTTAAAAACACTCTGTACTCTTACATCTCCTGAAAATAAACCTGCTAAAGAAGGGTTGCGTAGAAGGGGAGTCTCGAAAACCTGGGAAAAATGTATATCCTGGCTATATATATCAGGGCGTGCAAAAAGGGTAACGGCACTAAATAATAGCATCTTACAAACGAGGTTTTTCATAGCTTAAGACAGGATAGCGGTATGTCGGCCAGCAATAAAACGGAATAGCTTGCATTTTATTATAAAAAAGGGAACCAATTATCCCCATTTTAATATAGAACATCATAAAAAAAACAAGGCTTGCTTTTCAGCAAACCCTGTTCATTCATAAAAACAAAAGCCTCATAAATTATCTGATCAACGCTACATTTCCTTTAAATGGAAGCGTTGTATTGTTATCACATAAGATCTCAATTAAATACACATATACATCCGGATTCAACTTTACACCTTTGAAAGTTCCATCCCATCCGGCTGTTACGTCATTCGACTGAAAATTATTTCTTTCATAAACTATTTCTCCCCAACGGTTAAAAATCTTTGCAGTTTTAACACTGAATAAACCTGTGCCACGGGGATAGAAAATATCATTAGCGCCATCTCCGTTTGGTGAAAATGTATTAGGTATAAAAACATTTGCTCCATTACAAATAACACGTACGGTTAAATTATCAGTGGATAGGCATCCACCTTCATTGATCACTTCTATTCTGTATGTGGTTGTTTCTTTTGGTTTTACTGTAATGGATGGATAATTATTCCGGAAGATACTTCCTGTAGGTGACCAGGTTACATTCGTTACATCTGCAGACAATACCGGTATTAGATCGATCATCTGGCCAACATTGATTGTTACATCCTGCCCGGCTTCTACTCCCGGTATCGGGTATACGAATACAGGAACAAAAGCTGTATCCCTGAAACAACCTTTTTCGTCAGTTCCTATCACCTGGTAAATTGTTGTTTGAGCAGGCGAGGCAACAGGGTTTGCAATGTTAATATTATTCAACCCGGCAGAAGGGCTCCATACATAAGTAGAAGCACCCGAAGCCAGTAGCTTAGCAGATTTGCCAATACACAATGTATCGTTTCCTGAATCAAGCATAGCAAAAGGATATTTTATACTTACTATAATTGAATCTTTGTTTTTGCAACCCTGGGCAGTAGTTCCTGTTACAATATATTTTGTAATTGAATCAGGTGTTGCAACAGGGTCAGCACATGTATAACAACTTAAACCCGGTATAGCATCCCATTCATAGGTAAGTGCACCTGCAGCTTTTAATTTTGTACTCGTGCCCATGCATATCAATGTATCCGATCCCGCATTTATTGTTGGAACAAGAAACGCATTTATTGAGGAAGAAACCGTATCAATACAGCCACTGCTGTTGGTTACAAATAATGATACAGCATACAATCCTGATGTTGTATACATTTCAGCCGGGGGATCTTTTAATAAAGAACTATCGCCGTTGCCGAATTTCCATTTCCAGGTAAGGGCGGATGTATCTGCAGTTGCTGTGCCATTAAATAAAACATTCAATGGGGCACAACCATCTGGTGTTTGGGATATCAGTCCTTGTGGAATAGTAACAATTTTAACCGGTGCGATACTGGTCATAGAATCTTTACAACCACTCAATGTGGTAACGGTCAGCTTTGGATAATATAATCCGGGCGAACTATAAAAATGAACAGGATTGGCAACATTAGAAGTTGTGCCGTCTCCAAAATCCCAGTTATAAGAAAGTATCCCATCATTGGATAAAGTAGTATTACTGAACTGTACATTGCCGGAGTTACATAAAGTTTGTGAGTTAAATCCAAAAGATGCATCAGCTCCATGAACTTTTATCGTATCAATTCCTGTTATAGGAACCACACAGCCACCCGCATCAATCAGTATCATTTTTGGTAAATAATAACCAGGGATAGTATAAGTATGTGTGATAAGAGAATCGGTAGTGCTTATCGTATTGCCATCATTAAAATCCCAGATAAATGAAACCCTGTCGCGTGTGGTAGCCACAAAATTCACCGTTAACGTATTACATCCGGTTAAGGGTCCATAAGTAAAAGAACCAAGCGGACCACGAACAAGAATAGTTTGTGTTTTAACAGAAGTGCAACCCACAGGGCCGTTTACCGTTAAAGTTGCTATGTATGTTCCGGGTGCGGAATAAAAGTGTGAAGGATTTACTGCCTGTGAAGAAGTGCCGTCCCCAAAATCCCAATTATGTGTGGTATAGTTTACAGAATTATTCGTAAAGTTTACAACAAGTGGGGGGCAGGTACCTAATGAATCACTTACAGTAAACAATGCTTTTGGAGTAGCCAGGCGAACATAATTTATACGTGTTAATGTATCGTTGCAGCCATACTGATCAGTTATGGAAAGTGTAACAGTATACACTCCATCTGATGTATAAATATGTACCGGATTGTTAGCAGCACTTGTATTACCATCTCCAAAATCCCATTTATATTGTAAGTTAGGTCCCGTGGATGCATTGGTAAATGTTACTGTTCTACCCGGACAGGAAACAGTATCAGCAGTGCTGAATTCCGCTGCCGGTTGTGAAATGGTAAGCAAGCTGAATTTAACGATGCTATCTACACAACCTTCTGAATCCCTTATTTTTAAACTGAGTGTATAGTTTCCACCGGCTGCATAGGTATGCTGAAAAGGGCCGCTTTGTAAAGTATCAATAATTCCATCTCCATAATTCCATATCCAGGTATTTATTGGATGGGTGCCATCTGTTACTGAACTGTCTGTAAGCGGAACAATATTCATAGAACACGTGCCGGATGATAATACTCCAAAATTGGCTGTAGGGCCGTTCACATGTATGTATTGGGGTTTGATAAGGGTATCCTTACACCCATTAAGATCAGTAATGATCAGTGATACATCATAAATGCCTGCAGTTGTATAAACATGACTTGTAGAATTTCCTGTTGCTGTTCCACCATCACCAAAATTCCATTCATAAGAAGTGATGTTTACACTGGAGGTTGTAGCAGTAAAAGATGCTGTTGTATTTCTGCATATAACTGTATCAGGAGAATTGAATCCTGCTTGTTCTAACATTACCAGCGTTTGCTTTGAGGTGGAATAACTGCAACCTGACTGGATATTTGTAACGGTAAGTGTTACTACATATAAACCCGGTGTAGTATAGATATGAACCGGATTTTGCACGGTTGATATGGTTCCATCTCCAAAATCCCAACTCCATGTATCTGCACCAATTGACTGATCAGTAAAAACTCTTTTGTTTGTCTGAATACAATCAAGATCCATTTTAAAAATTGCAATGGGAGGATCTATATGAATGTAATTGAGCAATTTGAAAGTATCGGAACAACCATTGTTGGATACAATAAGTTGTATGTCAAAAAAACCTGTGTCTTCATAAACATGTATGGGGTTTTGCAGGGTTGATGTTCCTCCATCCCCAAAATCCCATTCCCACTGATCTATCACTCCTGTTGACAAATCAAAGAAATTCACCGGTACCATTGCACAAACATTTAATGGACTTGCATTGAAATTAGCTACGGGTTTAATTCCGGCTTTTACACCTGCAGGTACAATTACTGTATCTGTGCATCCGTTTGCAGTTGTAATTATTAATTTAATATCATACACTCCTGCAGGGAATACATGTGTTGGATTTGCTGATGTAGAAGTTGTTCCATCGCCCAGGTCCCAGAAGTAACTGGTTACCGGGTCATTTGAAATTACTGTGGAAGAAAAAGTTATGGAAAGCGGTGCGCAACCTTGTGCAGGTAAGTTATTTATTGTGGCTTGTGGATAAGCAATATTTATAAAATTCTGGCGCACAAGTGTATCATTACAACCAAAAGAATTGGTACTGATCAAAGTAACTGTATAAGTGCCTGTATTGGTATAGGTATGAGAAGGATTGGTTTGTGAAGAAGTATTGCCATCACCAAAATCCCAGGAAGTGCTGACAGCATTGGTGCTGTTATTGGTAAAATTAACTGTAAGTGTTTGTTTACATCCGGAGAGAGGGTTTCCTGTAAAAACTGAGTTTGGTTTAGGCAAGATCGTAATGGATTTTGTTATTGAATCCGTACATGCACCAAAATTGCTTATGAGTTTTACCTGGTATACACCCGGGGTATTGTAAAATTTCGTGGGATTTAAAACGTTAGATGAGGTACCATCTCCAAAATTCCATAAAGCACTTACAGGTGCAGGAATGGATGTATTGGTAATGGAGAACGGAGTATTTACACACGCGGTAACAGGTATAGTAAAATTTGCATCTACTGCCCCTATTGTTATAGCATTTATTTTAGTAAGTGTATCGGCACAACCTAAACTACTTGTAACGATAAGCTGAACTGTATAACTGCCCGTATTATTATAAGTATGTGAAGGGTTGGCAGCCGTTGACGTATTGCCATCACCAAAATCCCATAAGTAATTAAGTGTACCCGTGCCGGATGACAAGTTTTGAAAATTTATAATAACGGGAGGGCTGCAACTTACAGGTACGGTATTTGAAAAATTGGCGGTCACTCCATTACTGATCTTTATATATTGTAACCGGGTAAGGGTTTTGAAACAACCATTGCTGTTAGTGATACGCAGGGATACATTGTAATTTCCACCGGCTGTATAAATATGGGAGGGGTTTTGCAAAGTTGAAGTATTTCCATCACCGAAATCCCATTCCCATTGAAAAATGGTTCCATTGCCCGGTGTGCTCATATCCGTAAACTGAACAGGTAAAGGGAAGCAACCTGAAAGAGGACTGCCCGAAAAATTAACTACAGGCTGGGCAAAAATGGTAATATACTGAGTTTTGATAATGGAATCTGCTCCGGATGCATTTTGAGCAACCAGTTTTATTGAATACTGCCCCGGATTGAAATATGTAACAGAGGGATTTTGCAGAAATGAAATGGTACCGTTTCCCAGGTCCCACCGCCATTGAGTAGGATTGCCTGTTGACTGGTCGGTAAAATTTACCACCAGGGGAGCACAACCTGACAAAGGAGTAGCGGAAAAATTGGCAACGGGCTGGGCCTGGGTTAACAGGACGAATATTGCCAATACCACAGATAAACTACTGGTTTTAACCAGTGAATTTGTGGACATGATTTTTTTTGCTTTTGCTTTTATGAATATTATATCCCGGTTTTCACCGTAAAATTAAACTCCTGAACTTTAAAAAAATTGTTGACTCCCCTGGGAATAACAGTTAATTTTTATAATCTCTCCATGTGCAAAACTTTAGCTTCCGTAGTTCCCCACGGGGCTAATTCCATTACAGGCAATGCCTTTTTGGTAAATTTCCATTCACGGTTCAAAAAAATAAATTCGGGGGGAGATGCGGAAGTTATAGATATAACAAGTTTGCTGAAATCTTCATTACTGCTCCAGGTTCCTGAATACACTACAGCAGGGTCGCTAATCCTTGTAACTTTCAGAGGACCGTCATAAAATGTATTTTTTAATAATCTGAATTTATAATCTGTGTATTGTGCGGTAATATCACGGCCGGTATCAACGGCGAGTTTCACTTTAAAATCAGTATTTAAAATATTTGTTTCAAAGTATTGTTCATAAACATTGGCAATATAATCAGGTGGACGGCTTTTTTTACAACTACCTGCAATCAATAGTATACCTACAAGCATTGCAATGATATATCGGGATTTGTATATGATAGGGATTAAAATTGGAGCGTTAAGATACGTAGATTTTAGCGAATTTCTCTGTAACATATTTTATAAAATATTGACTGTTCAATGTTTCACCGGTAGCTTGCCTGCACAGTTCCTCTGAATTATAATAACGGCCATACCGGTAAATATGTTGCTTCAGCC
Organism: Ferruginibacter sp.; assembly: GCA_037720515.1. Taxonomy (GTDB): domain Bacteria; phylum Bacteroidota; class Bacteroidia; order Chitinophagales; family Chitinophagaceae; genus Ferruginibacter. The sequence goes on from JBBJMM010000001.1 coordinate 89,125, forward strand.
ATTTTGAAATACTTTCAATTTTACCTTCGGCAACATTGTATTGTAAAGAGGTGTTATTGGCCTCAATTGCTGCATATAATTGTGCAGCGTACAAACTTCCGATACTGTAAGTAGCAAAATATCCAAAACTTCCATGGCTCCAGTGCACATCCTGTAAACATCCATTCCGGTCATCGGGAACAATAATGCCTAGGTATTGCCGGTATTTTTCATTCCAGTATTCAGGTATTTCGCTGGTTAATAAGCTTCCATCAATCAAAGATTTTTCTAATTCATACCTGATCATTACATGAAAATGATAAGTAAGTTCATCAGCCTCCGTTCTTTTCAGGGAAGGAACCACTTTATTGATAGCCTTATAAAACGTTTCAAGAGAAATGGTTGCAAATGGTTGTGGGAAGGATTGTTGAAGCAAAGGGTAGTTGTGTTTCCAGAAAGGCAATCCCCGCCCGATACAATTTTCCCAAAGCCTGCTCTGGCTTTCATGAATACTCAGGCTGCAATATTCACTTAATGGCAAACCATATTCCGCTTCAGGCAGTCCCTGTTCATACAGGGCATGCCCTCCTTCATGCAAACAACTCCACGTCATATTGCCAAAATCATTTACATCAATACGGGTGGTGATCCGTACATCACTGTTATTAAAATTTGTGGTGAAGGGATGTTCACTTGTATCCTGCCGGCCTGCATCAAAATCAAAACCAATACGTCTTAATAATTCAATACCGAATTCCCATTGCCCGTCCTTGTTAAAATGCTGGTGCAAAAACGAATTATCAACCTGGGTTTTGTTTTTGATGTTCTCCAGAATTTCTGATAATGCAGGTTGTAAGGAATTAAATAATTTATCTGTTATTTCAACCGTAAGCCCTTTATCATAATCATTCATGAGCGCATCATAGGGATGAACTTTATAACCAATTATATCTGCCTCCTGCTTTTTCAATTGAATAACTTCATCCAGTATATCCTTAAAAAAAGTGAATGAATTTTTTTTCCGTGCCTCTATCCATCCATGAAAACTTTTGTTTACTGTTTCACTCATTTTTCTTACGAACTCAGGAGTAAATTTTTTGTTTCTTGTATAATCTTCCATTGAAAGCGAGATATTCTTTTTTTCATTGTCTGAAAGATCTTCTTTTGATGAAAGCTCCTGTAAAATATCACCCATTTTATCATCAATAAAACTACGATGGGCTATCTCTGAAAGTGTGGCTATCTGCCTGCCCCGGTGGGCGTTTCCTTTTAAAGGAAGATAGGTTTCCTGGTCCCATTGTAATACTGCCGATGCATATTTTACATCAGCAATATGTTGCATCTTTGTTTTATAATTATTGTATAATTCAGCAGTGCTCATTAATAAATTTTAAAATGAAAATTCAAGATATTACAAGTTTATTAGAAACTATTGCCCCTGTTGCTTACCAGGAAACATATGATAATTCAGGTTTGATAACAGGTAACCCGGAATGGATATGCACAGGAGTTATAATAAGTCTGGATACAACTGAAGACGTGGTGCAGGAAGCGCTGGCTAAAAAATGTAATTTAATAGTTTCTCATCATCCCATTATTTTTGAAGGGTTAAAGAAAATAACCGGAAAAAATTATATTGAAAGAACGATCATCGCTGCAATAAAAAATAATATTGCGATCTATGCCATACATACAAACCTTGATAATGTAAAGGATGGAGTGAATAAAAAAATAGCTGAGAAATTACAACTTCAGCATATAGAAATTTTACAACCGGCAAAATCCCTATTAAAAAAACTTATCACATTTGCTCCTGTTGATAAAGCTGCAGGTGTTCGCCAGGCATTATTTAATGCAGGAGGCGGTAGTGTGGGAAAATACAGTGAGTGCAGTTTTAATACGGAAGGTACCGGTACTTTTAAAGCAGGGGAAGGAACAGATCCTTTTGTAGGCGAAATTGGAAAACAACATCAGGAAAAAGAAATTAAAATTGAATTAATCTTTCAAGCATACCTGGAGCGTACCATCATTTCCGCCCTGAAAGAAGCTCATCCTTATGAAGTAGTGGCCTATGATATTTTAACCCTGGGAAATAGTTTATCAGAGGTGGGAAGTGGTATCACGGGAGAGTTGAAAAATGAACTGGGCGAGAAGGAGATGCTCCAAAAACTGGTTTTAGCATTTGGATTAAAAACCGTAAAGCACACCCGTTTATCAGGAAGAAGTATAAAGAAAGTGGCATTATGTGGCGGAGCAGGGTATTTTTTATTACAGGCAGCTATTGCAAGCGATTCAGATATATTTATTACTTCTGATATCAAATATCACCAGTTTTTTGAGGCAGACAGCAGAATTCTATTGGCAGATATGGGCCATTATGAAAGTGAACAGTTCACCACCGAACTGTTATTTGATATTTTAAGGGAGAATTTTCCTAACTTTGCGGTCCTTAAAACCGGTGTAAATACCAATCCCGTTCATTATTTTGGGTAAGAAAAGGAGAGGAAACACTAAAAAATTAAATTAAAATTATGGCTTCAGTAAAAGAGTTTTCAGTTGAAGAGAAATTATCTTCTATGGTTCGGTTGCAAAAAATTGACAGTAAGCTTGATGAAGTTCAGATACTGAAAGGGGAGTTGCCAATGGAAGTAAAAGACCTTGAAGATGAGATAGAAGGCTTGCATGCCCGCCAGACAAGGGTGGAAGAAGAGATCAATGGAATCACGGAATTTATTGAGCAAAAAAAAGAAGGTATAAAAGAAGCACAGGCTCTTATTAAAAAATACGAGAAGCAAAGTGAGAATGTAAAGAACAACCGCGAGTTTGAAGCTATAAACAAAGAGATCGAAATGCAGCAGCTGGAAGAAAAGCTGTGCGAGAAACACATTAAAGATGCAACTGAAGAAATAGCTGAAAAGGCTCGTCAGCTTGAATTTGCTAAGAAAGCGGTCGGTACCAAAGAAAATAATCTAAAAGGTAAAAAAGATGAGCTTGAAAAGATCATCAGGGATACAGAGAAGGAAGAAAAGCATTATAATAAAGATGCAGGCGAAGCACGCAGCCATGTAGATGAAAGGTTATTGCTTAGCTACGACAGGATAAGAAAAAATTACCGCAATGGCCTTGCTGTAGTTCCTGTAGAAAGAGATAGTTGTGGTGGTTGTTTTCATGCTATTCCCCCACAGAAGCAAAGCGAGATAAAGCTTCGCAAGAAAGTAATGGTTTGTGAAAACTGCGGAAGGATCCTGGTGGATGCAGATCTCAGCGATACTGTTGTAGTTAAATAATGAAGTTAAAAATTATAAAAGAATCATTAAAGCTCAGTCACTAAAAGGCTGAGCTTTTTTGTGTTCACAAGTACACTTTTATTCTAGATTAACGTAATCGCTTTTACTTTACATTTCCTAAATTGCTGTTCTAATGCTCACCAAACTCCATATTCAGAACTATGCTATTATAGAACAGCTGGATATTAAATTTTCCCCGGATCTGAATATAATAACCGGGGAGACCGGTGCAGGAAAAAGCATTCTTATGGGAGCATTGAATTTAATTTTGGGGGAACGTGCAGACAACTCTGTTTTGCAACAGGATTCAAAAAAATGTATCATAGAAGGATTCTTCCAGGTAACGAAAAGCAAGCAGCTTAGCAATTTCTTCTCTGCTTATGATCTGGATGAAGAGAACGAGATAGTGTTAAGGCGGGAGATCAGCGCAGCGGGTAAATCCCGGAATTTTATAAATGATACTCCTGCCAATCTTTCGCAATTAAAAGAACTGGCTGTTTTGCTGGTAGACCTGCATCAGCAGTTTGATACTGCAGACCTGAGCAATGAGATTTTCCAGAGGAATGTGCTGGATGCCCTGAGCAATAATGCAGCACTATTGCTGGATCTTTCCCAAAATTACAATGCCTTTACAACCATTAAAAAGGAACTGGATAGATTGTATTTGCTACAGGCAAATGCCCGAAAAGAACTTGATTACAACCAGTTTTTGTTCAATGAGCTGGAAGAGTTAAATCTTCAGGAAGATGAGCTGGAAAATCTTGATGCAGAATTAAATTTGCTAAATAATGCTGAAAATATAAAGCAGCAGTTATCGGGTATTTATTATGATCTTAAGGACAGTGAACAACCGGTGGTGCAGCAATTAAAAATAATGCTTCAAAAGGTTAATGCCCTACAGCAATATCATCCGGATATTGAGATGTTGCAACAGCGGATGAACAGCGCCATTATAGAAATAAAAGATGTTGCCGATGAACTTGAAAGAATAGATAATTCTGTTACATATGATGCCGAACGCATCAGTATCATCAATGACCGGATAACATCGGGATACAAGTTGCAAAAAAAACACGGGGTTACTACTACAAAAGAACTGATAGAGCTCAAAGATGGGTTGGAGGGAAAATTAAGGTCGGTTTTAAATGTAACTGAAAATATAGAGAAGCTGGAGAACGAGGCAGGTGTAAAGGAAAAGAAAGCCATTGAATTTGCAAAGATAATTTCGGTTAACCGGGGCCGTGAGATAGATCCTTTTTTAGAAAAGGTGAACAATATGTTGCTGCAAGTGGGTATGCCCAATGCAAGATTAAAGGTTACGTTGAATCCGGGTATGCTGTCAATAAATGGATCTGATGTTATTGAATTTTTATTTGATGCAAATAAAAGCGGGCGTTTTGAGCCTCTTCGCAAAGTAGCAAGCGGGGGCGAGCTGAGCCGGCTCATGCTTATAATAAAATCGCTGGTGGCGCAAAAATTACAATTGCCTACGCTCATTTTTGATGAGATCGATACAGGCATCAGCGGAGAAGCAGCCCGCCAGGTGGGTATTATTATGAAGACTTTATCGGCCGGTCACCAGATAATTTCAATAACACATCAGCCACAAATAGCTGCAAAAGCAGATACACATCATTTTGTTTATAAAGAGATAAAGGATGATAAAATTGTAACAGCAATACGATTATTATCAAATGATGAACGCATCACTACTATTGCCCAGATGTTAAGCGGAGAAAAACCAACTGCAGCAGCCTTGGAAAATGCCAGGGAAATGGTAGGGAATTAGGAAGTGAAAGGTGAAGAATAGACCATAGGCCATGGAAAAAGCGAGATGCAAAATTCGTGTAATTCATGTTTATCTAATTCGTGTTTCTGTAATTCGTGTTTCCTAATTCGTGTTTATATAGTTAATGTGCAAAAAATAATTATTGTCTTTATTGTTTTCCTTTCGTGTATAATCGCGTATCTCTTTCATTTATTGTTAAAGAAATATATTAATCCCCGGCTTTCATTTGTACACCTTTTGTTTTTTATATCTGCTCATTTTGCCGGCATTTTCCTCATACTTTTTTTATTAAATTACCTGTTATTAAAATTCCGTGATATATTGTTTCAGTAACTGTATTACATTTACAAAACTTCATATTCTTTATTATGGCAAACAATTTATTGAAAGGAAAAAAAGGTATAATTTTCGGGGCGCTGGATGAAAGGTCTATAGCCTGGATCACTGCAATTAAATGCCATGAAGAAGGTGCTGAGATAATATTGACCAATGCTCCGGTGGCCATGAGAATGGGAGAAATTAATAAACTTGCTGAAAAGGTGTCAGCTCCCGTTATTCCCTGTGATGTAAGCAACGCTGAGGATGTAGTAAATCTTATTGTGAAATCAATGGAACATTTTGGTGGTTCCTTTGATTTTATCCTGCATTCCATCGGGATGAGTGTGAACGTACGGAAAGGAAAACATTATACTGAAATAGATTATGGATTCAATGCTAAAACGCTGGATATTTCTTCCATGAGTCTTCACCGGGTATTGGCTACCTGTATGAAAAAAGATGCCCTGAAAGAATGGTCAAGTGTGGTGGCGCTTACATACATAGCCTCTCAACGTGTATTCCCTGATTACAATGAAATGGCTGATGCAAAAGCATTATTGGAAAGTGTTGCTCGCAGTTTTGGTTATCATTATGGGGTTAAAAATCATGTAAGGATAAATACCGTTTCACAATCGCCTACCCGCACTACTGCCGGTAGTGGTGTTAAAGGGTTTGATGGATTTATAAACTATGCTGAAAAAATGAGTCCTTTAGGAAATGCAAGCGCAGAAGATTGTGCAAAATTCATCGTGGTGATGTTTAGCGATTTTACCCGTATGGTAACGATGCAAAACCTTTTTCATGATGGCGGGTTTTCCTTTACGGGTGTAACCCAGGGTATCATAGATCAGATGGAGAAATAATACCTTTCTTTTAAAAGTTGGCTTTTATTTTGTATTGTTATCATTTTAATTTTTAAATCTTTTGCGATGTTAGATAATTTAATGAATTTGATAAAAGGAAATTCTACCGAAGCTGTAATAAATAATCCTGCTATACCCAATGATAAGAACAATGCTGCAGTTGAAGCTGCAGGAACATCTATTCTTGGTACTTTAAAAAATTCATTGTCTAATGGTAAAATAGGAGAGGTGCTGGCCTACTTTAAAAAACATGGAATAGGCGGCGGAGATTCTGACAATATAGTAAAAGAAGCAACAGCAGATTATTCAAAGAATCTTCAAAAAGATCTGAATCTTAATGCAGCTGAAGCAAATTCAATTGCTGAGAAAGTGGTGCCGGCATCTATGAACGAACTGGCTACAAAAACCGTTGACCCTTCTGATAAAAGTTTTAATATCCAGGATATATTCAGTAAGCTAAGTGGCGGCAAATCGGATAAAATTAATTTCCAGGATATGCTGAATCGTTTTGATGGCGGCAAGCTTGATCATGACGGGGACGGAAAAGTTGATATACAGGACGTTAAATCCATGTTTGCCGGTGAGGGTGGCGTTGTAGATAAAATAAAAGGTTTTTTAAAATAGCCAGGATATATATCTAAAAAGAAAAAGCCATTCAGTTATGAATGGCTTTTTACGTTCAGTAAAAGTTACATCAATATTCATCTTCATTGAAAAAGAAATCTTCCTGGCTGGGGTAATCAGGCCATATATCATCCAGGCCTTCATAGATCTCCCCTTCGTCTTCCAGTTCCTGTAAATTTTCTATTACTTCAATGGGAGCTCCGCTGCGTATACTGTAATCAATAAGTTCATCTTTGGTAGCTGGCCAGGGCGCATCTTCCAGGTGTGAGGCTAATTCTAGTGTCCAAAACATTGTAAGAAATGGGTTTAATTTTTTGCAAATGTATAAGTTCGTAGCAAATAACCAAAAGTGTTTTTATTCAATGGCTTATTTTTACTGCCATGTAATGAACCAGTCTCAAAATATATATCATTTCAAAACACAATAAGGTTGAATAGGAAGGGTTTATAAAACCATTATCCCTGATGTTATATTTATCATTTATTTTAGAAAGATGTTAAGCGGAAAAAATATTACCAAGAATTATGGCCCTTTACAAGTATTGAAAGGGGTAGATATCAATATTGAAAAAGGAGAGATCGTAAGTATTGTGGGTTCATCCGGTGCCGGCAAAAGTACCCTGTTACATATTTTAGGTTCATTGGATAAGCCTGCCGGTGGTGAGATATTCCTGAACAACCAGCGGATAGATAAATTAAATGGAAAAGCCCTGGCCGCATTTAGAAATAAAAATATAGGTTTTATATTCCAGTTTCATCACCTGTTGCCTGAATTTACCGCCCTGGAAAATGTTTCTATACCAGGATGGATAGCCGGAAAAAATAAAAAAGAAACCATAGCAAAAGCATCAGCTTTATTACAATCATTGGGATTAGAAGAAAGGCTGGAAAATAAGCCCCACCAGTTATCGGGAGGAGAGCAGCAAAGAGTGGCAGTTGCGCGTGCACTTATTAATAATCCGGCTATAGTTATGGCCGATGAACCAACAGGGAACCTGGATTCAGAAAATGCACACGACCTGCACAATCTTTTTATCGACCTGAGAAATAAATACCAGCAGACTTTCCTGATCGTTACCCATAATGAAGAATTAGCTCAAATGGGAGACAGGATACTGCATATGAAGGATGGAATGATGATAAGCTAATGGCTCAATTTTAAAATGGTTCAATGTTATAACTAGTGCAGGCAAATACTTTGTTATTGGCAAAGTAATTATCAGCACTCTAACTCGCTAACAAAGCCCTTACTCTTTCAGCAACTTTTTCAGCGTTCGGCAACATTGCCTGTTCGAGTAAAATATTCATTGGCACGGCGGGGAGGTCCAAGGCACCTAATACTTCAACGGGTGCATCTAAAAATTGAAAACATGCTTTTGAAATTCTTCCGGCAAGCGCTTCGGAAAAAGAATTGTTTTGTTGCTCTTCTGTAAGCACAAGGCATTTGCCATGTTTCTTTACAGAAGCAAAGACTAGTGGTTCATCTAAGGGATATAAAGTACGCAAATCGATTATTTCAATTTTACCCTGGAACTTCTTTGCAGCTGCCTTTGCCCAGTATACTCCCATACCATAAGTAATGATACAACAACTCTCCCCGTTTTTTATATTATCAGCATTCGCTTCAAGAATTATATTCCCTTTACCTAACGGTAACACATAATCGCGAGATGGCTCTGTCATTTTTGCTTCATCTGTTCCGGGAACCTTGCTCCAGTACAATCCTTTATGTTCCAGCATAACAACCGGGTTGGGATCGAGAAAGGCCGCTTTCATTAAGCCTTTCATATCTGCTGCATTGGATGGGTATACTATCTTAATGCCTTTGATAGTAAGGAGTGTACTTTCCACACAACCACTGTGATACGGGCCGCCGCCGCCATATGCTCCTATAGGCACACGTATTAATGTCTGCACAGGAAATTTACCGCAACTCAGGTAGCAACTTTTAGAGATTTCGGTTACCAGCTGGTTTAACCCGGGATAAATATAATCGGCAAACTGTACTTCAACAATAGGTTTTACCCCGGTGGCACTCATCCCTACAGTAGAGCCTATGATATATGCTTCCTGTATTGCTGTATTAAATACGCGGTGATCACCAAACTGTTCCGCAAGTGTGGCTGCTTCGCGGAAAACACCGCCCAGCCTGCGGCCTACATCCTGACCATAAAAAACAGCTTCCGGAAAATCTTCCATGATCTCACGCGTAGCGTATAATGCTGCATCCACCATCAAAACTTTTTCTTTGTTTACAGGTGCTCTTTCCCCTTTTTCATCTTTTATACCGGTGGAAACAAAAATATTTTCGGCAACTAATGCAGGATCGGGATCTTCTGAATTTGCAGCTTTATCAAAATCATTTTTTATAATATCTTTTGCCGTTTGTTCTATCTCAAAAAGTTCTGATTCATCAATACCACTTTGCAATAGTTTTGATTTGAGCAACGGCCGCGGATCATTTTTATAATGTTTTGACAGGTCATCGTCAGTACGATAAAAATCTTTTCTCACCCCACTGGTATGATGACCTAATAAAGGAACTTTCGCATGAACAAGAAAGGGTTTGCGATCGCTTCTAACTTCAGATACAACCTTTTGCATAGCTGTGTAACTTTCCACAAAATCGCTGCCGTCAATAGTGATGGCTTTTATTCCTTTAAATCCCTGTATAAATTCAAATGCATTGTTTGTGCGGGCTTCAGCAGCCGTAACACTAATACCCCAGTCATTATCCTGTACCAGGTAAATAACCGGCAGCTGGTGCAAGGCAGCAAACTGAAAAGCTTCGCTGACTTCTCCCTCAGTAACGGACGCATCTCCTAAAGAACAGATCACTATTGGCTGCTCACCATTTTTTCCTTTTTTTAAAAGCGGGGATTTGATCTTATCTAAATATTGTAAACCCTGTGCAATACCTGTGGTAGGTATCGCTTGCATTCCTGTTGCACTGCTCTGATGAATAATGGTTGGTTTATCATTGCCCCGGTAATTCGGATGCCCATAATATTCACGGCCACCCGTAAAAATATCTTCTCTTTTTGCAAGCAATTGTAACATCAGTTCATACGGTGTAAAACCCAGTCCTAATAACATACTTTCATCCCTGTAATAAGGGCTCACAAAATCACATGGTAGTAAATGGAAGGCTGTTGACAGTTGGATAGCTTCATGGCCGCGCGAGGTACTGTGTACGTATTTACAGATAGAACGGTTTGCTTCATAAATCTCAGCCATCGCTCCGGCGGTACACATGAGCCGGTAAGCTTTAATTAAAATGGAATTATCAATTTGCATATTTTAATGTGAGAATAACTCAATGTGGCAAAACTAAAATAACTCGTTAATTACGTGGCTGATGTCTTTCATTTTCACATTTTCTGATTTTCAAATTTTCACATTAATTTTCATTTCATTGTAAAACTGTCTAAAAACTTCGTTGTAAAATTGCCGCTCCTGAAATTTTCATCACGCATCAATTGCTGATGAAATGGAATTGTAGTTTTTACTCCTTCAATTACGTATTCACTTAATGCACGGCTCATGGTATTGATAGCTTCATCCCGTGTCTGGGCAACAGCGATCAGTTTGGAGATCATGCTGTCATAATAAGGCGGTATCACATAACCTGAATAGGCATGGCTGTCAACTCTTACTCCATGCCCGCCGGGTTGATGCAATACGGTTATTTTTCCGGGAGAAGGACGAAAATCATTATAAGGATCTTCTGCATTTATCCGGCATTCAATTGCATGCATCTGGGGATAATAAGCCTTGCCCACGATCTTTTCACCCACAGCAATTTTGATCTGTTCTTTTATAAGATCATAATTGATCACTTCTTCTGTAACACAATGCTCTACCTGTATACGTGTATTCATTTCCATGAAATAAAAATCCCGGTTCTTATCAACTAAAAATTCAATGGTTCCTACACTTTCATAATTGATTGCCTGCGCTGCTTTGATGGCAGCTGTTCCCATTCTTTCCCGGAGTTCATCTGTCATGAATGGTGAAGGGGATTCTTCAACAAGCTTCTGATGACGGCGTTGAATGGAGCAATCTCTTTCACTCAGGTGACATATATTACCATACTGGTCACCGGCAACCTGGATTTCAATATGCCGTGGTTCTTCTACAAATTTTTCCATGTAGATGCCATCATTCTTAAATGAGGCAGCTGCTTCTGTTTTTGCATTATCAAAAGCCTTTTCAATTTCTTTTTCTTCCCATACCACACGCATTCCTTTGCCCCCGCCACCGGCTGTTGCTTTTAATATAACGGGATAGCCTATCTGCTTTGCGGAAGACTTTGCATGATCCACATCTTTCAGCAAACCTTCCACACCGGGCACTACTGGCACACCTGCCTTTATCATTGTTTCTTTTGCCGTTACCTTGTCGCCCATAGCGTTAATCATATCTGGGGTAGGGCCAATAAATTTTATTCCATGGTCGCTGCAGATCTTTGCAAATTTGCTGTTCTCAGCAAGAAAACCATAACCCGGATGAATTGCATCAGCATTGGTTATTTCTGCTGCTGCCATAATATGAGCCATGTTCAGGTAACTGTCAACACTGGCCGGTTTGCCTATACATACAGCTTCATCAGCAAACTTTACATGCAAACTGTCTTTATCTGCAGTTGAGTAAACCGCTACCGTTTTAATACCCATTTCCCGGCATGTACGCAGAATTCTTAACGCAATTTCTCCCCTGTTGGCAATTAATATTTTTTTAAACATAAGAGTAATAAGCTAATGTGCTGATCTGCTAATGTGCTAATTACATCAGCAATCAACTATTTAAAGATTTTTATAGAAAAGCATCTTTCTTTTTTGCCGTTCCTAAAATTGAATTTATTATTTTTTGTATTTCTTGTAATTTCTCTACCAGGTGTCTACAATCGGGAATGCCTGGTACAAACTCACATAGAGTGAGCCAATACTGGGTTTCATCGGCTTCTTTTGCAGCTATCTTTATTTTGTGAATAAAGTCTGCTTTACTTTCTGCATTCTGTGCTTCCATTGAATTAGCACCAATAGATGTAGCACATCGAATTAACTGTTTACTGATAGTGAATCTTTTCAAAGAATCTAATATTTCACAGTAATTTATTATCATTAAGGAGAATGAAATAGTTTGCTTTAATAATGGATTCTTTTCAATTAATTCTTTCTGCATATTATTTTGTTTGAAAGAAAGAAGAAATCGGGATTAATAAATTAGCACATTAGCATAATAGCTAATTTGATTTAGGATGGTTCCACTAAAAACAAAGGCTGGTCATATTCTACAGGGCTTGCATCTTCCACCAATACTTTTACGATCGTACCTGTTACTTCACTTTCAATTTCATTAAATAATTTCATTGCTTCAATAATGCAAACAACTTTTCCTGTAGTAACCTCGTCTCCAACATTTATAAAAATAGGTTTACCCGGTCCGGCCTGGCGGTAAAACGTACCGATCATCGGGCTTTTTATGGTTATAAGGTTATCAGCTTTAGGAGCAGTCTCTGTTTTTGAAGGTGGAGGTGTAGTGGCAGGTTGTGGTGTAGCAGGAGCATTTTGTGCCTGGGGTTGCGCAGCTACTACATTCTGTACCGGGTCTTTTTTTTGCTTGATCGTTATCTTTTTGCCATCCTCTTCAATGGTTATTTCTCCTATTGAAGTTTTATTTATAAGTTTTACTAATTCCTGGATTTGCTTAATGTCCATGTGAAAGTATTAAATGAAAGATGGGATTGTAAACGGGCAGCTAAGATAGGAAATCATTATCCATATATGCAACATAAAAATTATGGAAAAAAGGTAAAACTTGGATTAATTACCCTTAAAACCGGGTAAAAATGTCTTAAAATGCATAAAAATGGCCAGATTTTAAAGAGGTATTAAAAACACAGGCTACTCTTTTACTCTTTCCAGGTAATCGCCGGTTTTGGTATTTACCCTGATTAGTTCGCCTTCATTTACAAACAAGGGGACATTTACCGTAGCACCGGTTTCAACAGTGGCAGGTTTTAAAGTACGTGTTGCAGTATCTCCACGCATACCCGGTTCGCTATAAGTTACCAGTAGTACTATTTTATCCGGTAATTCAACACCCATCGGCTGATCTGTTTCCCCATTTATCAAAACGGAAACTTCCTGTCCGTCTTTTAAAAAACGGGGTGCATCCACCATTGTTTCTGGTACTGTGATCTGTTCAAAGGTTTCCGTATCCATGAAACTATATCCGGTATCATCTTTATATAAATACTGGTAAGATTTTTTTTCTACTCTCACAGGGAAGATTGTTTCACCACTGTTCCAGGTTATCTCAATGGTCCTGTTATTATCAACACCTTTTAATTTTGCCCAAACTTTTGCTGCAGCCCGCGCTGTTTTATTTTGGCCAAATTCAATAACAGAATAAAGACTGCCATCAACTTTAATGATCAGCCCGGAACGCATATCTGCAGTAGTTGCCATATTATTTTTTTAAGTGGGCAGCAAAAGTACCAATACTATTCTTAATTAAGAAATTGATAAGAATTAAACTGAAAGGATGTTTTTGTCTCCTGGCACTTTATAAAACAGGTTATTTAATGAACCGTTGATTCCACACCACTTCATTTCCTATTATTATCTGAATATCATAAGTGCCTCTTCCAAGATTATCAACTGGGATCTGTATGAATCTTGTTGTGGAGGAAAGTCGGAGGTTTTTTAAAACCTGCCCTTTTATTGTACGTATGATCACAGTTATTACACCCGGAATCAGATCACTTCCATTGTATTGTAAATTTAAAACTGTATTTACCGGAACAGGATACATCAGCCAGTTATTTCCCGGATCGCCAATAATCACCATTATAGAATTAGATAAACTTACAGCCTGGCTTATATGGATCTTTAACCTGTAATATCCCTTTCCGGCAACGGTTTGAGAGTCTGTATATTTCGCAATTTTATTTTTTTGTAAACTGGTAGCAGTTATTGAAATAATATCAGTCCAGCTTACATTATCCGAACTTCTTTGTAAGGTATAAGAACTTACCCTGTTATCTGTATGTTGCCATTTTATTGATACATTGTTTTGCCTGCTGTTAAAGACCGCAGTTAGTCCGGGCCCCTGCCCAAAAACCAAACCATGGGAAATAGAAAAAAATATCAGAAGCAGGTAAATGACTTTCATTAAGGATGTATAATTCTTTTCTACAACCAATATAAATCCGGAAGCTCACAGTACTTAGTTAATTTTTTTTTTGGAGTACAATAGTATCAACCCTTATTGATTTACATTTGTCCTCATAAAAATTATCAAAGAAAATTTTAAAATATGAAAGTAACAGTAGTTGGAGCTGGTGCCGTTGGTGCAACGTGTGCTGATAATATTGCCAGGAAACAATTGTGTGATGAACTGGTTTTATTGGATATTAAAGAAGGGGTGGCTGAAGGGAAAGCTATGGATCTTATGCAAACCGCACAGATAGAAGGTTTTGATACTAAAATTACAGGGAGTACCAATGACTATAGTAAAACTGCAGGGAGCATGGTTGCCGTAATAACATCGGGCATACCCCGTAAGCCCGGCATGACGCGTGAAGAACTGATCGGTATCAATGCCGGGATAGTAAAATCAGTAACACAGAATTTATTGCAATATTCCCCGGATGTAATTATAATAGTTATCAGTAATCCAATGGATACAATGACCTACCTGGCATTAAAATCTAGTGGCATACCTAAGCATAGGATCATTGGTATGGGCGGAATATTAGACAGTGCCCGTTTCCGTTATTTTATGAGCCAGTCAATGAATTGTTCTCCCAACGACCTGCAGGCAATAGTTGTAGGAGGACATGGAGATACCACAATGATACCTCTTACAAGAATGGCTACCTATTACGGTTCACCGGTTTCATCGTACCTGGATGAACAATCCCTTAAAGAAGTAGCTTCTGATACTATGATAGGCGGCGCTACTTTAACAGGGTTGCTGGGTACTTCCGCCTGGTATGCACCCGGGGCTGCCGGGGCTTCATTGGTAGAGGCAATCGTAAGAGATGAAAAAAAGCTGATGCCTTGCTGTGTTTATCTCGAAGGAGAATATGGCTTGAATGATATATGTATAGGTGTACCAGTGATCATTGGAAAGAACGGGTGGGAGCGTATTCTGGATTATAAGTTAAACGAAGAGGAGCAGGCTGCAATGAACAAAAGTGCAGAGGCAGTAAGGTCAATGAATAGCGTTCTGGCAACCCTTACCATTTGATGATTACTTATAAAGTAGGTGCTGAACTATCGTTACCGGGAAAAAATAGTATATTGTTCATCCTAATATGATTTGATGAATAGAAATTTACCCCGTTTAATTATTGTATTATTCTTTATACTAACCGGGTTTTCCACTTCGGCTCAATTAAATATTACTTCTGCAACTTCAGCCCAGGAAATTGCTCAAAAACTTGTTGGCGATGGTGTTTCCATAAGCAATGTTTCATTCACCGGTAATTTACTCATGAGTGGAACTTTCGTAAATAACGGGCCGAACAATATTAATTTAGACAGTGGGATCGTTTTAACTTCAGGAAGGGCTAATTCTTCATTAACAAATAATGGAGTAAATGCACCTTTTTTTACTCTTGCAGATAACCAATGGTTTTTACCCGGCGACATCACACTTGCGAATGAGATCGGAGTTTCTGTATCTGAAATGGATGATGCATGCGTATTGGAATTTGATTTTACTCCATTGGGTGATACGATTAAATTCAGGTATGTATTCAGTTCTGAAGAATATACTCCGGATTACGTTTGTGAATTCAATGATGCTTTCGGATTTTTTATTTCAGGTCCGGGTATAACAGGATTAAAGAATATTGCATTGATTCCGGGCACGAACATTCCGGTGTCTATATTTAATGTAAATAACGTACAGGATCCCTTTGATCCTTTATGCCCCAATAATATCAGTTATTACATAGATAATAAAAGCAATACTTTTTCGCATGATGGCCATACTGTAGTACTTACTGCAATTGCAAGAGTGCAACCCTGCCAAACGTATCATTTAAAAATTGTGATCTCCGATAATGGTGATGCCGCTTTTGATAGTGGCGTATTTCTTGAAGCGAAAAGCCTTTCATCTAATTCTGTAACATTAACCAATAACACACAAACTTCCAACCAGGGTGAAAGTTACCTGGTAGAAGGATGTGTACCGGGATCATTTACGATAACCAGGCCGCTCGCTTCACCAAGTCCACTCATTGTTAATCTTCAATATACCGGCACAGCTGTAAACGGAACAGATGTTCAGACTTTACCTTCTTCAGTGGTGATACCTGCGAACCAGGTAAGCGTAAAAGTTGATGTTTTTCCTATTGTAGATAATCTTGCTGAAGGAATAGAATTCGTAAAGGTATTTTCCCTTGCTTCATGTGCCTCTACTTCAAGTTTACCAATAGACAGCACAATTTTCCAAATACGCGATTACGATACTTTAGGAGTATTTCCAGACACAAGTATCATCTGCAGGAACAGCACACTTCAATTGAACACCACACCAGGTTATACAACCTATCAATGGACGCCGCCTGCTACATTGAACAATTCAGCAATAGGTAATCCTATCGCTAAACCGGTTACTGAGTTTACCACTTATATTGCAACTGCCACATTAGGAAATTGTAATGCACGTGATTCAGCTTTCGTGAGATGGAAACTTCCTCAACTTATTTCCACTCAAAATGTAAATTGCAAAGGGGGCACTTCAGGCCAGATAATTGTTTCTGCCGGGAATGAATGGCAGGCTCCTGTTGAATATGCGGTAAACAACTCCGCATACCAGTCAACAGGAATATTTAATAATTTGCCTGCTGGCGATCATACTGTTTATTTCCGTGATGCGAGTGGCTGTATAGATAGTTTGATCGTACCGATAACTCAGTCTTTTCCTGATCTGGTGATCTCGGATACTTTGATTACACCAGGAACTTGTATCGGATCAATAAATGGAAATATTACAGTAACAGCCAATGGAGGGAATGGTACATATCAGTATTCTTCAGATGGAATTGTTTTTCAGAACAGCAATATTTTAAATGTTCCGCCAGGTACATATACCATTACAATAAAGGATGGTAATTTATGCACTACCTCTATTAATGGCGTTATCGTGGATTTTATAAATACTGTACAACTTAATACCGGAGCACCTCCTGTTATATGTGAAGGACGCAATACAATTTTACCTGCAACATCAAATGCTCAAAACGTTGTTTGGTCACCGGCATCCTCTCTTAATAATTCTGCCTTACTTAATCCTATAGCTTCTCCTGTAAAAACAACCACTTATATTATTACTGCCACAACAGGTATCTGTTCAAGAATAGATTCAGTTACGGTATTGGTAAATCCGGCACCAGTAGCAAATGGCGGACCAGATGCCAGCATTTGTTTTGGAGGTACAACAAAATTAAATGGAGTAGGAGCAATGGAATATTCATGGAGGCCCGGTAATTATTTAAGCAGTTCAACAGTAGCTCAACCAGATGTAAAACCTCCTGCAACTACAAGTTACTATCTGAAAGTTAAAGATTTTAATGGTTGTGAATCTTTGAAAGAAGATACAGTAAAAGTGACAGTTACCCAGGCTGTAAAGATTTTTGCCGGAAATGATACTATTGTTGCTTTAGGACAACCTCTCCAATTAAATGGGAAGCAGTTAGGAGACAGTACTGTAACAAGATTTTCATGGTTTCCCTCACTAGGTATCAATAATGCAAATATTGCTGATCCTATAGTTTTAATTGATCGCGACATGACCTTTATTCTAACAGGCAAAACTCAAATGAATTGCGAAGGAAGTGATGCTATTAAAATAAAGGTTTACAAAGGCCCCGAAATTTATGTGCCTACTGTTTTTACTCCCAATAACGATGGAACAAATGATCTGTTAAAAGCCATTGCAGTGGGAATGAAAGAGTATAGATATTTTAAAATATTCAACAGATGGGGCATTCCTGTTTTTTCCACAAAAGATTTTAGTAAGGGTTGGGATGGCAGAACGAATGGGGGTATACTGATCCCTGGAACATATGTATGGATGGCCGAAACAGTGGATTACAAGGGCAATGTTATTTTTAGAAAAGGAACTACATCAATACTCCAGTAACAGGATACCGCTTAACTGATACCATTTACAGTCATTTCCTTGTTGATCTTAAGGATCAAACCTTGCAATACTTTTCCGGGACCACATTCAGTAAAATGATCAGCCCCGTCCGCAATCATTGACAGCACACTTTGTGTCCATTTAACGGGTCCATTAAGTTGTGAGATAAGATTTGCTTTGATTTGTTCAGGATCTGTAATAGCTTTTGCTGCTACATTCTGATAAATAGGACAAGAGGGCGGTTTAAAAAATATCTCATCAATAGCTCTTGCCAGTTCTTCTTTTGCAGGCAACATCAATGGTGAATGAAATGCACCGCCTACTGGAAGAACAAGCGCTCTTTTTGCTCCAGCTTCCTTTGATCTTTCGCAAGCGATTTCAATTCCTTTTAATGAACCACTGATCACAAGTTGGCCTGGGCAATTATAGTTTGCGGCAACAACAATTTCCCCTGTTTCTGAAGTTACATTTTCACAAATGTCTTCTACTTTTTTATCCTCCAGGCCTAGTACTGCTGCCATCACAGAAGGATTGATCTCACAGGCACGCTGCATAGCATCAGCGCGTATTGAGACCAATTTTAATGCCTCTTCAAATGTCAAAACATTATTTGCCACCAGGGCAGAAAATTCTCCTAAAGAATGCCCGGCAACCATTTCAGGTTGTGCATTTTTCACTGAAGCAAATGCGGCAATAGAATGTATGAATACAGCGGGTTGAGTAATATTTGTTTTTTTGAGATCATCATTAGTGCCGGTGAACATTATATCAGAAATACGAAAGCCGAGAATTTCATTAGCCTGATTAAAAATTTCCTCTGCTGCGGAATCACTATCATAAAGTTGCATTCCCATACCGGTAACCTGTGCTCCCTGTCCCGGAAAAACATAAGCATGTTTCATATATCAATGAAGGTTTGAACTGATCAGTTTCATAAACTCACTACGGGTCTCATTTTTTTCAAACTGGCCAGAAAATGCAGAGGTAGTAGTAACTGAATTCTGTTTTTGTACGCCCCGCATCATCATACACAGATGCGAAGCTTCGATAACAACTGCAACACCATGGGGCTGCAAAGAATCATTGATGGCATTCAATATCTGTGTGGTCAATCTCTCCTGTACCTGTAACCTGCGACTGTAAACATCTACAACTCTAGCTAACTTACTTAATCCTGTAATAATGCCGTTAGGAATATAGGCAACGTGAGCTTTACCATAAAATGGCAACATATGATGTTCGCACATGCTGTATAATTCAATATCTTTTACAATAATCATTTCACTTACATCTTCATGAAATTTAGCTGAATCGAGTATATTTTTTGCATTCTGCTCATAACCCTGTGTGAGGAACTGCATTGCTTTTGCAAGGCGTTCAGGCGTTTTTTGCAAACCTTCTCTCTCAGGATCTTCCCCTAATGAATGAATAATTTCTTTATAACTTTTTATCAGTGATGAAGTAGCTTTTTCATCATAGACCTCGTTTTTTTTATAGGCCATTATTAAATTTTTATGTCACCGGATATTCTACAAAATTCCTTTCTGTTTCGTAAAGCCTTACCTGAAGATCAAGTTCGTTATTGATCTTAGCCCTTAATAAATTGTAAATAACAACTGCTATATTTTCAGCCGTAGGATTTACATTTTTAAATTCCAGGCAATCTTCATTTAAATTTTTGTGATCGAATTTTTCAATTACTTCAGATTGGATAAGGTCACTCATCACCTTCATATCCATTACAAAACCCGTGTTTTTATCTGGTACGCCTGTAACTTTTACAATAAGGTCGTAATTATGGCCATGATAATTAGGATTGTTACATTTCCCAAATACTTTGTCATTGGTAGCTTCATCCCATTCTGAATTATGGAGCCTGTGAGCTGCGTTAAAATGTTCTTTCCGAAATACGGCTACTTTATTCATTTATGTAAATTACTAACTAAAAACACCCGGAGGACAACTAATGTTTAAATCCTTCCTGATTTATTAATTTCCATAATATTCTACATATATCCTGGGGGTTTCAAACAATTTCAAACTATGAAGTTGTATTGTTTGTGGTAAGTGAGGATTGAGCTGAGACCATATCGCAATTACCAGGTTTTCTACCGAGCAGATCTTACCAGATAAAAATGGAACATCAACGTTCAGGTTTTTATGATCCAGTTTTTCAGTAACATGCTCTTTTATAAGCCTGCTCAGTTTTTTTGCATCATACACAAATCCTGTTTCATCATCAGGTACTCCTTTTAAAGTTACATGCAATTCGAAATTATGCCCATGCCAGTTCTCATTTGCACATTTCCCAAAAACGGCTTCATTCTTTTGCCGGTCCCATAAAGGATTAAATAACTTATGGGCTGCATTAAAATGCTCTATTCTGGTAATATAAACCAAGCGTTACAATTTTATTCAAAGGTAACAGTAATGGATAAAGTGTGGTACTTAATTACGAAATTTGTAAGATGCAGATATTAGTGGCAGCCGCTACAGAATTAGAAATTAAACCCTTTGTAAAAAATAATCCCTCTGCGGACATACATATTACAGGTGTAGGATCTCCCTCTGCAATTTACCATCTTACGAAACGTATCCAATTACTGGATTACGATCTTGTTATTCAGGCAGGGATTGCGGGGAGCTTTTTACATGAGATGAAATTAGGGGAAGTAGTTATCGTATCTGCAGATACGTTTTCTGACCTGGGAATAAAAACTAAAAACGGATTTTCTGATATTTTTAATGAAGGCCTGGCAGATAAGAATGAATGGCCATACAAAAACGGCTGGTTGGTTAACGAGAGTGAAATATTTATAAACCTACCTTATGAAAAAGTAAGAGGAGTAACAGTTAATACCGTAACTGATCAGAAACTAGTTATTAGTGAAATGACTTTACAATTTAAGCCAGTAATAGAATCTATGGAAGGTGCTGCACTGCATTATGTGTGCCTGCAGGAAAATGTTCCTTTTATACAATTAAGATCCATAAGTAACTATGTAGGTGAAAGAGATAAAAGTAAATGGAAAATGCAGGAAGCTATAAAAAATTTGAATAAAGAACTGGAGATCATCATTGAAAAAGTGAAAGGGTAAAAGTGAAAAGTGAAAAGTGAAATGTGAAATGTGAAAAGTGAAATATGAGTCCATAGTCAATGGTCCATGGTCTTGAGTGTCTACTGTCAAGAATCCAGTATCCAGTATCCAGTATCAAGAATCCAGTATCCAGTATCAAGAATCCAGTATCCAGTATCCAGCATCCAGTATCAAGAATCCAGTATCAAGAATCCAGTATCCAGTATCAAGAATCCAGTATCCAGAATCCAGTATCCAGTATCAAGAATCCAGTATCCAGTATCAAGAATCCAGTATCCAGTATCAAGAATCAAGTATCCAGTATCCAGTACCCAGCATCCAGTATCCAGTATCTAATATAATATTCAATAATTTAAAGCAATGCCCCATACTATCAGCATCGGTTTTTCACCTTGCCCCAATGATACTTTTATATTCGATGCATTGATCAATAAGAAGATTGATACTAACGGTTTTGTTTTTGAAGAGAAATTGGAAGATGTGGAAAAATTGAATCAATGGGCATTGGAGAAAAAATTATCTATTACAAAATTAAGTTATGGCGTATTGCCATTGGTGCTTGACGATTATATTGTGTTAAACAGCGGTAGTGCCTTAGGAGTGGGAGTAGGGCCTCTCCTTATAAGAAATAGTAAAACAAATACGTCAGTTGAAGAAAGTATCATTGCCATACCCGGTGAACACACAACTGCACATTTACTTTTTTCACTGGCCTATCCGAAGGCATATAACAAAGTATTCATGCGTTATGATGAGATTGAAAATTTTGTAACAGAGTGCAAAGGGCTCGGGGTTATCATACATGAAAACAGGTTTACTTATCATACAAAAGGTTTGATAAAGATCACTGACCTGGGTGAATATTGGGAACAAACTACAAACAACCCCATTCCGCTTGGGGCCATTGTGGTGGACAGGCGATTATCTGATGATATTCAAAAAAAAATAGATGAACTTATAAAGCAGAGTATTGATTTTGCTTTTTCAAACTACCCGGAACTGCCCGCTTTTGTAAAAAACAATGCACAGGAGATGAGCGGGGAAATAATGCTGAAACATATAGATCTGTATGTAAATGAATACTCACGCAGCCTTGGTATAACCGGTAAAAATGCAGTGAAAAAAATGATCGGGATATCTGATACTTTACATAAAAGAAAAAAAAATAACCTTCCGGTTTTTGTCTAAGAACAAAAAATATTTTAATGATAATTGATATACAATACTGCCCTTGAATTGCGGACCTTTTCCTGGGAATTCCGGCCGGCAGTAATAGGGCGTGAGGTTCCCATACTTTTAATAGAATCTATTCTTGTTACCGCAATATACCTTGATAACAAATATTGTTTTACCATTTGCACTCTTTCCGTGGCAAGATGTTCGGTAAAACCCCGGATGCCTTCTGATTTATGAGCATGGCCTTCAATTGAAATTGTATAAGTGGGATTACGTTTTAAAACTGCAATAATACTATCTAAAACTTTGTAGGTTAAAGAATGCAGGGAAGCTTGCTGACTCGCAAAAGGAACAATGATCGCTGCTGTATCCGGACATCCCAACCTTGATCTTTCACCAAACTCATCAGGACAGGTATCTAAAGAATCAATAATATTATCTCCATCAATATCTTTAGCAATTTTCCCCGGAGGCGGATAATTTATTTTGATCGCAGCTCGGCAATTACCAATACCCATGTTTATGGTACCATTATAAAGTTGTTTTGATTTGCCATAAGCTATAATGTAAAGTATCCTGGCAGAATCAATTCCATGCCCTAAGATATATTTGTTTACAAATAATGCCCGGTTAAGGGAGAGGTATTTACTTATGGTATCATTTCCTTCATCCTGGTGTGCATACCCATCAATAGAAATGGTTACCGAATCATTGATACGCATGATCTCGATCACACTATCAAGTACATTAAAAGTATATTGATGATAAATAGCAGATTGTTTGTATTCAAAAGGGATCACAACAGAATCTGTAAGTTTCTGTGATATTTTAAATGAAACTCCCTGTGAAAAACAACATGCTTCAAAGCATAAAATACCTGTTATCAACAATAATAATCGCCGGTACATTTTCATTTTCAGTTTCAAAAGAAAGACTAAGATACTTTGTTCCCCGTAAGGTTAAAGTTATTAAGCAGTAATTAACAGGAAATTTATAAAATTATAAAAGAGATACAGTAGATTAACTAGTAACAGCAAGTATTAAAGGAAAGAACGCAATAATTAATTATGTTGCTGAATGCCCTGGCTATATACTTCCAGGCAACGCTTTCTTGCAAATTCATGTTCAACAATAGGTTTAAGATAAGAGAATTCCTGGAATTCAGGAACCCATGTTTTTATATAAACTAATTGTGAATCAAATTTCTTTGTTTGCAGGTAAGGATTAAATATTCTGAAATAGGGCGCTGAATCACATCCGCTCCCGGATGCCCATTGCCAGCCACCGTTATTGGCGGCAAGATCGTAATCCAGTAATTTTTCTGCAAAATAAGCTTCTCCTAACCGCCAGTCAATCAGTAAGTGTTTACAAAGAAAAGAAGCAGTTACCATTCTTACCCTGTTGTGCATAAAACCTGTTTCATTTAATTCCCGCATGCCTGCATCCACAATGGGATAACCAGTTTGGCCATTGCACCATTTTTCAAATTCACCTTCATCATTTCTCCATTTTATATTATCATAAGCTGGTTTAAATGAGGCTCCTTTGCCAACCTTTGGAAAATGCCATAATATAGCCTGGTAAAAATCTCTCCATATAAGTTCATTTAAATAAACACCGGATAATTCTTTGGTGCGACTAACCAATTGCCTGATGCTAATGGTTCCAAAACGAAGGTGTATACCTATCCTGGATGTTCCTTCTGTACCGGGAAAGTTTCTTTGTTCACCGTATTGTTTTACTAACTCTTCATCCACCTGGTTGGGTGGAAAATACCGGCCTGATGCTTTGAATCCAATCTCTTGCAGTGTTGGAAAAGGGAGAGGAGGTTGTTTATAAAAAATTTCTATAAGTTTTTCGGAAGGGTAACTTTTTAAATAGAATTCATTTAAAGTTGCGAGCCATTTTCTGCTGTAAGGAGTAAATATCGTGTAAGGCTTACCGTCATCTTTTATTATTTCATTTTTTTCAAATATTACCTGGTCCTTACAGGTTTTAAAAAGTATATCATAAGTATGTAAATAATCTTTTATTTCATTATCCCTTTCTGTAGCATAAGGTTCATAATCGTGATTTGTAAAAACGGTATTTATCCTGTATTTGCTAACCAGGAGTTTGAAAATATTAAGCGGTATTCCATAGTGAACTTCAGGAGTGGACCCGGTTTTTTCCAGATGTATTTTTAAATTTAAAATTGAAGAGTGGATAAATGAAACACGTGGATCGGACCTGTCTTCAAGTATATCAAGAATATTAGTATCAAATACAAATAGAGGGATTACAGGAAACTTGCTTTTAAGAGCATAATATAGACCGGCATTGTCATCCAGCCGCAGATCTCTTCTAAACCAGAAAATATTTACTATTGGTTTATCCATAAAATCTTAACAAAAAACCGAGGGGTTTGTTTCTAAAAGGATGTTATATATTTCCCTTGTTATCTTGTTAGTATAAGATGTATTGTCCACATTGGAAACCCACCTGATATTGAATATGGAATTAGTAAAAAACACTTCATCTGCATTCTGCAACATTTCTCTGGTTACAGCAGATTCATTAACCGGAAAACCATGATCTGGAAGGGAATGAATTAAAAACTTTCGGAATATTCCATTAACACAACCTTCCTGCAAAGAGGGTGTTGATAAATTGCCGTCTTTTATTATAAATATATTCGCTATTGGGCTGTCGCAGATCCGGTCATTATTATTTAAAATGATAGCATCATTGCACTTATGTTTTTTTGCAAACAATGCACCCATAAAATAAGGAAGATAATTGTTGTGTTTACAGTTAGAGAAATTATCGGCCATTTTTTTTGCATCATGAAAAACAGTAACCTGTAATCCGTTTTCATTCCATCTCCCTAAACTTTTTTCAATTTCCCAACATTGAATAAAATATTGAAATTGATTTTTGAAATCATACAATCCTCCATTTCCTCTGGCGACTGTAATTCTGATCCTGGCTGAGGTGATCTTGTTTTTATTAATTAGCTGGATTATCTGATCCTGTAAAAGATCAGGAGTAAAAAGTTTTGGGATCTCAAATTGAAACAATTTCATGCCTTTCCACAAACGGGAAAAATGTTCATCGATGAATATAAGATCACCATCAATACATTTTAAAGTTTCAAATAAGCCATCACCATAACGAAGGGAGCGGTTGTCGGGCCCAAAGACCAGGGAAGATTCGGTATAAAATTTACCATTGTAATTAAAATAAGCCATTGTACTCCAAAGGTAAGTATCGCCTGCAGTCTTACTCCTTTATGGATTTAAAAGTGAATTACTTTTAATAAGAAGCGGTGTAGGTCTTCAGATTAAATTTCTTCTATGATCTTATGCCTAACGGCGTACATGATCAATCCGGCAGTACTTTTTGCACCCGTCTTTACTTTAAGCTTATCTCTTATGGCTTCAACAGTACGTGGACTAAGGTCAACCATGTCTGCTATCTCTTTAGTGCTTTTTTCTTCGCACATCAGGCGAAGTATGGTTGTTTCTTTATCATTGAGATTGGCTTCCTGGGGCACGAGTTGTTGTGGGGTAGGAATATTGCGTTGCTTTAAATTAGTAAGTAAAGCTTTATTTGTAAGGGCGTTAAAATAATATTCCTGTTCAAAACAGGTAGTGATGGCTTCGTAAATGATCTCAATATCACTGGTTTTAGTCAGGTAACTATTGGCTCCCAGTTCCATCAACCGGGTGATCATACTATGGTCTTCCACCATGGTAAGCATGATAACCTTACAATTGGGAAGGATTTTTTTTATTTCTGGAAGGGTGGCAATCCCGTCCATAACGGGCATTTGAATATCCAGCAAAATTACATCTGCGGGAATAGATTTGATAAGGTTAAGCAAATGCATGCCGTTATCCGCCTCAGCGATCACTTTCACGTCTTTTTTTGTACTGAGGGCTGTTTTCACGCCGGCACGGTATAAAACATGGTCATCGGCTATAATAACTCTGATGGGTTCTGTTTGATCTGGTTTCATAATTCGAAAGCGAAATTAATAATAATTTCTGTAGTTTAATGAGAGTGGTAAGCTTCAACTACTTAACTATAACGTAAAATGTAAGTTCGAATTATATTTCAAATGAATATAGCGTGTATTTACGTGAGTTTAAGAAAGGGAATATACTATAAGTTTATTTTTTAGAGCGGGGGAAAATAACGTGATTGTAGGGTCTTTTAAACTTTATGGGATTGTAAATATTTATTAATCTTACAAATGACACGGACAGAATTAGATGTTGCGATTTCTATAAGCCAGATTTTTTATTTATTTAGTTTTATAATTTCGTTCTACGCTTCAAGAAATTTTTTTTTACCATCTTACTTAAAAAGGTTTTATTGGTATCCTTTAATTGGTTTAATTGTAATTATTTTTTTTTGGCTTAATTTCTTTAAAATTACACCTCTGTATTTTTATTATTACCTAAATAGGTTTTCTTTACTATTTCACTACACATTTCTTGCCTTCTTTATTTTTAAAGTATTAAACAATCATGACTTTTTTAATTTAGAAAAAATATTATTCATAGTTTTTTTTATAATATTATTATGCGTACAAGTTTATGATTATATAAATTCTACTTATAATTCGTTTTTCTTAACTAATACTTTTTTAGTAATATTTTGTATAAATTTTTATTATAAATTGTTGAACACTACTCCAGTAATTGCCCTTAAGGAGGAACCTTTTTTTTGGATAATTAGCGGAGTGTTTTTAGGAATGGGAATTACAATACCTTTTTATGCTTTTCAACAATATCTCTTTCAATTTATTTCTAATAGCCTTTTTTACTTGTTGATATTAATTGCTGGTGTTGGCTATTCCCTTATGCATATATTTTTCATAAAAGCTTTTTTATGCAAAACGCTTCAGCGAAAGGAATTATAATATTTATAATTTTATGCACTTTAATTATTTTAATACTTATTACATTTATTACTGTAATTATTTATCGCTATCAGAAAAAGCAACATGCTTATTTTAAAGAATTAGAAGAGCTAAAAGTTGTTCATCAAAACAATCTTTTACAATCTCAGTTAGAGATCCAGGAACAAACGTTTCAGAATATTTCCCGGGAGATACACGACAGTATCGGACAAAAACTAACATTAGCTAAACTCAACTTAAACACCTTAAACCCCGATCAATTAAACGGGCAGATTAATAAAGTTAATACGGCAATTACCATGATCGGGGAAGCCATTAATGATCTCAGTGATATAAGCCGGAGTATGAGTTCTGAATTGATCATGCAAAATGGACTGATAAAAGCTTTGGAATTTGAAGTGGCCCAGCTTACTAAACTGGCTCTATATAATATCAAATTAATCGTTACTGGCAATTCAGTTTTTTTGGATGCACACACTGAGTTGGTTTTATTCAGAATAGTACAGGAAGCATTGAACAATATTGTAAAGCATTCTTCTGCAAGCTTAATAAATATCAGTATTCATTTTGATGATGCTTTTTTAATACTAAAGGTAAAGGATAATGGTACCGGATTTTCTAATGATAGGGCAACTGAAAATGGTATTGGATTAAAGAATATGTCAAAAAGAGCTATGATGTTAAATGGTGAATTTAGTATAGACAGCAATTCTAAAAACGGTACTACAATAACAATCAAAATTCCGATACATGAATACAAAGCAGCAGTGTAAAGTTATCCTGGCAGACGATCACATTTTACTCAGGGACGCTCTCGCAGTACTGATAAATTCTTTTGATGAGTGCAAAGTGATTGGAGTAGCGGGTAATGGTATAGAATTAAAAGAAAGGATTGAACAGGGTAATTTGCCAGACCTGGTTTTACTGGATCTTAATATGCCCATCATGGATGGATATGATACGGCGAAGTGGCTTTACCAAAATCACCCAGAAATAAAAATTCTTACATTAACCATGTATGATTCAGAAATAGCGCTGATCCGCCTTTTGCAATTAGGGGTAAGGGGTTTTTTAAAAAAAGACATTCACCCTTCTGAGTTGCGAACTGCAATATTATCCGTCGCAGACAATGGATATTATTATTCCCACAATACAACTGGTAAGCTTGCTTCTTTTTTTCAAAAAAACCATACATCGCAAACATCCATTGAAAAAGCACTCTTAAATGAAACAGAAATAGAGTTTTTAAAAATGGCCAGTACCGACCTTACTTACAAAGCTATTGCACAGAAAATGTTAATGACGCCCAGGGCTATTGATGGCTACCGGGATAGTTTGTTTGATAAGCTGGATGTGAAAAGCAGGGTAGGGTTGGCTATTTATGCCGTTAAAAATGGAATTGTAACCTTTTAGATCCCTATTCGATCAGTTTATTGCGCATGCCGTACATGATAAGACCACCAATTGTCTTTGCATTCACCTTCGTCTTCATATTTTGCCGGATGGTTTCTATGGTTCGTGGACTTAAAAATATGATTTTGGAAATTTCTTCGGTAGTTTTATCCTCTGCCAGGAGCTGCAGGATCTTGATCTCCTTTTCATTAAAATTTATTGGAGTATTAGTACCATAATGCTGACGCACATTCTTTTTCTGCATCAGTTTTCCCATTACTGCTTTATTCACTAACTCGTTAAAATAGAAGTCATCATTCATGCAGGTAAGAATGGCCTCATAGATCTCTTCGGGATCGGTGGTTTTAGTTAAATATGCATTGGCACCCATTTCCATCATCTTACTGATCATTTGCTGATCGTCGTACATGGTAAGCACAATAATCTTTATATCTTCAAATTCTTTACGGATAAGCTGAATCCCGTTTATTCCATCGATTTCTGGCATCCTAATGTCCATTAAAAGCACCTCAGGCTTTTTGATGGCAATCTTATGCATCATATCCTTACCATCTTCTGCTTCCCATAACATTTTGAGATTGTGTTTTCCGGAAAGAGCCATTTTTATACCGTCCCGGAATATTTTATGATCATCTGCGATAGCGATCTTAATGAGAGTTTCAGTAGACATTATTGGAACTTAGGGTTAGTAAGAAGTATCAAGTTACATTTTTACGTTGTAAATATTCAAGTGATTTGGTAGTATTTATTTATTTTCTTGTGTTATGTATTTGATAACCAGGTCTTACAATGGGTTTTTACCTCGTAATTATACGTACCCTTTAACGAAAATGAAAACTACATATTGCTTAATTCTCAATATAAATCCAATAAACCTAAAATTCATATAAGTATATAGTTTAAAAAAAACTGGAAAAATTTTGATTTCACTATAAGTAGTAAGACTCCGTCGTAAACATACGATAAAATTCCACAGTAATTTTACTATTATTTTTTCGTAGATTTACCCTAATTTATTTGCTGTTTTGAAAAGAATTTGGGGCTCAAATGTGTTGTAGTAACGGGTTTGAGTAAATAACGTATAAATACGATGTTTTACACACCCATAGTTAAATATGTAGATAAGTTAGAAGTTGCATTAGAATTTATTTATAACCACATAAAACATTTGTTATGCTAGGCGGAGTACTTGATCTACTTGAATTACTTTTAGAATTGTTTTGATAACTAAATTTTGATTTTGGAAAACTGTTAGTTACATTTGAAAACCATAAACTAACAGAATCCTGAAAGATTTAAAATATCTCACTTTTCTTACCGAATTTTTACCTTTAATATTTTGTATTTTATTTTATAAAAAGTTAAATACAAAAGGATTAAGGGTATTTTTTATATATACAATTGTACTTGCTTTATTTGCCTTAATTTGTATTATTTCAATATATGTATATAAATCTCAAATTGTATACTTAATAACTCTAAGAGTTTATGTAATTTTTGAATATTGTTTATTCTCTTTATTGATTTACAATTTTTTAAGAATTGGAATTCTTAAAAAAATTATTTTATACTCCATTATTCCATTTGTATTATTTTCAATTTATGATTTTTATATTATAGGTGCAAATACATTTAGTAATTATCCATTAATTATTGAATTCTTTGCATTTATAATTTTCATAATATATTTTTTTTATGAAAAAATGCAAACGGTTGTTTTATATCCATTATATCAAAACATCAGTTTTTGGATATGTGTAGCTCTTTTTACTTATTTTACCGGTAATTTTTTTGTTTTAATTTTCTCAAAATCAAGTTATGATTCTGAATTCAAATCTCAGATGAAATTGATTTATAGTTTCATTACTATTACAAAGAATATAATATTATGCCTCGCCATGTTTGCAAATGAACAACCTGAGGGTACTGACGAGAGCCTTAATATCCCCAATGATGTAAACCTTGATGAATTTTCACTAACCAATTATAAAAACAACTAAGCCCGTATGTTCTTTTTACAAGTGCAGGATACATCGGGGATACCGCGATTGATGTTTGTGGGTACACTGGCAATGCTGATCCTGGCAATTGGGATAATTGTATTTGTAATTTTCCACCAGCGTAAAGTTATTCGTTACCAGTTGCAAATGAAAAAACTGGAAGGAGAAAAGCAACAGATTTTATTGAATGCCTCCATCCGTTTCCAGGAAGAAGAAAGGCAGCGTATAGCCGCTGATCTTCATGATGACGCCGGCCCGCTTTTAGCAACTGCCCGGCTTTACCTGAATGAAAATTTAGTGAACCAGGAAAAAGCCCAGCAACTCCAGAGTATATTAAGTGCAAAGCAGATCATAGACGATGCTATATTACTTGTGAGAAATATTAGTCACAGTCTAATGCCACCGACACTAAAAAACTTCGGGCTTGAAAGTGCGACAACCGATCTTTTTCAAAAAATAAGCGGTAGTGGTAGTGTTAATGCAAGTGCGCGTTTTCATGATTACCGTGAAAGATTAAAAGTGGATGCTGAATTGTTGGTATTTCGTATCATCCAGGAACTGGTAAATAATATACTAAAGCATAGTAATGCAGGATTTATTCATCTTACTCAAAATGCAAATGGGAATCATCTGTATTTAAGATTGCATCATGATGGTAAAGGAATAGTTCAATCTGAATTTGACAAACTGAATCACAATACTCATGGCCTTGGATTGAAAAATATTGCCAGCAGGATGAAAGTGTTGAATGGAAGAATATTTTTTGAAATTGATTCCAGCCAGACTTATTATAAAGTTACTTTGGAAGTTCCTAAGAATACGATTGTTTAAATATATTGATCAATAAAATCCTTATCCGTAAAATTTAGTGCAGTATTGTACTTATTTTTAATTTAGTTATGGAAACAAGCCAAATTAAAGTTGCCATTGCTGATGATCATAAGATCTTCAGGAAAGGTGTTATACTTTCCATGAGGACCTATGCCAACATTAAATTTATAATGGAAGCAGATAATGGCGATGACCTTATAGAGAAAATTCCTGGCGCTTTGCCAGACGTGATCTTATGCGATCTTAAAATGCCAAAGAAAGATGGTATCGATGCTACCAAGATTATTACAAAAAATTATCCCAGTATAAGAGTGATCATACTCACCATGTATGAAGATGAAAGGTTCGTAGGCCATTTAATGGATTGCGGAGCTGCCGGATATTTATTGAAAAGCACAGATCCCTCAGAAATTAAAAGAGCTATCATGGATGTAATGCGTACCGGATTTTATCTCAATCCTTTCGTAAATAAAGTCCTCATCAAAAAAAATTACAGCAAACAGAAATTTAATCCAAGCCTTACCTCAGAAGTAGTATTGAGCGACAGGGAAAAAGAAGTGCTTACCCTGGTTTGTATGGAATTCACCGCAACTGAAATAGCATTAAAAATGGATATAAGTGCCAGAACAGTTGAAGCGATAAAAGATCGTTTAATGGAAAGATTTGGAGTTAAAAACTCAGTCGGACTGGTATTCTATGCAATGAAAAATCAACTGATAGATTAGAATTTAAATATTCCGGAAAAAAAATTTCTCTTAAAATAATCCAAACAAAGTAGAATCAATTTTTGATATCACCTGCCCAAGGTGTTCCTCGTTCTCAGAAAACTTAGTATTGTCTGCATCTATTATCAACAATGGACCTTCCTTGTAATTGTCTATCCATGAATTATATAGTTCGTTTAATTTTTTCAAATAATCGAGCCTTATATTTTCTTCATATTCCCTTCCTCTTTTCTGTATCTGACCTACCAGTGTTGGCACAGAAGCCTTTAAATAAATAAGCAGATCGGGAGGCTTTACCATTGTTTTCAGGGTTTCAAAGAACTTATAATAATTATCAAAGTCCCGTTTACCCATCAGGCCCATGTCATGCAGATTAGGAGCAAAAATATTTGCATCCTCATAAATGGTCCTGTCCTGTATTATAGTTTCCGTACCTCTTTGTATTTCGAGCAATTGTTTAAGCCGACTGTTTAAAAAAAATATCTGCAGATTAAAACTCCACCTGGGCATATCCTCATAAAAATCATTCAGGTATGGATTATGATCAACATCCTCAAATTGGGGAATCCATTTATAATGTTTGCTAAGAAGCTCTGTGAGAGTAGTTTTACCGGCACCTATGTTACCGGCTATCGCTATATGTTTTGGTTTTTTTATTCTGGCCATTTTGCCCTAACCTGTATGGTTTTTTTAAATATTACAAATATTATCCTCAATTTCTCTGGCAAATGAAAGTATGAAATCTTTATTACACTATCATACTTTAAAAAACATTTAGAACAAGGTCTAAAAATAGTTCAAACCCATAGATTCTCTAACGATCTGCATAGTATCCCCTGCGCTTTTCCTGGCAACAGTTGCCCCTTTTTCCATCAATTCTTCCAGATATTTTTCATCGTTCAGGATTTCATTTGCTTTATTGCGGATCGGGGTGAGAAATTTTACCATATCCTCACTTAATTGTTCTTTAAGATCACCATATCTGATAGCCTTGTTATTATAAGCTGTTTCAAATTGCTGAATAACTGATCGTTCGCTTACCAGGCTCATAAGCAAAAACAGGTTGCGCACAGAATCAGGCATTGAAGCATTTTCATCAGCCGGACTTACATCGCTTTTAGCCTTTCTTATTTTTTTTCTGATCGTATCATCATCATCTGACATATACAATGTTGCCATTTGATTTTCACTTTTACTCATTTTTCCTGTTCCATCTAATCCAGGAACTTTAATCAGATCTTCATCATAATTAAAAGCTTTAGGTTCAGGAAAAACATCTCCGTAACGATGATTGAATCTGTTTGCAAAAGTTCTCGCCATTTCCAGGTGTTGTTCCTGGTCTTTTCCTACGGGGACATATTTTGCACGGTGTAATAATATATCTGCGGCCTGGAGTACAGGATAAGTAAGTAATCCAGCATTTATATTTTCAGGATTGAGCCTCGCCTTTTCTTTAAAGGTTACCGTTTTTTCCAATTCACCTTTATAAGAAAGCATATTTAAGTAAAGGTATAATTCCGAAGTTTCCGGAATATGGCTCTGGCAATATATAGTTGCTTTTTCAGGATCAAGTCCACAGGCGATATTTTCAGCCAAAACCCTGTGCACATTAGCTTTTAATAATTTTGTATCGGGGTGGGTAGTTAGGGAATGAAGGTCTGCCACCATAAAAAAACAGGTAAACTCATCCTGCATTTTTATATAATTGCGTATAGCCCCAAAGTAATTTCCCAAATGAAGAAATCCTGTAGGCCGGATACCACTCATAACAATATTAGATGAAATAGGAATATCACTCACAGGCAGTCGGTTTACATTCATTGTATAATTAAAAAGCGAAGATAATAAAACCTGATAGCTTATTAATTTTGCTCTCTCTGATTGATTCTCCATTTATATAATTCAGTTATTAGGAAATCTTAATCCTTTACTTTTGTTTTATGAAAATCAACGATGCATTGGTGGAGAAGCTTGCCTTACTAGCCAGACTG
Organism: Ferruginibacter sp.; assembly: GCA_037720515.1. Taxonomy (GTDB): domain Bacteria; phylum Bacteroidota; class Bacteroidia; order Chitinophagales; family Chitinophagaceae; genus Ferruginibacter. The sequence goes on from JBBJMM010000001.1 coordinate 123,291, forward strand.
AGATTTGATGATGTAGAAAAAATCGAAATTAAGAGTGACCTTGAAAAAATGATCCTTTTTGTTGAAAAATTAAATGAATTGGATACTACAGGTATTGATCCTTTGCTGCATATTACGGAGAACTCAAATGTTTTCAGAAAAGATGAAATATCGGGTATGTGCAGCCGTGAGGATGCTTTATTGAATGCTCCTGTTAAAGATCAGCAATATTTTAAAGTGCCGAAGGTTATTAATAAACAATAGAATAAAATATGAGTGCAATACTTCATTTAGAAAACATTTGTAAAAGTTATTATTTAGGAAAACAGGAACTGCCGGTTTTAAAAGGTATTACGCTGGATATTTCTAAAAATGAATACGTAGCCCTGATGGGACCAAGTGGTTCCGGAAAATCAACATTAATGAATATACTTGGATGCCTGGACTCGCCTACATCCGGAAAATATATCTTGAATGGAAACGATGTAAGCAGAATGGTAGATAATGATCTTGCAGCTGTAAGAAATAAGGAAATTGGTTTTGTTTTTCAGCAATTTAATTTGCTTCCCCGTCTTTCCGCTGCAGAAAACGTTGCCCTTCCGTTGGTGTATGCAGGCGTAAGTAAAAAAGAAAGAGTAGAAAGAGCTGAGTCTGTACTCAGTAAAGTAAAGCTGGAAGACAGGATGCATCATAAACCAAATGAATTGAGTGGTGGCCAATGCCAGCGTGTTGCTATAGCGAGGGCCTTAATAAATAATCCTGCTATTATATTAGCTGACGAACCAACTGGTAACCTTGATTCAAAAACTTCTTATGAGATAATGGATATTCTGGGAAAAATTCACTCAGATGGCAATACTGTTATCCTGGTAACACATGAAGAAGATATTTCTACTTTCGCTCATAGAATTATTCGCTTACGGGATGGAGTAGTGGAGACTGATAAGATAAACGAGAAGCCTTCTTTGATCTCCCAGTTGATCACTCATTAATTTATTACGGGAATGGGATTTAAAATTTATACTAAAACAGGGGATCTTGGCCAAACCAGTCTGATCGGGGGAACCAAGGTTTCTAAAAGTCATCTTCGCATTGAAAGTTATGGAACCATAGATGAACTAAATTCATTTATAGGGCTTATCTATGATACAGTTGAAGATAAAAATTGTAAAGATATTTTACGGGAGATACAGGATCGTTTATTTACAATAGGTTCTGCCTTAGCCTGTGATCCTAAGAAAGAAACCAGGATGAAAATACCCGATCTTAAAAATGAAGATGTAGAATTATTAGAAAAAGAGATTGACAGGATGAGCGAGGTTTTACCGGAAATGAAAAATTTTATTCTGCCCGGAGGTCATGTTACTGTTTCTACAATTCACGTAGGCAGATGTATCTGCCGGAGGGCTGAGAGAATTTGTGTTCATTTGCAGTTACATGATGAAGAAGTATCACCTTTAATAATAAAATATCTCAACAGGTTAAGTGATTATTTATTTATGCTTTCAAGATATGCCGGTCATTTATTAGGGATTGAAGAAATACCCTGGAAGCCGAGAATAAATAAATCACCGGGTACATGAATGTCCTCAATTTAAATTTTTATATATCCAGTTTTTCCAGGTCTTTCCTGGCAGGACCAGTTAGTACTTTGCCATCAAAAGAAAAGCGGGAACCGTGACAAGGGCAATCCCAGGATTTTTCGGCATTGTTCCAGGCTACCGTACATTTTATATGAGTACAGGCAGAGTTAACAGCATGAATATTATGTTGCTCATCTTTATATAAAGCAAGTGTGTGGCCTTCATATTTTACCACTTTAGCCTCACCAGCTGCGAGCTCTGACAAAGAACTTATCTTTTCTGTTTTTATTTTATCGCCAATAAAGTGAGTTACAACATCTGCTGCTTCTTTTACAAAATTCACAAATCCTGCAACTGGTTTTACACGTGCAGGATCAAAGAGGTTTTTATATTTGCTTTTTCCGTTTGTTATCAGGTCTGATAAAATATTTCCGGAAAGTGTACCCAGTATCATTCCATTACCATTGAAACCTGTGGCGCAATAAATATTTTCGCGGTTTCCGGGCAGATGCCCGATATAAGGCAAACCATCGGCAGGTATATAATATTGAGATGACCATTTAAATGCTACGGATTCCACATCAAAATATTTACGTACATAACTTTCTAAATTACGAAAACAATGTTCTGTGTTTTCGTCATGGCCTGTTTTATGATCTTCTCCACCTGCAATTAAATATTCCTGTCCATCGATCACCTGTGATCTGTAATAATGATAAGGGTCACACATATCATATCCCAAAGCCTGCGGATATTTCCCGTCTTTTAAGATCAGGGCCATAGCATAACTGCGATAAGGAGGATTTCTGAAATGTAAAATATTAACTCCAGGAGGAATATGTGTTGCATAAATCGCATTCCGGCTTTTAATGCTGCCCAAGGAAGTATTAATAGTTAATATTTCTTCTTCTTCAATTCCTGTGGCTCTGCAATCTTCAATGATCAGTCCGCCATTCTCAATAAATGTTCTGGCTAAACCAAAAATATATTGTGTCGGATGAAACTGGGCCTGATCTTCTATTGCTGCAATTTTTAAATAAGGTATAGGAAAAGGATTGTCGTTTATGAAATCCATTGGAAGCCCAACCTGCTGGGTTGATTTTACTAATTTTTCCAGTTCTTTGTCCTGCTTCTCTTCAACAGAAAATACATAACCTGTCCTGTCCGCATATCCACATTCAATTTTAGCGGAAGAAATAATATTTTTTATTGTTTGTATAGCTTCCTTTCCACCTTCTGCCAGCAACTTGGCATTTTCTTCTCCAAAATTTTCTATCACTTCGTTGTAAGGACTATCAAAAAAAGTATTAAGATGGGCCGTTGTACCTCCACTTGTTCCAAAGGCAATATTTGCTGCTTCAATAATAATACATTTTTTACCTGCACGTTGTAACTGAATAGCAGAAGATATTCCGGTAATCCCTGCTCCTATAATTGCTACATCAAAAATTTCATCTACCGGAAATTTTGAATTTATTTTTTCTCCTGTAACAGATTGCCATATACTTTCTGTTGCTCCGTCTCTTTGCATAAAATATTATTTACCGGGTTTAGAATCGGGAGTAAAAGATCCCTGGGGTTGAGCAGGATTTTTTTCATTATAACCTTTGTGAGTGGCCTGATCATCTGTAGATTCCTTTTTCAGATCACGCACATTTTCTTCTTTTTTCTCCGAATGTTTATTTTCCTCTTCTGCGTTTTCAGATTTGTTTTTATCCATTTTGTTTAATTTATTATGATGCATTATCATGATGTAAATATTATGCCATGTTAGAACATTCTTATTGGGGTATAAAAAAAAGGACTGGGAAAAGTATTTTTCAATAGTGATTTTCTGAATTGAGAAAATTATACCTCACTAAATTATTTTTTAACTGATTCTCTATATAACCGGATATTTTTACTTTCTGGCATACTTATCTCCTTTTTACAACGATAATACATAAAAGAATCACTCATAATCAAATCTTATCAAATGTTACTTTTTTTTAAAAGAACAGCAATTGCTTTTTCAATAATAGCTGTAACCATTTTTTCATGTTCTGAAAAAAAATCATCATCAAATACCAATACTACGTCTGTTGATTCTTCTGGTAATACAATCACAAATGAAAAAGAATTTAAACCAAGCGGCCCTAAACCCACATGGGGCGAAAACATTACGGCTCCTATGCAGGTAGTTATGGAAAAATTAGCGAGTTATAATAATCCTCCATTGCACACTCTTACACCGCAGGAAGTAAGAACAAAACCTTCTCCGGCCACAGCGGCGAATGATGTTATCAAAGAATATAGTATACAGGTACCTCCCATGAATGTTGATACAGTAGCAAGATTAATTCCTATAGCAGGCGGACAAATCCCTGTTAGAATTTATACTCCAAAAACCGGAAAAGATAGTTACCCGGTTATTGTGTATTATCATGGAGGTGGTTGGGTTATAGCAGATCTAAATACCTACAATGCCTCAGCTGAAAGCCTGTCTTCTATGGTTGATGCTATAGTGGTTTCAGTTGCTTACAGGCAAGGCCCGGAATTTAAATTTCCTACAGCACACAATGATTCTTATGCAGCATATGAATGGGTTATTAAAAATGCAGCTTCTATAAAAGGAGATTCATCACGGGTTGCAGTAGTTGGCGAAAGTGCAGGGGGTAATCTTGCGGCTGCTGTAAGTATGATGGCAAGAGATAAAGGATTTAAAATGCCATTACACCAGGTTTTAATTTATCCTATTGCTAACTATGATACTACAAGTGCATCTTATGAAAAGTATGCAATGGCCAAACCATTGGACAGGCCTTTGATGTCATGGTTTTTTAAACATTATTTAAGAAGTTCAACAGATGGCAAAAATCCTATGATCTCTCTTGTTAATGCCAACCTCAAAGGATTACCTTCCACAACAATTATAGGTGCAGAAATTGATCCGCTTCAAAGTGAAGGTAAATTACTTGACGATAAACTAAAAGCTGCAGGTGTATCAACAACTTATCAGTTATACAATGGAGTAACTCATGAATTTTTTGGAATGGCTGCCATCTTGCCTGAAGCAAAACAAGCTCAGAACGTAGTTAGTAAGGCTTTGAAACAGGCATTTTCAAAATAAATAATTTAAATGGAATTGATACTTAAAAAGTATGAATTCGATAAGCTTTATATTAAATCATGTAAGATTTTATATATTGCAGTAATCAATTTTGAACGCTCATAATAAAAATATACTTTATGAAAAATAATGATAAAAAGCATTTTGCCGGTGTTTGGCTGGATAATAATAATGCTATGGTAATTGCAAAGAATACTGATGATGATGAATACAGTATTCAGGACAAAATAAAAACAAAGGAAAATCATGGAGGCGGTAGTGAGCATTCGATAAATAATGCACGTCAGTCTGAAAATTTGAAATTTTTCAAATCGCTTTCCGGTCTGCTCATGAAATATGATGAGATATTGTTGTTTGGCCCGGGTAAATCGCAGGAACAGTTTCACAATCATTTAGGGGATGATTCGCAATTCAACAATAAGAAGATCAGTATAGAAACAGCAGATCAGTTAACGGATCCTCAAATGATAGCAAAAGTGCGGGATCATTTCAAAAACCGTCAATAATAACCTGGCAGCTGAGTTATAAATTCATTTCTTAAACAAATGAAATTTACTATTTTTGCACCCCGTCTGAAAGTCGAGGTAGCTCAGCTGGTTAGAGCATCGGATTCATAACCCGAAGGTCGGCAGTTCAAGTCTGCTCCTCGATACATAGCTTAATTCCTGATTAACAGGAGTTAAGCTTTTTTATTTATATCAGTGGCATCGTTAACAATTTATTGCTACTAAAATGATTGAACTTTCTTTGAATGTTATTGCACTGATTTAAAGATGCATCCTTGCAATGGGAAAATTAATAAATCAAATACTAAAAGCTACTGGTATATCTATTACCAGTTTCATGATCCTCTTATTAAACAAAATTTTCTTTACCACTTTTTTATGACTAATCAATTATCCTCTCACAAATTTTATATTAGTTCACTTTAATATTCAAGCGTTCCCATAAACCTGATATTTCGAGAAGTTTATCTAATTGGCGAAAGGGAGTTTCTTATGAAATATTAATCATCATTTTTCAATATGATTTTGATTTTTCTTCTTAGCATTATCATAGTTTCATTGAAAGTTGGAATTACAACTATCCTTACATGTCTAAAACTTTCTTACAAAGTTTATAATACATTAAAACATTTTTTTAAATTAATAAAACCTTGGGTTATTATAATATTCATATATTTAGTAACATAAATATTTAATATGATTAATGTTTTCTATTTAAAACAATCAATTAAAACAATAATTTCAAGAATTTTTGTTTGTTTCTTTTTTCTGCTCGTTTTTGTTGCTACAGGTTGTAAAAAAGAAATCCTGTCCACTTCTGTAAAAGAGATAGTCCTAAATTCGAAATCTGAAAAAGATCAACAACATACCAGAACAAGTACGATAAATGCTAGCTACATAAGAGATTGGTTAGAAGACCAACAAACTAATACTTCTGCACGGAGAAATTTAGTTATAACTAACATTTTGGACAATATGCAAGATGCAAATATATATGCAGAACGTCTAAATGATAATAGCAACTTGATTATAGTTCCCTTATTAGCTGATACTTTTAGTAATTGTATTGATACAAGTTTAGCAACACCTCTTCAATTTTTAATCTTAGTAGAAGATTATAGAGGTATACTTAAACGTGGAGATTTAGTTTTTTTCTATCCAGAAAATGCAACTAATTTTCAATTACCTACAGATGCTTTTTCAAAATATTTTACACATCAAACCTTTCCTGTTGATGGGACATTTACTTTGGTAACATTGGATGATGTTAAACAATATGAAATGGATATAGATGATGGAATTCAAAAAGAATTTCGATTATGGCAAGGTCGAGCTCAAAATTCAGCTGTAGATGATCCTATTTGTATTGATTGGTATTTAGTAACAACGATTTATTATTCAGATGGAACTTATGAAATATTTGAAACATTTTTATACACAGAATGTCAGCAAACTGGAGGTGGTGGCGGCACAGGTGAAACACCACCCGGAGCGCCAATTGGTGAGCAAAGTGAAATGGATCATGTTTTTTTAGTAAAACATAAAAGTAATAGTCAAGAAATGTGGGAAATGTTTGCTGGATATCATTTAATAGGAACTAGATTTTCAAGCCAACCAGCTAATAATGTTTTTAGTTCAATTTCTTACAATAATCCTCCGGGCAGCGCTATCATTTTTTCAAATGCTTCACATAGTGCCACTTGGCATTCATGGTATATTATCTATAACACTCATTCTAATATTTATACTATAAATAACCCTAACACATCGGCAACTATGTCTTTTCAAGGGAAAACAACTTATCCTAATCAAGGTAATAGGTTTGAAATTCATGTGAAAGTAAAGCTATTACAGGCATCTATATTTTTTCACCAGGAGGCATAATTTAACAAAATGTCACCAGTAATTAGTTTTATTATATTTTTTTCTTTATTAATAACTATTAATTCGTGCTCAGCCCAAAAAATAAATAAGGCAGGAGTACTTAACTACTATTATTTTATTCCAGATCGCCCGATTACAGAAAATGTAATTTTATTCAAAGATAGTGCTGTAATTCTTGAAATGAAAGCTGTTAAAAGTTTTGAAGTAAATGACACCACTCTATATTCAGGATATGATGTATACAAATACACGTATTTGGATTTAACTACTATGAGATGTCAAGATTATAATAATTTAAGTGATACTGCTAAGCCGTATACAAATTATGTTTTAAAACATAATGATATTATCACCTGGAATTTTTATAAAAGTGAAAAAATTGAGACAAAGTCTAATATTATATTTCAAAAAGACACTATAATCGATAACTTAATGTATAAGAGGATTAAAACGATTAAAAGATTTGAGGAAGAAGGCTTAGAATACATATATTATTTGGAATGTAATGGAAAGCAAAATATTTTCCATGTTGATACTACTATAGAACGGAAGACAAAGTGTAAAATAATTCGAAGTGATCTTGTTGATTCTAATGGAGTGATTAAATTTAGTTTTAGGTATCAAATTATACGAACCAAGTTGAGGGAAGATGAAGAAAGAGTTTTTACAAGATGGAAAATAAATGCTTCAGAAACAAGTTTACCCTTACTTAAATTATCGGATGTTGAAAAAATAAGAATTGATTCATTACCCATTCCCATCAAAGTTAAATATTAGTCACCTATTTAGCTTTTGAATCAAATCGGGCTACTATCGTTTATTAGAATACTTATTAATCTTGAAGTTATTTTTTTATTTCCGGTTAATGCCATCATTTTGATTCCGGTGTAATCAGGACTTCATTTCAGTAAAAAATTTATGAAAATAGGGGATGGTCTCAATTCCCTTATAAAAATTCGCCAGATTAAATTTTTCATTAGGGCTATGAAGATTATCACTATCCAAACCAAATCCCATAAAAACTATTTTTATTCCCAGTTCCTTTTCGAATAATGCACATATAGGAATGCTGCCCCCGCCTCTAACTGGTATTGGTTTTTTACCAAAAGTTGTTTCCATAGCTTTTGAAGCGGCCTGGTAGGCGGTGCTACTGATTGGTGTCATATAAGGCTCTCCACCATGATGCAAAGAAGCCTTTAATGTAACCGAGGGCGGTGCAATTTTGTGCAAATGATCTATGAGAAGTTTTGTTATTTTTTCAGTTTGCTGATCCGGTACCAGCCTGGCTGATATTTTCGCAAATGCTTTGGAAGGTAAAACTGTTTTTGCCCCTTCACCTGTATATCCTCCCCAGATACCATTAACTTCTATAGTAGGCCTTATGCCTGTTCTTTCATTGGTATTAAAACCTTTTTCACCCCATAATTCTTTTACACCCAAATCATCTTTATATTCTTTTTCATCAAATGGAGCCATTGCCATGAGATCTCTTTCTTCCTGGGTAGCCACTGCAACATCATCATAAAAACCCGGAATTGTGATATGATTATTTTCATCATGTAACGATGCGATCATTTTAGCAAGTATCGTCGCTGGGTTAGCTACAGCCCCACCATACACGCCGCTATGGAGGTCACGGTTAGGTCCTGTAACTTCTACTTCAATGTAACTTAATCCTCTCACTCCTATATCAAGACTGGGCGTTTCCAGGCTTATCATAGCACTGTCACTTATCAATACACAATCAGCTTTTAATAATTCTTTATGTGAGGCTACAAATTTTCCAAGGTTAGGTGATCCGATCTCCTCTTCGCCTTCAATACAGAATTTAATATTGTTTTCGAGTGAATTTGTTTTCACCAGTATTTCGAGCGCTTTAACATGCATGTAAAATTGTCCTTTATCATCGCAACTTCCACGCGCAAAAATTTTTCCATCGATAATTTGGGGATCAAAAGGAGGGCTTTTCCATAACTCCAGTGGTTCTGCCGGCTGAACATCATAATGCCCATAAACCAATACAGTTGGTTTTGCCGGATCAATTATCTTTTCACCATATACTATCGGGTGACCATCTGTTTTATATATTTCAACTTTATCTGCCCCGGCTTCCAATAAACGTTGTTTCACCGCTTCAGAACATTTGGCCATATCATCTTTATGCTCACTTTTCGCACTTACACTTGGTATGCGCAACAATTCCATTAACTCATTTAAAAATCTGTCTTTATTCTTTTCCTGGTAGTCTTTCCAAACCTGCATACAATAATTTTTAATAATAAATAGTAGCTAACGAATATAGTTGTTTTAAATAATGATAAATATAGATGTTAAAGAAATGTGAATGCATAGAATACCCCAAAAACGATTTGGATATGCATTATAAAAGTATTTACATTTGATTACGATTGCTTGTCAATTCATCAGCCTTTGGATTGTTTCATTCTTTATCTGAATGTTTCTTTTCAAAGGCTGAGTCTATTTAGAAAGGGTGCCGGGTTCAAGATTATAAAAACAGCAATAGGAAAATAAGAAGCAGGTTGTAAGATTAATTATATCACAGATTCATAGCGTTGTTGGATATATGGCCAGTTAACTACATTCCACCAGTTTTCTATATAATCTGCTCTTTTATTCTGGTATTTTAAATAATAGGCATGCTCCCATACATCAAGGCCTAGTATTGGGAAACCTTTTATTTCGCTAACGTCCATTAAAGGATTATCCTGGTTGGGTGTACTTCCTAATTTTAAATTTCCTGCATCCATATATAACCATGCCCAACCGCTACCAAAGCGGTTTTTAGCGATATCACCGAATTTATTTTTAAACTCACCAAATGACGAAAATGTTTTCTCTATATTTTCTAATAATTTTCCTGAAGGTTTATTCTCATTTGTTTTAGGCTTCATAGATTTCCAGAACATTTCATGATTATAATGGCCTCCTGCATTGTTTCGCATCTTTACCGAATATTTAGATACCTTTTTTAAAACATCCTCCACAGGTTTGTTAGTGTCTACTCCTTCCGCTGCTGCTGCCTCCATCAGATTTTTTGTGTACGTTGCGGCATGCCGGCTATAATGAATTTCCATAGTTAATTTGTCTATCACATTTTCCAGACTGTCGAATTTATAAGGCAATGGTTGCTGAATGAATGGTGTGATCATGGAAGATGATACAGCAATATTTTTGGATGTGCTGCATGATGAAAGAAGTTCACTCATTCCTCCTAATCCTATTGATAAAGCAGCTGTACCTTTCACTGTTGTTTTTAAAAATTTTCTTCTTGAATTATTATTATCCATGGTCAATTATTTACCTGTAAACAAAATAAATTTTAAAGATTCTCCGGCAGCCTTTTCTTTTTAAAATTACTGAATAAAACAGCAATTTTTTTAAATGCCCTGTTGTATAATTCTTTGCTGAATATCTGCGAGTCATGCATTGCCTTATATGTGAGAAATATTCCTACCGGTATCAATGCCATTACCGCCAGCCACATTCCACTCCAGGGAGTAACCAGGTTTTCTTTTACAAATTTTTCACCAAAAACATTTAGCAGATGGAATATTAAAAAGAAAACTATGGCAGCAACAAGTGGCATACCTAATCCCCCTTTCCGGATTATAGATCCAAGAGGTGCACCGATAAAAAAAAGAACAAGGCAGGCCATTGAAAGGGAGAATTTCCTGTGCCATTCAACTTTGTGAAAACGGATCTCAGAATAGCGTTGTTCGAAGTCAGCCGAACTAAACTGTATTGTATTTTTTATCTCCAGTATTTTACTTACACTTCGCACGTTTAGCTGATCGTTTATTGAATCCGGAAAGATCTTTTCATTTTTTTTCATAACAGGGGTGGCGATATTTTTCCATAAACTATCAGGAACATTAAGATAAGGGAAGTATAAGCTCGTTCCAGTTCTTATCTTTTTGCTAAGACTGTCTTCCACTTTTACAAGTGAATCAATGTTTTTGTCCAGTTGCCTTGAACTAAGCATCTTATGATTATTTCTGAATACACTGTCATTGGTTGTTTGTTTCTGAAGTACACTCAGGTCAAAACTTTTTTTAAAATCTTTGAATCCAAGCCTGATATATTCAGTAGTTGTATCCATAAAATTCCCTTTCTCCTGGTAACGAACACCATTTTCCAAATTAAATTCAAGATAATTTTTGTCATCAGATATTTTCATAATCCCCTTTTCTGCAATGATTAGATTATCCTGCAAAGGATTGGTTTGTTCATAGATCAATATGTTCCTAATCCCTTTGCCGTCATCTTCTTTTTTCCCTATCTTGATCGCATAATTAGGTATATGCGTAAAAAATATCCCTTCTTTGAGAACGAAAGCAGGTTTCTTATAATAAATATCATTGTATAGAGTAACAAATTTCAGATTCGCAAAAGGAATAACATAATTAGCAAAAAGAAAAGTTATTGCGCAAAGTAATATGGAAACAAAAATTAGCGGACGCATAAAACGCAGTAAGGATATACCAGATGCTTTTATAGCAACAAGCTCAAAACTTTCACCCAGGTTTCCAAAAGTCATTATCGATGAAATGAGAATAGCAATGGGCATGGCAAGGGTAAGCAATGAAGCACTTGCATACCATAAGAATTCACCAACTGTAATAAGATCCAACCCTTTACCAACAAGGTCATCCACATACTTCCAGAGGATCTGCATCATTAAAACAAAAAAGGCTATAAAAAATGTTGCTATAAAAGGCCCGGAGAAAGATTTAAGAATAAGCTTGTCCAGTTTTTTTATCATAACAGGGTTTTCTGAAGAAAAATTTAAATAATTTCCTAACTTTTCATATGCCTTTAGAAACAAAAATAGTTCTTTCCGATAAGGAACTTGCTCTTGTAAAAGAGGGAGAATGGATTTTAACTAAACAGGTTATTATTCAGAAAGTTTTTGAGATATTGAACCAGGGGGTAAAAGTTATTGATGAAGAAATATTGGTAAATACAGTTGAAACACCTGTATTCAAAACAGATTACCCTAAAATATATAAAGGAGAAAACTATCTGGGTCTTCCATACGTTACGTTAGATTATCCTCGGAGTTTTAAAAAGGAAGATATTTTTGCCTTACGAACCATGTTCTGGTGGAGTAAGTTTTTCAGTATAACCTTTCATGTGGGAGGAAGTTTTAAAAAATGGTTTTTAACCAGGCTAAAAGAAAATCATCAACACATACCGGCTGAATTTCATATCTGCATCCATGAAGAGCAATGGCATCATCATTTTGAAACAGATAATTATATTCCGGTTCAAGGTGTTTCACTCTCTCGCCTGGATAAAATCCTTAACGAAAAAGATTTTATTAAGCTATCCTTAAAATATGATCTGAAAGATATCAATGATATGCAGCACTTACTTTCAGAAGGCTACAAAACAATCGGAAAGATGATCACTAACTACCCAGGCGGTGAAACAATTCTTTTACCTGATATTCCCAAAGCTGACTTTGATCTTTGATCTCTTTTTTCTCAGCAAAATCCTTTACGATCAGTATTGTTTGGTTGGTTACTTCAGATCGCTCAATACAAAACTCAAAAAATTCATCCTTTTGCATATGTGTCCAGTGAAAACGGATAAATTTATTATCCTCTTTATCTATTAGATCAGCTTTTTCCTCGTTGCCATTCCATGAAAAACTAAAAACACCTTCGCGTTCATCCACAATATCAGCGAACCATTCCTGTAAACCGGCGGGAGTACTTAAAAATTCATATAAAATTCCAGGAGAACATCTTACTGGATATTCCAGTGTGTATAATACTTTCTTACTCATTCTTTCTTTTTAACTAATACGTTGAACGGTGCAATTATAAAAAAATAATTAACGTGGCAAAATAATTTCGCTCTTATTTTTAATAATCACTCATTTTAGTATAATATAAAGGTGTTCGTTGAACTAATGTCATGAAAATGTTTATTTTTTTTGGTACATATTATAATTAGTTTAAATTACAGTACCAAGATTTAGCATTTCTTCAATAACCCCATAAACACCGCTTATGAGTATGCGCCAGCTGAAAATAACGAAATCCATTACTAATCGTGAAAGTCAGAGTTTAGAAAAGTATTTACAGGAAATAGGTAAAGTTGAGTTGATCAGCCCTGAAGAAGAGGTTAGATTGGCTATCCTTATAAAAAAAGGTGATCAGCCTGCGTTGGAGAAATTGACGAAAGCTAATCTCAGGTTTGTAGTTTCTGTAGCAAAGCAATACCAAAACCAGGGCCTCACGCTTCCCGATCTTATCAATGAAGGCAACCTTGGACTTATCAAAGCTGCCCAACGGTTTGATGAAACCCGGGGGTTTAAATTTATATCTTATGCAGTTTGGTGGATCCGTCAGAGTATTCTGCAGGCGTTGGCCGAACAATCCCGTATCGTAAGATTGCCCTTAAATAAAGTAGGATTAACCAACCGGATAAGTAAAGCATATTCACATCTTGAACAGGAATATGAGCGTGAGCCCACGCCGGAAGAACTTGCAATATATCTAGATATAGATGCTGAAGAAGTAGCAGCCACACTTGGTGTTGCAGCAAGGCATGTTAGTATGGATCAGCCACTTTCGGATGGTGAAGACAGTACTTTGATTGATGTATTGGTAAATCACAATGCGGTAAGTACCGATGATAATCTTATGGTTAAGGTTTCATTGAATACTGAAATAGAACGGTCCTTAAGTACACTTACTGAAAGGCAAAAGGAAGTCATTCGGTTTTTTTTCGGGATAGGTATTGATCATCCACTAAGCCTGGAGGATATTGGCGATAAATTTCACCTCACAAGAGAACGTGTTCGCCAGATCAAAGACAAAGCAATAACTAAGTTGAGAAGCACATCACGCTGCAAATTACTTCGGGAATATTTAGGTGCATGAGGTTAAAAATACTTTTCCTGTAAGATCTATTTTATTTACAATTTATACAGGGTTGTTTCTTTTACAATAATAGTAATAATAACTCTGCTCTTCTATTGTATTATCTGCTTAAACAAAGTTTTTAAGAGTGCCTTATTTTATGCAAATTTGCACTACTTAAATACAATACATGGCTATCGACATTAAAGTTCCTACAGTTGGTGAGAGTATCAGTGAAGTAACCCTGGTAAAATGGCTAAAGACTGACGGTGAATATGCAGAGCGTGATGAGGTTATTGCAGAACTAGAAAGTGAAAAAGCAACTTTTGAAATAAATGCAGAACAGGCAGGGGTTATTAAACAGGTAGCTAAAGAAGGAGATACCCTTGCCATTGGTGACCTGGTAGCATCTATTGATACAGAGGCCAAAGCACCAGAAAAACCTAAAGAAGAAAAGCAGGAAGTTGAATCAAAGGTGCAGGCTGCTCCTAAAGAAACTCCCAAAGAAGATAGCAACAAAGTAAAGGAAGCGACTCCCAATAAAGAAATTAAGGCAACACCTGTTGCAGCTGCTATTATCGCAGATAAAAAAGTAGACAGTCAGAAAATTACTCCATCCGGCAGCAATGGAAAAATTGTAAAGCAAGACGTCCTCGAAGCGCTTAGCCATCCAGGCCGCACTACCGGTGCATCATTCAGCAGGGAAGAAAAAACGGAAAAAATGAGTAATCTCCGCAAAACGATCAGCAGGAGATTAGTGGATGCTAAGAATTCCACAGCAATGCTTACTACTTTTAATGAAGTTGATATGGGGCCGATAATGGAGATAAGAAAAAAGTATAAGGAAAAATTCAAAGAAATACATGGAGTGAATCTTGGCTTTATGAGTTTTTTTACCAAAGCCTGTTGTTTTGCGCTTCAGAATTATAAAGCTGTTAATGCTTACTTAGACGGGGAAAATATAATCTATCATGATTATTGTGACATATCCATTGCCGTTAGTGGACCGAAAGGACTAGTTGTACCGGTGATCCGTAATGCAGAAAGTTTGGGAATGGCCGAAATAGAAGCTGCTGTAGTGGACCTGGCTACAAAAGCGAAAAATAATAAATTAACAATTGAGGAAATGACCGGTGGTACATTCACAATTACCAATGGAGGAATATTTGGTTCAATGATGAGTACTCCTATTATTAATATTCCACAAAGTGCAATACTTGGTATGCATAATATTGTGGAAAGGCCTATGGCTGTTAACGGGCAGGTTGTAATTAAACCTATGATGTATGTGGCATTAAGTTATGATCATAGGATAATCGATGGAAGAGAATCAGTAGGATTTCTTGTGTTGGTAAAACAATTATTGGAAAATCCCGCATTGCTTCTTATGGGTAAAGATCCGGTAGATGTATTATTGGAAATGTAAAATTAAAAGATGAAAGTGCAGGAATAGAATAATTGGTTTGAAACTACACTGGGTAGCAATTTCATCTAACATTCAGGCATACATATCTCACCTTTCCATACATGAGTAAAGTATTTTCTCACCTTACAACAGCTGTTTTAATAATTGATAAATATGATGGGTCTCATCCATTGTCGAATTATTTAAAATCGTTTTTTTCTGCAGATAAAAAATATGGATCAAAGGATAGAAAAAGTATTGCAGCTTTATGTTATGCTTATTTCAGAACCGGATTTTTAAAATTAGGTGACACCAAAGAAAAGATACTGGCAGGTTTATTTTTATCTGAAAAAACGTCAAACCCATTCCTGTTGCAGGAAAAACCACATTGGAATGAAACTATCCATCTGCCTCTGAACCAGAAACTTAAAGTTTTGAAGAGTGAGACAGAAAACCTTTTTCCCTTTTTTGATGAATTATCTGATGAAATAAACAAAGATGAATTTATAGTATCACTCCTGGAACAGCCTTCTTTTTACCTCAGGATAAGGCCTGGCAAAACGAAATCGGTTATTCAAAAATTAAATACTGCCGGTATTCCTTTTGAAATTTTAGAAGCAGAATGCATATCACTTCCTCAATCTTATAATACTCAAGCCCTCCTTAATATAAATAAAGAAGTTATAGTTCAGGACAGGAATTCTCAAAAGGTTTTAAATTTTATCGATAATAATTTTTTACAAATAAACCTTACCGACGTATGGGATTGTTGTGCTGCAAGTGGTGGGAAGTCAATTTTAATTTACGATAAACTAAAAGGGAATATCAGGCTCACCGTATCTGATATCAGGGAATCTATTCTAATAAGTTTAAAAAAAAGGCTGGCGGAATCCGGAATAAATATTTTCAGGTCCTTTGTAGCTGATCTGAGAAAAGCTACAATGGAATCAGCAGAATATTTTGATATTATTATTTGCGATGCACCCTGTACAGGCAGTGGTACCTGGAGCCGTACACCTGAACAACTGCATTATTTTAAAAAAAATAAATTAAATGATTACGCTTCTTTGCAAAAAAAAATAATATCTAATTCTGTTTCAGCTCTGAAAAACGGCGGCTTATATTTTTATATAACGTGCTCTGTCTTTAAAAAGGAAAATGAAGAACAGGTTAATTTTATAAATAATAATTTTTCTTTAGAATTTTTATTTATGGAATATTTAAAAGGCTTTACTAAAAAAGCAGATACAATGTTTGTTTCTGTTTTTAAAAAACCTGATCTATAATTTGAGGATTTCCTTAGTAACTGTTTTTTTATTATCGATCAGTACAGTTGTATAATACATGCCTTTACTGAACCTGCCCATAGGTATCTTAACTGTTCCAATTCCCGCCTGTTGCATTCCGTTTATTTTATAAACGATCTGTCCCGCCGAATTATGGATCCTTATTTCGTATTTAACTGCGGTTAACCTGCTCAAAATTATGTTCAGGTTATCAGTAACTGGATTAGGGGCGATCACTATATCATTTGCAGCAACATTGTTTGGGCAAGGCCCTGTTTTATTTACTGTGGCAGAATCCAGGAAAAATGTAGTATCTGATCCAATGTTCATGCTTATGCGGTAGGAGACAGGCCCGTCCGGGAAAAGGGAAAGATCATCAGGAAAACTAAATTGATTTTGCTGAAAAGCTCTTCCTCCCTGGTTTGTCAGAAAAGTTGAAAATTTATTTTCAGTAGATAATTTTCTTTCAACAACGATTGTCATTGTTGAATCCGATTTCACACTGAATTGAAATTGTACCTGGCAAAGATTGATGGAAGCTTGTTGAGTATATAGTTTTTTGAGAAGAAATACAAATGCCTTTTTTGCATCCGGTATTCCATAACCTATTCGGTCATCTGGTGCCGTTGCTTTACTCGCAGATACTTGCAGTGCATTTATTATTCCCATATTATTTACCTCAGGAAATGCCTGCCACAAGCAACTTGTTATTCCCGCAATATTCGGGCATGCGAATGAAGTGCCATTACCAAATATGGGTGCACCTGTGGTTGTATTTGCCACCACTGTGTTTAAACCAACTGAAGCTACATTTGGTTTTACCTGTCCATCACTGCTTGGCCCATAACTGGTGAAAGAAGCAACATTTCCTAATGTATCCACTGCGCCTACAGCCATTACGCTGTCGCCATCAGCAGGAGTAATAAGAAAATGCCAGGAATTGTTTCCTTCATTGCCGTTTGCAATAACCATAAGCATTCCTTTTTTAGCGGCAAAATCTGCTGCTCTTGCACTGATCGTTGTATTTCCGTTCAGGTCACTGTATGTATAATTGAACATAGGATTATCAAACTGGAAATATCCCAAAGAAGTTGAACAGATATCAACACCCAGGCTGTCGGCTCTCTCTATTCCTGCAGCCCAGTTCTGTTCTTCTACCGGGTATTCACTTGCCACATCTTCTGTACGGTATAAATAAAAAGAAGTTTTAGGAGATGTCCCTATAAATACGCCGGGCACATTTGCAGCGATCGTACTTAAACAATGCATCCCATGTTTATCATCTTCGTTTACACTGGCTTCATTGGCAACGAAATCCCATGTACCTAAAATCTGGTTATTTAAACGGATGCTGTCAAATGGCCTGAGAGTAAGATAATTCAGAAATCCTGCATCTAATACTGCCATGTGCATACCTTCTCCGCGAAAACCATGATTATGTAAAAACTCACCTTTATGAATTTTTACCTGCCCGTTTGAACGCCCGTAATTATAATGATCATTTAAATTATCGGATACCTCCGGAGTAAACTTAGAATCCGGATCCACTATTCCTAATTTGTTTTTAAACACGGGCCCGGTTTGAACAATGGGAGCAATAGCTGTTGTGCTTAATACAAATGAATAAGAATTTATTTTTGCAAGAGCTGCTGCATCTGATGTTTTTATCAATACCTGGTTAAGCCATTTAGAACTGTTCAGGATACTAACGTTTCCGGCTGCACGCAAACTATCCAGGTAACGGGGAGTTACAGGCAAATCAGTACTGTCAATAGCTATGTTATATCTTGTTCTTCGCTGAATAGACCTTTGGCTAAGGTATTGTGCGGGATTACTTATTGTAAAAGGGTTGTTGCCCTTATTTTTAAACTTAATAATATATCGCGAAAACTGGGCTTCTGCCCCGTATGAAAATGCCAGGCAAATGGTAAGTACAGATAGCATTTTTAACATAGGAAGATTTTAATATCTTTTAATTATAAATTCTTAAAGATTCGACGGCCATTGTATTTATAAACAAATTCCAATCCCTGATTCCGGATATTTTGATCATTTACTGTCATAAGCCCACTTCACCCACGTAGCCCCCCAGGTAAAACCTCCTCCAAATGCTGCAAGAATTAAATTATCACCCTTTTTTAATTTCTTTTCCCAATCCCACAAACACAAGGGTAATGTTGCTGCTGTTGTATTTCCGTATTTCTGAATATTTATCATCACCTTTTCTTTAGGAAGGTTCATCCTGTTTGCTGTTGCATCAATGATGCGGAGATTAGCCTGGTGCGGCACAAGCCAGGCTATATCATCTGCAGTGAGATTATTTCTTTGCATCAGTTCATAACCTACATCTGCCATTCCTTTTACAGCGAATTTAAAAACCGCCTGCCCTTCCTGGTGTATATAATGTTCTTTAGCCAATACCGTTTCTATAGTAGATGGTTTTACTGAACCTCCAGCTTTCATATGCAGGTATTGCATACCACTGCCGTCACTTTTTAGAAGGCTGTCCATTACCCCATTTCCTTCTTCATTGGGTTCCAGCAGAACTGCGCCAGCCCCATCCCCAAAAATAATACAGGTTGTTCTGTCACTATAATCAACAATGGCACTCATTTTATCCGAACCTACAACAACCACTTTTTTATATCTGCCACTTTCCACCAATGCTGTTCCTGTAGTAAGAGAATATAAAAATCCCGAACATGCTGCTTCCACATCAAAACTAAACGCATTAAGAATGCCAAGTTTATGCGAAATGATATTTGCAGTAGCAGGGAAAACCATATCGGGTGTTACTGTTGCGCAAATGATACAATCAATTTCATTTGGGGATATTCCTTTTTTTGTACACAATTCCCTAATGGCCTCTACTGCCATATCACTGCTACCCAGTCCTTCCCCTTTTAAGATCCTTCTTTCTTCTATACCTGTACGGCTTCTGATCCACTCATCATTTGTATCTACCATAGATTCCAGTTCCTTATTAGTCAACCTGTATTCCGGCAAGTAACCTCCCACTGCTGTAATGGCCGCTGTAATTTTTCCCATAAATAAACGTTTACTCTTTGTAACGATGAATATGGTTAAAATTACAGTAAAAAACCTTTTACTTTTATTTACCATATAGGGTCATAAAATATCCTTATTTTCGTGAACGACAGAATCGAAATTATGTATGCTTATTTAGAGGGGAAATTTTCTTTTAAAAGTCCGGCCCAGGTTTATTTAGATGTGAATGGTATTGGTTATGAAGTTAATATAAGTCTTACAACATTTTCGGCTATACAGCACTTAACAGAAGGTAAATTATTTACTCATCTGCAGGTTAAGGAAGATGATCATGTTTTATATGGATTTTTCGACCGGGCCGAAAAAGATATGTTCAGGCTTTTGATAAGTGTATCCGGAGTTGGTGCAGCAACTGCAAGAATGATGTTGTCCTCGATGAAATCCGAGGACGTTCGTATAGCAATTATGCAGGGTAATGTAAGAATGATGGAAAGTGTAAAAGGTATCGGTAAGAAAACAGCTGAAAGGCTCGTATTGGAATTAAGGGACAAAGTGAGTAAAGTATCAGTAAACAATGGAAATAGCATGGTATCCGGCAATAATTTAGAACAGGATGCAATAACTGCTTTAACAGCCCTGGGAATATCCCGAAACCAGGCAGAACAGTCAGTTCAGAAAATTTTAATAGCTGACCCTTCTGTTTCACAATTAGAAGTTTTGATAAAAAATGCCCTAAAAGCTATTTGAGAAAATCTACCTTAATTTTTTAACGGATGTTGCTTATAAGAAAACCTATTGTAACACTATTGGGCTATAGTGTAATTCATGTATTGTTACTATTGGTATGTCCTCAAACTGCATCTGCCGCTATCCAGGATACTATACCCGATTACAGGGATAACCTTCCTTTTCCTATAAGCGACAGACGGGGAGATTTTTTATCCAACCGTACCAATGTTTATGATCTTCAGAATCCTTCCAACCTCAGAGATTCAGTGGTATATGATGCTGCAAACCGCAGGTATATTGTTTTTGAAAAGATCGGAACGAAATATTACCGGGTACCCATATCTTATACATTCGACGAGTTCTGGCAGATGCGGAATCGCCAGGCAGAAAATGATTACTTCCAGCAAAGGGCAAACACCACAAGTATTTTAAATCGAGGAAGATTTTTAAAACCTAAACTGTCTTTATCAGACAATCTCTTTAACCGGCTTTTTGGTAATGGTAAAATTGAGATTACACCACAGGGAAATGTGGATCTTACGGCAGGTTACCAGGGACAAAAAATAGATAATCCAACTTTGCCTGAGCGTGCGCGTAAAAATGGTGGACTTGATTTTGATATGAACGCGCAGCTTAATGTAAATGCTAATATCGGTGATAAACTAAAATTTCCTATCAATTATAATACACTTGCAAACTTTGATGTGGAGAACCAGCTTAAACTGGATTACACCGGTAAAGATGATGAGATATTAAAAAGATTTGAAGCCGGTAATGTTAGTTTTCCTTCCAGAGGTTCTTTGATACCGGGTGCTCAACAATTATTTGGAATAAAGACACAACTGCAATTTGGTAAATTATATGTTACTACCGTATTGGCCAATCAGAAATCTCAACGCCAGGTAGTTAATTTGGAAGGTGGTTCCGCTTCACAGCCTTTTGAAATAAAAGCCGATGAATATGAAGAGAACAGGCATTTTCTGTTAGGACAGTATTTCAGGGATAATTACAATATTTTAATGCAGAAACTGCCGGCAATTACAAGCCCCGTGCAGATACTCAGAATGGAAGTGTGGGTTACCAACAAAACAGGTATAACCACTGAAACCCGGGATGTGGTTGGTTTAATGGATCTCGGTGAAACCAGGCCTTTTCAGCAGCCTCCCATAGTAAATGTGTTAAGCAGTGCACCTATTCCCAGCAATGGCACCAATGACCTTTACAGTAAAGTTTTGAATTTAGCAGATGGCCGCAACCCCGCTACCATCTTTAATAAATTAAGTACATTATTGTTGTTAAGCCCGGTACAGGATTTTGAAAAAACATATGCCCGCAAACTCGATTCAACACAATATTTTTATAACAGGCAAATTGGAATGCTATCACTAAGCCAGCCTTTACAAACAGATGAAGTACTTGCAGTAGCTTACCAGTATTCATTTAATGGAAAAATATTCCAGGTAGGTGAATTTTCACAGGATGTACCACCGGATACCACTACTGGAGGAATTCAGAAGGTTTTATTTCTTAAATTATTAAAAGCCACTTCACAGCGTACTAATCTGCCGATATGGGATCTGATGATGAAAAATGTATATTCAGTGGGTTTTGGAGTGTTGCAGGCAGCAGATTTTAAACTGGATGTACTTTACCAGGAACCAGGGTTAGGAGATAAAAGATATGTTCCATTTGGCGATAAGAACCAGGGAGCCCCTATTATATCTTTAGTAAATCTGGATAGATTGAACAGCAGGCTGGATCCACAGCCGGATGGGGTTTTTGATTTTGTAGAAGGATTTACAGTGCTATCTCAATACAGCAGGGTTATGTTTCCTGTGCTGGAACCTTTTGGCAGAGACCTTGCCGCACAGGTCTATAATGATACAGCAAATACCCCGGGTTTGCGGGATACACTTTTCTATGCATTGTATGATTCCATTAAAGTTGTAGCTCAACAATTTCCTAATTTAAACAGGTTTGTTTTAAAGGGCTCTGCAAAAACTTCTGGCTCTGCAGATATCAGCATCGGGTATAATGTTCCTAAAGGATCCGTTTCTGTAACAGCGGGGGGGCGGTTGTTGCAAGAAGGAGTAGACTATGATATCAATTATGACCTCGGAACAATAAGGATAATTAACCAGGCAATTTTAAATGCATCATTGCCTATCCAGGTAAATTCAGAAAGCAATGCTTCTTTTGGGTTGCAGCAAAGATCTTACCTCGGTTTACGATTAGATTACCTGGCGAAAAATACTGCTAAATCACAGTTGTCTTTTGGTGCTACCCTGGTAAGGCTAAGTGAAAGGCCTTTTTTTACAAAAGTTAACCTTAATGAAGATCCCATCAGGAACACCATGTATGGCCTGGATGTAAACTATCGCAAAGACCTTCCCCGTCTTACTAAAATTTTAGATAAACTTCCTTTTTATACACCTACTGCGCCTTCCTCTATAAATGTTTATGGAGAAGGAGCTTACCTCAAGCCTGGTCATGCGCCCCAGATAGGAAAGGGAAATGCCGGTGTAATATATATTGATGATTTTGAAGGCAGCAAATCAGGAATAGATCTTAGGTTTCCGCCGATCAGCTGGGCATTGTCTTCCGTTCCTGCAGGTGCTACAGAAAAAGGCAGCAGTAATTTGTTATTCCCTGAATCAGGTTTGAATAACGATATCAACTATGGTAAAAGCCGTGCAAAAATTGCATGGTACCAGATCGAGCAAACATTACAACAATACAATGGTTCAAATAATCCTATCACCAATCCCGATCTTTTAAGTGATCCTAGAGCACGATTAATTTATCAGAAAGAAATTTTCCCGCAGCGTTCCACCAATTTTGGTGAGAGCCAGCTGGTAACTTTTGACCTTGCTTATTATCCTGAAGAAAAGGGCCCTTACAATTACGAAGACGATCCCGCGAAAATAAAGGCAGATGGAAAGTTCATTGAGCCAAGGAAAAAATTTGGTGGTTTGATGCGCAATATTGATCAAACAGATTTTGAAACAAGTAATGTGGAATTTATAGAATTCTGGGTTCAGGATCCTTATATAGACACAAAATTAAATCCAGCAGCTTCCAGTTCTACCGGTGGTAAATTATATTTTAACCTCGGTAATGTATCGGAAGATATTTTAAAAGATGGAAGGCGTTTTTATGAGAATGGTTTAAAGACACCTACCACACCTTCCACACCAGAAGATGAAACAGTATGGGGAAGAGTTCCAAGAAATCCAATACAGGTTACCAATGCATTCAGTAATATATCTGAAGACAGGGCTTTCCAGGATATCGGGTTTGATGGATTGAGTGATACTGCTGAGGCAATTAAGCGTTCAGCTTACCTGAATAATTTACTTGTAAATTTTGGTGCAGGTTCAAAGGCTTACCAGGATGCGCTTTCAGATCCTTCTGCTGATGACTATGATCATTATCGCTCCGGGATTTACAGGCCGGAAGATGGAATCTTACAGAGATATAAGAACTTTAATAACCCGGAAGGAAATTCTCCGATTTCCGATGGTGGCCAGTTTTCAAATGCAGCTACTTTGTACCCTGATGCTGAAGATTTGAACAGGGACAATACGTTAAATGAAACTGAAGAATATTTTCAGTACATCGTGGATATCAAGCCTAGTACTGCACCTGAAATGCAGAAGGGAACGAATTTTATTGTTGATAAAAAAGTGGTTTCTGCTAACCTGGTGGATGGATCAACACGGCCGGAAACCTGGTACCAGTTCAGGATACCGATTGGAAGTTATGACAGGAAGATTGGGAACATACCTGATTTCAAATCGATCCGCTTTATCAGGATGTTCATGACAGATTTTAAAGACAGTTCAGTGCTAAGGTTTGCAGAATTGCAGCTTTCGAGAAATGTATGGCGTAAATTTCAGTATAAAGTGGATTCAACAGGGCTTTATTCTGCACAATCCAATGCTCCTTTAAATGTTGGTGCAGTTAATATAGAAGAGAACGATAAACGCGTTCCTTTACCTTATCGTACTCCTAGAGATATTGAAAGAGTTCAAACTCAAAGCAACAATGGTGTAAATCTGTTGCAGAATGAACAGGCCATGAGCCTTCAGTTTTGTGAACTGCCTAAGAACGATGCGAAAGCTGTGATACAAACATTTGCTAACAGGGATCTCAGGCAATACCGGAAACTGTCAATGTACATTCACGCAGAAGAATCTTCTAAAACACCTAATACTATAAAGGACAATGACCTTACTGCTGTAGTAAGAATGGGAACTGATTTTGTGAGCAATTATTATGAGATTAGGATCCCGTTACGCCTTACATCAATATTTTCCGGAGGTTCACCGGATACTGATGCATACAATGATTCTTTATGGAATCCCAATAATTCACTGGAAGTGGATCTTGACAGGCTTACTAAGATCAAACAGAACAGGAATCTTAACAGCACTGATATCAGGCAGATATTCCGGGAAGCCCAGGCTAACGGTCACGTGTACTCGGTGATGGGTAATCCAAACCTGGGAGAAGTAAGAGGTATATTAATAGGAGTTGAAAATTCAGCATCAACCATACCCGCCTGTGGCGAAGTATGGGTAAATGAATTGAGGCTTTCTTCAATCAATGAAAAAGGCGGATGGGCAGCCCTGGGAAGAGTAGATGTGAATCTTTCTGACCTGGGCACTCTCTCGATCTCAGCAAATACACATAGCAATGGTTTTGGTACACTGGAACAAAAGATTAATGAGAGATACAGGGATAATTTTGTGCAGTATGATGTAGCAGCGAACCTGGAACTGGGAAAACTGATTCCAAAAAAAGTAGGAATGTCTATACCTGTATATGCAAGTTATTCTCAAACTATAAGCACACCAGAATATGATCCTTACGATAAAGACATCAAATTAAATGAGAAATTAAGGACAACACCATCCGGCAAACAAAGAGATTCATTACGGAACAGTGCTGTAGATTTTACATCTGTAAAAACGCTGAATTTTACCAATGTTAGAAAAATAAAAACCAATGGTAAGAAACCAAAGATTTACGATATTGAAAATGTAGATGTGAGCTATTCTTATATTAAAACGGAAAACCATAGCCCGCTAATTGAAAAAAATGAGGTTACACGTCACCGTGGTGCCATAGGATATAATTTTGCACCCCAGCCAAAATACCTTTCTCCATTTAAAGGGATGTTCAAAAATTCGAAAACCAAATGGTTCGATCTTGTCAAGGATTTTAATTTTAATTACATACCATCACAGTTAACTTTTCGTGCAGACCTTACAAGGCAGTTTGGTGCTATCCGGCCAAGAAGTATCGGCAATTCAAAATACCAGATACCTGAAACTTATGATAAGTATTTTTATTTCCAGAGGGATTATATTTTACGTTGGAATTTTACAAAATCTTTGGGTTTTGATTACCAGGCAACAAACAATTCCGTTATCGATGAACCTTTCGGAAGATTGGATACTAAGGCCAAAAAAGATTCTGTAGTAAGAAATTTATTTAAAGGTGGCAGAAATGTTTTATTCTATCAAACAGCTGCTTTTTCTTATACAGTGCCAACCAATAAACTTCCTTTGTTAGACTGGACAACAGTAAATCTTAAATACCAGGCCAGTTACCGTTGGATAGGAGCCTCCCGTCTGGCTGTGGAATTAGGCAACCTGCTTGAAAATGGACAACAGAAAGAAGGAACTGTTCAACTTGATTTTACCAGGCTATATCAGAAATCAAAATGGTTGCGCCAGTTAGATCAGCCTTCCAATAAAGAAGATAAGATCAAATGGAAGAACAGGATCACAAGAGTATCGGATTCGGTGACAACTAAATCAGGAAAAAGAATTTTACAGACAAGGAAAATAGTAGACAAAACAGCAATGCCTTATGTAGGTACATCGGCAAAGATCTTTGGTAAATTAATTACGAGTGTAAAACAGGTTAATTTATCGATTGCAGAAGTAGCCAATACCAGGTTACCGGGCTACCTGGATAGTACGCAATTTGTAGGTCAGAATTTCAGAAGTATGCAGCCTGGTCTTGGATTTATCCTGGGAAGACAGCCCGATACAAGCTGGCTTAACCGGAAAGGAAGGGAAGGAGTGATCACAAAAGACCCCACTTTTAATTCTTTGTTTCAACAGAGTTTTGATCAGCGGATAACACTTTCTGCCCAGTTGGAACCTGTTCGTGATCTGTCGATAAGTGTGAACCTTAATAAAACATTTACTAAAACATACAGTGAAACTTTCCGGTTCATTGATACTACAGGTGGTTCAAACCTGCAGTTCATGCATTTAAATCCATATTCTGGTGGAGGTTTTGATGTTAGTTATATAGCTTTTAAAACTTTATTTGGAAAATTTGATCCCAATAAAGTGTCGGCTACATTCAAACAGTTTGAAGCCAACAGGCTTATACTTTCACAAAGAGTAGGTAAACAACATCCTAATTCTTTTCCTGTACCGGGCGGTGGTGGATATTATTATGGATATGGTAAATATGCCGTTGATGTTCTGATTCCTTCTTTTATTTCAGCGTATACAGGACAGGATCCGAATAATGTGGCACTTATCAAACAATCCAATCCACGTACAAAAACAAATCCCTTCCGTGCGATTATTCCAAAACCAAACTGGAAGATCGATTACAATGGAATTACACGTATCAAAGGGCTTGAAAAAATATTCAGCAGCTTCAATATTTCACACGGGTATACAGGTAATTTAAGTATGAATGGATTTACTTCAGCCTTATTTTACCAGGATACTTTAGGATCACCCAAATTTTATGATACGGTCTCTAAAAATTATATCCCTTATTTCCTCGTACCGAATGTCACTATCCAGGAATCGTTCTCACCACTGATAGGTTTTGATGTAACATTTACTAACCAGTTCCAGGCAAAATTTGAATATGCAAAATCACGCCAGTTAAGCCTTAGTCTTAATGATTACCAGTTAAGTGAGATCAGGAGCACGGAATATATAGTAGGAGCTGGCTTCCGTAAAAGAGGGCTTAAGTTATTAGGTGGTATCAAACTTCCTAAGTTTTTAAGCAAAGATCAGACAGGCAAGCTGGATAATGAGATCAATTTCCGTCTTGATTTTCGTATACGCGATAACGTTACAGCGAACAGCCGGTTAGACCAGGAGAATAATTTTGCAACAGGTGGCAGCAAGGAAATAACCATTAGTCCAACAATAGATTATTATCTGAATAACAGGGTGAACCTGCAATTGTATTTCGACCAGAGAAAGGTTAAACCTTATATCTCATCCAGTGCTCCAACAACAAATACAAGGGCCGGTGTTAGGGTGCGAATATCCCTGGCGCAATAGGAAAAGTGAAATAGGAAAAGTGAAAGTTGGCAGAGATTATTTAATGTCTGCTACAAGAGATTTGAAAAGGAAATTTTTAAGCTTACAGATGTTTATATAAAACTTTATTTAGAAAAGTAAGTTTTAGCTTAAGAACTTGAAAGAAAGATAATTCTTGAATGAGTGTTTAAAGATCATTGTAGTCCGATTAAAATGCTAGCATCCTGAGCCATTCAATTTGCTGTCATCCTGAGTTTGTTGAAGGACGAAGTGTGAACATAATAAAAAGAAAACGAAATCCAAGAATGATCCAGCTTCGAAAAAATTTCTATTTAAAGGTGCTGGTATTTTGTTTCAAAAAAAGCGGCTAATTTATAATGGACCGTAGTGATTTAAGAAGTTATTCTAAAAAAACAAGAATCTATTTCGTCTTTTTCATAAGCATAACATAACCACACAATTGCTTCTTCTTCTTATTTACCTGTACAGGTTTGATCATGTGGTATTCTGAAAATTGAGGAATGAATGAATAGCTTATCACATTTGCTTCAACATCCCCGGCTTTATTTTTTTCAAACACTACCTGTTTTTCATTCCAGTCAAACATCCTTACTTCATACACCTTTGAGGTTACGTCGCCGATAAAAACGATCTGATACCAGCTGCCCTGGGTGAGAGGAACAATAACAGGCATTTCATATTCGCTTTCCATAGTCATGGAAGCTTCTCTTACCATCACAAATCCCCTGCGGAAATATTCCTGTTTTACACTATCGGCAGATCTTAATATAGATTTATCTGTACAGGATGCCTGGCGTATCACTTCCTGTGAATGCACAGTGTTTAATGAAGAACAGATTAAAATAAGTAGGGTAAGAGGTAAAAAATTTTTCATCCGAATTCTATTGGTGGGATATTTCCTTATAAAGTACCTGGTTTCAAGTCAAATGTAATGCAATCTATGATCTGAAAACCGTCAACGAATTTTGTAGAGACTTATTGTGCAGTATTTAACATTAATCATTTTTATTAAAATAATATGTACCAGCCTGTTGTTTACAAG
This sequence comes from Ferruginibacter sp., assembly GCA_037720515.1. Classification (GTDB taxonomy): domain Bacteria; phylum Bacteroidota; class Bacteroidia; order Chitinophagales; family Chitinophagaceae; genus Ferruginibacter. The sequence continues at coordinate 152,050 of JBBJMM010000001.1, forward strand.
TTATTGTAAGGTCATTTATACATACATGTTCCGGTAATCCGGCGCAATAAAAGATAGTTTCTGCAATATCTTTTCCCGTTAAGGGAATATATCCATTATATGCCTGGCTGGCTTTTACTTCATCACCCTTATAGCGTACCAGTGAAAATTCTGTTTCCACTGCACCCGGGTTTATAGCCGTAACTTTTATTTTATGTTTCAACAGGTCAACCCTCATAGACCTTGATATGGCATCTACAGCAAATTTACTGGCACAATACACGTTGCCATTTTCATATACTTCTTTGCCAGCGATTGAACCGATATTGATAATATGCCCTTTTTGGTTTTTAATCATGAATGGCAATACAGCTCTCGATACAAATAATAATCCATCCACATTTGTATGAAGCATAGTTTCCCAGTCATCAATATCCGCATTTTCAAAACTATCCCTGCCCAATGCCAGGCCGGCATTATTTATCAGCACATCAATGTTTGTCCATTCACCAGGCAGTTCCCCGATCGAGTCGAATACTTCTTTCCTCAATTGAACATCAAAACAAAGTGTATGCACTTTTATTGAAAATTTTTCTTCCAGTTCTTTTTTTAGTTCACACAGCCTTTCCTTTCTTCTACCGGTTAGTATTAGATTATAACCTGCAGCAGCAAACTTTTGCGCACATGCCTTACCGATACCAGCAGTGGCTCCTGTAATTAAAATGATTTTATTCATGTTAAATTCTTTTGAATCTGTATGTAACTCTTTGCTTTCATACTTACAAATTACATGAAGCCGGTCATTTAAAATTCAACATATAAAAAATATTACCTGATAAGTAACACATGTCCTTTCTTTGTTTTTTTCTGGCCTTTAAATGTAACTCCTTCAGCCATCCATACAAAGGTTGCCATATCCTGCTCTTTACCTCCATAGATACCATTCCATCCTTTTCCTATCTCCCTGGTGGAATATACCATCTGGCCAAAACGGTTATACACGCGAAAATAATTGAGAGATCGCATGCCCAGAAGTATAGGTTTGATTATGTCATTATTGCCATCACCGTTAGGCGTAAACGCAGTTGGTACATACATATCGGGATCAAGTTTAAATAACCTTACCCGTATGGAATCAGTACCTAAACAACCGGAAGCATCCATCCCTGTTACCCGGTAAAGTATATCATCCTTGGGGTTAGAAACCGTATTTTGGATAAAAGCATCTGTCAGCCATGTATCCGGCGACCAGAGATAGATTACGGCGCCGCTGGCTGATAACAACAATGGTTCTCCCTCCACCACGCTTGTATCCGGCGGGCCTGCGTTCACATTCAATTGTCTTATAACCTGAACAAATACAGTATCATTTATTTTTTTTGGGCAACCCAGAGTATCACTAACTGTAACCACATAACGAACATTTCTTATAGGCTGAATAACCTGTGGATTAGAAATAAAAGGATCAGATAAATTAACGATTGGTGACCATTCATAAATGCTTCCCCCGTTTGCCTGCAATCGACTATCAAAGCCAATACATACAACCTGGTCATTACCGGCATCAGCTACGGGGATGTTTGCAACCTTTATATATACATCAGCACTTTGTACACACTTTCCAATCGACCCCGTAACTGTATACAAGGTGGTAGTTTGCGGATTAACAAAAGGATTCTTAATTAAAGAATTACTCAGCCCCAGCACAGGCGACCAGCTATATCTTAGAGCATCCCCTGTTGTGGTCAGAAAAAAACCTTCCGACCTGCAAATGGAAGTATCATTTCCTGCATCAATCGTAACACCATTTTTAACCTCAATAAAAACTGAATCATCGCTGAAGCAATTAAAAATATCAGTTAAACGTACATGATACATGATTGATGTATCCGGACTAACCAGTGGATTATTAATAGTAGTTGTATTTATATTATAAGCCGGCGACCATAAAAAATTGCCCAGCCCCGATGCTGTAAGTTGCAGGGTATCAATAATGCAGATCAGTGTGTCATTGGGCATTCCTAAAGGTGGTTTCTGACGTACAGTAACAGTAACTGAGTCAGACTTGCGCCGGCTGCATCCGTTAACACCAACCGAAACAGTATATGTTGTTGTAAAAGCAGGAGAAGCAATGGGGTTAGCAATTGTAGGATCACTTAAACCTGCAACGGGGGTCCATTGATAGGAATTGCCACCGCTTGCATTTAATGGGATCCCTGTCTGACCCTGGCAATAAGAAGTATCAGGACCGGCGTTTGGTATCGCAAGTGGGGTAACTAAAATATTTTGAGAAGTGGTTGCAATACAATTGTTTCCCCATCTGGTTTGCAGCGTATACATGGTGGTGGTAACCGGAAAAGCAGAGGTAGTGGATGAATTCGGGGAGCTGAGAGAAACAACAGGGTTCCATTGCCAGAAAATATTTGTATGATTGCTGCTACCCGTTAATGTTAGTGTATCACCTTCGCATATACTTGGAGGATTTGCTGTAATAGATGAAGTAAGATCAAAAACAGGAATTACCAGGGTTGAATCTGTATTCTGACAGCCCAGGACATCCAGTGTAACATAATAAATAGTAGGGGCAGGAGGGAAGACTACAGGGGTAGCCGTATTACCACCGATAATCGAAGAATTGGGAAACCAGTTGAATGTTCCACTACCCGTTGCTGTTAGCTGAATACTGTCTAGTCCACAATAAGACGTATCGCGGGGGAATAGGCTCAAAGCAGGTGTGGGCAAAATAACAATATCCCTTGTTGTGGAATCCACACAGCCCTTACTGTTGCCTACAATTAGTTTTACTGTATAATTTCCGGGAGCAGCATAGCTATAAGTTGGATTTTGAACATGGCTGGTATCTGCAAGCGTAGCAGGGTCACCAAAGTTCCACGACCAGTTGCTGACAATTCCATGATTAGTTGTTGTGGTATCATCAAATGCAACGGGTTTACCGGCACAGAAAGGGGCTAAAGGTGCAAAGCCTGGGAAAAATCCAGGGAATACGTTCACCACTTGCATGGTAGAATCGATACAGGGCAATCCTTTGTTCACAACTAGCTTTATCGTATAAACGCCGGCGGTAGTAAAAGTATGGGAAGGAAATTGTAAAAGGGAAGTATCATTTGTTCCGGAAGCGGGATCTCCAAACTCCCAATACCAGTTTTGGATCGACATATTATCCGTCTGGTTATTGAAGGATAGGGTAAGATCCCCGCATGTTGTAAAATTGGGATCCAGCGTGGCTGCTACCGGTGAACAATCTGCAATTTTTAAATGAAGTTCTTTCTTGGTTTCTGCAAATCGTATTCCGTTACGAAATTCCTCTACACAAATAGTTATCACATACTCTCCGGGAGGCGGGGCAGTTCCACTTATCACACCTGTTACAGGATTTATTACGGCACCTGCTCCCAAAGGTTGATTGCCGGAAAAGGGAAATGAATAAATTACCGGGCTATAAGGGGGTGCTGAAGCAGGATTTGGAATTGGATCAAAACTGCTGCCGCCGTCAAGTGCTTCACAAAAACTGTATTTTAATGAATCTCCATCCGTGTCAGTAGCTCCGAAATTTATGGAAAACAAGTTATCACCACATACAATAGAAGTGTCATTGAAAATAAATTTTGGACTTGAATTGATATGTGAGGTAGGAACACCTGCATTTACTCCGGGTATTTTTATTGTATAGGTGGCGCCGAAAGAATTAGAAGGAGGCTGAAGGTTACTTATAAAATTTATTCTGCAGCATCTTTGTTTTGAAATGATATAGCCATTAGGGGAAGAATCCAGTTCTACTATCAGTTCATATTTGATAACCTTATAACAAATTGTTGGAATAATATTGATACAGGGATAGCAGGTAGGTTGATTGCAATTTTGAATATCTCCATTTGTAAGAATCGGGGCATCTACATTCTGAACAAAATTAAAAGGGGGTGATCCATCGTAAATTGTAAAAGTGAAAATATTTTCAATGATCCCGGAATTACAATCCATATAATAATTCAGGCCAACTTTATACCGGTGTTTTAAAGGGTCTGTTAATCCGGGTCCAAGGTATTCATAATACATCCAACCCCCTTTGGTATGGGTGGCAGATATCTTCTGAAAAGAAATAAGCGATAAAATAAAAAGAAGGAAAAATTTCTTCATATACAGCGTAAAGGGTATTGAATATATAAAAAAACCTTTGTATTTGAAAGAAGAATGGTTTTTTACATGCAGTAGTTCTTAACGTATCAGTACTACATATCCCTTGCGTTGTATTTTCTTATTTGTGTAATCAATACCTTCTGCATACCATACATACGTGCCGGTGTCCTGGGGGTTGCCTGAAAGCTTTCCATCCCAGCCACGTCCCTGTTCAGTTGTGGAGAATATCAATTGCCCCCACCTGTTATAAACACGAAACGCAGTGATAGCCCGCATACCTATTGGGATAGGTCGGAATATGTCATTTAATCCGTCTCCATCCGGACTAAAACCGGAGGGTACAAGAAGATCTGGTTCTATCTTAAATAATTTTACGTTGATGCTGTCTTTTCCAAAACAACCGGTTGCATCACTTACTGTAACTGTATATAAGATATTATCCTGGGGTAGAGCAACCGGATTAGGAATAAATGCATTATTAAGCCATATTGGAGGATCCCATGAATAAAATTCACTGCCCGTTGCAAGAAGCTGAAGTGGTTGTCCTAAAACTACGGAAGTATCTTTTGGTCCGGCATCTGCAATTATCTTAACAACTGTAAGCCTTATTGTTTTGCTTACAGGTTTCGGGCAACCCAAAGTGTCTCTTACGGATACAATATAATTTAAACTGGATGTAGGCCTTACAGCAATTGGATTAGGAATATTGGTTGCACTTAAAAAAGATGTAGGCGACCATGAATAGATACTTCCACCTGAGGCGACCAATTGTGTGTTGGTGCCAAAGCAAATAGTAGGATCAGGACTTACATTCACTACAGGGTAATTTACTGTTCTTACATTTACCTGGTCGTTGGTTTCGCATTTACCGATTGTTCCTCTCACCTGGTACAATGTAGAAGTTAGGGGAGTAGCAATGGGATTTTTTATAAAGGCATTGTTTAATGTGGCAGCTGGTGTCCATGTATAGCGCAAGGCATTGCTGTTTACCTGTAATGTTACTGCATCTGTTGTACAAATGGTTGTATCCCGCATGGCTATCAGGGTTACAGAATCCACTACATTAACGGTAACCTGATCAGTTGCACTGCATCCGAAATTATCACTGAAATTAACAGTGTAAGTAGTGGTAACTTTTGGCCACGCTAAGGGTGTGAAACTATTTACATTGCTTATGTTATAATTAGGACTCCAGGTAACTGACCCTCCTGAATTTGACATCGCGCTTAACTGGATGGTATCTATAGAACAAATAAGAGTGTCATTGGTAATGGTGAATTGGGGTTTATCTGTAATGGTTACACTATCCTTAAATGTTCCGATACAACCTTTATCACTTTCTACCGTAAGTTCAACCAAATAAGTTCCGGGAGTCTGGTAAGTATACACAGGGTTTTTTAGCGTACTTATATCTGTGGCAACAGAAGGATCACCAAAATCCCATTGCCATTTATTGGCAGCTCCATAAGTTGCAATTGTTTCATCTTTAAATGAAACAGGAATGCCTTTACACATGGGTGAATTGTTAGAAAATTTGGGAAAATAACCCGGAAATACTTTCAATTGTGAAGTAGTGGAATCAGAACAGGAATTGCCCATATTTACCACAAGTTTTATCGTATATACGCCAGCGGTAGTATAAGTATGTACAGGCGCCTGGTCAGTAGATGTTGTGCCATCACCAAAATCCCAGAACCATGAAACATTTAAGGGAGAATTGTTGAGGTTATCAAAATTAAAAGTAAATCCATCACAACTTAAATAACTGGGTTGCAATTGTGCGCCAGCAAAATCACAAGGAGCCACAGTGATGATAAAGTCTTTACGATGCTGGCCGATATAATTTCCATTTCTATAGGTAGCAACACAAACGGATACAACATACTTTCCGGCATCAGGTGCAATACCGGATATAATACCGGTTTCAGAATTAATTGTTGCCAGCGGGCCCATTGGTGATGTACCTGTAAAGCCATTAATGTAATTAAGAGTATTATAAGGCGGTGCTGCCGGTGTGCTGTAACTCGCGTCCGTTGCCTGGCCACCAGCAAATCCGGCACAAAGACTATAAACGAGGGAATCATTAAGATTATTATCAAATGCGCTGAAATCCAAAGTAAACGGTTTGTTATAACAAACCACAGATATCCCTTTCGAAAATTGCGGACTGTTATCTGTTCCGCCACTGCCTAACGTATTCATACCCGGTATCTGGGCAATGTAGGTAGCGCCCACAGAATTAGGCACATTTCTTATTCCATCAATTCTGCAGCATGTTTGATATGTGGCCGTAAAACCTTTATTGTTATTGGGTAATTCAATTAAAAAAACATAATTGCCTCCACGGTAATTTAGAGTAGGAGGATTGGTAATGCATGAAGGCAATGTGTTTAATGGCAAAGTTTCAGTTGAAGAAATATTTATGGTGCGATAGGAACCATATAAAGCATTATCATCATTATTGAAGACCCCGATACTTACTGAAGCAGGCATATCTGCACAACCTGTACAATTCTCATCCCTGAAAAGTCGTAAAGTGATCCTGTAATATTTTGAAGTGGGTGTTGCTTGTCCGGTATACTGATAGATCATCTCACCTCCGGTAATATGCTTTGCATCTGCAATAGCGAAGCTTACGAGAAATATCAGTAATATAAAGGCATGTCTCATCAAAGTGTTGTAACTATTATAGGACTGTAAAATAGTTAAAAATGCTGTCTGGCTTTAATTTAACTCTGTACGTCGTGTAAAAAATCTGCTAATATTTTACGGCACTTCTCGTTTTCTTCCAGCATTCCCATATGAGCACTATTCCTTAATATATATACGTACGAATGAGCAGGAAGTTGAGTTTGTTCCAGGCTATGTGCAAAAGGTATGGCTTTATCATGTTCCCCAATTATAAAAAGAACCGGAAGGTTTGTTGATTTTAATATAAAAGTACGGTCAGGCCTGGCAATCATTGCCTCATAATATTGAATCAATGCTTCATTGGTTAAGCCTGCACCTTTTTGAAACAGGATTTCTATTTCATTTTTATTTTTATCGGGATCCATAAAAAGACCTGGTATACTTGTTTTAAGAAAAGCAGTTGAACCTTTTTCCCTTATAAAGGCGATCGCTTTTTTTCTTATTTCCTTCTTTTCATCATCATCGGGATAAGCTCCTGAATGAAATAATCCCAGGGATATCAAAGAACCCGGGTACATTTCTGCATAAGCAAGTGCGAGGTATCCTCCCAGGCTATGCCCTATCATTATCACAGGTGAAATATCTTCCACTTCCAGAATAGATCTTATACAATCCGCATAATCATTGATACTTATTAAATCTCCGGTAAGCAACTGAGATCTTCCGCTTCCAGGCAGATCAGGGATTATTAAACAGAATTTTTCTTTTATTTCTGTAATCACTGAATCCCAGATACTGCGATCCTCTCCAAATCCATGTAATAACACAACTGGGGTGCCTTTACCAATTAAGGTGTAGTAAATAACTGATCCCCGGAAATGTAAAACCTTTTCCATTATTTTATTAACGTTATTTAAAATATTTCATTGCTGAACGGTAGATAAGCAGCAAAACAAAAGGAAGCAAAGCATGATTCATTTGCTGAGGAAGAAAAAACCAGGCCAACAATAATAATAGTAGACCGGCAACAGTAATTATAAAATAGGTTTTAACCCATTTCTTATTGCTGTTAATAAAAAAAGACATAATGAGATGTGTTGGCCAGGCCCATAAAATATTATAATTATTTTTCGTCATGCTATGGTCAGTAGCCGTCATCATAAAGATCAGCAGGATACCTAATGCACCGTTAAAAAAGAATAACATTCCATCCAGTCCTGCAAGTATCACTTGTAACTTTTTATTTTTTGTGAAACTCAACAGCAGGTAAACGATAAACAGTGAAGTGAAAAAAAACATAGGTGTGAACCATCCACCTTTATTTGCATTGGTATCTATTGTATAAAGTGAATTGCTGGAATTTACGATTGTCGTATTTCTTGTAATGTCCAGTGCTTTCATTAAATTGTCTGGCAAAAACTGTTGCTGACTTGTAGTCATAACTGCATCCGTAGGAGCACCTAACAAAATATCAATTCCCAGTTTACTCCAGTATTGTTTCCCCTTATCAAGATATTGATATATGGCCTGGCGGAACCGGGTATTTTCAGGCATTACGGCCGGAAGAACCGGAGAGGGAGTTTTACTTTTTACGATAAGGTCTCTCAAACGGGTGGTACAGTTATCCAGAAAAAAATCATACTTATAATATTTATTCTCTTCTTTCAGGTTTTCATTTAATGCATGTTGAATACTTATTTTTTCTTGTGCAGAAAGATTCAATACCTGTTCTGTCATTCCCCTGTTGGTAACCTGGTAAGTGTATTTAAAATCTTCAAAACTTACAATGCTCATGTAATATAAAAGCTGGCCCCTGATAAATTTTAAGTAAAATCCCTTGTCATCAAAATTGAAAGTACCGTAATTGTATACAATATCCGTAACACTATTACTGTCTGTTACCCTTAATGCGCTATGTCCAAAAATTGAATACAACTCATCACCCGGTGTACAGGTTAATAATGAAATACGGATCCGCGATGAATCCTGTGCGAAAGAATTCAATTGCTGAACAAATAATAAAATAATCAGAAAGAAGAAAAATTTTAAAGCTGATTTTTTCATTTAAAATGATTAGTAAAAATTTTTCGGGAAATACTTTAAAAGTCCATAAAGTAAAATACTAACGGCTGTAATTGGGAGCTTCTTTAGTAATAGCAATATCATGTGCATGACTTTCGCGCATGCCTGCATTAGTGATCTTTACGAAACTGGCTTTTTGAAGCTCTTCTATGTTTGCAGCACCACAGTAACCCATACCCGCTTTTAAACCACCTGTATACTGGTGTGCAACTTCACTTAAGTTTCCTTTGAATGCAACGCGGCCTTCAATTCCTTCCGGAACGAATTTTTTTATATCATCCTCAACATCCTGAAAATACCTGTCACTGCTTCCCTGGGCCATAGCTCCTAAAGAACCCATGCCACGGTACTGCTTAAATTTTCTTCCTTCGTATATTATGGTTTCACCCGGACTTTCTTCTGTACCTGCAAATACATTTCCCATCATTACACAGGTTGCTCCGGCTGCCAGGGCTTTTACCATATCCCCGGTATACCGGATCCCGCCGTCACTTATAATCCCTGTTTTTTTATTTTTTAATGCAGCAGCCGCTTCCATAACAGCAGTGATCTGGGGAACTCCGGTGCCGGCTACAATGCGGGTGGTACAAATTGAACCCGGGCCTATACCTACTTTTACTGCATCAGCTCCTGCCTCGGCCAGGGCTTTTGCCCCTGCCGCTGTACCTACATTTCCTGCAATAATTTCCAGGCCTTTAAAATTCTTTTTTATATTTTTTAAAGCTCCCATAACACCCTTCGTATGTCCATGCGCACTGTCCAGGCAAACAATGTCAACTCCCGCTTTTTGTAAAGCAGCCACCCTTTCCATAATATCAGATGTGATCCCCACACCTGCACCTACCATTAACCTGCCATAAGAATCTTTGATCGCGTTGGGATGGCTTTTTAATTTTAGTATATCCCCGAACGTTACAAGGCCGGTTAGTTTTCCTGCTTTGTTCACAACCGGAAGTTTTTCTATTTTATTCTTTTTAAATATAATTTCAGCTTTTTTCAGGTCTGTTCCTTCCGGGGCGGTGATAAGATTTTCCTTTGTCATTACAGTGCTGACCTTTTGAGAATAATTTGTTTCAAACCGCAGATCACGATTGGTAAGTATCCCAACAAGTTTATAAGCTGCATCCACAATGGGTATGCCGCCGATCCGGTTCTCCTTCATCATTTTTAAAGCTTCACCGATCGTGGCATCAGGAGTCAATGTTAGCGGGTCAAGTATCAAACCATTCTCACTTCTTTTAACTTTACGCACCTGGTCTGCCTGTTGTTCAATACTCATATTTTTATGCAGTATTCCCAGCCCCCCTTCCCTGGCCAATGCAATAGCAAGCTGGGCTTCTGTAACAGTATCCATAGCGGCACTGAGCATGGGTATTTTAAGTGTGATATTATTGGTGAGCCTGGAACTTATATCTACATCGCGGGGAAGGATCTGCGAGTATGCAGGCATTAATAATACATCATCAAATGTTAAGCCTTCACCAAAAAATTTTTTGAAACTATTGCTCCTGGAATTATTTATTGTAGCCATGGGCAAAGATAATAGGATTAGTTGAACGGAAAAAAAGTTGATAGGAAAGGAAATTATGTAATCTGCGAAATAAAATTACTGGCATCGGGATGGGCCTGCAAGATCAACTTAACTTGTATAATTTCCCCGGTAAGGAAATAATGATCCCCTGCATTTCCAGCATTAGTAATGCGCTAGCCACTGCACTGCTGCTTAGTTTACTTTTAAAATACAATTCATCTATACCGATCATTTCACATTCATGAAGGATCTTTGTAACTACCTTTTCATCATTTGTAAGTTCAATAAAAAGCTCTCTCTGTTTTTTGCGATCCTGTTTCTTTATATTTTTCCAGTTCATTAATTCCAGAATATCATCAGCGCATGTAACAAGATTTGCTTTATTATTTTTAATAAGATAGTTGCAACCTTCATTTTTAATATCATTTACGCGGCCGGGAACTGCAAAAACATCTTTATTGTAACTGTTACCTAATTCAGCAGTTATCAAAGACCCTCCTTTTTTTCCTGATTCAATTACAAGTATTGCATCACAAAGTCCGGCCACAATGCGGTTTCTTTTTGGAAAATTTTCTCTGTCCGGAATAGTTTCACTTTTAAATTCAGTGAGCAAACCTCCATTTGCTGTCATTTGCTTGGCGAGTAGTTTATTCTGGTGGGGATATATTCTGTCGAGGCCGTGGGCAAGTACACCTATTGTGCTGATGTTGTTTTTTAAAGCAGCCTTATGGGCTAAGGTATCTATTCCGAATGCAAGACCGCTCACGATCAATATATCTTGATTTGTAAGCTCTTCAATAAAACTATCACAAACATATTTTCCGTAATCAGATGAATTTCTTGTGCCAACAACAGAAATTATTTTAGTAACATTCAGGTTAGCATTTCCCCGGTAATACAGTAATACGGGGCTGTCGTAACAATTGAGTAATCGTCGCGGATATTTTTCATCTGTTATAAAAAGGGAAGTGATCTTATATTTTTCAATAAAGCTGATCTCGTGTTCACAGATTTTAAAACCCGAAAAATTCTTAATGCTTTGCATTCTAATTCTGCCAATTCCTTCGATGGATTCCAGGTGTTTTTTCGGTGCTTTAAATATGTCAGACGCGTTTCCATACAGGTTCACCAGTGCTTTGGCATGTATATCGCCGATATTAGGCACCTGGGTAAGGGCTATCTGGTATAACAATTCATTACTCATTTTTGGAGTAATGATAAAATGAAATTAATTGGATATTACGTTTAATTCCGTCCTTCTGTTGCGTGATTTTCCCGCATCCGAATCGTTCCCTGCAATAGGTTTTGAGGCTCCAAAACCTTTGTAAGTAAGTCGTTTGGGGTCGAAACCCTTGTTTAAAAGATACCCCACCACTGCTTTTGCACGGTTAATACTTAATGCAAGGTTATCAGCATCTTTACCAACATTGTCTGTATGCCCGTTAATCTGAATAGTTAGTTTAGGATTATCGTTCAGTAACTGTGCTACCTGGTCAAGTTCTGTGATGGATTCGGGTTTAAGTTTCCATTCTTTCGTATCAAAAAATATATTCTTGAGTATGATCGATGAGCCTGCTTCAATTGATTGCAAAGGTATATTTACTACAAGCGGCGAATCCAGTCGGGCATTTTTTAATGAGAAATTATCAGAATAAAATAAATAACCTTTACGGTTTACATTAAATGCATAATCTTTTCCTGCAGGCAATGTTACCAGGTAATTTCCAACTTCATCGGTTTGCAGCCTGGAAATAACATTGCGGCTATCCAGGTCCGTTAGTTCAACTGTTGAAGGTAATCCGGCTTTTGTTTTTTTATCAGAGACCTGCCCTTTCACCCACATTGTTTTGCTGGCCTGTATGTCTTTTCTTAATTCAAATGAATAAAGATCCAGCCCTCCACGTGAATCCGGCCTTTCACTCGCATAATAGGAAGTGACGCCATTAGAAGAAACGATCAAAGAACCTTCATCATCAATTGTATTTATCGGGTATCCCAGGTTTAAAGGCACCGACCAGCTGCTGTCTTTTTTTTTGGATACAAATATATCTGATGTTCCATATCCTGGATGACCGTTACTATTAAAATACAATGTCTGGTTATCTGCATGAATAAAAGGAGAAGCTTCATCACCGGATGTGTTTATTTCTGTTCCCAGATTTATTGCCCGGCCATATTTTCCATTTGCCAAACGCCTGCTTACCCATATATCTTTTCCACCAAAACCACCAGCCTGGCTGCTGGAAAAATACAATTCTCTTTTATCTGGTGACAGGGAGGGAGATGATTCCCAGAAATCTGTATTTAGAAGCGGACCCATATTTTCAGGTTCCGACCAACCGGTTTTAGTTTTTCTGGCTATATAAAGGTCACAGCTTCCCTCACCTTCGGGATAATTGCAACCTGTAAATATCAATAGCTCACCATCCTGCGAAATATTCTGAGCGCCTTCATTGAGGTTGGTATTAATTTTACCTGCAACAGGAACTGCTGCTGTCCATTGGCCGTTTATAAAATTGCTTTCATAGAAATCTTCGTCATTATTTATCCTGCGGGTAAAGATCATTTTGCTTCCATCAATGGTCAAAGAAGGAAAGTATTCAAGTGACGCAGAATTAATTTTATCACCTGTATTTTTAGGAGAAAATGTGTAATCGGTTACAGGATGTGATCTTGCATATTCAAGCGCAAATGTATAAGTATTACGCCGGTGATTACCAGCCCTGATACTTTGCTCATTTAGTTTAGGAGTGGAAAGAAATTCATTCACAATGCGTAACGCTTTTTCAAAATTTCCTGTACCTGCCAGTGAAATAGAATAGGGTAGCAGAAAAGTTTTTGAGTAAACGGAATCAAGAGAAAGTGCCTTTTCAAAATCAACAACTGATGCCGAATAGTTCCTGAGATTAGCGTGTATGCCTGCACGTGATAAAAATCCATCTACGAAACGGGGATCAATATTTATGGCTTCATTAAGATGTTCGATTGCTTCTTTATATTTTCCTTCAATGGCTTTAGAATATCCCAACTCATTGATAGCATTCACTTTTTTATTTACTTTATCAGGATCATACCACTGTCCCGATGAAATAAGAAATAAGAAAATAGAAGTAAGTAATAAGAATGAAGCCTTATAATTAAATGAAATCATTTTTTCCATGGTTCTGACTGTGCTATGAAGATAAATCTTAAACATTGATAGGGTAGAACGGGAATGTTAAAAAAGAGTAGTTGTAGTAATAAGGAATAAAAAAATACGAATTTGGAATAAAGAATCACTACAGTCAGGTGTAATGTACCACTTTGTATAAAATACAATACCAAAGCCCATTAAAAAGAAATTTCTTTTAGGATAGGTTTATATTCATTCCACTTTTGTCTTGATACAAAAGTGGAGCAAAAAATCAAGGCTGCATAAAAAATCCTAAAAATTGAAGCTGCAGGCTAAAGAAAAACAAGTTCCATCTTCATATAAAAACCAAGCCAGGTGCGACTTACCGACTAAAAATATAACTCAACTGTAGTAACATCTGTTTTTCTTCTTAACGCCTTCCGCTTCAATTTTCTTAACGGATTTTTTATGAGGCCGCATGAACAGTATTTTAATCAGACAAGAGTGATAAAAAAAAGAATAAGAAAGTTAGGTAATGATACAAGCTCTTTTTTAGTTTTTAATATTTAATATCTATTATCTCTTTCAAGGCACGTTAATATATTTATGGATCTGCAAAGAAAGCTCCCATTTGGGATCCATTTTTATGTAATCTATTATCTGCGGTGTGATCAAGGATACCCGGCTCCATTCTGGTTGCAAATACAATTTGCAATTTATGCTAACCTTTGCTGCATATTTCTCTGCCCACGCAAAATCAGAATGATTATAGACTATAATCTTTAATTCATTTGCCAGTGGAAAGATCTCTTCCAGGGGTTGTTTAAATTTTTTTGGTGAAAGACATATCCAGTCCCATGTACCGCTTAGAGGAGAAGATCCTGAAGTTTCAATATTTGTTGCCAGTCCTTGTAATTGTAAAGAAGCTGTCAAAGCACCAAGGTCATGCAGCAAGGGTTCTCCGCCGGTTATAACTACCATTCGAGCAGGTGTTGTTTTTATCTCTTCTACAATTTTTTCAATCTTTTTTACAGGATGGATGTTTGCATCCCAGCTTTCCTTCACATCACACCACACACATCCAACATCACAACCACCTAATCTTACAAAATAAGCCGCTTTGCCCTGGTGAAAACCCTCCCCCTGTAAAGTGTAAAAACTTTCCATAACAGGCAATTCAGGCAAAGTGTCCATTTTGTGATCAGCCAGTATATTAAATTCATAATCCATAATAAACAATTCCTAGTTCAATTATTTCTTTGTTGATAAGCCTTTAAAGTATTCATTAATAAAGCTGCAATGGTCATCACCCCAACACCACCGGGTACAGGAGTTATGTAACTGCATTTGGGAGCTACATTTTCATAATCAACATCCCCTTTTAAAGTATATCCGGATTTTTTATTTTCATCCGCAATTCGGGTAATCCCTACATCAATTATAATCGCATTTTCTCTCACCATATCAGTTTTTAAAAAAGCAGGTTTTCCCAAAGCAGCAACAATAATATCCGCTTGCAAACAGATCTCTTTGAGGTTTTTAGTTTTGCTATGGCATAAAGTAACGGTACTGTTCCCAAACCCGGTATTTTGGCTTAGAAGGATACTCATAGGCCTTCCAACTATATTACTTCTCCCAATAACTACGGCCTGTTTTCCTGAGGTTTCTATTTTATAGTGTTCAAGAAGCAACATAATTCCATAAGGTGTAGCAGGTAAAAATGTTTCCTGGCCAAGTATCATTTTACCAACGTTTAACGGATGAAATCCATCCACATCTTTCAAAGGGTCTACCAAACTTACTATCCTCTCTTCATTTACATTATCAGGAAGAGGCAATTGAACCAGTATACCATCTATATCTTCATTCTCATTTAATTCCATGATAACAGAAGCTATTTTTTCTTCGGATACCCTTTCATCCAACCGGATAAGAGAGCTTTTATAACCTATCTCACCACAGTTTTTGATTTTATTGGCTACATAAGTCTCACTTGCTCCATTATTCCCAATTAAAATGGCAGCTAAGTGAGGTAATTTTTTTCCTTTTTCTTGTAATGAGATCACTTCCTGCTTCAATTTGTCTTTTACAGCCTGTGCCACCAGTTTCCCATCTAAAATTATCATGGCGCGAAATTAAATAAGTAATATCTATTTTATATTATGTTTTCCCCAAATAGCAGATTGATTTGGGCATTTTAGTTATCTTGACAACTTTAAATAACAACCTTTGAGAAAATCTTTACCAATTGTACTGTTATCCTTTTTTTTAAGTTTACAGGCAGTCTCCCAATCACTGCGATATTCTGTAAGTATGCCTTATATAAGTCTGGGAGCTTACAGCAATAAACAGGCGGATGTATTTTCATTTACTAATAACCAGGCAGCGCTGGCGCAAGTGAAATCAGCAGGGGTGGGAGTGTATGGCGAAAGAAGATTTCTTTTGTCTGAAGTAAGTTCTTATGCACTAAGTGCAGCATTGCCAACATCGCTTGGGAACTTTGGTTTACAATTAAATTATGCAGGTTTTGCAAATTTTAATGAAAATAAAATCGGACTGGCTTATGCCCGTAGTTTGGGAAAGAAAGTGGATGTAGGAGTGCAATTCAATTATTATGGTTACCGTATACCGGTATATGGAGGTTCATCAGCAATAAATTTTGAAGCTGGTGTAATTATGCATTTTTCTGAAAAACTAAGTGGGGGTTTTCATGTTTACAACCCGGTTGGTGGAAACCTGGGTAAATCCGAAGATGAGAAACTTGCTTCAGCTTATAAATTCGGTATTGGTTATGATGCATCAGAAAGCTTCTATGTTAGCACTGAAATAATAAAGGAGGAAGACAGATCATTAAATGTAACTGGCGGGGTTCAATACAATTTTAAAAAGCAATTTTTTATGCGGGCGGGTTTCATGAGTGAAACTGGCAGTGGTTATGCAGGTGCGGGCCTTATGTGGAAAAATCTTCGTTTAGACATATCCGGTAGTTACCATCCTCAACTGGGTATTTCTCCCGGAATTTTGTTAATGACAAATTTTAAGAGAAAAGAAAATGATTAAAATAATTCTTTTCCTGTTTTTATTATTGCCTGTTCTTTCCTTTTCCCAGGTTACGGATTCACTCAATACAACCACGGAGCAACAGCTGGAAAATATTACAGAGAACAATGAGGATATAGAAACCGAGGACGATAGTTATTTGCAGGACCTGGTGCAATTTCTGAAAGATCCTGTAAACCTGAATAGTGCTGATGAAACTTTGCTCAAAGAATTGCGATTGCTTAGTGCGATCCAGATTCAGAATCTCATATCTTACCGGCAGGTGTTAGGAAAACTGGTTAATATATATGAGCTGCAGGCCATACCGGGTTGGGATGTACAAACTATTTTAAAAATTCGTCCATACGTTTCCGTTAGTAACGCACTTTCCCTGGGGGCAACCTTGCAACAGCGTTTCAGGGATGGGGAAAATTCATTACTTGTAAGGGTTTCGCAGGTTCTTGAAGATCAGAAAGGATTTCTTATCGATTCAACCCAGGCAACCAATTATTATTACGGTTCGCCACAGCGCCTGTTGATGCGGTATAAATACAATTATAAAAATCTATTGCAGTATGGAGTGGTAGGAGAAAAAGACCCGGGTGAACAATTTTTTAAAGGAAGGCAGAACAAAGGATTTGATTTTTATTCTGCTCACTTTTTTATGAGAAATCTGGGTAAAGTAAAGGCACTTGCCTTGGGAGATTTTACTGTAAATATGGGCCAGGGACTTATACAATGGCAAAGCCTTGCTTTTAAAAAAGGACCAGATATTTTTGCAACCAAAAGACAAGCTTCTGTTTTGAGACCATACAGTTCTTCAGGTGAGATCAATTTTCACCGGGGAGCAGGTGTTACAGTTGGCAATGAAAAATGGGAAGCAACCATCTTTGGTTCACTTAAAAATATTGATGCAAATTTTGTAAATGATACTTCGCAAAGTATTGATGATTTTATTTCCTCTTTTCAGATTTCCGGGTATCACCGTACAAAAAGTGAAGTTGAGGATAAAAACAGTCAGCGTCAGCTTGCGTTTGGAGGTAATTTTGCACTTACCCTGGGTAAATTGCAGGTAGGATTAAACGGGGTACAGTATAATTATAAATTTCCTATTAAAAAAGACGATCAGGCTTACAACAGGCTGGCTCTTTCCGGAAAAAACTTTGGCAATTATAGTGTGGATTACAGTTATACTTTTAAAAACCTGCATTTCTTCGGGGAAGCTGCTGTATCGCATAAAAAAGAACTGGCTTTTGTAAATGGATTGTTGATAAGCACGTCCAGCAATATTGATATGAGTTTTTTATATAGAAATATAGCACCGGGATACTCTGCTATAAATGGACTTGCTTTTACTGAAAGCACTTTTCCTACCAATGAAAGAGGTTTCTTTTCCGGCATAAGCATAAAACCAACTTCTCAGTGGCAAATTGATGCTTACGCAGATATGTATAAATTTCCAGGTCTCAAATTCCGTGTGAATGGCCCCAGTACCGGAACTGATTACTTTATTCAATTGCTTTATAAGCCTAACAAACAACTGGAAGCCTATACACGTTATAAGCGGGAATCAAAAGGAATTAATTACAACCCCGATGAGGCAGTGATCAGCCCGGTAATTAATCAACCCCGGCAGAACTGGCGTACCCAGGTAAGTTTTAAGGTAAGTCCCGAAATAACATTGCGGAACCGTATGGAAATTGTTTGGTTTGATAAAAGAAGCAGTATTGGGGAAGAAGGATTTCTAATATATGGTGATATTCTCTACAAGCCACAACTGAAGCGGTATTCAGCAAATATGAGGTTACAGTATTTTGAAACAGATGGATACAACAGCCGGTTGTATGCGTATGAAAATGATGTTCTTTATAGCTTTTCTATCCCGGTATTTTATGAGAAAGGTTACCGCTATTACGTAAATTTTAATTACGACATAACCCGTAAGTTAACAGGGTGGATCAAGGTAGGGCAAACTTATTACCCTGAAAGAATTAAAATCGGGTCGGGCCTGGATGAGATCAATGGCAACCACAAAACCGAAGTAAAAGTACAGGCCCTTTACAAATTTTAATAATTTTCTAAAAGAAAGCAGCAAAACCAATTCATCCTTTGTCATTATATGTATACGAGTGGTGTTTTTTGCCGTTAAGAAAAAATTAACATTTTTTTGATGGTAACTAAAATCCCTTATTTTTACATTTCATTAAACTAATATTAATCGCACATGAGAAGATTTTTATCACTGTTTACAATGCTGATGTTCTGCGGACTTTTGGCATTTTCACAAAGCCGGGTGGTGTCCGGTAAGGTGACCGATAGTAACGGAAAGCCTGTTCCTTTTGCTTCTGTACTCGTAAAAGGAAGTTCTACAGGCGTTCAAACAGATGTTAACGGCGAATACTCAATCAGGGTTAATTCCGGAGATGTTTTAGTGGTTTCTTCCCAATCATTCTCTTCTACCGAGATGACAGTGGGAACTTCTGCTTCTATGAATACAACTTTAGAGCAGACTGCAAACACTATCCAGGAAGTAATTGTTACCAGTGCATTTCAAACAAGACGTACATTAAGAAGCCAGTCTTCAAATGTTCAGAATGTTAGCGGGGAGCAATTAAATGCCGTGCGTGCAACAAATATAAATAATGCCCTTGCTGGTAAAGTAGCGGGCGCCCAGGTGCGCAGTCAGTCTGCAGCTGCTCTGGGAAGAGAAACCACTGTTCGTTTACGTGGTGAAAATGGTTTGACAACAGGTGGTGGTCCGATCTACGTTGTAGATGGTACTATTATGCCAAGTGCAAATGATATCAATATGGATGATGTGGAAGATCTGACTGTTTTACAAGGTCCGGCTTCTGCTGCCTTATTTGGTGCTGAAGGTGCAAATGGTGCCATCGTAATTACTATGAAGCGTGCACGTAAAAATGCATCAGGTATTGGAATTGAAATTAATTCAGGTGTTGTATTTGATAAAATATACATAACACCACAATATCAGAATGCTTATGCAGGTGGATCCAATTATGATTTGACAAGATATGACTATCAGCCAGGACACCCTGAAGGATGGAAGGCATTAGATGGTAAATATTTTCATGATTATTCTGATGATGCAAGCTGGGGCCCACGTATTGTAGGCCAGGAATATATTCCCTGGTATGCATGGTATCCTGGAAGTGAGTATTCATTTAAGACTGCTTCTCTTACTCCTGAACCAAATAACGTTAAAGAATTTTACAATACAGGGGTAACTGCTACAAACAACATCAACTTTTCTAAAGCTGGTGATGCGTATACAGTTAGAGCTTCTTATACCAACCTGGATGTAAAAGGACTTATACCAAATAGTACTTTAAAGCGTAATACTTTAACTACAAATTTCTCTCTTGACCTGGGATCTAAATTAACAATGTCAACCAGCGTAAATTTTGTACAGCAATCCAGAAATGCAGAAAACAATGATGGTTATTCTAACCAAACCAGTGGTTCTTTTAATCAATGGTTTCACAGGGAGCTTGACAATGATAAATTAAGAGAATTAAAGGATTTAACCAGTCCTGAAGGAATTTATGCAAGTTGGAATCACCTTAATCCAAATGCATATGATGCAGCGAATCCAAAAGCATTCTATGGTGCTAACTACTGGTTCAATCCATATACCTATTTTGATAAAGTTAGAAACCTGGATGACAGAAACAGGTTATATGGTGATGTTGCCCTTACTTATAAATTCAATAATGATTTCAGAATCAAAGCTACTTATCGTAAGAACGAATTAAATACAAATGGTTCTAACTTATATCCATCAGAATTGGAAGCAAGTGCTAACCAATCTTCTTTTAATGGTTATGAAGGAAATGGTAGTGCAGGATATGGTGTTTTTTCAACTTTGAGCAATCGTCAGAACTATGAATTACTAGGTTCTTATACTAAGAAAGTGAGAGAATTTGCTGTAAATGCTAACGCAGGTATTGATATCCTGAAGGCAAGAAGCAGATCATTCTCACAAAATACGCTGGGTGGATTGAATGTACCTGGTTTGTATTCTCTTCCGAATTCAAAAAATGATATCAATTACGCTGAAGGGGTTTCAAACTTTAAAAGAAGAGGGGTATTCGTAAGAGCTGACTTTGGTTTCAAAAATATGGCTTTCATCGAAGGTACTTACCGCAGAGATTATGCTTCTTCAGAGCCAGTTACCAGTAAAGGTATTTCAACCAAATCTATTGGAGGTTCATTTATAGTAAGTGATTTAATGAAAAATAAAACGATCCTTTCTTATGCAAAAGTTAGGGCGTCTATAGGACAAACAGTTCTTACATTACAACCTTATGAATTAAATACATCTTATCAACCATTTACACAACAGTTCAATGGTCAATTCCTGGAAACTGAGCCAAATGCATTGATCAATCCTTCTTTGCAAGGTTCCACCAATACAGAAAAAGAGATAGGTATAGAAACCCGTTTCCTTAAAAACAGGATCGGCTTAAGTGTTACTTACTGGGACAGAACAAATAAAGATTTCCCTGTTAGTGTAACAACAAACGGAACTACTGGTTATACAGCTTTAAGGACAAATGCAGGAGAGATTGCAAAAACGGGTGTGGATGTACAATTATTTGCAACACCTTTAAAGTTTAACAATTTCGAATGGTACATTAACGGAACATGGGGCCGCCTGATTAAGAATGAGGTTGTTTCTATATCACCGGGAATTACACGTATTACAACTGCTGCGGGTTCTTTTGGCGGTACTGGAGCTGGTTCTGCTGCAGTTACTGTTAGTGAAGTAGGTAAACCATGGGGACAAATGTTTGGTGGTGGAATTAAAAGGAATGCTGCCGGCGTCCCAATTTTAACAGCAGATGGTAAATTTACTAGACAAAATGATGTTAACTTTGGTAGTGTTTTACCGATGTATACAGGTGGGGTTCAAAACACCTTTACATTGTTCAAGAATTTCACTATGAATGTTAACGTAGATTTCTCTTATGGAGGTAAATTTTTCTCTCTTTCTGATCATTGGGGAACTTACTCTGGTTTAACTGCCCGTACAGCAACTTTAAACGACAAAGGGAATTCAATTCGTGATGCAGTTACTGATGGTGGTGGAGTTCACGTTGTTGGAGTTGATACGTCAGGTAAAACAATTGATAAATACATAGATGCTCAGGAATATTATCACCAGTTTAGGTCTGCTAATATCTCTGAAGTTTTTGTGAAAGATCTCACATTTGTAAAGCTTAGGGAATTAAGTATTGGTTATAAACTTCCTATCGAAAGAATGGGTGGAGTAAACAAGTATATTAAGAATGCTACATTCTCAGTTATAGCTCGTAACCCATGGTTGATTTATGCCAAAACTTCTGATTTTGATCCATCTGAGATCAGTAATGTGCATGGAGAAGATGGCCAGTTACCTGGTACAAGATCAATGGGTGTGAATCTTAAATTAGGTTTCTAAACAATTAATAAAAAATCAATATGAAATATACATTTATAAAATCTTTTGTCCCTGCAGCGGCCCTCCTTGTTATGGTAGGCTCCAGTTGTCAAAAGCTCCAGGATTTTGGAGATACAAATACAAATCCTCTTGTATCAGAAGCACCTATAACTGCCGCATTTTTAACCAATGTTGAAAGTCAGTTAGGTGGTTTGGCTACAAGTACTCGTCCTGCATTGTACGTTCAGTATATTTCTGAAACACAATACACTGAGACATCTCTATACCAGGAGCCAAAGTTAGATTTAGGTGGAACTTATAGTGGTATGCTAAATGATCTACAGGTTATCATCAACAAAAATTCTAGTCCAACTACTGCTGGAGGTGTTTTGGGTTCGGGTTCAAATGCAAACCAGATCGCTGTTGCACGTATATTAAAGGCTTACACATTCTGGACAGTTACCGACAGGTTTGGTGATGTGCCCTATTCTGAGGCACTTCAGGGAACCGCTAATCTTTCTCCCGCTTTCGATAAGCAGGAAGATATTTACAAAAATTTATTGAAGGAACTTACGGAAGCAGTTGCTCAGTTTGATGCAGGTGCGCCTGTCAAAGGAGATATCTTGTATAGTGGAAATGGTACTCAATGGAAAAAATTGGCTAACTCTCTACGTATGATGATCAGTATGAGAATGAGTAAAGTGTTTCCAAGTGCTGGTGGTTTAGCTGCAACTGAATTTGCTGCGGCTGCAACTGATCCTAATGGATTTATTATGACCAATGCTGATAATGCAACAGTCAATTTTCCTGGTGGAGGATATAAAAATCCATGGTTCAATACCTACGATGGACGTAATGATTTTGCATTTTCTAAAACAATTGCCGACATTCTTGCAACGATGGGTGATACACGTCGTCAGGCTTTTGGTGGTACTGGAACTCCATTTCCATATGGCTTATTGAGAGCTGACGCAACAGGTTCAGGCGTGCCCGGTCCTGCTGCTTACTCTAAAGTATTGTCTGATAGCAAGAGAATGGAAAATTCCCCTACTGTTATCGTTAATGCGGCTTCTTCATTACTTGCTCATGCAGAAGGTATTGAAAGAGGCTGGACCACTGGTAATGCAAAAGCGTCTTATGATGCTGCAATTACAGCTTCATTTGACCAATGGGGTGTTGCGGGTGCAAATACTGTTATAACAGGTGCTGGTAATTACACTTCAGGTGCAGGTGGTGGAAATAATATAGGTGCTAATGCATTTAATTCAGTTGTTGGACAGAATGCAATTACTACTACTCCGATCGAAAGAATATTTTTACAGCGTTATTTAGCACATTATCCTGATGGTATCCAGGGATGGAGTGAGTGGAGAAGGTCATGTGATCCGGGAACTCCTAGTCCTCGTACGGCTCCGGCAGGTATGCCTAAATTGGCTCCGTCTGCTTTTGCAATCAATTCAGGTGCAGGAATTCCACGCAGGTATGTCTATGGTACGGCTGAGTACAGTACTAATCCAGTACAGGTTGCTTTAGCTGTAGGTCGCCTTTCAAGTGGTGACGTAGTATTCTCACGCGTTTGGTGGGATAAATAATAAATTTACAAACTGCAACTCCTTAACCCCTGGAGTTGCAGTTTTTTTACATTTATATAAACAAATAAATACGCTGATATGAAATATCTAAATTTTACTAAAGCTTTTGCTTCGCTGGCATTAGTTTCTTTTATGTTTTCTTCTTGTGATAAGAAAGAAAGCGTAGATGTGATTGGTGATCGCGGCCAGACAATTGTGAAAATATTGAATG
Organism: Ferruginibacter sp.; assembly: GCA_037720515.1. Taxonomy (GTDB): domain Bacteria; phylum Bacteroidota; class Bacteroidia; order Chitinophagales; family Chitinophagaceae; genus Ferruginibacter. The sequence goes on from JBBJMM010000001.1 coordinate 175,825, forward strand.
GCGGAACTCCTGGCACGAAAGCACTTGCTATTGATTTCGTAAGTACACCTACAAGAATTGTTGGCGCTGAAATTCGTCGTGATGTTCCAAACAATGCAGAATTAATGAAACCATTGACAGTAACAATACAGGATGATACTGCTGCAGTAAGAGCGGCAGGATTTATTCCTTTAAATCCTGCTTTTTTCACTATATCAGGTGAAGGCGTTACTAAAGTAGGTGGCCAGGGTGGTACATACACCGTAACTTTTGCTCCCGGTGAATTTGCCAAGCAGATTGATGTTGTAGTGCCTAATGCAACTGTTTTAGATCCTAGTTCTTTGTATGGTTTGGGTTTCAGGATCCTTACTGCCACTCAGGGAGTAATTACTAAAAACAATGTTTTAATAATAAGTGTAGGGGCAAAAAATAAATACGATGGTGTTTATAATGTTACCGGTACTTTTTCAGATATAACTAACCCTATGTTTTTTGGTAGTTATCCAAAAGAAATTTTCCTGGTAACTACAGGAGCCAGTAGTGTTGATGTTAAAATAACAGTGAATGGTGAATTAGCTCCGGCTTATCTTTTCCTTAATGGAACTGCCGGTACTTTTTATGGTTCATTTGGTTTAACTATGACCTTTGATCCGGCTACAGATGTTATTACAGATCTGCATAATTATTATGGTGATCCTTCTAAAGCAGCTACTGGAGTAGGTAATCCTGCATCAGGTACCGGAGCTCCTTTATTTGCAGCTTCAAATACCCGTAGAGCAGTATTAGACCCAAGTGGTATTAATGCTTATGATGCAGCTACAAAAACGGTTAGAATTAAGTACTTCCTTGTTCAGCCTAGCGCTGTTCCGGTTGGTCCACGATCTTTCTTTAATGAAGTTTGGACATACACTGGTCCAAGGTAATATATTCATATTCTGAAATTAAAAGCTCTCCTTATGGAGAGCTTTTTTTATAAAGGATATAATAGAAAGCATGATTTTTAATTACCATAATTACAATGTTTTATCTTTACAAAAAATTAAAGTATGAGTAGCCATATAGACCAACAAAGCCAGTTAAATATTGAAATATCAGAAGAAGTAGCAGAAGGTACATATGCTAACCTGGCTATTATAACACATAGTCACGCAGAATTTGTGATCGATTTTGTAAACGTAATGCCAGGCACTCCTAAAAGCCGGGTAAAAAACAGGATCATACTTACTCCGTTTCATGCCAAGCGTTTCATGAAAGCAATAATTGATAATGTAAAGAAATTTGAAACTGCGAACGGTACTATTCAGGATATGGAGAGTGTAGAGATTCCATTTAATTTTGGTGGACCCGCAGCGCAGGCGTAAACGAAAACACATTGCAGGAGACTTGATACTAGATACTAGATACTCGATACTTGATACTAGATAATAAATCCTTGATCAGGAGTATTTACTTGAGGAATATTTATGATTAGGATTTACTGCCTGTAAAAAATTATTTATTTTTTTACTAATGTTTCTAATTTTTTATGTAGATCTTCAAAAAAAATTGTATCTGTTAACGATCTTGTTTGATAAAGTATTTCTAGGTGATCAATTGTTTCGTCATTTGATGATAAGGCGTACACTAAAAATTTTGTAAAGTCTGCCTTGTATTTTCTCCGTCCATAACCCTCTGCTATATTGCTTTTCACAGATTTCGACGAGTGTCTAATTTGCTTGCCTTCTTAAAATTGTTCAAAATTTGGAAGTGCAAAAGTCATTTTATGTATTTCAACACTAGCGTTGCGTTGTTTTTAATTATAGTTCTTTGAAACACTTGATATATCATTGTTTGAGCCGTTTTTGAGTCGGCGTTGATTTGAAATGGGTTGTTATCGTCCTTTGTGTAAACAATTGGTAATGAATCAAGGACGAATGGCTTTCACTCAAATCATGGATTTTGCTTCCCAGGATATTTTTAAGGTTTGTGTTAAAAGATATAATGGGAATCATAAGACAAAGGAATTTACTTGTTGGAAACAGTTTCTTTGTTTGGCTTTTGGTCAATTGACACACCGTGAAAGTATGAGCGATACCATGCTTTGTTTGAAACTAAATGCTGACAAACTCTATCATCTTGGTATTGGCAAAGTAGTGAATAAATCAACTTTGTCAAGGGCAAATGAAAAAAGAGACTGGCGCATTTTTCAGGATTTTGGTATTAAACTAATTGAACAAGCCCGCATAATGTATGAAGGCGATAACCAACTAAATGTAAAGCTTAAAGGCAGGGTATTCGCATTAGATTCATCAACAGTTGACCTTTGTTTAGAGGTCTTTTTATGGGCTCCTTTTCGTTCAACTAAAGCAGCAATTAAAATACATACACTGCTTGATTTAAAAACATCAATTACGGAATTTATTTTCATATCCGAAGGTAATGTTCATGATGTGAATGTGATGGATTTGATTCCTATACAAAAAGGCAGCTATTATGTAATGGATAAGGCTTACGTGGATTTTGCTCGCTTATATAACATAAAGCAGGATAAAGCATATTTTGTTGTACGTGCTAAAGAAAACATGCAGTTCAAACGTATGAGCTCACGAGCTGTTGATAAAAGTTTAGGTATACTTTGTGATCAAGATATTATGCTCACTGGAATTAATAGCAGCAACAGATATCCCGAACATTTAAGACGTATCAAATTTTATGATTCGGAGTTCAACAGAACATTTGTTTTTTTAACTAACAACTTTAAATTAAATGCAGAAACAGTATCCCGACTTTATAAACATCGATGGGGTATTGAACTATTCTTTAAATGGATCAAACAAAATTTAAAAGTTCAATCTTTCTGGGGGTTCAGTGAAAATGCGGTTAAGACCCAGATATGGGTAGCGATATCAGTTTATGTTCTAGTAGCTATTGCAAAAAAGAAATTAAAACTAACTCATTCACCATATGAAATCATACAATACATAAGCCTTGCACCCTTTGAAAAAAGGTCAATAAGTGAGACTTTTTTAAACAATGAAAATCAAGATGTCAAAGAACAAAACTCTATTCAATTGAAACTAATCTAATTAAGACGCAACGCTAGTGATATTTCAATTACAATTAAATTTGCTAATTGCCCAATTTTTAATTTTTTATAACTCATATATATGTTTTAAATTTTTAAGTGTATCCTGATCCCAGTATCATAGCATCCCGTATCAATAGAATCAAGTATCAAGTATCAAGAATCAAGTATCAAGAATCAAGTATCAAGTATCAAGAATCAAGTACAAGAATCAAGTATCAAGAATCAAGTACAAGAATCAAGTATCAAGTATCAAGTATCAAGAATCAAGTATCAAGAATCAAGTATCAAGAATCAAGTATCATAGTATCCAGTATCCAGTATCAAGTATCATCCAAACTTTCTACATCATTCCTTCATCAGCAAAACTGTAATACCCTTCCTCACTAACGATAATGTGATCAAGCACTTTTATATCAAGGTAAGAGGCAGCTTGTTTTATTTTTTGGGTGATCTCTTCATCTGCGCGGCTGGGTTTTAAATTTCCGGAAGGATGATTATGGCTTAATATGATAGAGGTGGCTTCTTCTTCAATGGCTTTTTTTAGAATCAGCCGGGGATCTGCTACTGTTCCGGTTATTCCACCCCTGCTAACAATTTCGAAATGTTTTATTTTGTTGGCCCTGTTGAGAAAAATAACTGCAAATACTTCATAATTGTAATCTTTAAGAAGCACTTTTAAATAGGCAGCAATTTCATTGCTGTTATTAATAAATGGTTTTTCCAAAGGAACACTTGTATGCCTTCTTCTGCCTAACTCCAGTGCAGCGCCAATGATCATGGCTTTTGCATTTCCGATCCCTTTTATTTTCTGAAGGTCTTTCAGTGAAAGTTTTCCGAGTTCGTTTAAATTATTACTACCGAGTTTTAAAATGTCTTTTGCTAATTCTACGGCAGATTTTTCCGAATTTCCATTGTTTATCAGGATAGCGATAAGTTCGGAATCGCTTAATGCAGTGGCACCCTTGATTAGCATTTTTTCCCTTGGCCTGTCATCAAGCGCCCAGTTTTTAATCGGATTTTTTATTATTGACCCTTTTTCCATAAAACAACTTTTATTCATCTAAACAAAATGTATTTTCGCAAAACTTAATTAAAGTAAACGCCAACAAACATTTACATGGAAATTAAAGTAGCCAAGATATTTTCAGGAACAGGGTCACAATATTTAGCGGAAAAGATCGCAAAGAAATTTGGTGAGCCCCTGGGAAAAGTAAATATTCAGAAATTCAGTGACGGTGAGATCAGTGTGGAATTTTTAGAAAGCATCAGGGGAAGATTTGTTTTTTTGATTCAGAGTACATTTTCTCCAACCGACAACCTGATGGAATTGCTACTGATGATTGATGCTGCCAAACGTGCTTCAGCATATAAAGTAATTGCAGTGATACCCTATTATGGCTTTGCCCGGCAGGATCGTAAAGACAGGCCCAGGGTAGCCATAGGTTCCAAACTGGTAGCAAATATGCTGGTAGCTGCAGGTGCAGACCGTGTGATAACAATGGATCTTCATGCTCCTCAGATACAGGGCTATTTTGATATACCGGTTGATCACCTGGATTCATCAGCGATTTTTATTCCATTTATTGAAAGCTTACGCCTGCCAAATTTAACCTTTGCAGCTCCCGATGTAGGCAGTGCTAACAGGATAAGGGAGATTGCCACGTATTTTGAATGTGAAATGGTGATTTGCGATAAGCATCGTAAAAGGGCTAATGAGATCGCAAGCATGGTTGTTATAGGTGATGTTGCAGACAAAGACATTGTGTTGATAGATGACATTTGCGATACCGGTGGAACACTTGCAAAAAGTGCGGGGCTTATGAAAGAAAAAGGGGCGAGAAGTGTAAGAGCTTTTTGTACTCACCCTGTACTAAGTGGCAATGCATATCAAAACATAGAAGAAAGCGCGCTGGAAGAATTGGTTGTTTGCGACACAATACCGCTTCGCCAGTCTTCATCTAAAATAAAAGTAGTGTCAACAGATGAACTTTTTGCAGTAACTATTAGAAATGCTTTTGAAAATAAGAGTATCAATAGTTTGTTTATGAGAAGCAGGATGAAAAATAAGAACCTTTAATTAGGGAAAAGTGATTAGTGAAGTGTGAAAGTGAAATGAAAAGAGTGAAGAGTGAAAGGGGAGTTTTGTTGATCAAAAAAATAATGTCTATATCGAATAACTTTCCTTTTTTTCTATAAAAGAGGCTTATTTAGTTATTCTTAGTTTTTGATAATAACAATGAATATTATAATCCATTGATTACCAATATTATTTAACCATTATCTTTAAACAACCCTAAACCATTAAACCCCAGGCCCTGCCCTAAACCCTAAACCCTAAACACCTAAACACCTAAACTCTAAACACCTAAACTCTAAACCTCATTCGATCGTAATTCCTTACCTTTGCGCCTCATAAAAAAATCATTATTAATGAAATCAATTACAATCGAAGGACAATTGAGGACCGAAAGCGGAAAAAAAGCCACCCGCCAACTTCGCTCTCAAAAAATGGTGCCAGGTGTAATTTACGGTGGTCAAAAAGAAATTAATTTTTCTGCCCCTGCATCTGCATTTAAAGGTATTATCTATACATCAGAATTTATGCTGGCCAACATCACTATTGATGGTGGATCTTATCGCTGCATTTTAAAAGATCTTCAGTTTGATAAAGTGAATGATTCAGTTATTCATGTTGATTTTCTTGAACTGGTAGAAGATAAAAAAATTATTGCATCGCTTCCACTTAAATATGTAGGAACACCAGCAGGTGTTAAAGCCGGTGGTAAACTGGTTACTAAAATGAAATCTCTTAAAATCAAAACGCTTCCAAAATATCTGAAGGAGCATATTGATGTGGATATAACAAACCTGGAGCTTAATGAAAATATACGTGTTGAAGATGTAAAGGTTCCAAATATGGAAGTATTAAATTCACCACGTATTCCTATTGCATCTGTAACAATGACACGCCAGTTGAAACAGGAAGAATCAGCTGTTCCAAAAGCTGCTGCTACACCTGCCGCTGCTGCAAAAGCTGCTCCTGCTGCGGCTGCTGCTCCTGCTGCTGCAAAAAAATAATCAGAAGTATAACTAAAATAATTATAAATGCCCTTTGTTAAAAGGGCATTTATTTTACAGGTTATCACTAAAGACAAACTTATTACCTTTGCACACTTAATTTATAATAATGGGGATGGATAAAAATACTGTGATAGGATTTTTGCTTATTGGCGCCTTATTGATAGCTATGATGTTTATTAATAACAGGGGCAAACAGGCATTTGAAGCAGAGAATAAACGAATAGCTGATTCTATAGCTTTATTGAAACCGAAAGTAAATCCTGCAATTGTTAAGCTGGATTCTTTGAAAGCAGAATCGATGAAAATCGCTGCAGGGAAAGGTGGATTTATTGATACAGGTATCATTGAGAAAACGGTAATGCTGGAAAATGAAGTATTTAAAATAATGTTTACCAACAAAGGCGCTATGCCTAAAGTGGTAGAACTTAAAAAATATCTTTACCTGGAAGGTGGAAGAGTCGTTTTACAAAAAGGAAGTTTCAATAAAATATCCTATTCAGTTAATTCATCAGAGCACACCACATCGTTAACTGAAAATCTTTTATTCACTGCATCTCCGATTGTACAGAATACTGATAAAAGCCAGTCTGTGTCTTTTGTATCTCAGGATACCTCCGGCAGAAAGCTTACACATACCTATACAATTAAGCCGGATGATTATATGGTTGATCTGAACATCACTATAGATGGGTCCGACAGGTTATTTAATCAGAATACCGTCGGGCTTTTATGGCAGACAGAAGGGGTTCAGGCGGAGAAAGATAATTCCTATGAAAGATCTCAAACGAATATTGCATATGTTGAAAATGGCGATTTTGATTTTGAACACATAGGCAGCGGGGATGATATGAATTTTTCCAAACCGGTAGATTGGATCGCATTAAAACAACAGTTTTTTGCTACTGCCTTGTTAGCAAAGAATAAATTTAAATCTGCAACAACAACATGGATGGTTCCTGCAGATTCTAATAAGATAATTGCCCGTGCAGTTACCAATGCAAAAATTGATGTGGGTAATGGAAACAGAACAGTTATTCCTTTGCAGTTGTATTATGGTCCGAGTGATTATAATATTCTTAAAAAATACAACAACCAGATGGAAGATATAGTTCCTTATGGCAGTGGTATTTTTGCTTTTGTAAAATATATCAACAGGTATTTCTTATTGCCGGTCTTTGATTTCCTGCAAAAGAATGTGGCCAGTATGGGAATGGTAATACTGTTACTGACATTACTAATAAGACTGATCACTTCACCTATCTTATATAAAAGCTATTTGAGCGGTGCTAAGATGAAGGTTTTAAAACCCGAAGTGGATGCTCTCAAAGAAAAATACAAAGATCCTAAAACAGGTGTATTGGATCAGCAGGCATTCAGTGTTGAACAAATGAAATTATGGCGTACCGCGGGTGTCAGTCCTCTTGGTGGTTGTTTACCTGCTCTGTTACAGATCCCGATCTTTATGTCGCTGTATTATTTTTTCCAGTCAAATATTGACCTCAGGGGTAAAAGCTTTTTATGGGCACCAGATCTTGCAGCTTATGATTCTATAGCACAACTTCCTTTTTCTATTCCTTTCTATGGAGATCATGTAAGCCTTTTTACACTAACGGCAGTGATTACCAGCCTTATTATTTCTATATATAGTATGAGCCAGATGCAGGATAACAGTAATCCGCTTATGAAATATATGCCTTATATATTTCCGGTATTATTGCTGGGTGTATTTAATAATCTCCCTGCCGCCCTTACCTGGTACTATACAGTTTCAAATACTATTACGCTAATACTGCAGATAGTAATTCAGAAATATATTATCAATAATGAAAAGATACTTATACAAATAGGTGAGAATCGAAAAAAACCTGTGAAGAAATCAAAATTGCAGGAGAGGATGGAGGCTATGCAGGCTACGCAGAAAAAATTGCAGGAGGTAAAGAATAAAACTGCAAAAAAATGATATAGTTAATCTTTTGTTACTAACCCTCACCGTAAGTGTGAGGGTTTTTTAATTTGGCTTTGTAAAAAGGAATTTGGCATGTCATTGTATTATCTTTAATGATAAAATTTAAAACATATGAAAAGTGTAAAAATTATTATTGCACTTATTGCCGGATCATTTTTTTTGCCACTGGCATCTTTTGCACAAAAGGTGGTTGATGAAGTAACTCTTACCTATAATATCACCGTGCAATCGACTAATGAGAAGACAGAAATAGCTAAATCATTTGATGGGGCACAGTTAACTGTTTACCTGAGAGGCAAACAAAGTAGAAGTGATATGAAAAGTACAATAGGATCTGAATCTAATCTGTATGATAATAAAACAGGCAAAGGTTTTATACTTAAGGAGTATAGCGGTCAGAAATTAATGATAACTCTTACAAAAGAAAACTGGCTACAAAAAAATCAATACTATCATAACCTTGATTTTAAAACAGAAAGCAGTGAAGAGATGATCGCGGGATTTAAAAGTAAAAAAGCAAATGCCATTCTTCCCAATGGAAAGGTGTTCACAGTACATTATTCTCCGGAACTTGTTCTTTCAAATAATCAATATAACAATTCGTTTATTCAACTTCCAGGAGTACCGGTACAATTTGAAATGGAATCTGGGAATCTAAAGTTTAAGTATATACTGAGTAATGTCAGTTATGAGACCATTCCTTCTTCAAAATTTGATATACCTAAAACCGGGTATCGCGTAATGTCATATGAAGATAATCAGCAACTAAAAAGAGGAGAGAAAAAATAAGATCAGTTAGATTTTATTATCAGCTTCATTCCTGTATAACCTTGTTTCACTTCTGAAACAATCACCTTTTGCTTATAAGGAATAATGTAAATGGTATTTCCTTTCTGGTAAGTTACAAGACTGTTGGTAAATGAAGAAACAGTTGTTTTATCTGAAGAAGATACAAGACTTCCTTTATATTTTAAACCTGTTTTAAGATTCAGGGATAAAGCCTTTTTAAAATTGGTATTGGTATTAATATTAAGTTTAACCCTGTTTTTTGATTTTTTTGTAAAACCCCTGTCCGCATATGCAAAAAGCATTAACCCCATCAGCATAACTGACAGAATTGATATTTTTTGAAAATTTTTAGTTACAGGCATTTTAAAAGTTATATTCAAATATAAACCAAATATGTGATTTTTTAACATACCGTTTATCAATATTTGGTAATATTATATAAAGAACGTAAAATTTACACTTTTAGTTTGTATAATATGATTGTTTTTGGTTAGTTTACAACAACTATTCGCCCATGAGTAAATATCCTTACCGGCAGGACAGGGAAGAACTTAAAGAACTGCTCCAGCAATTTTCAAATCTTAAGGCAGGCAAAAGCAATTCATTTATCGAAGAAGATGGTTTTGAACGTATTATTGATTATTTCGATGAAAAAGAACAATTTAATCAGGGGCTGGAAGCTGCAGAATATGCAATTCAGCAATATAGTTACTCCTCTTCATTATTATTAAAAAAAGCAGACTTACTTATCTCCCTGAGAAGGTATAAAGAATCTCTTTTCATATTAGAAGAAGCTGAATTACTGGATAGTTCCGACACAACATTATATATATTAAAGACTGATGCATACCTGGCCATGGATATGCAAAAAAAAGCTGCTTCTGTGTTGGAGACAGCCATTGAGAATTTTGAGGGGGAAGAGAAAATCGATCTTTTATTTGAACTGGCTGATGTATATGATGACTATGAGAATTTTGAAAAGGTTTTTGATTGCCTGGAATTGATTTTAAATCAGGATCCTTCCAATGAAGAGGCATTGTATAAAATTTGTTTTTGGACAGATTTCACCGGTAGAAATGAAGAAGGAATTAAGATTCACCAGCGTATACTGGAAGAAGTACCCTTTAATGAACTTGCCTGGTTCAATCTCGGCGCTGCCTACCAGGGATTGAAATTGCATGAAAAATCAATAGACGCGTATTTATATGCAGTTGCTATTGATGAAAAATTTGATTATGCTTACCGCAATATGGGGGATGCCTATATTAAAATAAGAAAATATAAAGAGGCAATAGAAGTATTGGAAAAAGTAATAGAACTGGCCAGACCGGAAGCAGTTATTTATGAGGCTATCGGGCATTGTTTTGATAAGTCTGAGAATTTTGCACAGGCCCGTTTCAATTATAAAAAAGCAAGTCATCTGAATCCGGATGACGCACAGATGCATTTTAAGATCGCCTGCACCTATATGAATGAAGGTGTATGGAATAATGCGATCAAATGCCTTGAGACCGCTTCAAAAATGAGCAAATTACAACCCGAATATAACCTTGCGCTGGGCAGATGTTATATGGAATTAGGCAATATCGAAGAGGCGATCACTTATTTTGGTAATGTGGTACGTGTACGGCCGAGAAATGTGAATGGCTGGGTTGAACTATTGAAATGCATGTTCAAAGGAAATATGTTTAACGAGGGTATTGAGTATGCATCTTTTGCTTATGAACAAACGGATTCCAAACCCATATTTCTATATTATAAATCTATGTTTTTATTTTCTGCAGGTAAATCTAAAGAGGCTCTACTGCAGTTTGAAAATGGACTGGCGATCAATCCTAAATTAATTAGAAAGTTTATAGAATTTAATCCTTCTATACTACAACTGCAATCCGTTGTTGAACTTATTGCAAAATATAAAAAGAAGAGAAGCAGTTGACCTCATTTAAACAAATCACAATTATACTATTTCCGTTTTTATATAACTCAATTCATGTAACCTTTTGAGTGTGTGTTTAAACTCAGGTACATTATAATATCTTTGCTCCCATAAAAAAAATGGATCTATGAATTTTAATCTTACACAGATACCAGAAAGAAATCTTAAACCACGCGATCACGGTATTACCATGGTAATGGACAAAGGGCTGAGTATTGAAGAGGTAAAAAATTTTATGAGTGTTGCAGGGCCGCATGTAGATGTTGTTAAACTCGGGTTTGGAACTGCTTATGTTACACCCAATCTTAAAGAGAAGCTGGAAGTATATCGTAAATACGGTATGCCTGTTTATTTTGGAGGCACTTTATTTGAAGCGTTTCTCATTCGTAACCAGTTTGAAGAATATATTAAAATATGTAAGGAGTTCGGAGTAAGTTTTATGGAGGTGAGTGATGGATCCATCACCATTCCGCATGCAGAAAAATGTGGTTATATTGAAAAACTGTGTAAATATGGGGTTGTACTCAGTGAAGTAGGCAGTAAGGATGCCGCCCATATTATGCCTCCTTATAAATGGATAGAGTTAATGCGTGCAGAGTTAAGCGCAGGTTCAACTTATGTGATCGCCGAAGCGCGTGAGGCAGGAAATGTGGGTATTTACAGGGGCTCGGGTGAAGTCAGGGAAGGGCTTGTTCAGGAGATTCTTACTCAAATTCCGGAAGAAAAGATACTCTGGGAAGCTCCGCAAAAAGCACAGCAATTGTATTTCCTGGAATTAATTGGTTGTAATGTAAACCTTGGCAATATTGCACCATCAGAAGTTATATCATTGGAAGCAATGCGTATAGGATTGCGTGGCGATACATTTGAACTATATCTTACAAAAGAAAATGTATAATGAATGAATATGGATTGATAGGAAATCCCTTGCAACATTCATTTTCAAAAAAATACTTTACTGAAAAATTTCAGAAGGAAGGTTTAACCAATTGTTCTTTTGAACTGTTCCCTTTAAATACAATCTCTGAACTTGAAGCGATTCTTCATTCTCATAAAGATCTGAAAGGCCTTGCAGTTACAATTCCGTATAAGGTTGCTGTATTACCATACCTTAATAATATTGATAAAGCTGCTGATGAAATGGGTGCAGTAAATTGCATCCGCATAGATAAGGAGAAACTGACAGGTTTTAACACAGACGTGATCGGGTTTGAAAAATCATTTGCTCCTCTTTTAGAAAATCATCATTTAAAAGCGCTGGTATTGGGTACAGGTGGAGCATCCCGGGCTGTACAATATGTTTTAAAAAAACTGGGTATCCCTTTTCTGATTGTTACACGCAGTACTCCACTAGCTGAGCAGGTCAACTATAATTTTATAAACAGGGAAGTGATTATTAATTATCCTGTTATCATCAATTGCACACCGGCAGGGATGTTTCCCAATGAAAATACACTTCCTGAAATTCCCTATCAATACCTTACAGAACGAAATTATTTATATGACCTGGTTTATAAACCGGAAGAAACTTTATTTTTAAAAGAAGGAAAAAAGGCCGGCGCAATTGTTAAGAACGGGATGGAAATGCTTATCATCCAGGCAGAGGAAAACTGGAGGATATGGAATGATAAAAAATTATTTTAAATTTTGATTTTTGAATTTTAAATCTGTTACCTATATTCCTAATCAACCAATTCCCAATTCCTAATCACTATTGTCCGTTTAAAATGCTGTTCATTCGGCCTCATAAAAAATCCGTTAAGAAAATTGAAGCGGAAGGCGTTAAGAAGAAAAACAGGTGTTACTAAAGCCAGGTTATATTATTAGCTTGTAAGTCGCACCTGGCTTGGTTTTTATATGAAGATGGAACTTGTTTTTCTTTAGCCTGCAGCTTCAATTTTTAGGATTTTTTATGCAGCCTTGATTTTTTGCTCCACTTTTGTATCAAGACAAAAGTGGAATGAAATAGAACCTATCCTAAAACAAATTTCTTTTTAAAGGGCTCTGATTTTGTATTTTAAAGAAAGAGTATAATTTTTACCGGACAGTAGTAATTCCTAATCACTAATCAACCACTCTCTAATCAACCCATCACCCGCCATTTAAAATTTTCAAAAGCCCCTCCGGAATCACAACTGCTTTCTTTAATACATAATCATAACATACCATATTGGTTTTTGCTTTTGCAACAAGTTTTTCAGTTTTATCTCGCATAGTATTTACAGAATAAAAAAGCTCAAAACTTTTTTTTGATATTTCGCCTCCAAACAATTTTATTTCAAGTACATCTCCATAAAAAGATTCGCTTAGAAATTCCACTACAATATCACTGATTATTAAACCAGAACCACCGGTATTCAATTCGGTAAAACCATATTTTTTCAGCCACATCATCCGGGATTCCTGGATCAATCCAACCATCGCATCGTTACCTGTATGATTTCCATAATTTATATCCGTTATGCGAACTGCTATAGAAACAGTTGTTAATAAATTAACCGGTAAATCAATTTTACTCCTGCTCATTGTATGAATTTAAAAAAGCAATTAATTTCTCTACAGCTTTTTTGCGGTGACTATAATTATTTTTTTCATCCATCGACATCTCTGCAAAAGTTATAGAAGCACCGTCGGGTATGAAAACCGGATCATATCCGAACCCACTTTTGCCGGATGGATGGTCTGTTATTTTTCCTTTACAAATCCCCTCGAACAAATATTCTTTACCATGTAAGATCAATGATATCACTGTACGGAATTTCGCTTCTCTTCCTGATTTATTTTTCAGATTAAAAAGCAATTTTGATATATTTTCTTCCGGACCGGCGTTATCACCTGCATATCGGGCACTTCTTACTCCGGGTTCACCCTGTAATTCTTTTACTTCCAGTCCTGAATCTTCGCTGAAGCAATCTTTACCCGTTAATTTATATATAGTTTGCGATTTTTCTCCGGCATTTTCTTCCAATGTATGATGAGGTTCAGGTATGTCTATATCTATTCCTGCTTCTTCTAATGAAACAAGTTTAAAACTGTCATGCAAAACCGCTTTTATCTCTTCAACTTTGTTTAGGTTATTTGTGGCAAAGACAAGTGTTTTCATAATGGAGTGATCAAAGTGAAAATAATTTTTTTAATGAATTCCAAAGTTGAATTTTCAGCTCTTTATCGGAGGCGAGTGCTGAAAGATCAGGTGCACTTAAAAATTGCTGGTTGTTGAATTCCTGTACCTGGAAATGCGGGAACTGCATAGGAAGATCCAATATAGAGGGATCTATTCCGAAGAGAAGGGTTTTATCTGGTTGTAAATGTGTATTAATGGATTTATTATTCCACATTCTAACATTTTCGGCATTCACTATGGCTATATCTTTTAAAGTGAGTTTACAGGCCCCGATAATTCCGGTAAGAAAACCAAGATCGGGTTCACTTAAAAATTCGTCTTTTTTATCCTTAACTATTATCAGGATATGTTTTCCATTATTTCCAAGAAATTGTATATCTCCTTTTTTTGATACGGGTAATGTCAAGGGGATGGGGGTTTCTTCAATCAGCACATCCTTGTATAGATCACCTATCAGAAAAGCAGGCAATTGAATATTTTCAAAAGTCATGGAACGTATTTTGCTTATTTATTTTTCGTTTCTTTGTTGATAAAATTAACCATATGATCGCAGCTGCAGATTTTAATATTACAAAAGTTGAGCGGAGCAAATTAAATGATATAAACCTGGAGAATATTCCTTTTGGGAAATATTTTACAGATCATATGCTGGAGGTTGATTATGAAGATGGAGAATGGAAAACTGTCGAGATCAAGCCTTATCAGCCTTTGTTGATGGCACCTTCTGTGGCGGCTTTGCATTATGGCCAGGCAATATTTGAAGGTATTAAAGCCTATAAAGATGCAAATGGCAACCCTTTCATTTTCAGGCCGGCTGATAATTACAAACGCTTCAATATTTCAGCAGAAAGGATGCAGATGCCTGCTGTTCCTGAAGATATATTTATGGAAGGATTGAAACAGCTGGTGAAATTAGACAGCAACTGGATTCCTGCACAACACGATCATTCCTTATATATCCGGCCGTTCATGTTCAGTTCTGATGAAATGATTGGAGTGAGGCCAAGTGAAAAATATAAGTTTATGATCCTTTTAAGTCCAACCGGTCCATATTACAGTACACCCATGCGTATTTATGTGGAAGAGCAATTTGTAAGAGCGGTACCGGGGGGAGTAGGTTATGCAAAAGCAGCGGGCAATTACGGCGCAGCTATGTATGCTACTGCTGAGGCCAAAAAGAAAGGCTATGATCAGGTGCTTTGGACAGACGCTTATGAACACAAATATGTTCAGGAATGTGGTACAATGAATGTGTTTTTTATTATAGGCAACACAGCTATCACCCCTGATCTTGAGGCAGGAACGATCTTAGCAGGTGTAACCCGTGACAGTACTATAACTTTATTAAGAGAAATGGGTTTTAATGTGGAAGAAAGGCCTTTAAGCATAGACGATGTGATCGACGCCCATAAAGCAGGTTTATTATATGAAGTTTTCGGTACCGGAACTGCTGCCACCATTTCTTTAATAAGTGAATTAAGATATAAAGATTATGTAATGAAATTTGATGTGGAAAAATGGAAAACAGCGCCCGGAATCAAAGAGCAGTTGAACAATATTCGTTACGGCAGGGTGGCAGATACACATGAATGGATGTTGAAATTGTAATGCTGATCTTAATCCTTAGGTTGTTATTTTATAGCCCAATAAATTAATTTAAAAAACATTCTATTTACTTTTTTCAACTTAAATAGTTTTACCTACCTTTGCCGTCCGAAAAATAAAAGGTAATAAATGCCCACTATTCAACAATTAGTAAGAAAAGGAAGAGAAATTATTAAGGCAAAGAGTAAATCCAGAGCGTTGGATAGCTGCCCGCAGAGACGTGGTGTTTGCACAAGAGTATATACAACTACTCCAAAAAAGCCCAATTCCGCCTTGCGTAAGGTGGCAAAAGTTCGTTTAACTAATAAAATTGAGGTTATTGCATATATCCCTGGAGAAGGTCATAACCTCCAGGAGCACTCCATTGTATTGATAAGAGGAGGCAGGGTTAAGGATCTTCCGGGTGTTCGTTACCATATTGTTAGGGGTAGTCTTGATACTGCTGGTGTTAAAGACAGAAAGCAAAGTCGTAGTAAATACGGAACAAAGAAAGAAAAAGCAAAAAAATAATCAAACTGAATATTTAATACCCAGGTATTAATAATAAATAAAACAATGCGTAAAACACAACCCAAAAAAATCCCATTAGCACCGGATCCTAAGTTCAATGATAAATTGGTAACCCGTTTTGTAAACAATTTAATGTGGCAGGGTAAAAAGAGTGGAGCTTATAACATATTCTATGATGCAATAGATAAAGTTTCCAAACAAACAGGTGAAGAGGGATATGAAGTTTGGAAAAAAGCGCTGGTCAATATTACACCGGGTGTTGAAGTTCGCAGCCGTCGTATTGGCGGTGCTACGTTTCAGATTCCTGCAGAGGTGCGTGCTGATAGAAAGGTTTCTTTAAGTATAAAATGGATGGTAAAATATAGTCGCGACAGGAACGGACGTAGTATGGCTGATAAATTAGCTAACGAGATCGTAGCTGCAAGTAAAGGGGAAGGAGCATCATTTAAAAAGAAAGAAGATACCCACCGTATGGCTGAAGCTAATAAAGCATTTGCCCATTTCAGGATATAATTTAATTATAAATAATTTTAAAAAACCGTCTTTAATCAAGACGGTTTTTTTTTGCTATAACCTGAATACTCAAACTAAATATTGTATTTGATTTAATCTGGATTTGACCTGTTTGTGAAATAATTTTTCATTTATTACGTTGTAAACAGGTTATTATCAAATCCCTGATAGAAATGTCCTAAACAGGGGCATGGAAATTGTTTGGTAATAATATTACCTGGTCATCCCTATTGAAACATGAAAATTTTTTACCTTTTACTGATTTCACTGTGTGTTTTTTCTAATAGCTCAAAAGGGCAAACTATTGATTTTACTTTTACCACTTCCAATGGATTATTCTGTGCTCCTCAAATAGTTACTTTTACTTCTACAGCAACAGGTAGTCCCTCTGGTTATCTCTGGGATTTTGGAGATGGACTGGCAGGTTCAAACAATATTGAGAATCATTTGTATGATTTTCCTGGTACTTATTCAGTAACTCTTACAGTATTATATTCCAATTCGGCGTTAACTGTAACTAAATCGGTTACTATAAATCCTATGCCCACAGTAACTCTATCTGCAAACAGAACGAGTTTATGTCAACCAGGAAATGTAAATTTTTCCGCTGCAGTAACGGGATCAGTCACATCTTATGAATGGAATTTTGGAGATGCGACCCCTTTACAAACCACGGCAACCAATACAATTTCTCATAGTTTTTCCGGTTACGGTACCTATAATGTTACAGTTAAAGTAACATCTTCAGCTGGGTGTACTGCAATTAACAACGTTACCATTCAAATAGCGCGTATTCCAATATCAGGAAATGTAAATCCATCCAACGGATGTTTACCTGTAAATGCTACCCTGTCATTGAGTACTGTTTTTCCTCCGGGAGATGCTTTACAAAATGTTCTTTGGAATTTTGGTGATGGTACACCTAATACAAACACAGCTTCCCTTAATATTGTGCATACATATAATACAACCAATCCTATTATAAATGCGAATGTGCTAATAACAAGTGTACAGGGTTGTACTAATGTATTTACTTTCCCGCGGTTTGCTTATGGGATACCCCCTACCAATACGGTTGCTAATACCGTAGCTTTAAGAGATACATTTTGCGGATCTGAAACTATTGACTTTTATGGGTATGCTGATAGTGCAAATTTATATAGATGGGACTTTGGTGATGGAACAAATGACACTACTTCCACTACAACCATCAGCCATAAATACCAGCAACTCGGCAATATAGTAGTGGTTGTAACTCCTTTTTATAATGGATGTGCGGGACAAACAAGAACACTTAACATTTATATTACCGGGGTAATTGCGAATTATACTTATGCTAATACCTGCAGCAATAAATCAACTTTTAATTTTACAAATACTTCGTTGGGACCCATATCTTCCTATGAATGGAGCTATTCAGATATGCCAGGTTTTAATGAAACAACCAATTATAATCCAACTCATACATTTCCCACTTACGCTTCTTCAATAGTAAAATTATTGGTTGTAGATAATGTAACAGGCTGCCGTGATTCTCTTATTTCCACTATTTATACAGCCGTTCCAAATGTGATCAGTGATAAATCGCTTGTTTGTAAAGACAGTTCTATACAATACCAGGTGCTAAACACTTATCCTGCGGGGAGTGGTCACAATTATGAATTTAATATTGCGGGTAATGTTATTCCTGTGGGAGGTTCAAGTACATATTCTATAATACCCAGGCTATTTGGTATGTACAATGATTATGTAGTAATATCAGATGCATTACCCGGCACTTGTAATGATACATTGTACTTACCCCAACCCACTAAAGTTGCAGGTCCGGTAGTTGATTTTACAGTACCAGCCTTGCTTTGCCAGGATACTGGAGTTGTATTTCAGAATAATTCTTATCCTTTTTTCCCTTCGGATAATATTACAAAATGGTTTTGGAATTTTGGTGATGGAAAAAAAGATTCAGTACAAAATCCGCCTCCACATCTGTATGCATCACCAGGTCAAATTAATATAGTATTAGAAGCCACGGATATCAATGGTTGCAAACAAAGATTGAATAAGGCAATCGTTGTGGGTGGTTTACCCAATATTGTTGTTTTTCCTGCAATTGATACAGTATGTACCGGTCAAACAGTAATGCTGGCTGCTTATACAATCGACAGTTTAATTTGGCAAAGTCATCCTGATATCTCCTGTACTTCATGTGATACAGTTTTTGTTACACCCGGGGCTACAACTTATTATATAGCTACGGCATTAAGTCCTAATGGATGCAGAAGAAATGATACTACGCTCGTTAAAGTGTATGGACCTATAAATCTTGTAGCTACTCCTTCGCAAACAACTGTATGTGCCGGAACAGCTGTTCAGTTTTCTTTAAATGCTACAGGGATTACAACCTGGAGTCCTTCTACTTTTTTAAACAGCACAACCATACCCAATCCCGTCTCTGTACCGGATACCAATATTACTTACACTATTATTGTAAAAGATTCTGTGGGATGCTATGCAGATACCACCACTGCTATAATAAATGTGTTTCCCAAAACTACGGTAGATGCAGGTCCTGATCAGATATTACCTTATAATACCTCATTTACTCTTTCCCCTGTTTACAGTGCGGGTACACAAATTTATGCCTGGTCCCCGGCGGGTAATTTAAATTGTACAGATTGTCCTTCGCCTATGGGAACCGCATTAACCAGACAGCAATATTTTATAGACATCACAGATATAAATAATTGCAAAGCCAGGGATTCTGTAAACATATTTGTTAACTGCGAAAAAAGTAATCTATTACTGCCAACTGCGTTTACGCCTAATGGTGATGGAAAGAATGATATTTTATATCCGATAACACGCGGTTACAGAAGCATTAAGAGCTTTGTCATTTTTAACAGGAATGGATCAAAAGTATTTGAAAAGAAAAATTTTCAGCCAAACATTGCTGCTGAAGGCTGGGATGGAAAGATCGGTTCTTCACAAGGTGAGAACACGCAATCATTTGTTTGGATAATTGAAGGTATCTGTGATACAGGTATGTCGATATTTACCAAAGGATCAGTAATTCTGATGAGATAAACACTGCCTCCCTTTCTATATCATAAAAATTCCTCAGGAATAGTTCTTACTTCTAAGCTTATACACATAACTCAGTCATTTCATTAGGTTTGCTTTCTAACTACATATCTCTTGTATTTGAAAATACAAATAGGTAAACTGTAGTAAAGTGTTTTAAAAACATTTAATACTTTTTGTAATGGCGATTCGTTAATAATTAGGTAATACACAGCGTGTGTATATTATTAACAGCTTTTAGTATGGAATAATAATAAATTCAGATCCTATTTAAGTAAAAATTCAATTAATGAAACATTCAACATTTTTGGAACTTACGGTAGAAGATCAACTCCGCATTTGGAAAAAAATCGGGGTAAGGGTTGCGATTAGAAAAACCTCTATTTTTTACCATGTATTATATCAGGTAGCCGGATTTTATATTGATGCTAAATTTTTCCGTGGTTCAGATGAAGTTTTGTCTATTCATTCTTTTTCATCACTTAGCCTGCTTGCCCCTTTTTTAAAAGAAATAGATATTTCTGATATCATGGAATAAGCAATGGTTAAAAGGATTCCAAAACTTTTGTAATTCTTTCTTATAAGTATTTTATTGCTTATCTTTGCGCCGCTAAAAGGGTCTGCAAACAGTTACGGGCTGAACTATTTAGCATACTATGAGAGTATAATCCACATATTACATCCTTTAGCCTGTTAACGGTAAGTTACAGGAGAATTACATATATAATTTCTAAGAAACATTTCAAGTGACCAAGGTTCACTTACAATCAATTAAAAAAATAAAAAGATGGGAGATTTACGTTATCAGCGAAATTTTGGAATTGCGGCGCATATTGATGCCGGCAAAACCACAACAACAGAAAGAATTCTTTATTACACCGGCGTAAACCACAAGATCGGTGAGGTGCACGATGGTGCTGCAACTATGGATTGGATGGCGCAGGAGCAGGAGAGAGGAATTACAATTACGTCTGCGGCAACAACCTGTTTCTGGAATTTTCCAATGGTTCAGAATAAAAAAACACCTGATACCAAACAATACAAATTCAATATTATTGATACTCCGGGTCACGTGGATTTTACAGTAGAGGTAGAACGTTCTTTGCGTGTACTGGATGGTTTACTGGCATTATTCTGCGCAGTATCAGGTGTGGAGCCACAATCTGAAACGGTGTGGCGCCAGGCCAATAAATATAAGGTGCCCAGAGTAGGGTTTGTGAATAAAATGGATCGTGCGGGAGCTGATTTTCTGAATGTTGTAAAACAGATCAAAGAAATGCTCGGCGCAAAAGCAGTTCCATTACAATTGCCTATAGGAGCAGAAGATAATTTTAAAGGTGTAGTGGATCTGATTACAATGAAAGGAATGGTATGGGATGAAGCAGGACAGGGTATGACTTACAACGAAGTTCCTATTCCGGAAGATATGATTGAAGAGGTAAATGAATGGAGGCAACATCTTATTGAAGCTGTTGCTGATTATGATGAAAAGTTATTGGAAAAATTCTTCGATGATCCAAATACCATTACAGAAGATGAGATACATGAAGCGATCCGTAAAGCTACTATCGACATAAGCATCATTCCAATGATGTGTGGTTCTTCATTTAAAAATAAAGGTGTTCAAACAGCACTGGATGCCATTGTACGTTACTTACCCGGCCCAATGGACATTGAAGCTGTGAAAGGAACGAACCCTGATAATGGTGAAGAGATCCTGCGTCATTGCGATCCGAAAGAACCATTCAGTGCCTTGGCATTTAAGATCATGACTGATCCTTTTGTGGGAAGGCTGGCATTTTTCCGGGCTTATTCCGGTAGACTGGATAGCGGTAGTTATGTATTAAATACCCGTACAGGAAAAAATGAGCGTATCAGCAGGATCATGCAGATGCATGCAAATAAACAAAACCCGGTTGATTATATTGAAGCAGGGGATATTGGAGCTGCTGTAGGATTTAAGGATATTAAAACCGGGGATACATTATGTAATGAAAACAGCCCGATCGTACTGGAAGCCATGACCTTTCCGGAACCGGTTATCTCTGTAGCAGTTGAGCCTAAAACACAGGCTGACGTTGATAAAATGGGGATGGCAATTGCAAAACTGGTGGAAGAAGATCCAACATTGCGCGTAAAAACTGATGAGGAAACCGGACAAACCATTTTAAGTGGTATGGGTGAGTTGCATCTTGAGATCATTGTGGATCGTATGCGTCGCGAATTTAAAGTAGAGATAAACCAGGGTGCACCACAGGTTGCATATAAAGAAGCTTTTCACAATTCTATTGAACACAGGGAAACATTGAAAAAGCAAACGGGTGGTCGTGGAAAGTTCGCTGATATAGTTTTTGAGATCGGGCCTGCAGATGAAGAGTTTTTGAAAGAAGGAAAATCAAACTTCCAGTTTGTTAACGGATTATTCGGTGGAAGTATTCCAAAAGAATTTGTACCTGCCATCCAGAAAGGTTTTGAAACAGCAATGACAACTGGTGTTTTGGCCGGATATCCGATGGAAAGTATGAAAGTTCGTGTGTTTGATGGTTCTTTTCACCAGGTGGATTCTGATGCAATGTCATTTGAATTGTGTGCAAAACAAGGTTACAGGGAAGCTGGCCGTAAAGCCAAACCCGTGTTACTTGAACCTATTATGAAGGTTGAGGTTTTAACTCCCGACCAATACATGGGTGATGTAACAGGTGACCTTAACCGCCGCCGTGGTATGCTGGAAGGAATGGACAGCAAACATGGTGTTCAGGTTATTAAAGCCAAAGTTCCATTAAGTGAAATGTTTGGTTATGTAACTCAACTGCGTTCTTTATCAAGTGGACGTGCAACTTCAACAATGGAGTTCAGTCACTACTCACCGGCACCTAATAATATAGCTGAAGAGGTGATGGCAAAACAAAAAGGAAAGATAAAGATAGGAGAGGAATAGTTTTTTTAAATGATTAAAGCCCCTGCCTAAAATGCAGGGGCTTTTTTTTTACTTGTCTCGTCCTGAAAAAAGTTGACTACCAAGTCAACAAATATGGAACAATTAACGATCAGATTAAAATCAGGCATCCCCTGTCCACATTACAGTGAATCATTCAAAAAACAAATAGTCCGGGAATATGAACAAGGGCTATTAAACAAAGGTCAACTAAAAAGAAAATACGGAATTGGTGGTAAAAGCCGGGTTTTAGAATGGTGCCGTAAGTATGGTAAATTTGCCTATCCCAAACAAACAGCTACTGGCAGACCAATGAAAGATCCCCAAAAGCAACGCATAAAAGAACTGGAATCTAAACTCAAAGCAGCAGAGCTTAAGCTCAAAGTTTACGATAAACTAATTGAAGTGACCAATCGTGAGCTTGATAGTGATATTGTAAAAAAAATCGAGGCCAGGTTGTCCGAGAGTTGGCAACAGAAAAAAAGATAAGCATTACAGCTGTTTGTCGTCAACTTGGCTATAGTAAACAAGCCTATTATAAATCAAAAAGTAATCAACAAATGAAACTTTGCTATCGTAACATAGCCAAACAAAAAGTGTTAGGGGTAAGGCAACAGCTTCCCCGTACCGGAACCAGAAAGCTGTATTACTTGCTGGAAAAGGAGTTTAAACAAGCGCATATTAAGGTTGGTCGTGACAAGCTGTTTTCTATCCTGCGTGATGAGCAGCTATTGATAATTAAAAAGAAACGCTATACTAAAACAACCGATTCGAAACACTGGCTGCACAAGTATCCTAACCTTGTTAAGGGGGTGAGTGTTATCAAACCAGAACAAATATGGGTAGCTGATATTACTTACCTATCAGTTGAAAAAGGTTTTATATATCTGCATTTAATTACAGATGCTTATTCAAAACAGATAATGGGGTATTGCTTAAGCGATAACCTGGCAGCAACATCCACCATTAATGCATTACAAATGGCGCTATCGAAAAGAAAATATAACAACCAGCTTATTCATCATTCAGACAGAGGATTACAATATTGCAGTTCTGGTTATGTAAGCCTTCTGAACAAAAGTAATATTGATATTAGCATGACCCAGGACGGTAATCCCTACGATAACGCAATCGCCGAAAGGATCAATGGAATACTTAAAGACGAATTTGCATTGGACGATATTTTACCAGATTTACAACAAGCACAAAAACAAACCGACCAAGCAATATCACTTTATAATAACAAAAGGCCCCATTTAAGTTGCCAAATGCTTACTCCCAACCAAATGCACAGCCAAACCAAGCTGAAAATAAAAACATGGGCTAAAAAAAATCACAAGAACTTTGGTGGTTCTTGTGATTTTTTACCATTACTTCAACATTTATAAACCAGTCAACCTTTTTTAGGACTAGTCAACTTGATACTAGATACTAGATACTCGATACTAGATACTTGATACTAGATATTAGATAATGGGGATATCGCTTTTCAACTTTCACTTTTCACATCTCACATTTACCTCTTTAGGTACTTACATTTTATAAAGGATGAAGTAATTTGGACTTTTAAAATCAACCATGCAACACATACGTCTCGAAGATCTGTTTGTTATTGATATTGAAACGGCATCCTCACATTCCGTATTTGATGACCTGGATGAAGAATGGAAAAATTTGTGGAAAGAAAAAGTGATGCGGACAGTCCCTGATAATATTAGTATTGAAGATTATTATCCTTTACGGGCTGGAGTAATGGCCGAATTTTCGAAGATCATTTGTATAAGCATTGGTTATTTTAATAAAGAAGAATCATTGCATTTAAGAATAAAATCGTTTTATGGGAATGATGAAAAAAAATTGTTGAGCGATTTTCTGGCAACCATCAATAAGATACAGGCAATAGATAACAGGTATTTTTTTGCCGGCCATAATATTAAAGAGTTCGACATTCCTTTCATTTGCCGCAGAATATTTATCAATGGTTTACAGTTGCCTTCATTCCTGGATTTCCAAAATAAAAAACCCTGGGAAACCAATATGCTGGATACTTTCCAATACTGGCGATTTGGCGATTTTAAAAATTATACTTCTCTAAAACTTTTAGCTGCGGCAATGGGTATCCCTTCCTCTAAAGATGACATTGATGGAAGCATGGTAGGTGAGTTATACTGGTCGGGGAATGAAGAAGAAAGAACAAGCAATTTAAAAAGGATAGTTACTTATTGTCAGAAAGATGTGATCACTACCGCAAATATTATTTTGCGTTTTAAAAATATGCCGGTTATTACTCCGCAAGATATAGATATAATTGAATAAGGATAACCTAAAAAATAAAAGTGGCTGATCTACAGCCACTTTTATTTTGACATATTAATTATTGTTTTATTAAACGCGTATTCATTTTATTGATACCATCATTATACAATAGAATATAAACTCCTGCTGGTAAATTTTCTACCTGTAAATTAACGGTGTTAATACCTGGCATAACTTTTTGGATGATATTTTTTACCTGCCTTCCATTTACATCTAAAATGGTAAAAGAGGCTGTTGCATTTTTAGAAGCCGTGACTTTAGCATTAGCTACCGATCCGGTAACTGGGTTGGGTAAAATTTTCAAACCTGCTATGGGAAGGGATGAACGTTCAATAGTAATAACCTGAGAATAATAAACAGGGCCATTGTCTTCTTTAACCTGTAACCTGTAAAATGTTTTTCCCGGTGGTGGTGATTGATCAGGAAAAATAAAAGGTTTATTACAATTCAAGGGTGAAGCCAATACAATCCCAATTGAATTAAAGTTAATTCCATCTGTACTTCTTTCTATGGTGAAATTTACTCCATTTGTACAGGTTGCAGTCCATTGCAATAAGTTATTTACTTCTTCTTTTTTTCCAGAGAATGAAAGCAGATGAACAGGAAGAACCACATTTTTATTTGCAAAGTAAAAAGATGAGAAAGTGCTTACATCCGTAGTGTATACGTAATCGTTAGTCCAGTTACTGTGAACAGAAGATAATTTTAGAGCCGGGACACTCATTCCATTTGAGCAGAAATCATCATTTTTATAAACAGTAAGATCTGAAGGTGAAGTTATACCAGAACCATTAGTTGCCTTTAGATCATCAAACTCTTTTTTGCGGATATATAACCGGACACTTACCGGGGATAGCGGCTGGTTTGCCGGGGTTATGGTAATATTTCTATCCAGGTAAAAAACACCTTCACTATTTTGACGGATATTTCCCGCATTTACAAAAACGCGTACCATTGTATTGCCTAAAATATTTCCATTGGCATTTATTTCAGCTACGGCCCTGCCTTCAGTATCTGTAAAAGGAATCCATTGGTTTGCATTTGCAGCATTGATATTTATTGTCTGGGTATTAATGCATGAATTGGGCGAGCCCGGTGCAACAAGGGCAGGCACAGGAGAAAGATCGTTTGCAGCAGCAGTTTTACCGTTCGGTACAGATAAGTCTGCTTTTTTTATGCAAATACCTGTAAGTGGGTCAAATTCTATAGTAGTGCCTACGCCATTAGCTCCTCCATCATTAGTAATACCGTATAATTTCTTATTGAGTAATGTCAAATTGCTTAGAGGATTGCCACCGGTAGTATTATTCAGATCTGTTTTTTTGGTAAAAACAGAATTTGCAGGATCATATTCAAAAATAACACCCAGGTCGGAACTGCCCCCTAAATAGGTAAACCCATATAGTTTATTGTTGTAAGCTGTAACTCCACCATAGGGGCTTTTTCCATTGACAAAATCAAAATCATATTTTTTTGTAAATATGTTATTAGTGGGATCATATTCAAATAAAGTTCCATTACCGTTAGTTCCACCAAAGCTGCACATCCCATAAAATTTGTTATTATAGAGTGTAAGTTTACCATGAGGCAAAGTGCCGGTTAAATTATTCAGTATAACTTTTTGAGTGTAGGTATTGGTTGTAATGTCAAACTCATAAATATTACCTGCTCCATTAGTACTTCCGGATGAGCACATTCCATAAAACTTTCCATTATAAACTGAAAGTGTTCCGCGGGGATGTGAACCGGTGGCAAAATCAAAATCATATTTTTTAGTATAGATATTTGTTGCGGGGTCGTACTCGAAAAAAGTTCCATAATTATTAATACCACCGCCTATCGTAATTCCATAAAACTTATTGTTGTAAAGTATAAATCCTCCCTGGTCAAAACCTGTTCTACCGGTAAGGTCTGCCATATGAAGATTAATATTAAATGCACCTGTGGCAGGGTTAAATTCATAAATTCCACCTTCCAGGTTATTTCCTCCTTCTGAAACAGTACCATAGATCCTGTCATTGTGATATAAAAGAGGGCCCGTGGGCGACTGAAATTCTTTTCCGCCAAAATGAACTACACTTACATAGCCATTTTCAACGGGATTGTAATAAAATAATGTACCCTTGTTATTGTATCCGCCATATGTTGTAAACCCAAAAAAATTGCCGTTGAATAGGGTCATGCACCCGCCTCCCATTGATCCCAAAGCACCACCGATATTCATTAGCGCATCGTAAATATTTGTAAGGGGATCATAGGAAAAAATAACCCCTTCATTATAAAGACCACCATAACTACTGCAGCTGTATAACTTATTATTAAGCACAGTAAATTCTATATTATCTCTTGCACTTGTAGCTGTAAAACTGTACTCTATAGTTAAGATATCTATAACGGGATCATATTGAAAAATAACTCCTTTAGCATTAACACCACCGGTTACAGTAGCTCCGTAGAATTTATTATTCAGAAGTGTAAGGGCACCGGTATGAAACCCTATTCCTAAACTTTTAAAATCTTTCTTCTTTAAAAATATATCAGTATCGGGATCATAGGTAAATAAAGACCCACCCTCCATTAAAGCACCAAATGTTGTTGTTCCCCATAGGGCACCATTGTAAACAGTAAGTGAAGATGCAGATTCTCTCCCGGATGTTGCACTGTTGAAATTTACTTCACGGGAATAAGTATTTGTAGCGGGATTAAATTCGTACAGCACACCATCATCATTAATACCACCCTTTTTTGTTGTTCCATAAAACTTATTATTATAAACCACCATGCTTTTCATTGGATAAGAGCCGGTAGCAGATGTAAAGTCATGTAGTTTTACCAATCCATTATTAACAGGGTTAAATTCGAAAATTGTTCCTTCTCCATTGATGCCACCATTTGATGTAACCCCATACATTTTATTATTATAAAGAATAAGGGCAGACTGTGATTTCCTTGCTCCTATTGAAAATAAATCCGCTTTTTTTTGCCATGTATCTGAAGCAGGATCATACTCACCTATAATGCCATCATCGCCTAATCCTCCATCGCTTAATATAGAATATAATTTATTATTGAAAACAAGCGGTTTATTAAATGTATATGGATGTCCTGTTTTACTAACAGTAAATTGTTTTTTTACATTGTAACCTGACGCATCAGATTTTGAAGAAAATAAAACCCCTTTGTTGTCGCTTCCGCCATAAACAGTACTTCCCCATAGCTGATAAATTCCCTGGGCTTTACAAAGCGGTGTAGAGAATAAAACAAAAACACTAAAGAAGACAGTTAATGAAATGGATACCTTTTTCATGATTATAATTTTTAAATATGTCTGCAAACTAATATGGAAAGAAGCTGTTCAACAGGTGTGATTAACGAATACAGTATTTGAATTAATAAAAAGGGTTTTTTGTTTTAGCAGTCAGTTAGTTGACGGAAATATGCAGAAATAAATTAACCCCTTCCATTTCTTTGCCACGGTTATGTCTTTTTCCGCAGCACCTGCCTCTACAGCTAATTGTGTCAACTGCTCCAGGGAACGATGGTGTAAGAACCACTCACCGATCATTTCCATATAATTGCGGCTGGGATTTTCAACACTGAAATTTCCTATTATCACTTCACCGCCGGTTTTTGTCCATGAAATAAATTTCCGCAACAACTTTATGAACACAGCGTCATCAAAATAATCAAACAAACCAGCGCTCCATACTATATCAAATTTCTCTTCCGGGTTATATCTTAATATATTTTGGTGAATAAATTGTATGTGGCCGGCATTGTCTTTGTTTAAATTTGTCGCATAATTTATGGCTGTTTTATCCGCTTCTATGCAAACCGTATCAAGCAGGTTTGGATCTATCTGACTATATAATTCAGCCAGATCGCGTGCAGGCCCGCTTGCTACGTTTAATAATTTAAGTTTTTCTTTTCCCGATAATTTTTCTGTAAGGGTTTTTATAAAGTAGTCTTTTCTGTTGCGTACCGCCTTTGCAGCTGAATGATTATTCCAGAAAATATCCCATTTTGCGAAGCGGTCATCTTCCGTTATCTGTTCCATATATATTTTATCAATTATCATGAAATCCCCTGCATATCCGAAAGGTTTGCTTTTAATATGACCATGTAAAGTGTTCTGGAGGCATTCATCTCCAAACCCATTTTGCAAAACCAAAAGATCGGATTCTTTTAACCCGCCAGTTTTATATTCATTTGAAAGTGTATCAAATACCCTGTTCAGATCTTCATATTCCATGGTTTCTGGACCGCCGTTAGCGATTATACTCTGAAGAAAGGAAATAGGCTGTGAAAGATTATTGTGTATGTACATGGTTGTTTTTTTTTAGATGAATTATTATTGTCTGCAAATATCATTTTTGTTCATGCTTAGTTAAATAACTGATTAACCAATGTGCATTGTCACTTAATGAATGAGACGATACTCAAAAAATGTTCAAAAAATAAAATTGAAACCCTGGCCAGGTATAAAAAAAATGCTTCCGGAGAGGAAGCATTTGTGAGATAAAGTACGGATCATTTTATTGCCTTGTCATAAAATATGTGCCATCATCAGCACTTACTTCGCCTATGCCATAGCTGCCATCCATGGTCCCTTTTGCTATATCCGTTTTAGCAGCAACATTGTATTTTATTGCCAAACCTGTATATTGATAAATTGCAGTAAATGTTCCCCCGTCCATCTTCCAGGTACCTGTACCATTGGGTTCTTTTGAAGCATCTGTTTTCACTTTTAAAGTGCCATCTTTATTGATGATAAAGCTAAAATAGTTATCAGGTACATTGTTGCCGGCACCATATTTACCGGCCCACGTACCTTCAATAGTTGGCTGGGCTACTAAAATTTCTTCATTATTTTTTTTACATGAAGAGAATAGAAATAAAGAAGTTATTACTGTGAGAAAAAATGTTTTTACATTGAACGTTTTCATAATTTAATTTATTTTTGAGTTTTTGATTAATTATTTACTCTGCAAATATGCGGCGGCGGTAAGCCATATAAAATGTACAGTTAACAGAAATACATTTCTACTTAACGGATTTCATTTTTATTACAGGAAAATAAATTTCATAATCATTTTGTTGTAAAATAAGAAAGCAGTAAAACTTATATTGCCAATAATTTTGCAGCGTATTATAATTTATCAAACGAATTATATGAGAAATGAAAACGAAAAATTAAAATTACGGGTCAGGGAATTGGAAGAACAGCTTACTCTTTTGCAACAAACACCGTTATCTAAATCAATGGGGCCCACTGTGATTGTTCCTGATGAAATGAAACCTTTATTTGAACTGGCGCAACAGACAGTAAACAGCTATTATACAAAATTGAAGATGGAACCTACAAAAGGGACCATAGAAATTAACGATCAGCGTTACATCCTGATAAGAGCTTCCTCGCTTTCTAAAGATTTTTTAGATACTATTAAAAACCTGTATGCAGACAGGGGAGAGGCAGAAGCAATGACCATAGGTAAAAATTTTTTATTTGACATTGCTCATACACTGGGAATAAATGATGCCAAAAATTTCCATGCTACTATGAGCCTGGTAGAACCCATAGCAAAATTATCCGCAGGCCCTGTACATTTTGCTTTTACGGGGTGGGCATTTGTAGAAATTTTACCTGAAAGCAATCCCTCCCCTGATAATGATTTCTACCTGATCTATAATCATCCTTTTTCTTTTGAAGCAGATTCATGGATCCGATCTGGTATAAAGTCCGATACACACGTATGTATTATGAGTACCGGGTATTCTTCAGGCTGATGTGAAGAAAGCTTTGGAATTCCGTTAACTGCCGTAGAAGTAAGCTGCACGGCAAAGGGAGATGAAAGTTGTACGTTTATAATGTCTCCGCCTCATAGGATACAGGAGCACCTGGACAGTTTTCACCAGCATAATAAAAATAATATCGGTAAACAGGCTGCTTATGATATTCCTACATTTTTTGAAAGGAAAAAAGTAGAAGAGGAAATGCATCGTTCCAGAACACTGGCAGAAGTTTCAGCAAAAGCAAAAGAAGATTTTGTTGCAAATATGAGCCATGAATTGCGTACTCCCCTGGGAGCTATTTTAGGTTTTACAGAATTATTAAAGAAAACATCCCTTAATGAAACTCAAAAAGAATATGTGGAGGTAATATTCAGTTCTGGCAATAATCTGCTCACAATTATTAATGATATCCTTGATCTGTCAAAAATGGATGCAGGAAAATTCGGTGTGGAGAATGTACCATTTAATATTCCTGAATTGATGCAGACAATTAAAACAATGTTTGCGGGGAAGGCTTTACAAAAAGAAATTGAAGTTGCAGTAAAAACAGATCCTGCATTGAATTATTCAGTGTATGGAGATCCGATGCGGCTTACACAGATCATGGTAAACCTTGTTGGCAATGCGGTTAAATTCACAGAAAAAGGTACAATAGAGCTTCAGTGTTCAATTGAAAAGGAAACAGATAAAGAAGCAGAAATTTGTTTCCGTTTAAAAGATACCGGCATAGGGATACCCGAAGAAAAATTATCAGTAATTTTCGAAAGGTTCTCCCAGGCAGATACTAATATTACCAGAAAATATGGAGGAACCGGGCTGGGCCTGGCTATAACTAAACAACTTATAGAATTGCTTGGCGGAAGGATACAGGTAAACAGTAAAGAGGGTTCCGGTACTGAGTTTTCTTTTTCCCTGTGGTATGCAAAAGCACCGGCCGAACTTTTAACAGCCAAAAAAATAATCCCTTTTCAACCTGCATATTCAACAACAAAAAAAATACTTGTTGTAGAGGACAATGTGATGAATCAAAAGCTAACGGGTATTATATTAAAAAATAATGGTTTTGAATTTTTAATTGCAGAAAATGGAAGTGAAGCAGTCTCAATTATTAAAAAAAATAAAGTAGATCTGATTTTAATGGATATTCAAATGCCGGTAATGGATGGTTACCAGGCTACCTGTATAATACGGGATGAATTGTTTGTAACAACGCCCATAATTGCTATGACAGCTCATGCACTTGCCGGGGAAAAAGAAAAATGCATAGAGAAGGGCATTAATGACTATTTGCCTAAGCCTTTTTCCGAGGCAGAACTTTTAATAAAGATAGGGCATTGGATAAAAGAAGATGCAAAAGATGCTTACAACGATATGCAGCATATCACGGATCTGAGTTTCTTAAAAACCAAACGCACAATGATGTTGTAGCTATAAATGAAATGATATTGCTTTTTATCAGTGAAAATCCAAAAGAAATAAAAGTATTGGAAGAAGCCATCACAAAAGTAAATTATTCATCTATTTATAAAAAAGTGCATGCTCTTAGAAACAGTATTGGATTTTTCGGACTTACAAAACATATCGGAACAGAATTAAAAGAAATGGAAAGAGCTGCAAGTGATATGAAAAACATTGATGAAATAAGAAATAACTTTATTAAAGTAAAGAAATACTGCCAGTGTGCGGTATCCGAATTAAATCCTTAAAAGTTCAATATTTTTTAAATGTCTTTGCGTACAATAATTGTAGAGGATGAACCCCTGAGCAGGCAGTATGTTATTAACCTGGTAAAGCAAATACCGAATGTTGATTTGGTTGCCTATGCAGTAACAGAAACAGAAGCCACTGACTTGATCAATTCTTTACTACCGGATCTTATATTAATGGATATAGAACTTCATACCGGTAGTGGTTTTGAAGTATTGCGTACAATCAATTCTCCGGGTTCTGCAATAATATTCACTACTGCCCTGGATCATTACGCTATAAAGA
This sequence comes from Ferruginibacter sp., assembly GCA_037720515.1. Lineage (GTDB taxonomy): Bacteria > Bacteroidota > Bacteroidia > Chitinophagales > Chitinophagaceae > Ferruginibacter. The sequence continues at coordinate 208,509 of JBBJMM010000001.1, forward strand.
TCATTCGCTTAAGTGGTGTTCCATACCTGCAGAAACCTATAGATTCAATGGAATTAAAAGAGGCATTGAGGGTGGTGCAAAAAAATTATACTGAAAACACATTTGTAAAAGCACTGGCAATTTTAAAAGAAACCCTGAACAATAATAACATTCCTGTTCAAATAGCAATAGCTGGAAATGAAGGAAAATCAGAATATATCACTATGGGTGAAATTGTGAGGATAGATGCAGGGGTAATGGGATGTGTTATCCTATTACATAACAATAGAGTAAAAAACAGCACATATAGTATAAAGGAACTTGAAAACCTGCTTGAAGATTTTTTGTTTATAAGAGTTAACTCAACACAACTGATCAATGTAAAGGAAGTAGAAAAGGGAAGAGGTGTTGATACAATCATTAAATTAAAAAATGGAGACCTGATCAATGTTTCTCACAAAAAACTACAACAGGTTGAAGTAAAACTTTCTTTAGTACAATAATTAAACTAAACGTTGGCCAATTTGCTGCATAAATTCATCTTTCTTTTTAGGTGATATGGTAATCATCGAATCATCATTCATTACGGCATAACCCCCATCCGTTTTTACCATTCTTTTTACTTCTTTCATATTAATGATATGAGAATTGTGCACCCGAAAAAAATTATGGTCACTCAGGAGTGTTTCATATTCCTTTAAATTCTTGCTCACCATTATTTTCTTTCCTTCCTTCATAAAAAAATGTGTGTAGGGGCCTGAAGCTTCCAGGCGGATGATCTGGTTCAATGGCACAAACTCCAGGCCATTGGAAGTAGCCAGCGTTATAGAAAAATCAGTTTCTGCGGGTTTGCGTAAATTTTGTAAAAGCATTTGTAAAGATTCCTGATTATTGTTCTTCATTCTTTCTGAAACCTTTTGTACGGCAGCCTGCAATTCATCCACATCTATGGGTTTTAAGAGGTAATCCACCGCACTGAACTTAATAGCTTTTACCGCATAATGATCATATGCAGTAGTAAAGATCACATGAAAATCTTTATAAGAAACTTTTTCCAATACATCAAATCCTGTTCCTGTATGAAGTTCAATATCTAAAAAAAGCACATCAGGTTTCAGGTTATTAATCCGTTCTACTGCATCTTCCACCGAAAATGCCAAATCAATAACATTAACAGCGGGACAAAATTCCTGAACCAATTTTTTTAAGAATTCCCTGCTTCTCAGTTCATCTTCTACTATAATGGCTTTTAGCTGCATTTTATTTTTATTTTAGAATGTGAAACAATGGTTGTGGAATACTTATCTCATATATGTTCTCATTTTCGATGCGTTGGTAATTTATATGTACAGGATTAATCGCAGACCTGTTTATTACAAGTAAGCGTTGTAATAATCTATCAGTATCTGTTTCCGGCAGCCCTTTTTTTTCCTGTATCAGTTTTCCTTCTATTTTTGAAATGCCATTATCATTTATTCTGATCAGCAGTGTTTTCTTTATTGCAGAAAATTCAATGTTTATAAATGGATCTTTGATTTCATTGCTGTTGAGTATATTGTTATACAAAGCTTCCTGAACAATATTATGAATGAGCATAGGGGGTGTTTCATAATTTTCTGCCCCGTTGCCTACTTTTATTTGATAACGGAACTTATCCGGGAAGCGGCTTTGTTCAAGCCAAAGGTATTGTTCTGCCAGTGCGGCCTCATCCTGTACATTGATCAGGATCTCATCACCTGTTTGCAACACTTTACGCAAGAAGCCTGAAAAACGTGTTATATAATGCAGCGCTCCTTTCTTATCATCAGTACTGATATGATATTGAATAGAGTTCAGGGAATTAAATAAAAAGTGTGGATTTAATTTTGATTGAAGGATCTTCATATTCAACTGGCCATTAAGCACTTCCATTTTTTTCTTTTGTTCAGCAATTAGTGAATTGCGTTGTTGCAGAATTTTACTGAGTCTGTTTTTTGTTTTAAACCTTGAAAACGTAATGGCTGCTATTATTAAAACGGCCCCGCCTATTATTAAAAAAACATTTCGCTGTGTTTTGGAACGCTCTGCATCAAGGGCAGTATCTATTAAACGCTGAGTTACAATTTCACGTTCTTTTGTGAGCAATTCAATATCTGAAGATTCACTTTTATCTTTTCCTGATACAGATAATATAATGTCAGCCACTTCATTTCCCAGGTATTTTTTTATAAGGCCGGAAACGAGCAATTTACACTCATCACTGTTAAAGTAGGCATTGACAGGTTCATCCCAGTCACTTGTTTTAGTGTAAATAGCTGCGAATCCTTCACGCCTGGTAGCCATTACACTTTGCCGCTTTATTTTTATTCCACGTTGCAATGCAATTACATAAATGCTTACAGGTACATAGCCGAATGAATTCTGATAAAGTGCAATTTGTTTAAGTACTTCGTAATCATCAACCTCGTTAAAAATGGGAAGCGAAGGATAAAAATCCTTTTTTATTTTTAAAAGATCTTCCTCCATTGTGGTTTGTTTCATTGTGAAACTTTTCATGCCGCTTAAGTTCCTGATAAAAGCCTGATCAGTTTCAAATACCGGCATTCCTTGATTTGTAACCAATACATTCAGGTCTGGCATATAAGGAGGGGAAAATTTCACTTCTTTTTTACGTTCATCTGTTATCGAATAAAATGATAGTCCAAATAATCCTTTTTCCGCGGATGATGATATATAAGGATAAATATTTTCGAAGGAACCGGCGTCTACCCATGATATTTCAAGGTCTACCTGGTATTTTTTTTTTACGAAACTCCTGAACTCTTCCATTAACTCATATTCTACCCCGATAATTTCATTGCTATTTCGATAAATGAAAGGCTCAATATCATACCAGAGAACAGATACTTTACCCTGCCTTTTTTGAAGTGTTTCTTTCCAGCCGGAAGTTCCTGAAATCTTTATCTGCGAACTGGCATTGATCCAGAACATGGAAAAAAGAAATGCGATTTTTATTTTATGTAGAAAATGTGATGGCAATAAAAATTGTTTAATACTTAAATCTCATAAAATTAAATTTAATTTTATCTCTGATAATACAAAAAAGGATTTTGACTTAACGAAACTGAATTATCACTTAACGGATGAAAATGCTTTTTCCTGCCAATAATGTAAATTGCCTTCAATGAAAGGCCTGTATTTGCTCTTATTGATTTTTTCAGTTACATGCTGTAAAGCCCAGAATCCTTATAATTTTTATCATTTATTTCTGGATAAAGGCCTTTCGGATGCTAGGGTAAATGACATTGTACAGGACAAGTTCGGCTTCATGTGGTTTGCCACTCCTAATGGGCTTAACCGGTATGATGGTTATTCCATTAAGAATTATTATTTCAGCCAGGATACCTACAGTTTGCCTTCAAATAATATTATCAGCCTGTACTCAAGTAAAAAAGGAGATCTGTGGATCGGTACTTCTGCAGGGGCAGTACGATATGATTTTGGAAATGACAGGTTCATCCGGTTTGATACAACCAGGAAAGAGGAAATGGATATTGGAAAAACACTAATTAATGATTTTGCAGAAGATAAACAGGGGAATGTTTATGTAGCTTGTGCAGCGGGTGTATTGCGAGTTCTTACAAATGAGAATAAATGGCAAAACGTAAATTCTATAATGCCTGCCGGCTCCCGCCTTCGATTTGTAAGACGTTTAAAATTCTTCTCTTCAGATATTTTGTATGCAACTACTTATGGAAATATTCCTCTGTTTAAGATCAATTTAACTGATAAAACATATGACAGCATTGATGTCTTAAAGGATACCCTCGCACCTAACATGTATGGAATTGAAAAAATCAGTAACGATGAAATGATGGGAGGTTTATTATCAAACGGAATTGTTTGTATCAATACAAATAATAAAGAGATAAGGACAGTACCGGGAGTGCTTACAAAAAATGACAGTATAAAATATAATACCGTTTATGATATTTTAAAAGACAGCCGGGGGCGTATCTGGATCGCATCATTTTATTTCCGGCTGGCAGAATACCTCCCTAAAACAAACGAGATCATCACATTTCAAAAAGATGCATTAAGTCCTTACGGTTATGATGGCACCAGTGCTATATGTGTTTTTGAAGACAGGCAGCATAATATCTGGATAGGTACGGGTGGAAAAGGTGTTTATAGATTTAACCCTGATAATAATGCAGTAAAATTTACTTCAGGCAATGATCACGAAACCAATGCACTCCAGTCGGGCCGGGTTCTTAGTTTGGTATCACTGGATAATAACACGTTACTGGTAGGCACGGAAAACGGCCCAAGTTTTTATGATTACACAAAAAAGAAGCATACCAATTTTAAAGGCATTTCAACAACTGGTATTGATGCACCACTTGAGTATGTGCAATGCGGAATGAAAGATGACAACGGAATAATCTGGATGGGAACAAACCGGCTTGGCTTGATGAGGTATGATACAAAAACCGGAAAATACCGTTGCTTCAGCAGGGTCACCAAACCTTATCCTCTCATAGATGATGGTGTTTCAGAATTATTAAAACTTCCGGATGGAAATATATTCCTGATAGGCTGGGGCAGGCCCGGCATTTTTAATACAAAGACCTATGAATATATCTCCTACCGCAATGACACTCTAAACCCTGTATTTAAACTAAACGGGGTAACAACCATCTGTTACGATGCTAAACAAAATATATGGCTTTCCACCAGTACAGGTAAATTATATCAATACATTATTGCAGAAAAAAAATTAACCGATAAGTCAGATCTGCTGAAAACAATTAAAGACCTTAAGTCCATTTTCACGATCACATGGAAGGGAGATGAGTTGTTTCTTGCAACAAATGCGGGCCTGGTAATTTTAAAGGACAACCACAAGCTGCGCATTTTTTCTATAAGGCATATTGATAATAAAACAAATGAGGTAAGAGGATTATTACCAGATGGAAAATTTGTCTGGTTTTGTAACACGCGAATTTTAGGAAAGCTTGAGCCTGCAACAGGGAAAATTTTTTTTCTGGGAGAAAGAGATGGATTGTCTAATGTTCTGTTGTTCAGCAATACACTGATGCGCTCATCTCAAGGCACAATTTTGATCGGAAGTAATAAAGGATATTATGAGATTTCAGGTGATAAGATCCGTGAAAATTCTACTTCTTCAGCTCCTTATCTAACGGGTTTCAGAGTATATGATAAACCCATAGTAAGCAATGAAGCGATCAGCGGATTAAAAACCATATCGCTTACATACAATCAGAATTTTTTTGCATTTGAAATGAGTGCATTCAATTATGAAGAAGCAGAAGATATGGAATATGCATACATGCTGGAGGGGTTTGATAATGACTGGCAATATACTGGTAAGCAACGAAGCGGTTCATATACCAATGTACCCGGAGGAAAATATTTGTTACGCCTTAAAGCCAGAAATTCATCAGGAGACTGGAATGAAAATGGCCAAAAACTTTCTATTATAATTGCTAAACATTTCACAGCTACCTGGTGGTTCCGGATATTACTCTTATCGCTTATTACTGCTTTGATGTATTTATTATATCGAAACAGGATACGGCGTATCAATAAGGAAGCGCGGCTAAGAAGTGACTATGAAATAAAATTGAATGAGCTGGAAAACAGTGCACTTCGCACCCAGATGAACCCTCACTTTATTTTTAATTCACTCAATACGATCAATTCTTTTATCAGCCGTAATGAAACGCTGCAGGCTCATCAGTATATATCCAAATTTTCAAAACTTATCAGGTATATACTTGACCATTCCAGGAAACGAAAAATATTACTGTCAGATGAACTTGAAGTTTTAAACCTGTACATACAAATAGAAAGGATAAGGTTCGATAATAAATTCGATTATGATATCACCATAGCGGATGATATTGATCCTTCCACTGTTGAATTACCGCCCCTTATTATTCAACCTTTTGTTGAGAATGCTATTCTCCATGGCCTTTTACCTATGGATAAAAAAGGGTTCTTGCAGGTTACTGTAGTGCATAAAGAAAATATGCTTTTATGTACGGTGGAAGATAATGGAATCGGAAGAGAGAATGCAAAAGCATTAAACAGAACTTTTATCCCAAAACATAAATCCCATGGTATTGAAATAACCCTTAAGAGAATTGAGCTTTTCAATAAAGAAAATGGAAGGGAAGGAAAGGTGATCATATCAGATTGTACTACTAATGATAAAAATACAGGTACTAAAGTGGAGATACCCGTTGCCTGGGAAGAGAGCTTTTAATTTATTTCTTCTTAAAGTCAGGAAGTTTATGAAAACCAACTGACACTTTTGCCGAAAATGGCGGATGGTCCCAGATTTGATAACTACAAAGAAAATTATATTATAATGCAAAAAGGCAATATCCGGGTTTCCACAGAGAATATATTCCCGATCATAAAAAAGTTCTTATATAGTGAACACGATATTTTTTTACGGGAACTGGTTAGCAATGCAGTAGATGCAACACAAAAAATTAAAACCCTTTCTTCAATAGGTGAGGCCAAAGGAGAACTAGGCGAACTTAGGATCGATATAACAGTTGATAAGGAAAATAAAACACTAACTATTTCTGATAAAGGAGTAGGTATGACAGGGGAAGAAATTGATAAATACCTGAACCAGGTTGCTTTTAGTGGCGCCGAAGAATTCCTCGAAAAATACAAGGGCCAGAATGAGGCAAATATAATAGGGCATTTCGGACTTGGGTTTTACAGTTCATTTATGGTAAGTGATAAAGTAGTGGTTGTTTCAAAAAGTTACAAAGAAGCGCCGGCTGTAAGATGGGAATGTGATGGAAGCCCTGCATTTACCCTGGAAGAAACAGAGAAGCCTGAAAGAGGAACTTCTATTATACTCCACCTGAATGAAGAAAGCCAGGAGTTCCTGGAATCTTCCCGTGTGAACACTGTATTGGAGAAATTCTGCAAATTTTTACCGGTTCCTATTTTCTTTGAGGATAAGCAAATCAATAATCCTACTCCTGCCTGGATAAAAAAACCTTCTGAATTATCGGATGAAGATTATATAAATTTTTATAAAGAAATATATCCTTTCAGCGAGCCCCCTTTATTTTGGATACACCTGAATGTGGATTATCCATTTAACCTAACAGGTATATTGTACTTTCCAAAGATCAAACAGAGTTATGAGATCCAGAAAAATAAGATCCAGTTATACAGCAACCAGGTTTTTGTTACGGATGAAGTGAAAGATATTGTACCTGAATTTTTAATGTTGCTGCATGGTGTAATTGATTCACCAGACATACCATTAAATGTAAGCCGAAGTTATCTGCAGGGAGATCCGAATGTTAAAAAGATCAATGCTCACATCACAAAAAAAGTTGCGGATAAACTGGAAGAAATATTTAAAGCAGACAGAAAATCTTTCGAAGACAAATGGGAAAGTCTTGGTCTTTTTGTTAAGTATGGTATGATGACAGAAGATAAGTTCCTGGAAAAGGCAAATAAATTTTTTGTGATGGAGGATACAGCAGGTAAATTTTTTACACTGGAAGAATATAAAATTGCTACAGAAGCTTTACAAAAGAATAAAGAAGGTAAACAGGTTATTTTATATACAACAGATCCTGTTCAGCAGGATGCCTACATACAACAGGCACTTGCACAATCCTATTCAGTAGTAAAAATGGAGACCCTTGTGGATGCTGCATTTATTAATACTGTTGAAATGAAATGGGAGAACATACATTTTACACGGATTGATGCAGACATTACAGATAACCTTATTGATAAATCAGAAAATACAGAAAGTGTTTTATCAAAAGAAGATTCAGATAAGCTTAAGGAAATGTTCAGCAGGGAGCAGGAAGGATTACATCTGAATGTGGAAGTAAAAGGATTAAGTAAAGAATCTCCTCCGGTAATAGCAACAAGGCCTGAGCAGATGAGGAGAATGAAAGATATGGCGGCAGCAGGGGGCAGTATGGCCAGCTGGTATGCGAATATGCCTGATGAAGTAAATCTTACTGTTAATGGCAATCATTCTATTTTTAAAGATATCATAGCATCTGATGAAAAAGAAAAGCAGGAAAAAGTTGTGAAGAACCTGGCTGACCTTGCTTTATTATCACAGGGGTTATTAAATGGAAACAGGCTTACTCAATTTATCAGCCGAAGTGTAGAGTTAATGGAGAAAGGGTAAGGGATTATGAGTTAAGAATTATGAATTAAAGAATCTCAATGCTGTCATCCTGAGTTTATCGAAGGACGAAGCGTGAACATAATAAAGAGAAAACGAAATTCAACAAATGATCCCACTTCACAATAAAATCTTTTTTTAAAACTTCAGGTATTGTGTTTTATGAAAGAGGCTAACTAATATCGGACAATAGTGGTTATGAATTAAGAATCAAGTAACAAGAATCAAGTATCAAGTATCAAGTATCAAATAGCAAGTATCAAGTAGCAAACTTTACCTTTCCCTTTTTAAAATACATCCTTCCAGGTAATTGAGTTTTTTTACATGATAAATTTCTTTAAATCCTATTGCAATAAAAAGTTCTTTTGACATTGGATTTAAATAAATTATTGTCATTGCCCTGGGGTATTCTTCAAGACTGGTATTGATATTATTGATAACCCCGCTCATTATGACCTTATCAAAAGGATTAAAAAAGAAAATGCAATCAGCATCAGGTGGTATGTCATAATAAAATGCATCATTATTATGAATCTTGTATTGAAGGTGCGGAAGATTTGTTTTTACTTTTTCTATATTCAATTTTGCTCTTGCACAAAATTCTTTTGAAAAATCTATTCCCGATATTTTTTTCATTCCGAAATGCGCAGCTACGCACAATACCCTTCCTTTACCACATCCTATATCTATAAAATGTTTAACAGACTCGCAATCCAGTTGATTGAAGATATTTTCCAACATATCATAGCTGGCGGGCATGTAAATGGTAGCATGGGTGATATCAATTCCTGCATTGTCTAATGTTTTTAATTCATCTGCACCGGTAGATTGGATACCATATTTTTTTTCTCCTCTTAATTCTTCTTTTGTAATATGAAATGCAATCCTAAAATTCCAGTTCATGGCGAGATAGAAAAAATAGCGTATGACAAGTAGCAGGTGCATTTATAAATAATATTATTGCCGGGAGTGATATTGATTACATTATTGTTTCAATGGCCCTGAGATCGATAACTTTTAACTGAATACTTTTATTTCCATTCCATTCATTTTCATCAATGGTATATACAAGGTCAAAGGCTTTGCCTGAACTGATCAACGGGAATTTATCAGACATATTAAAACCGATACCGTTTAGTATAATGTCGTCCTGTATAACAACAAATTTTATATGCTGTTCTTTTAAAATCCTTGTATATCCTGCATCCTTTACATGCCTGGTTAGAAAAACAGGACGCATATTGTCTGGACCAAATGGTTCCATCTGGTCAATGATAGAAAAAACGGATAGCCTTACCTGTTTGAAACTAATTTCAGCATCTATAATTATTTCCGGGATTAATAAATGATCAGGAATAGTTGAGCTTACCACCTCATCAAATTGTTCCGTGAATGCTTCCACATTTTCCGGCAGCATTGATAAACCTGCTGCTGCAAAGTGACCACCATACGCAATTAAATGTTTACGGCATGCATATATAGCTTCATATAAATTAAAGCCATGAACACTTCGGGCGCTTCCAGCCACAATATCACCACTCCTTGTTAAAACAATAGTTGGGCGGTAGTAGCTTTCTATTAACCGGGAGGCCACAATTCCTACAACTCCTTTATGCCAGTCTTCTTTATAGACTACGGAGGATTTTCTTCCTGCTTGTTTTTCATCTGCAAGAATTAATGCCAGCGCTTCCTCTGTTATTGAACTGTCTGCAACTTTTCTGTCAGAATTATCTGATTGCAGCATACCGGCATATTCCAGTGCTTTTGCCGGGTCGGTTTCAATGAAAAGCTGAACGGCTTTCCTGGCATCGTCCATTCTACCTGCAGCATTAACCCGGGGCGCAATAACAAATACTACATTTGTTATATTGAGATCTTTCTGGATCCCGGCCAGTTGAAGCAGAGCTTTTATACCGGGTGGGGGTGTTTTATTTATCCTTTGTAATCCATAATAAGCGAGCACGCGGTTTTCCCCGGTCATTGGCACAATGTCGGCTGCAATAGCAGTGGCTACCAGATCGAGGTAACAATAAACATTTTTTTCTTCAATTGAATAATGTTCTGCCAGGGCACTGATAAATTTAAAACCTACTCCACAGCCGCAAAGATCTTTAAAGGGATAATTACAATCAGGTTGTTTGGGATTGAGTATGGCTACAGCATCAGGAACGATTTGATCTGGTAAATGATGGTCGCAGATGATAAAATCAATCCCTAACGTTTTCGCATATGCGATAAGATCTATGGATTTAATTCCACAGTCGAGGCAAATGATCAGGCTTATATCATTTAGTGCTGCAAAATCTATCCCCGCTTTGCTTACTCCATATCCTTCCCTGTAGCGATGAGGAATATAAAATTCCACGAAAGCCGGATCATAAATTTTCGATATGAACTGAAAAACCATTGCTACTGATGTGGTTCCATCCACATCATAATCACCGTATACCAGGATCTTTTCCCTGCTGACGAAAGCTGTGTTTACCCGCTCCACCGCTTTTTTCATGTCTTTCATCAGCCATGGGCTATGGAGCATGTTTAGCTGAGGCCGGAAGAATTTCTTTGAAGATTCGAAATCTGTGTATCCGCGCTGGGTTAGTATTTTACAGAGAACTGCATCAACGCCAAGTACTTTTTCAAGGTCATTGATCTTACTTTCATCATAAGGCAATATGTTCCATCTCTTTTCCATCGAACCTTATGATCGTGTGATTAATATTTTCTGTCTGTTGTATATCTTACCAGTTCTTCCAATGCATTCCTTTCTGGTGTAACCGGAAAATTAAAAAGTATTTCCAGTGCTTCGTCCCGGTAAGTATTCATCATCTTTTGCGCATAGCTGATACCACCTTCATTTAACACACTGTCAATTACAAACCTTATACTTTCTTTATTCTTATTTTCATTTTTGATGATATAAATGATACGTCTACGGGTGGCATTGCTGGTTTTATTTAATGTATAGATAAGAGGAAGCGTTAGTTTTTTTTCTTTTATATCATTGCCTGTTGGCTTACCGATATCTTCATTTCCATAATCAAAGAGGTCGTCTTTTATCTGGAAAGCGATCCCCACTTTTTCACCGAATAACTTAAACTGCTGGGTAATTATTTCATCTTTGCTGGTACTATACACCCCAACAGCGCAGGCTGATGACAGGAGTGAAGCGGTTTTATTTTTAATAATCTCAAAATAAGTAGCTTCATCAAGATTAAGTTTACGTGATTTTTCCATTTGAAGAAGTTCTCCTTCACTCATTTGTTTCACGGCTTCAGAAAGTATATGAAGATGTTTAAAATCATCATGAGACGTAGAAAGAAGCAATCCTTTTGAAAGTAAATAATCACCAACCAATACGGCAATTTTATTTTTCCATACGGCGTTGATAGAAAAAAATCCCCTTCGTTCAAAGGATTCATCTACTACATCATCATGCACAAGGGTGGCCGTATGCAACAATTCAACCAAGGCCGCTGCCCGGTAAGTACTTTCATTTATCTCCCCTCCGATCTTGGCACAAAGGAATACAAACATGGGCCTGAGCTGTTTCCCTTTTCTTTTGATAATGTACTTCATTATCCTGTCTAGCAAGGGAGTATTACTACGTACTGATTCAGCAAATTTTTTTTCAAAAATATCGAGTTCCCTGCCAATTACCTTTTTTACAAAATTCATCTTAAAAAAAAAGCAATATAATACAAGAGTTACCCTAAACAAAGTATTTATTTGGGGAGCCCTAATGTGGGTATATAAAATTTCGGAATAATATTTGTATAAACTTTAACGCAATGCAACATATTGAGGTAGGTAACACTCTTATATATACACATTTACCTTGAAATTATGTAAATCTTATGTCCCAAATAATTGCTAAAAAAGTTTGGTTTCTAAGATGCATTCGATAAATTTGCGCATTAATCAATCAGTATATTTAGAAATCTATTAATCATTAAGTTATGGCAAGCAAAAAGTACAAATTATTATTAGCGGTGTTTCTCCTCCTGGCATCAGGAACGTTCGCCCAAACAACTACAGGTAGTGGAAGTGGTTATGACGTTTACGACTCAACCGTTATTACTTCTAAAAGAATGCCTCAGCAAAATGAGTTTTGGAACAATACTTATAGTTTTCCAGCCAAACCCCGCAATCAGTTTGAGTTTGGTGTTTCCGGTGGAAGTTTCAACATAATCGGAGATGTGGCTACACGTGTTTCACCTGGTTTTTCTGCTCATTTAAGAAAAGCTTTCGGTTATATCTTTTCAATGAGACTTCAATATCTCTATGGACAGGGTAAAGGTCAATCAGCCCTGGCTTCTGAGAACTTTGCAAAAAATACTGCATGGAATGCATATAGTGCTCCAACCCGTACAGGTACTTCTTTACCGGGTCAACCTACAGAAGTAGTTTATTACAATTATAAAAATACAACGCATGATATCAGTCTTCAGGGTATTGTTACTCTGAATAATATCCGTTTTCATAAACAAAGAACGAACCTGGTATTTTATGTAGGAGCTGGTGCTGGTGCATCTTTTTATCAAACTAAGATCAATGCCTTAAATGATGGCAACGGTGGTGGAGACTATTCTGCCGTGTTTGCACAGGCATTTAGTATGGATCAATCATATAAGGGACGTAAAGATATCCGTAATTTCCTGGAGGATAATACAGATAATACATTTGAAACTGATGCACAATCTCAAGGTGAGCGTCGTCCATCAGCTGGAAAATATACTGTTAGATTCGCACCTACATTATTAGGTGGTATTGCTTACAGGTTAGGTAAGAGAATAAATATTGCTTTAGAGAATCGTCATACATTTACTAAAGATGATTTATTAGATGGTCAGCAATGGCAGGAACATCCTAGAGGAGATGCTGCATTAACCAGCAACTGGGATACATATAATTACGCTTCTTTAGGATTGAATATCAATTTAGGTGGTAAAAGAGTTGAACCATTATGGTGGATAAATCCATTAGATTATGCTTACAGCGAATTAAACAATCCTAGGCACATGAAACTTCCAAAGCCTGTGTTTGATGATGCTGACGGCGATGGTGTAATTGATCAACTTGATCGTGAACCAAATACTCCGGCTGGTTGCCCAGTAGATACACATGGTGTAACTATGGATACTGATGGTGATGGTGTTCCTGATTGTAAGGATAAGCAACTGATTACTCCAACAGAGTGTCAGCCAGTTGATGCCGATGGTGTTGGAAAATGTCCTGAGCCAGAGTGTTGCAAGAATCCACCTGCACCAGTTGCTTCAGCTTGTCCATGTGATTATCCTAGCCTTTCTTTTACCGGAAACAGTTTAACCATCAACAGTGACGGAAGAGCAATGCTTGCAACTGCAGCTTCAAAATTAAAAGCAAGTCCTGATTGTAACATTACGATCAATGGCTATCCTGAAGCTTCTAAAGCTTCCCAGGCAACTTGTCAGAGAAGATTAGATGCAGCAAAAAAATACCTGGTTGAAACACAAGGTATCAGCGCAGACAGAATTACTACTAACTGTACAGTTGGTGGTGGAGATAAAAATACAGTAGACATTAAGTGTCAATAATTAAGTTCGAATTCCACTTTTTGCTCAATGATGAAACCCTCCCTATTTGGGGAGGGTTTTTTTCTTTATATTTTCATTAACGCCCTGTATTTGTTTAATCAAGTAAATGCGGGCATTTTTGATAAAAATCAGTAATTTTGCACTCTTTATGAGATTATACAAATTAACCTTTGCGGTTTTAATGTTGTTTTTTACGGTCAGCTCTTGCGGTAACTTTTCCAAGATCCAGAAGAGTAAAGATTTTGAATACAAGCTTACCAAGGCTAATGAATATTTTGAAAAGAAGAAATATCGCTTTGCACAACAGTTATATGAAGAATTATTCCCAGTTTTTAAGGGAAACCAAAAGTTTGAGGATATTTATTATAAATACGCATATAGTTTTTATTACCTTAAAATGTATCCTGACGCTGAAAATCTTTTTAAGGGATATCTTGAAGTATTCCCAAACAGTCCGCGGGCAGAGGAAGTGGATTATATGAGGGCTTATTCCTATTACAAACAATCGCCAAAAATAGAGTTGGAACAGGTTAATACCATGAAGGCTATGGGTATGATGCAAACCTTTATCAGTACACATCCGGGGTCTGCAAGAATTAAAGATGCAACTGAAATAATTGACCTTTCAAGAGCAAAACTGGAAGCAAAAGAATTCAGGGGAGCTCAGTTGTATTATAATTTAGGCCAGTTCAGGGCTTCCGCCATTGCCTTTTCCAACCTGATGAACAACTATCCTGAATCAGGCAAAGGTGAAGATTATAAACTGATGGTGGTAAAATCCTATTACCGTTTTGCAAAATTGAGTATATCTGATAAACAGGTAGAAAGATTTGAAAAAGTAATTACGGAATATGAGGATTTTTCTGATCGCTATCCTGAAAGTAGTTTATTAAAAGAAGCAGAGAATTATAAAAATTTAAGTCAAAATCAAATTAAAGAATTACAAAATGAGCAAACTTCGTCGTCAGCTAGGCTCTAACACGAGCAGTGTTGTGGAACCCAAAAAATTATCTGATATAAAAGATAAAACCGGTAATCTGTATGAATCCATTGCTATAATTGCAAAGAGGGCAAACCAGATAAATATTACTATAAAAGAAGAATTACATAATAAGCTGGAAGAATTTGCCAGTCACACAGACAGCCTGGAAGAAATACATGAGAATAAAGAACAGATAGAAATATCAAGGGCTTATGAAAGAATGCCCAATCCTTCTCTTCTTGCAACTACCGAGTTTATGGAAGACAAAGTTTATTTCCGTAAAAATGAAGAAGATCTGTTCAGTTAATTTTGGATTATAATTGGCATCTCTTTAAATAAGAAATTATATTTTTACGACGGTTTACCGTCGTTTTTTTATGCTACATGGAAAGAAAATACTTTTAGGGATCACCGGCAGTATTGCTGCTTATAAAGCTGCAATTATTGTAAGACTGCTCGTTAAAAACGGGGCAGAAGTAAAAGTTGTCGTAACTCCTTCCACTAAACTTTTTATTTCTCCACTTACTTTATCTACGCTTTCTAAAAATCCGGTATTGAGTGAATTAGCGGATAATACTTCCTGGACCAATCATGTGATGCTGGGAAGATGGGCGGATGTGATGTTGATAGCTCCAGTAAGTTGTAATACTATTGCGAAAATGGCAAATGGAATTTGCGACAATCTCCTGCTTGCTGTTTATTTATCTGCAACCTGTAAAGTAATGGCTGCACCCGCAATGGATGAAGATATGTGGCATCATCCTTCCACTCAGCGGAATATTTCGAAGTTAAAAGAATATGGAAATTATATTTTGCCTGTAGATAATGGTGAACTTGCCAGTGGCTTAACGGGAGATGGTAGAATGGCAGAGCCGGAAGCAATTGTTACTTATTTAAATAATTATTTTGCTGTACAGGATTCACTGTCTGGTAAAAAGGTTTTAGTTACGGCAGGTCCCACCTATGAACCCATAGATCCGGTAAGATTCATTGGAAATCATTCTTCGGGTAAAATGGGTATTGCATTGGCAGAAGTTTGCAGAGAAAGGGGAGCGCAGGTAACATTGATCATTGGCCCCACTTCACAGGTTATACCTACGGGTATGAACGTTGTGCATGTTTCCACCGCTTCGGAAATGTTTAAAAGTGCAATAAAAGTTTTTCCTGAAACTGATATGGCCATCATGTGTGCAGCCGTTGCAGATTATAGCATAAAAAATCCCGCTACGCAAAAAATAAAAAAATCAGGGGATACACTCCTACTGGAGCTGGAAAAAACACCCGATATTCTTAAAGCTTTAGGAGAATTAAAAAAAGATCACCAGTGTCTCGTGGGGTTTGCCCTGGAAACCAACAACGAAAAGGAAAATGCATTAAAAAAGCTACATGACAAAAAAGCGGACTTTATTATTCTGAATTCACTGAAAGATGAAGGGGCCGGATTTGGTCATGATACCAATAAAGTTTGTGTTTTTTCAAAAAACGGTAAGCAGTACGAATTTGCAATGCGATCGAAAAAAGAAATTGCCGCCGAAATTATAACTACAATATTAAAACATACTGATGCTTAAAATAAAATTTTTAATCCTGTTTTCCGTGATGGGGTATTGTGCTACTGCGCAGGAATTAAATGCCCGTGTTACAGTGGTAAGTTCCAGGGTAGGAAATAATATACCCAAAAATACTTTTGTAACATTACAAACTGCTTTAAATAATTTCCTTAATACACGGAAATGGTCAAATGAAACCTATGGAGCGTCTGAAAAAGTAGACTGTAATTTCTTATTGAACCTGGAACAAAGCGATGAATTAAATGTTTACAAGGCCAAACTAACGGTACAGGCAGCCCGCCCTGTTTTTAATTCAGCTTACATTTCACCTATCATTAATTTTCAGGATGAGAATATTGTTTTTAAGTATAGCGAGTTTCAACAACTTGAATATAATGAAAGCAGGGTAACAGGGTCTGACCCGTTAATATCTAATCTTACTGCAGTATTTGCATATTATGCACATCTGGTTCTGGGTTTTGATAATTCTTCATTTGCAATGCGAGGCGGGGAAACACAATTTCAGAAAGCTCAGAATATAATTAATAATGCACCTGATGGCAGGGGGATAGCAGGTTGGAAAGCATTTGATGGTATCCGTAACCGTTACTGGCTTGTAGAAAATATGCTTAATAACAGGTATACAATTATCCATGATATTTATTATAATTATTACCGGCTTGTTCTTGATAAGTTGTACGAAGATGATATGGGAGCCCGTGCAGAGATGCTTAATGTACTTAACTTATTAAGCAATTTTAATAATGACAATCCCAATACAATGATCAACCAGTTTTTTTTCCAGGGAAAGTCTACAGAACTCATAAAGATATTTTCAAAAGCCACACCTCCCGAAAAGGCCCGGGTGTTAGAGATTCTGCCCAGGATAGACATTACAAATGCCAGCAAATATAAAGAAGAATTGAAATGAGAAATATTTGCATAACGGTTTTAGTAGTATTGATTATCTCCTGTTCTAAAAATAAATTACCGGCTGATGTAATTGAACCATCAAAAATGGAAGTGGTTTTATGGGATATCATAAAGGCAGACTTACTAACCCTGGATAATTCACTCAAAGATTCCGCATATAAATCCATACAGGAGAATATTAAACTTCAGAAAAAAATTTTCCTGGCACATTCCGTGACAAAAGAACAATTTAATAAGAGCTTTAATTATTATGCGGAAAATCCAGGCTTAATGACCGCCCTCCTGGATAGTATGATCATAAATGATAAAAGAAAGTATAAGTCACCTGTTAAAATCAACCAGCAACAATGAATAAAGTTTATAAAAATGCCGAGGAATCTATCACAGATATAAAGGATGGTGATGTTCTGATGCTTGGTGGATTTGGATTGTGTGGTATACCGGAGAATTGTATTGCGGCCCTGGTTAAAAAAGGAGTAAAAGATCTCACATGTATATCCAATAATGCAGGTGTGGATGATTTTGGCATTGGGTTGATGCTCAACCAGAAACAGGTAAAAAAAATGATATCATCATATGTAGGGGAGAATGCCGAATTCGAGCGGCAGCTTTTATCCGGAGAACTGGAAGTGGAATTGATCCCACAAGGTACTTTGGCTACAAGATGTATGGCAACCGGTTATGGAATGCCTGCCATCTTTACACCGGCTGGTGTTGGAACAGAAATAGCGCAAGGAAAAGAAAGCCGGAAATTTAATGGTAAGGAATATTTAATGGAAATGGCTTTGGAGGCAGATTTTGCAATAGTTAAAGCATGGAAGGGGGATACAAACGGAAACCTGGTTTATAAAGATACTGCCCGGAATTTTAATCCATTAATGGCGATGGCAGGTAAAATAACAATCGCAGAGGTGGAAGAACTGGTGCCTGCAGGAGCACTTGACCCAAATCAAATTCATACCCCGGGCATATTTGTGCACCGTATTTTTGAGGGAAAAGATTACGAAAAAAGAATTGAACAAAGAACAACCAGATAAAGCAGTAGAAAAATGAGTAAATTATAAAATTTGAAAATGAGAGTAATTATATTTTACTATTTATTCATTATAAAGCGTAGTACAATTTTACTTTTTTAAATTTTCACATTAATATTTATGCTTTCAAAAAACCAGATTGCGCAATGCATTGCAAGAGAATTAAAAGATGGTTACTATGTAAACCTGGGAATTGGAATTCCCACACTGGTTGCCAATTATATACCTGAAGGCGTAAATGTTGTTTTGCAAAGTGAGAACGGCTTATTAGGAATGGGGCCTTTCCCGGTTAAAGGCGAAGAAAATGCTGATCTGATAAATGCCGGAAAACAAACAATAACGACTGTGGATGGATCTGCATTTTTTGACAGTGCACTTAGTTTTGGAATGATCAGATCGGGAAAAGTAGACTTAACTGTACTCGGTGCCATGGAAGTTAGTGAAAATGGCGATATAGCAAACTGGAAAATTCCCGGAAAAATGGTTAAAGGCATGGGTGGGGCAATGGACCTGGTGGCAAGTGCAAAGAACATAATTGTAGCAATGATGCATACCAATCCAAAAGGAGAAAGCAAACTTTTAAAAAATTGTTCACTACCGCTAACGGGTGTACGATGTGTAAAGAAAATAGTAACTGATCTTGGGGTGCTGGAAATTACACCAGGTGGTTTCCGATTACTCGAAAGAGCACCTGGTGTGACTGTTGATGAGATCGTTTCTAAAACTGCAGGAAAACTTATAGTTGAAGGAAATATCCCTGAGATAGTTTTTTAGTATAACTGATTTCTTGCCAGTATTTCTTAAATTTTAGGAGCCGCAGATAAGATCTCTTCATTAACTCCACTGGCATAATTTTTAAAATTATTCACGAATTTGCCAGCCAGCTCTTTTGCTTTACTATCATACGCAGCCTTATCATCCCATGTGTTTCTGGGATTTAAAATTTCTGAAGGAACACCCGGGCATTCCATTGGCATTTGCACACCAAATACCGGATGTATTTCAAAAGAAGCATTATCCAGTTTACCTTCCAGTGCAGCAGTTATCATTGCGCGCGTGTAAGGCAGTTTCATTCTTTGGCCAATTCCATAAGGGCCGCCGCTCCATCCTGTATTAATCATCCAAACATTTACATTGTGTTCTTTCATTTTTTTACCCAGCATCTCAGCATACTGACCGGGGTGTAATGGAAAAAAAGGTGCACCATAACAGGCACTGAAAGTGGAACTGGGCTCTTTTATACCTGCTTCCGTACCGGCTACTTTTGCGGTATATCCGCTAATGAACTGGTACATTGCCTGGCCGGGTGTTAATTTACTAATGGGAGGTAATATTCCATAGGCATCAGCTGTAAGGAAAAATATATTTTTTGGAGTTTTTCCAATAGAGGGTTCCAGGGCATTGCTGATAAAAGACAATGGATAACTAACTCTTGTATTTTCTGTTATGGCCTTACTTGAAAAGTCAATTTTATTGGTGCCTTCAATAAACGTTACGTTCTCAACCAACGCCCCTGGTTTGATAGCTTTAAAAATTTCAGGTTCTTTTTCTTCGCTCAGGTCAATTGTTTTGGCATAACAACCACCTTCAAAATTAAAAACAGAATCATTTGTCCAGCCATGCTCATCATCTCCGATCAGCAGGCGATTAGGGTCAGCACTTAAAGTAGTTTTGCCTGTTCCGCTTAACCCAAAGAAAATTGCAGTATCCCCTTGTTTTCCCATGTTGGCAGAACAATGCATGCTCAGCACATTTTTTTCATGCGGAAGGATGTAATTCAAAATGGTAAATATGCCTTTTTTCATTTCACCAGTATATCCGCTGCCACCTATCAGTATAGTTTTTTTACTGAAGCTTACCATAGCAAAATTATGCTGGCGTGTACCATCTGCTGCACCATTGGATTTGAAACTGGGAGCCTGTAGAATATGCCAGTCGGGTGTAAAATTATCAAGTTCAGATCCCTCGGGCCTTAAAAACATATTATAAGCAAAAAGATTACTCCAGGGATTTTCATTAATAACACGAATGTTTAAACGATATGCAGGGTCTGCACATGCATAGCTGTCTCTGACCCAGATCTCTTTTTCACTAAGATGTTTGACCATTTTTTTATACATCTGGTCAAAATATTTTTCTTCAACAGGGAGGTTAAAATCATTCCAGTCTACAGTATCCGCAGTAAGCTTATCTTTTACAAGAAATTTATCTTTAGGGCTTCTTCCTGTAAATTCACCTGTTATAATAACAAGTGCCCCGGTATCATTCAAAACTCCTTCACCACGGTTTATTGTTTGTTGTGTTAGTTCTTCTGGTTGTAATTGGTAATGTATAGGTTGTGTAGTGTTTATTCCAAGATCTTGTAAAGCTGCCAAAGGAGGAGCAGGCATAATTGATACTGACATACAATTCTTATTTTATGAAAAAATAGTAAGGGGGCAAAGGTAATATATGATTGATTTATAACCAATTTATTGCTTCACCTTTGCAGTTAATATATCAGTATAAAAAAATTAATTATAAGAGATTTCTGATACATTTACAATCATGAGGGTTAATTTCCGGGATTACCACCAGTTTCAGTTATTTTTCGTACCATATAAAAAACAGGATATTCCTTTATATATAATTTACTGCTTAGCTTAATCAAGGGTGAACATTAAAGAAATATGTTAACCTGCAGTAGTTTTGGCTTAAAAAAATAAACGTTTATGAAATATCTTCCCTTAGATCCAGACATCTTTATTCAAAACAGGGCCAGGTTTATTGCAAACATGAAAAAAAACAGCATTGCAATTTTCAACAGCAATGAAGAATTGCCTCTGAACGGGGATGCTATCCATAAGTTCCGGCAGAATTCTGATCTTTTCTGGTTAACAGGTATTGAGCAGGAAGAAAGTATGCTGATCTTATTTCCTGATAATCCTGACCAAAAATACAGGGAAGTGCTGGTACTTGTTCGCCCCAATGAGTTAAAGGAAAAATGGGATGGCCACCGGTTACGGATAAACGAAGCACAGTCAATTTCAGGCATTCAGACTATTATCTGGCTGGATGTACATGATGCACTTTTACAACCCTGGATTCATTTAAGTGAAACGATATATTTAAATACAAATGAAAATGACAGGCGATCCAACCTCGTAAATGTAAAAGATTACCGGTATGCAGAAATGATGAAGCAGCGTTACCCATTACACAATTACAGGAGAAGTGCAAGGATAATGAAAGACCTGCGTGCAATAAAATCTGCGGCTGAAGTTGCAGTGATACAAAAAGCAATAGATATCACAGATAATACATTCCGGAAATTATTACAGTTCATCAGGCCAGGAATATATGAATATGAAATTGAAGCTGAATTGTATCATTCTTTTTTAATGCAGCGTTCAGCAGGCCCGGCCTATGGTTCGATCATTGCCAGTGGCGACCGCGCCAGAACATTGCATTATGTAGAAAATAACCAGGAATGTAAAGACGGGGAATTAATATTGATGGATTTCGGGGCTGAATACGGAAATTATTGTGCAGACCTAACCCGAACAATTCCGGTTAATGGAAAATTTACCCGCCGCCAGAAAACCGTTTACAATGCATGTTTACACTTGCATCAATATGCTGCTGGCATATTAAAACCTGGTATAAGTATAATAGATTATACAGATAAAGTAGGAGAAGAAGCCACTCTTGTTTTTCAGAAAATCGGGTTATTAAAAAAATCAGATATAAAAAATGAAGATCCTGAAAACCGTGCGTATAGAAAATACCTTTATCATGGAATTTCACACCATTTAGGGATAGACGTTCATGACCTGGGCACACGAACAGAACCTATTAAAGCAGGAATGGTATTTACTGTGGAACCAGGCATATATATAGAAGAAGAAAACATGGGTATCCGTATAGAAAATAATTTCTGGATTACAAAGAATGGTAATAAAGACCTTATGAAGAACATCCCGATCACTGTAGAGGACATTGAGAGTATGATGAAACGAAAGTGATCTGTTACACAGCAACGGACCAATGACGCAGTCGTCATTAATTTAAAAAAAATCTTTCGGTTGTAATACTACTATGAAACAAATTCCAAATCTCTTTACACTTCTTAACCTGATCTTCGGCTGCCTTGCCATAATTGCGATCTTACAAAATGGAATTGTTATCCAGGCTGATAATGAAGGAACGCAATACGTAAGCATTCCGGAGAAGATTTGGATGGCCTCCCTTTTTATCGGACTTGCAGCTTTAGTTGATTTCCTGGATGGATTTGTGGCGAGGCTATTCAATGCAAGTTCTGCTATGGGAAAACAATTAGATTCTCTTGCTGATGTAGTTAGTTTTGGAGTAGCACCATCCCTTATCATTTACCAGTTCCTAAGAATGAGTTTTGCTTCAGGTGAAAACGGAATAGAAATATCCGCCATCTGGCTCATCCCCTCCTTGTTCATTGCTGCTGCAGCGGCTTACAGGCTTGCTAAATTCAATCTTGATGACTCCCAGGATTTTAATTTCAAAGGACTCCCTACTCCCGCAGCAGGATTACTGGTAGCTTCGTTTCCACTTATTTACTGGAATACAGACAATGCTTTTATATTACAATTGTTCACTGCTAAATGGTTCCTTTATGGTGTGATCATATTATTGTGCTGGCTTATGCTAAGCAATATTTCACTTATGTCAATGAAGTTCAAAGACACTACCATTAAAAATAATATTTCTAAAATAATCTTACTGGCAGCGGCAGTGATTTTTGCCCTGATATTTAAATGGCTTGCTGTTCCTTTAGTTTTTATCCTTTACATTATTTTATCTTTGGCCTTTAAAAAAAGGATATGAAATATACAGCCCGGGTAAAAATAATGCCCTTGAAAGACCTTCTCGACCCTCAGGGTAAAGCCATACTGGGCGGATTAAAAAATCTCGGCATCCATTCCATTGACGATGTGCGCATAGGCAAAAACATTGATCTTCAAATTGAAGCCGCATCTGAAAAAGAGGCTTTACAAATTGCAGATGATGCAGCCCGTAAACTATTATCCAACCAGGTGATGGAAACTTTCGAGATCTCTATAAATTAATTGATCATAACAGAACTTTAAGTCTCTTAGGTATCACACATATTAGTTAGAATTTTTCGGATTTTAAATTTATAAAAATGCTTCATCTGGTTCCTTCACCCATCGGAAACCTTGCTGATATTACTTTCCGGGCTATAGAGATCCTGAAGAATGCAGATCTTATTCTTGCAGAGGATACACGAACTTCATCTGTACTTCTCAATCATTATGGTATCAATAAACCATTGTCTCCTTACCATCAGCACAATGAACATAAGATCGTAGGCCATCTCACAGATCAACTGGCAGCTGGTAAACATATTGCACTGATAACAGATGCCGGAACACCAGGCATCAGCGACCCCGCTTTCCTCCTGGTAAGGGAATGCATAAAAAATAATATTTCTGTAGAATGCCTGCCAGGTGCTACAGCATTTGTACCTGCTTTAGTAAACAGTGGATTGCCAATTAATAGTTTTTGCTTTGAAGGTTTTCTTCCATTGAAGAAAGGCAGGCAGACCTTTCTAAAAAAGATGGCCATGGAAGAACGAACCATGGTTTTTTATGAAAGCCCCATGCGTTTAGTTAAAACCCTTTCCCATTTTATTGAATATTTTGGAAATGACCGGCAATGCTGTGTTAGCAGAGAACTAACAAAAAAGTTTGAGGAAAATAAAAGAGGAACATTACAGGAAGTACATGATCATTTTAATAACAAACCCATCAAGGGAGAAATTGTAATTGTGGTACAGGGAAGATCATAACATGTTTTATAGTTTTTATTTATGATTGCTTCAAAATATTTTTCCCGAAATTTACTGTTACAAAAATAGCTACATGACAAAATATTTTATACTGCTGCTGCTCGCCTTTCACTTTTCACTTTTCACTTATTCTCAGTCCGACAGATGGCAACAACGTGTGAAATACACAATGAATATTGATGTTGATGTAAATACAAACAGATTTACCGGCAGGCAAAAATTAGAATATTCGAATAACTCTTCTGAAAAACTTGATAAGCTTTTTTATCATCTTTATTTTAATGCTTTCCAGCCCAACAGTAATATGGATGTGCGCAGCCGGGAATTGGGTAAGGTGATAGTGAACGGAAGACCGGAATGGGATGGAAGAGTGAAAGACCGCATCTCGAAATTAAAACCTGATGAAATTGGATATCAGAAAATACTTTCTATAAAGATGAACGGTGTACCACAGCCTTTTACTTATCATGAAACAATACTGGAAGTAAATCTTACCCGTACTATTTTGCCTAAAACCAAAGTTATTTTGGATATGGAATTTGAAGCCCAGGTGCCTTTACAAATAAGGAGAAGCGGACGTGACAACCCCACTACCGGTGTGCGATACAGTATGAGTCAATGGTATCCAAAGCTATGTGAATATGATAAAGATGGCTGGCATCCCAACCCTTATATAGCCAGGGAATTTTATGGAGTGTGGGGCGATTTTGATGTATCTATCAGCATCGACAAAAATTATAAACTGGGGGGTACAGGAGTATTGGTAAATGCAAATGAAATAGGTTGGGGATACGATATGCCCGGTACAGAATTAAAACCAACGCCAGCGGCTAAACGCACCTGGCGGTTTGTAGGCAATAATGTTCATGATTTTGTATGGGCAGCTGATCCCGACTATCGTCACCTGGTAAGAAAAATAAATGGCGGGCCTACATTACACGTTATTTATAATTTTAAACCCAATGATCTGAGAGCAGATAGTGCCTGGGAAAAAGTTGGAGATGCTGCTGTTTCTGCATTACCTTTTATTGAAAAGAATTTCGGAAAATATCCTTATCCCCAGTATTCATTTATTCATGGCGGGGATGGGGGAATGGAATACCCGATGGCAACTTTGCTGGTAGGGCCTTCCCTGGGAACTGTATTTCATGAATGGATGCACAACTGGTACCAGATGGTTTTGGGTACAAATGAAAGCCTGTACGGCTGGATGGATGAGGGTTTTGCCAGTTATGCAGAAAATCTTGTAATGAAGAATTACGAAAAATCTTCTGCATTGCAGGGGTATAGAAACCGCCTGATAGCCAGGCCCGAAAATAAAAACCTGAAAGAAGCAATAGAGATCTTGCCGGAAGATCATTCCAGCGCATATGAAGGATACTATTCTCTGGTAAGAAGTGGTTTGGAAGAACCTCTTACTACGCATGCAGATCATTTTAATACCAATTTTGCGTACAGCATTGCGTCTTATTCAAAAGGGGAGATTTTTATGGAACAGCTTGGATATATTGTTGGGGCATCAGTAAGAGATAAAATATTATTAAGTTATTATGATCAATGGAAATTTAAACACCCGGATGCAAATGACTTTATAAAAGTGGCTGAAAATGTAAGTGGCATGCAACTGGACTGGTATAAAGAATACTGGGTCAATAGTACTAAAACAATAAATTATGGTATTGATAGTTTGTGGGAAGAAAATGGCGAATCTAAAATAAGACTTAGCCGGATAGGTAAGATGCCCATGCCTGTAGATCTAATGCTTACATTTAAAGATGGGTCCACTGAAATGCATTCTGTACCGCTGAACCTGATGTATGCCTCAAAACAAAAAGAAGAAACTTCCCGTTCCTGGTTTACACATGAAAGCTGGAAATGGACCCACCCAACCTATATAGTTTCTTTTAAACATAAATTAACTGATCTGAAAAAAGCAGAAATTGATCCTTCAAAAAGGATGGCCGATGTGGAAAGAAGCAATAATGTTTTGGAATTGAACTGGTAAAAGAATTGGGAAAAGTGAGGGTTTATTTAATTTTATTTTATCAAAGGTTGATACAATAAAAACTTGTCTTTAAAATAATCCTGGGTAAATATTTTTTCTATTTCCCACACATGTGGCCGGCATTTACTTGCAGAGATCTCTTCCGTAAGATCACCACCCTTTAAACAAATAAGCCCATTGGGATATTTACCCGATTTCCTGAGCAAAGGCCTGCTCCATTCCCAAAGGATTTGTAAAGGAGCCACTGCACGTGATACAATAATATCAAATTGAGCTTTTGTGATCTGTTCTGCCCTAGAATGCTGAAGGGTTATATTTTGAATATTCAATTCATTTGCAACTTCTTTAACCACCCTCAGTTTTTTATTGATGCTGTCTACAAGATGAAATTGAGAATGCGGAAACATAATGGCCAGCGGAAGTCCGGGAAATCCCCCACCAGTGCCCAGGTCCATTATTTTTGATCCGTTCTCAAACTGGAACTGTTGAGCTATAGAAAGAGAATGCAAGACGTGATGAAGAAAAAAATTATCCATATCCTTACGGCTGATCACATTTATCTTCTCATTCCAATGTGTATAAATTTTTTGTAATCCCTCAAGTTGCTGTATTTGAAGTGATGTTAAATGAGGAAAATATTGCTGTAAATATTCATTCATAGAGATTAAATTATTTCCATGATGCTTTAGGTTTTTTTAAAAGCGATGTGGAAAAAAGCAGGTAGTAAAAAAACATCCATATATCAAATATTATAAAATAAGGGATGAGGTCGCGTTCATCCAATTTTATCATTGCCCTGATATATACAACAGACTGAATTATTAAACGCAATCCCAATAAAGCCAGTCCATATTTCCAGTTGTAAAAAATGATAGTGATGAATACCAAAGGATAAATTAGAAAATGTGAGAGAGCATATAATCCTAGCAGCATTTTATATACAGGTTTGTAAAACCTGCTGGTGGTATAATGCCTGGCTTTTTGAGCTCTCCATTGCTTCCATGTGTCAGCTGCCTTACTGAGGGTAAAGCTTTCTTTAGCAATGTTTATTCTTGTATTATGTGCAGTAGCGGCCTTGTTAATGAACAGGTCATCATCTCCACCCGGAATATTATTATGGGAAGAAAATCCTTTGTGTTTAAAAAAGAGTGATTTTTTATAACTCAGGTTTCTGCCTACTCCCATATAGGGCATTCCGGCAAGCGCATAAGAAAAATACTGTAAGGCAGTATGAAAGGTTTCCCATCTTATGAGCTTATTAAGTAATCCTTTCTTTTTATGAAATGCACCATATCCAAGAACTATTTCTGTTGTATCATCATAATTTGATTGCATGCTTTCGATCCAGTTCTCTGTGGCAGGAACACAATCTGCATCTGTCATAAGCAATATCTCATGTTTTGCAGTTTTGATCCCAATGCTTAGTGGAAATTTTTTGCCGGGTATCATTTTAGCTTCCTGCGTTAATTCAACAACTTGAAGCTGACGAAAACTTTTTCTTAATTCTTCCAGGATATATTTACTCTCATCAAACGAATTGTCGTTTACCAATACAACTTCATGTGTAGAGCGGTAAGCCTGTACCAGCGTACCCGGTACGTTAGTAACTAAATTCTCCGCCTCATCCCTGGCACAGATTATAACACTTACCGCATGTGTTTGAGTTATAGAACGTGGTTTGTTATTATAAAAAGCAAGCCTGCTGAAAATTAAAATATAATACAGGGTTTGTATCAGCGTAAAGGTGCAGGCAAGAATAAATATTATATACTTCCAATGCTCCGTAAATTCAGGTACATCCATCCCTGTAAAAATAGTTTACTTCGATCAGATCCGGGAAGTTGATTGTTTTTATAAAATTATATTTGCACTGTTTCATTAAAAAAAACACAATGCCAGCATTGGAATTTGAGATTAAAGCAACAGATAAAAACAGCAAGGCCAGAGCGGGGAA
The DNA here is from genome assembly GCA_037720515.1 of Ferruginibacter sp. Classification (GTDB taxonomy): domain Bacteria; phylum Bacteroidota; class Bacteroidia; order Chitinophagales; family Chitinophagaceae; genus Ferruginibacter. Next base: position 236,534 of record JBBJMM010000001.1, read on the forward strand.
AATTAAAACAGATCATGGTGAAATTGAAACCCCCATCTTTATGCCTGTTGGTACTGGTGGCACAGTTAAAGCAGTTACACAGCAGCAACTGCAGAAAGATGTAAAAGCGGAGATCATATTAGGGAACACATATCATTTGTACCTGCGGCCTGGTTTGGAAGTTCTGGAATCAGCAGGTGGACTGCATAAATTCAATGGCTGGAATAAACCTGTACTTACTGACAGTGGAGGATACCAGGTTTTTTCCCTGGCAAACAACAGGAAAATAAAAGAAGAGGGGGTTGTTTTTCAGTCTCATATTGATGGAGGAACCCATCTGTTTACACCCGAAAAAGTAATTGATATACAAAGAGTGATTGGTGGAGATATCATCATGGCATTTGATGAATGCCCTCCTTATCCCAGCGAGTATGATTATGTGAGAAAAAGTATGGAACTCACACACCGCTGGCTAAACAGGTGTTACAACCGGATGTCGGAAACAACTGACAAGTACGGATACACGCAAAACCTATTTCCAATCGTTCAGGGAGGTACTTATAAAGATCTGCGAACTGCATCTGCACAGTTCATTGCGTCGGGAAATGCTCCCGGCAATGCTATTGGAGGATTGAGCGTGGGCGAACCTACGGAAATGATGTATGATTTTACTGAATTATGCTGTGATATTCTGCCCGATACAAAGCCCCGTTATCTGATGGGAGTAGGCACTCCCTGGAATATACTTGAGTGCATTGATAGGGGTGTGGATATGTTTGATTGTGTGATGCCCACACGCAACGGGAGAAATGCAATGTTGTTCACTACCCGGGGAGTTATCAATATTGATAATAAAAAATGGGAAAAGGATTTTACCCCAATTGATGATGGAATAGATTGTGAAATGAGTAATTATTACAGCAAAGCATATTTACGCCATCTCATAAAAAGTAAGGAATATCTCGGATTAACGATAGCCAGTGTGCACAACCTGGCATTTTATCTCTGGCTTGTTAAAGAGGCCCGCCTTCATATATTAAGTAGTGATTTCAAAAACTGGAAAGATAATATTTCCGTTCAGTTACAGGCTAAGTTATAATTAAATAAAAATTAACGCAGCACAATAATAATGGATGATCAAATGTTATATTTTAGCAGGCTCTTTAACACAAACCATATGAAAAAAATTTACTTCTTTTTTGTCCTTCTTCTCCTGATACCCGGAATATCTTTTTGCCAGAATCCTGTGATTCAGAATGCAGCTATCCCTAAAGATGCACAGGTTGATGTAAGTCTTACTGATTTTAAAAATAATCCTCTTAATAATGAGATAGTTGTTTTTAAAAGCAAACTCAATTCAAAAGAATACCAGGGATTGACAAATGAAACGGGCAAATTTTCAGTTCGACTGCCGGCAGGGGATAATTATGAAATGTTTATTCTTGGATTTAAAGATTCAACCAGCTATAATGTTTTGAATATCCCGGCAACAGTAGGAAACGCATATTATAAAAAACCTTTTACGATCAATCTTGAATTTCTACCGGCCAAATTGTGGACTTTGGATGACGTTAATTTCGAGACCGGGAAAGCTATACTGCAAGAAGAATCTTTTTCTACCCTGGATGAACTGGTTGCCTACCTGGTTCGCAAAGACGATGAACGTATTGAAGTTGGCGGGCACACAGATAATGTGGGCACAGTGGCCAGTAATTTAAAATTATCGGAAGACCGGGCTAATACCGTTAGGGCATACCTGCTTATGAAAGGAATAGACCCTTCCCGTGTTACTTCAAAAGGCTATGGTTTAAGCGAACCGGTAGCTGATAATAAAACAGAAGAGGGACGCGCTCAAAATCGGCGTACTGAGGTGAAGATCCTGGATTGATCTTTCCTGGATTCAACCAATATAAGAGAACTCATTATAAAATAGTGGCTGTTTTGATATTTGTCTGTGTATTGGTATTACTTATAAATCCCATAAAATTTAAATCAACCACAGTTGTATTTTGTATGAGACCTACCTTAGGTGCATAGTAGGAATGAATATCTGTTGTAAGTCCGGTTACAGGACCAAAAATTGAAGAAGCGGTAATATCGCTTTTAACATGTATCACGTTATTATATGCGACAGCATTAACTGTTTTACTGATGCCTTTTTCAATGATCTTATTTACAATAGTTACCGTTACAGGAATAGCAGATACTGTTACATTATAAGCTTGGCTCCAGGAAGTATTTACTTCAGCATTAACTTTTAAGTAAAGATTTTCCACACTAGATCCGCCCAAAGCAGCCGGAAGCTTCTGAAAAGAGTAATAGTCATTGCCTGATTGATTGTAGTATTCGGATCCGCCAGTTGCACTGTTTGAAAATATATGATAAGTACGGGCACCAATGGTAGTATCTCTTGTTGTGGAGGTAGTTGTATAAGGAGCAGGCGCAGTAGGAGGGTTATTGTTGATTTGTTCGTAATTTCTGGTACTTCCTGCAGATAAACTCATATAACCCGTAGCTTCGCCGCCGCCCGGCCCCGGATCATTTTTATTACATGAATAAAGGGAGATGATTAATACGGTAAATAATAACAGATTTTTCATATTGGTAGGGTTTAATTGTGTAATATCGGATTTTTTGGTCAATTATTAAATTATTCCACATATCTTTGCGCTCCGAAATTTATGGCTAAACAGGCACTTATTAAACAGGATGGAACTATTGTAGAAGCATTAAGTAACGCTATGTTTAAAGTAAAATTGGAAAATGGCCATGAAATACTGGCTACGATTTCCGGAAAAATGCGGATGCATTATATCCGGATATTACCTGGCGATAAAGTTGGTGTTGAAATGAGCCCATATGATTTAACCCGTGGAAGAATCATATTCAGGTATAAATAAATAGGGAGTAGGGATTAGGGAGTAGAAAAAACAATAAGTAAGTTAATTTATAAAACAAACATTATGAAGGTAAGAGCTTCAATAAAAAAGCGCAGTGTTGATTGTAAGATAGTGAGGAGAAAAGGCAGGTTGTATGTGATCAACAAAAAGAATCCTCGTTTTAAACAAAAACAAGGTTAAGAGTATAAAATTGATCATTCAAAATTCATAAATTAATATGGCTCGTATTGCCGGTATAGATTTACCAAAAAACAAAAGAGGGGAAATTGGACTTACCTATATATATGGTATTGGACGTTCTACAGCTCAGTATATTTTAACCAAAGCTGGTATTGATCTTAATAAAAAAGTGAACCAGTGGAATGATGATGAACAAACTTCCATTCGTAATGTGATCAACAGCGAATTCAAAACGGAAGGAGCTTTGCGTAGTGAAACCCAGATGAACATTAAACGTTTACTGGATATCGCCTGTTACAGGGGATTGCGTCATCGTAAAGGTTTGCCGGTTCGTGGTCAGCGTACACGCACCAACAGCCGTACAAGAAAAGGCAAGCGAAAGACAGTTGCCGGTAAGAAAAAAGTAGCTAAGAAATAATTGTACGGATAACAATGTTATCAGTATTATATGACTTGATGTAATGAAACAAACCGGATAGTTTAAGTCAGCAGGAGGGATGTTTCAGCTTCGTAAAAGCGGAGTACAATTTTTAACGATTACCTATTTAAAAGATTATGGCAAAAGCTCAGGGCGCAAAAGGCGCACAAACTGCAAAAGCAGCAGCAAAAAAAAGAGTTGTAAAGGTTGACAGTTATGGAGATGCTCATATTGTAGCAAGTTTCAACAACATCATTATCAGTTTAACCAATAAGCAGGGCCAGGTTATTTCCTGGTCATCTGCTGGTAAAATGGGGTTTAAAGGCAGCAAAAAGAACACACCTTATGCTGCACAAATGGCCGGTGCTGATGCCGCTAAAGTTGCGTTGGATGCAGGTTTGAAAAGAGTAGATGTATTTGTAAAAGGTCCCGGAAGCGGACGGGAAGGTGCCATACGCTCATTATCACAGAATGGATTGGAAGTAGCGATGATAAAAGATGTTACACCATTGCCACACAATGGTTGCCGTCCTCCTAAGAAAAGAAGAGTTTAAGAAATTATAAATTTTGGAATTTTAAATTTTAAATGAATTGTAATTCAACATTTAAAATTTAGCATTAAAATAATTACAAGGGTGTAGCATTCATTTAAAAGGTCTTTACAATGCTCCACCGTCACTAAAAGACCACTAAATAAATATGGCACGTTATACAGGCCCCAAAACAAAGATCTCCCGTAGATTCGGAGAACCTATTACCGGTAACGGAAAATGGTTAACCAAGAACAGTAATCCTCCCGGACAACACGGGGCAACTAAAAAACGTAAAGCTCCAAGCGAGTATGCGTTACAGTTAAAAGAAAAGCAGAAAGCCAAATACACATACGGCCTGCTTGAAAAACAATTTCGTAAAACATTTGATGAGGCTAGCAGAAGGAAAGGCGTAACAGGTGAAAACCTTATTAAATTGCTGGAAGCACGCCTGGATAACACTGTATTCAGAATGGGAATTTCTCCCAGCCGCCAGGGCTCGCGCCAGCTTGTGAGTCATAAGCATATCACTGTTAATGGTGATGTAGTAAACATCCCATCTTACAGCTGTAAGCCAGGAGATGTGATCGGACTTAAAAATAAAACTGCTGCTAATGCAAATGTAACCGGCAACCTGCGTGGGAAAAATGCAAAGCACAGCTGGATCGACTGGAGTGAAAGTGATATGAAAGGAACTTTTATTGCATATCCTGAAAGAGAAAGTGTTCCGGAAAATATTAAGGAACAGCTGATCGTGGAATTGTACTCTAAGTAATCAGTGTGCGATGAAGATGCAGCGTTAAAGTTGGAAACATAAATTTTAAATTAAAACAACAAAATACAAATGGGAATTTTAAATTTTGTTAAACCCGATAAAATAGTTCTTCAGAAAGCCAATGATTTTGAAGCACAATTTGAATTTCGTCCGCTTGAACCCGGATATGGAGTAACAATTGGTAATGCTCTTCGCAGGGTATTGCTGAATTCACTGGAAGGTTATGCGATAACGGGCATTAATATTGCCGGCGCTGACCATGAATTTGCCACGATAAAAGGAGTTACTGAAGACGTAACAGAAATTATTCTTAACCTTAAGCAGGTTAGATTTAAATTAAAAGTTGACCATGAGGTTAATGTTGAAAAAGTGACATTATCTGTAAAAAGCAAAACGGAATTTACTGCAGGAATGATCGGCGAAGCGTCACCGGCATTTGAAGTAATGAATCCTGAATTGCTTATCTGTACAATGGATAACAGTGCTAAACTGGATATAGAGATCACCATTGGTAAAGGGCGTGGTTATGTTCCTGCTGAAGAGCATAAAGAAAAAAGTTCGCACTTTGGATATATAGCTGTAGATGCTATTTATACTCCGATCAAAAATGTAAAATACCTGATTGAGAATACAAGGGTTGAGCAGCGTACCGATTTTGAAAAATTAATTATTGATGTTGTTACAGACGGAACGATACATCCTGAAGAAGCAGTGAAGCAGGCAAGCCGGATCCTTATCCAGCACCTGATGATCATCACTGATGAGAATATAACATTTGATACAAAAGAAGATAAGAAAGAAGACCTTGTAGATGAGCAGACATTGCAATTGCGTAAAATGCTTAAAACACCTCTTGAAGATCTAGATCTTTCTGTTCGTGCATTCAATTGCTTAAAAGCTGCAAAAATAAATTCATTGAGTGAGTTGGTACAATATGAGCAGGAAGACCTGATGAAATTCAGAAATTTCGGCCAGAAATCTTTGAGCGAGATAGATTCAGTATTGCATGACAGGGGATTGAGTTTTGGAATGGATTTGAGTAAACTGAAATTGGATGATGAATAAGCAAATTTGAAAATGAGAAAATGTCTCAATAGCTCAATCCTTTTAAGACGTTCATTTAATTTTCACATTGAGCTTTTTTCACATAGAGTTATTATTAATAAGTAACCTGCAATTCCTGACACGGTGCAGGTGAATAAAATAAAAAGTCATGAATCACGGTAATAAAAAAAACAATCTTAGCAGAACTGCTTCACACAGAAAAGCATTGCTAATGAACCTGGGTTGTCAGCTGATAACATTTAAAAGGATCACTACCACGCTTGCAAAAGCCAAAGCACTGAGGGTTTACATTGAACCGATCATTACTAAAACAAAGCATACTGCCACTCCGGAATTGATCCAGCATAACCATCGTTTGGTATTTCGCCACCTGAATGATAAAGCTGCAGTTAAAGAATTATTTACAGTGGTGGCTCCGAAAGTAGCCGGACGTCCCGGGGGATATACCCGTATCATCAAGCTGGGTGCAAGAACAGGAGACAATGCCGAGATCGCAATGATAGAACTGGTTGATTTTAATGAGATCTATGGTAAAGGAATTGACCTGGCATCTGCGGCTGAACCAGCTAAGAAAACACGTCGTGCAGGTGGTGCTAAAAAGAAATCAGTAGCAACAGATGAAGAAACTGATGTTGTTGCAACAGAGGAAAATGCAGAGGATAAAGCGAAGAAATCTCCTGCAAAAAAGAAAAAAGAAGATGTGGCTGATGGAACTGCTGAACAAAATGATAGTCCTGCAGAAGCATAAAATGGAAATATTAAAAAAAATAGCCCCGGACTTAAGTCCGGGGCTATTTTTTTTGTGTAAGTGATTATGTGGATTATAAGTTTACAAGTAATTGATTTACGCCATTACCTATTTCTTTTCTTTGTATACAAATTGAAACATGCTAAAAGAACAAAAATATACAGCCATATTGGTTTTGGAAGATGGTACGGTGATACATGGAAATGCTTTTGGAAAAAAAGGAACAGCTTCCGGGGAGATCTGTTTTAATACAGGCATGACCGGCTACCAGGAAGTGTTTACTGATCCGAGTTATTATGGCCAGGTACTGATAATGAATAGTGTGCATATTGGAAATTACGGAGTAAAAGAAAATGATGTTGAGAGCAATAGTGTGAAAGTTAAAGCCGTAATAGGGAGGAATCTCGAAGACAAATTCAGCCGTTTCATGGCAGATAATTCTCTCCAGGAATATTTTGAATCACAAAATGTTGTGGCAATTGATGATGTAGATACCAGGGGCCTGGTTTGCCATATACGTTCTAAAGGAGCGATGAACTGTATCATTTCTTCAGATAATCTGGATGTGGCTTCATTGCAGGCACAATTAAAAAAAGTTCCTTCCATGAATGGTCTTGAACTTGGATCTGTAGTTAGTACAGAAAAGGGATATGAATTAGGAGATACAGAAAGTAAAATACGCATCGCCGTTTTGGATTGCGGTGTTAAAAAAAATATTCTGAATTGTTTGGAAGAAAGAGGTGCTTATGTAAAAGTATTTAATGCCAGAACATCGTTTGATGAAATGGAAAAATTTAAACCCACCGGTTACTTCATCAGCAATGGACCCGGGGATCCCGCACCTATGGATTATGCGGTTAAAACAATAAAAAAGATATTAAATGCTGATAAGCCTTTATTTGGAATTTGTCTTGGTCAGCAATTACTGGCTTTAGCTAACGATATCCCAACTTTTAAAATGCATCATGGACACAGGGGGTTGAACCATCCAGTGAAAAATATAATCACCGGCAAGAGTGAAATAACAACACAAAATCATGGATTTGGAGTGGATCCTGAAGCGGTGAAAGCAAATGATAATATTGAGATCACTCATGTAAATTTGAATGACAATAGTATTGAAGGATTGAGGGTAAAAAATAAAAAAGCATTTTCAGTTCAATATCATCCGGAAGCAACACCTGGCCCCCACGACAGCCGGTATTTATTTGATCAGTTCATCGACATGATGAAACTGAACTAGTGAAATTCGTGATTTAAAATTTCGTGTTTAATAATACAAATATGAAGATCTCTATTATAAACGGGCCTAATTTGAATCTCCTGGGAAAAAGGGAAACAGATATTTACGGAAACGAATCATTTGAAACTTACCTGGAAAAACTTAAATCAAAATATCCCTCAACAGAAATAGAATATTTTCAAAGCAATATAGAAGGAGAACTCATCAGCGAAATACAACGTACAGGATTTTCATCGGATGGAATTATCATTAACCCGGGAGGCTATACGCATACGTCAGTGGCTATTGGTGATGCCATTGCAGCGGTTACCGCTAAAGTAATTGAAGTACATATCTCAAATATTTTTGGCAGGGAAGAGTTCCGGAAAATTTCTCATGTGTCAGGAAAAAGCATTGGAGTTATCAGCGGACTTGGTTTAAAAGGATATGAGCTTGCAATAGAATATTTTGTAGAATAGCGATCAGTTTGCGTGCAGTTTATTTTAAAGGATTTAGATCAAATTGGATCTAAAATTCCGGGGGGGGGGGTAACCATTTATCTTTTCGAAGTCATCGCAAGTGCATCCCCAGGCTTTCATTATCACTGCGTTCCAGTTTGGAGTAAGCCTGTTGCGATACGCCAATTTTATCTGCCGCCGCCTTTTGCATAAGACCTTTGCAATGGCGCAATTTACGAATAGCTTCTCCGGGTGTGGCGAAATTAGACACAGGGTGTGGGGGTAGTTTGAATTTAAAGATAATAAATAAAAATTAATGGCAGTTGTATTTTACAACCAAAAAAGTTGGACGCCTTCAAAAACAAATTGCATTTTAGCTGTAGATTTTAACCTTTTAATTTTTTCTGTGCCTCATAACTCACCTGCATCTACAGAACTTTGGCAAACAGGCTACCAATGGCTTCGTGAACTTGGCGTTGATATAAATAAAAACTTTTGCCGGCAGGAAATCACTGCCCACCCTGATTATCCCGCACTAACTGCGCTGACAGATTTTTTACAGGTTGGCGGCATGGATTACCAGGCTGTTCAAGCAGATGCCTCTTATATAAACGAATTTAACTATCCCTTATTAGCGCATATTAAAGTGCCCGGCCGGGAGCATATCCAAATCATCAATGAGCCAGCAGACTGGGATAAGCAAAAGGAAATCACCCAACATTGGAGCGGGGTAGTTATTTATCCTGATGAGGCAAGCAATTGGTACAATAATGAAAATAGCGAATACGTAAAAAAAGAGAATAGAAATAAAGCGAAAAGTTATTTATTGCTTGCTGCTGCTTTAGTAATCCTAATAGTAGCAATTGCTTACAACCCTACGCTTGTTTTCGGTTTTATGGGGTTATTAAGTTTAGCAGGCCTGGTTGTAAGTCTGCTAATTACCGGCACCGAAATTGGCGTGCAAAATAATATAGTAAAGCAGGTATGCGGTGCCGTTAGCAGTGGTGGTTGTGGGGGGGTATTAAAAACACACTATGCAAAGGCAATAGCGGGTTTTACAATCGGAGACATAAGTGTTATTTATTTTGGTTCACAGTTTAGTACAGTTTTTTTGTCAATTCTACACCCACCGCTTTTTAACGCTATCTTTCTTTTTTGCCTGCCTGGCTTAGTGGTGGCAGGCTGGAGCATTTACACTCAGGCAGTACAAATAAAACAATGGTGTGGCTTGTGCCTCGCTATTGTTGCTTTGCTCATATTGCAGTTTTTTATGGCTGCATCTTATATATACCCCTTAGGTTTCAACTCTTTATTAGATATACCGGCCATTATGTTTTTTGCAGGTTTGGCAACTTTGCTCAGCCTGGTCCTCTATCCTGTAAAGAAAATGTTTATTACGAACTTTTCAAACGCACAGAAAGTAGCTGAATTAAAAAATTGGAAAATGGATGGCGATTTGTTCTTAGCCCAATGGGAAAGAGAACAAACGGTGGACACTTCACTGTGGGAAAATGAACTATTAATAGGAAATCCTGAAGCGCCTGTGAAATTAACTGTGACTTGCAACCCTTATTGTGGGCCATGCGCCACTGCTCATAAGGAGTTAGAAAAAATGATGCACAAGTATAAAAATACATTTTGTGTACAGGTAAGGTTTTTATGCGTTGCAGCTAATGAAAAAGATAAAACAACAATAGCGGTAAAAGCCATTTTACAAAAAGCACGGGAGGTTAGCAAAGAAAATATTGCAGAGATGCTTAGTGATTGGTTTAAGTATATGAACTACGAAACCTGGATTTTAAAATGGAAAACAAGCAACATGATTACCGTTGCCCCGGATTTGGAAAAACACCAGGATTGGATAAAAGAGAACGACATACAATTTACGCCTACGTTTTTTTTAAATGGCAAAAAATTACCGAGCCGGTACAGCCTACAAGATTTGGAAGAATTAGTGCCACAATTAGCTATGGAATTTGCTGAACGGCATGTAAAATAATTCGTGGATTTAAGCTGTGCACAGTTTAAATAAGTTGCCTGCGAATTTTAAAAACTTAACAAAAGTTGCAACCCTTTTGATAAATTTAAAAACGTTTAAAATGAAAAAATTACTAAGAGAACAAATGAAAAAAGTAGTAGGCGGATATGCGCACGAGGGCGACTGTAAATGTGAAGATGGCACAGCAGCTTTAGGCGACGCTTGCTCTATTAATACACCTACTTGCTCCAGGAGATGTGCCTGCGGCAAAACTTGTCAAGATAGAGGAAACGAGACAGGTAGTGTATGCGTCGACTAATTTTTAAACTTCTATGATGTCACTGATACTTAGTAGATTTTCCTACTAAGTATCATTTTATTTATGAAAATTCTAACGTTTTTACTAGTCCTGATATTGCCTTTCATATTATCAGCGCAGATTTCATCAAAAGACGAATTTACCTTAACTGGTAAAATTAATAATTTTGAAAAAGGGGTTATTTATTTTATTATCTATGATAAAAATGATATGCGCAGATTAGATAGTGCATTAGTTACTAACAGAAGATTCAAAATTAAAGGTAAAGTATCTGGATATAATGATAAATTCTTCCTTAAATTAAATCCTCATAACCGAGATAATAATGATAGTTTAAATAACGTACGTATCCCTATTGAAAACTCTAATATGAATTTAAGTTTAGAGTTGAATAGATTCTCAGAATATAAGTTATCAGGTTGTAAAAGTTGTCTAATTGTTCAAAAGTTTGATTCTTTAAATAGAGTAAGAGAGGATAGCAGTTTAGCTCATGAAATTATTAGACAGGATACTCTAATACCAGATTTTATTAAACGTAAAATTGAAATTCAAGATTCTATTATTGAACTAAATGACGTAAAAAACTGGCTTCACTATTATAGAACTCATATAAATAATAATGAAAGCATGTATATCTTGTATAAGCTTTTTTATCATTTAGAACTGCGTGAAATTAAAAGGTTTTCAAGTAAACTAAATGCACAGCAAAGTCGAAGTTTTTATGGAACTAAGTTATTAAAGAGTATTCAAGATGTCGAAAATGAAGAAAGAAACGATAGACTTAATACACTAAAATTACTTAATAGTTTAGCTTATAATTTTATTGCTACGGATCTAATAAATCAACAAATTATATTAAAAGATGTATACAAACGCGGAATAACTATTTTAGACTTTTGGGCAAGTTGGTGTGTGCCTTGTCGTAAATCACACCCTAAATTCAAAGAAATTCTAAATAGATATAATAATGAAAATTTAAATGTCATTGGTATTTCAATTGATCATAACTCAGCTGATTGGGAAAAAGCAATATTGAAAGATTCTCTTACTTGGCCTAATATATTAATAAATAAGGAAGATAATACTGCCATCATACCTAAGAAATATAATGTTAAATATTATCCAACTAAAATCCTCATTGATGCAAAAGGTATTATAATTGGAATTTACACTGGGGATAATTTTAAGACCTTAGAAAAAAAATTAAAAGAGGCTTTTAAATATTAAAATGATTACAAATCATAACGAACATGTTTTTTCAATAACAAATATTCTTGACACTGAAATTTGTAAAGATTGTATCGAAGTCGCAGAAGAGCAATCCTTATTTCCTATTAATAAGAAAGAAGTGCCAAAAGATTTACAAAAGAGTTTTAGCAATAGACTATTTATAACAAGTAAGGAATTATCAGAAGTGATATGGAAAAACATATACGACTTTGTACCGAAGGAGTATAATTGCTGGCGCGTCTCTGGAATTAATGAAAATTTTAGATTTTATAAGTATTTAACTGGTCAAGAATTTACAATGCATCAGGATGCAGATTTTCATAAAACTGAATTCGAAAAAAGTTATTATTCTCTATTAATTTATTTAAACGATAATTTTAAAGGAGGTGAAACTAAATTTGAAAATTTAACCGTAAAACCAGTTCACGGATCTGCTTTAATTTTCCCGCATGTTTTATTCCATTCGGGTTCCATAGTTACCTCTGGAACTAAATACATCTTACGATCAGATGTCTTATATAAAAAACACAGATAGATCTTCTTTCACTCAGTTATAGATCATCGAATGATAGTTATTAATCTTTATCTAACGATGGTTAATTCGATTGCCTTAAGCATATTTATAAAAAGTCAAAATTTTATTTTATTTTCTGCAAGTCTATAGTCTAAACAAATGTTTAATAAATGTCAGGATTTTCTTTTGTACATCAACGGAATACTATGGATTGCGGGCCTACCTGCCTTTATATAATTTCCAAACATTTTGGGGGAAACGTCAGTTTGGAAACGCTGCGGCAACTGACTGAGATTGGGAAAGAAGGAGTAAACTTATTAGGCATTAGTGATGCTGCCGAAAAGATTGGCTTTAAAACACTTCCGGTGCAATGTACGCTGGCAGAGTTGCAGGAAGATGTAAAACTGCCCGTGATATTGCATTGGGGGCAGCAACATTTTGTTGTGTTGTATAAAGTACGTAACAAGTATTTTTATATTTCTGATCCGGCCAGGGGCTTAACCAAATACCCAAGAAAGGAATTTGAAGAGAAATGGTTAAGCAGTAGAGATGAAAATAGCGATACAGGTATTGCATTAACACTTGAACCTACAGCCGGTTTTTACAAAAATAGTTACTCCGAAAACAATGCGGAGAATGATAAAAAGGGTTTCTCAAATATTTTGCCCTACCTGTACCCCTACAAAAAATTAATTTTCCAGTTATGCCTTGGTTTGCTGCTGGGAAGCTTGTTGCAGGTTATACTGCCTTTTTTATCCCAGTCAATTGTTGATACAGGAATTAACACCGGTAATATCCACTTTGTATACATTATCCTCATAGCCCAGTTAAGCTTATTTGCTGGCAGGTTGGCCGTTGATTTTATACGAAGCTGGATATTGTATCACATTAGCAGTCGCATAAACATATCCATCTTAACTGACTTTTTAATAAAGCTGATGAAACTTCCGGTAAGTTATTTCGACAGTAAAAAAACCGGCGACATTCTACAGCGTATGAATGATCATCAACGCATAGAAGGTTTTCTTACCGGCACAACACTCTCCACTTTATTTTCTTTATTTAACCTGGTGCTGTTTTCTGTTGTGCTTGCGATGTACAGCCAGGCAATTTTTTTCGTCTTTCTGCTGGCAGCGGTATTATATGTTTTATGGATCATTGTATTTTTAAAAAAACGCAAACATTTAGACTATAAACAATTTGATGTATCAGCAGCCGAGCAAAGTAAAACGATGGAGTTGATACAGGGTATGCAGGAAATTAAATTACATGGTTGCGAAAAACAAAAGCGTTGGAGTTGGGAACATTTAAAAGCCCGCAGTTTTAAATTAGGTGTAAAAAACCTGGCGCTAAACCAGTGGCAGCAAACAGGTGCTTTTTTTATCAATGAGGGTAAAAATATAGTAATTACTTTCCTGGCGGCTAAGTTTGTTATAGATGGTGACATAACACTTGGCGGTATGGTAGCTATACAATATATAATTGGCCAATTGAATGGGCCTATTGAACAAATGATCGGCTTTGTGCAAAGCTGGCAGCTTGCCAGGATAAGCTTAGACAGGTTAAATGAGATCCACGGATTACAAGATGAAGAAACTGTTACCGTTAGAGAGGGTGAGGGTAGCGAAGTGTATGCTTTACAAAATTTATGCTCCTTAATTCCATTAAATCATACAATTGAATTATCCAGGCTGTCTTTCAAATATCCCGGTGCTGGTAATGATTTGGTTTTAAATAATATTGATATAATAGTACCACATGGAAGAATTACCGCAATAGTAGGCGCCAGCGGAAGCGGCAAAACAACGTTGCTCAAACTCCTTTTAAAGTTTTACGAGGGCTACCAGGGTAACATAACGGTTGGGGGCAACAACATATGCAACCTGAGCCACAAAGCCTGGCGCAAAGGAATTGGAGTAGTAATGCAGGAAACATACATCTTCAGTGATACGATAGCAGCAAATATTGCAGTGAGCGATGAAAGCCCATCTATACAAAATTTAAGAGAAGCTGCATTGGTAGCAAACGTATTGGATTTTATAGAAACGCTGCCGCTCGGGTTTTATACAAAAATTGGGTTGGAAGGCAATGGCATAAGCGCCGGTCAAAAACAGCGGATTCTTATTGCCAGGGCGGTTTATAAAAATCCGGACTATATTATTTTAGACGAAGCCACTAACAGTTTAGATGCAAATAACGAAATGATAATCATTAAAAACCTGGAGATGTTTTTCAAAAACAAAACAGTCCTCGTTGTAGCACACAGGCTGAGTACAGTAAAACATGCACATAATATTTTAGTGCTGAACAATGGCGTTATTTCTGAGCAAGGCACACACCAGGAGCTGGCAGCAGCAAAAGGAGAGTATTATACATTGATAAAGAATCAACTTGATTTGGGGGAGTAGTCTAACTTTTTATTATTATTTGGGATACTATTAAAACACACTATTATGCCTGATAACAGAATACTATCAAATCCTTTAAACAACAGGCAGGGAAAGAATACTCCGCAGCATATTTATTCCCAGGAAATTAGTGATATCATTTCCAACAAACCAAATTGGATTGTTAGAAATGGAATACTACTCTTCCTGCTTATAATATGTTTTATAATTGCAATTGCCTTTTTCATAGAATATCCAGACGTGGTAAACGCAAATGCCAGGATAGTTTCTGCTAACCCACCCATTGAACTAAAAACAAAACAAGCGGGTAAACTATATCAATTATTTGTAAAGGAAAATGACAGAGTAAATGCAGGAGATATATTAGGGAGATTAGAATCAGTAGCAGACGCTGATCAGATAATTAACTTGTCAACTGTTTTATATCAGGAAAAAAATATGTTAGACAGATTGGAAACGGAGGCTGCAGTTAGTCATTTTCAAAATTACTACACCACTAAAGGTTGGGGAGCCAATTTGGGCGAATTGCAGGCAGCTTACCAAATTTATATAATGGCTTTTCAATCATTTCGACAATATTTGAGTGGGGGTTTTTATTTAAAGAAAAGAAACATGCTGCAACGGGACAACATTTACCTTCAACAGTTGCATGCAAACCTGTTGCAACAAAAGGGAATGCAGGAAGAAGATGTTTCACTGGCTAAAACAACCTTTGAGGCCAATCAATCGTTAAGAAATGATAAAATAATCGCACCCCTGGAATATAGAAACGAAAGGAGCAAGTTTATTAATAAGGCTTTGAGCCTTCCCCAGCTTTCTTCCTTAATCATTAACAACGAAACAGCCATTCATGAAAAGAAAAAAGAAATTTTGCAATTGGAAAATGATATTGCCCAGCAGAAAAATATTTTTGTGCAGGCACTAAACACCCTTATTGCTGAAATAGAACAATGGGAAGCCAGTTATTTATTAAAACCACCCATAAAAGGCTGCATAGCTTTTACAGATTTTATTGAAGCGAACCAGCATTATCCGGCTAATCAAACTATTTGTTTAATAAATCCAACTAATACTAATTATTATGCCCAGGTGCACATACCGCAGCAAAATTTTGGGAAGTTAAAAAATGGCCAAAAAGTATTATTAAAATTACCAGCCTATCCTCACCAGCAATTTGGAATCATAAAGGGAAGGTTGAATTTTATTTCGATGATATCTTCCGATAGTGGCTTTATTGGAAAAATAATATTGAGTGATGGACTGAAAACCAGTCAGCAAAAAAGTATTCAGTTCCGGGAAGGTTTGCGGGCCAGCGCTGAAATTATTACTTCCGATCGCAGCCTGGCCAGCAGAATATGGAATTCAGCTACGGCTGTTTTTAGTAAGAATTGAATGAAACACTTTCAAACTGATTGAGGGTCAATCTTTTTTCTTTCGATACTATACTTTAAAAGAAAAAATTTTTCAAAGGTTGTATTTTAAAACCGAAAGAACATTGTGCCACTAAATATTTTTCCCATCTTAGTAAAACGATTGCCGAATTAATTATAATGGCAGCAATTGTATTCGGAGATATAAACAGTGCACGGTTTGTATGAGTTGCCTTCGAATGATTTAATAAATTATCGCAAGTAGCAACTCTTGTGAAAATCTTTAAATTATTAGATAATGAAAAAATTAACAAGGGAAGAAATGAAAAAAGTAATGGGTGGGTATGCTCCTGATGAAGGTGGGTGCAAAACAACTTGTTACAAGTCCAATGGATCTGGCGGCTTAGATCATGGAACTTGCTCGGCCGGTTCTGTTACTGTAAACGGAACTTCACTTGCAACATGTGATTGTTCTCTGAGTGGAGGAACATCATGTTATAATGCACCGATGTAATTTGTGGGGCTGCCGTTTTTCATAGACGGCAGCTTCATTCTATAAATTTTTTAAAGAATTTATAATGGCAAGATTAATATTTTTTTTCTTTTGCATATTTTTTTTCGATAGCGCTTTTGCGGCTAAACTCGATTTTACAATTTCGTTTCCAGTAAAAATTAATACGGAAAAACTGTTAGTGTTTTTAGATGACGGCGTTACCGAAACAATGCTCTCCCTAAGTTTTTCTAATAATACAGCTTTTTTGAAAAATGATATTAAGGGCAAATATGCTACAGTAACGATAGTTTATCCAGTACATGACGGGATACTATTAGGAGTTAGAATGTTAGTAAATCCCAGTATGCCATCATATATCAAATTTAAGGTTGTGAAAGACAGTTCTCAAAATCAACTGGCCAATTTTAGTGCACAAAACGCTTTTGATGCAAACACATGCAAACAAGCTGAAAAAATTAGGAAATTTGCCAAAGCAGAAAGCGACAGCAATAAATTTTACTCTGCAAAATATAATGAATTGCCAGGAAGTGATTGAATTTTAAATTTGTACAACCTCTCTTCTAAAAAGCTTGCACTCAAACAACTTGAATTTATAAAATCGAATTATCAGAAGTATTTTTATTTTTGGTATTTTAGGATGTATGTTGCTAGCATACTTAAAAAAACGCACCAACTTGAACTTTACGAAACCTCTAATAATTTTCCTTCAAAATTTAGAGAAAGTGAAGAAGGGCAAAGTTTTAAGCAGAAGTTAGCTGGTGCTTTGTTTGTAAAAAAAGGTAACCTTAGCCCCCAGTTTTCCGCAACAGATTACCTTGGAATACCAACTTCTTTGGATAAATTAACTGGAAAATTTGTGCTGATTAACTTTTGGGCTACCTGGTGTGCGCCCTGCATTGCAGAAATGCCCATATTGCGAAAAATAAGAGAAGATTTTCCCACCGAAAAATTAGAAATAATTTCTGTATCATATGACACAGATTCTACAAAATTTATAAATGGTATTAAAACTTTGCAGATGAATTGGAAAAATATTTACAGTAATAATAATCTGAGAATTTTGTTTGGCGACACGCCTATACCTGCTATCTATCTGATAGGTCCTGATGGCGTTATCAGGTTTTCAAGCTGGGAGGATGAAATTAAAATGTTACATAAAATATTGCAAACTCAGATAAAGTAGCAGATGTATTAATAAAGAAACAAAGCTATTTATTTCGCCCTCTTTTATAGACTTCCTTACAGAATTCACATCGGAGGGAATTATTAATAACCCGGGGGGTGAGCTTGCAATAGAATTTTTTCTTACTGCGTAATAAAACCTCAACCCGGCTCTCTCCAAAAGAGAGGGAAGAAATGCAACTTTACGTTTTAAAAATTGGAAGTGTTTGAGATGCGGCAATTGTGAAACATATCTCTTAAAAAAAGGAGATACTGTTTTATTCAATCATTGTAGTAATTTCTACAATGGAACCATCATTTCCAACCCCTTTTAAAATGATCAAATGCCTGGTAGCAATATCGTTGTTATAATAAGTGACCCTTATCTTTTTAGTTTTTCTATCAGAAATTATAAAAGGATTCCAGTAAAGTGTAGTACGGTAATCTTTACTTGCCAGTGATGACTTTTCTGAATAGTCCGGAACTTCAAATTCTTTGCTGATATCATATCCTTTTACCCAGGCTATTTTCATATTGGTGGGTGATACAGTTATATCGTTTCCTTTTTTTAGATATACATATAATGCTCCCGCATCACTAACAAAAGAAGAACCTGATACTATTCCCGTAATGTATTTTACATAGGCCACTTGTGATAAAGAAACAGTTTCCAGCATTTTGGGCTCAGCTTCCGTTTCATCAATAAATAAAAGGGGAGTTCCTCTGCGAGGATTGGTAAGTGTTCTGGATCCGAAAGGCCCGGCGGATTGCAGCCCCAGCCTCGAACCAATATAATTGTATACGTCAAAATACCTTTCTGCAGTTGGATCATCGATTACATTCAGTTGTTGCCCCCTGGCCAAACCACTGAACATCCCGGATGTATATTTTTTATCTAATTCCTGTGAACGCTTGGTTACAGGGTTAACATATTTTGTTTTAACGATTACTTCTTGTATGGTTTTTATGTCATTAAATTTTGTTGGATTGGCAGAAGAATATATTTTTAAAGTTTCAGCATTGCTTTTTTTATTCAAAATATCATACTTAAAATCAACAGCACTTATTTGGAAAGGCATATTATT
This sequence comes from Ferruginibacter sp., assembly GCA_037720515.1. Lineage (GTDB taxonomy): Bacteria > Bacteroidota > Bacteroidia > Chitinophagales > Chitinophagaceae > Ferruginibacter. The sequence goes on from JBBJMM010000001.1 coordinate 255,388, forward strand.
TTCTGCAGGTTTTACAATTGATAACCGGTCAGACAATTCCTTATTTTGTTCCAGTTGAAAATACACTTTTGCGGAATCATAAAAAATTAGTCCGGAGGTATCAAAACTAACCTGGCTGGAAGGTAAAAGTTTAAAAAATTGTTTGCCCGAACCTTTATCATTCAGCATCAGTGTTAGAACAGATCTTTTGGGAAGCGCATATTTTTTGTCAGAATATTTTACTCCTATTGACAGGTAATCGTCAAAGACGTTATTATAAGATCTCACCGTTTTTTGTTCATTTGTATTTAGAACAAGATCTGTTTTTTTCTCATCTCCTTTAATAAGATAAGGCCCAATATCTGCTGACTTCTCTTTGTAATTTCCTAATAATAATTCATCATAGATCGATCTCCTGAGGGCCTGATCATAAAAACCTGTATCTGCAACTGATAAAGACAGATTGTAGATAATGGTATCCTGCAATGTGATCTCCAGGATAGTCTTTCCTTTGGCAGACAAGTCTTTTTCAATGATATTTATCTGTACCGGATTTTTATTCCGGGATATATTAATTGTCTTTTGTTGCAGTATGAAAGAATTGTCATCTATTAAATAGAGTTCAAAAATTCCTGGGGGAAAAGAATCTGTTTTAAAACTATTCACAAATTGCCGATTATTATTCAGTAGGATTGTTTCTTTATAAACCGTATCTGTTCCTGATTTTAATAACAGTTGCATTTTATTAAACCTTGGCAGATCGTTATTTTTCTGGATACTATAATAAAGCCGGCCATTACCCATATCCGTATGTAAACCGGCACTGCTTAAAACTGCTGGCTGCAATATCAATTGTTGTTCTTTTTCATTAACCGCTTTCCAGGTAACAATATATTGTTTACCAAATTCCGGTATAAGCTGAAATTTTCCCAAACCGTCTGAACCGGTAAAAATGGAATCAATTATTTTATTGCCTGATAACTCTTTTATCACACCACTGATACTAGCGGGCTTTCCATCACTATACCACGATCTGAAACCAATATGATTTATAATACCGGCTACCAAAGTGCCGCCTTCCGGATAAAATTTTACCAGGCTTATATCTTCCCTTGTTTTTTCTTTAGAAGAAACACTGTTCTCCTGGTAAATCTTTACCAACTTTCTGTACGCATTGTTGCTGTCTGCCTCAAACATGTTCTTTGTAAAAACCCTCAGTTGCAAAACCTCATCATTCAGTGAATCTGGTATTTGAAAATCCCCGCTGCAACTGCCTTCAAACAATGGGTATATTTTTTTGTTCAATAGTTTTCCATTAGCTGAATATACCCCTGCATAAAGGGTGGTGCTTATAGCAGTGGGAGAGTTACTTTGAAATATATATGCTTTGAACCAGATAGTTTCACCGGGAATATAAATATCCTTGTCAGTATGAAGATGTACCGTTTCTTTATTCTGTGAATAAGAAAAAATGGGTAGTAACAATAGAAGAAGCAGGGTAAGACTTCCTGTATATTTCATTTTACAATAATTAAAGGCTGAATAAATCACTGATATCGTTAACGGTTTTTTTGAAATGATCAAATTCTTTTAACTGGGACTGGATAAAACTATTTTCTTCAAGCTTGCCTGTTACTTTATTCATTTCTTCTTTATTACTATATGTCATTTGCCGGAAAGGATTGGTATAATCTTTAGCTCTTGATTCATATATTCCCTTGCTCATCCAGCTTTTGGTTTCGGTAGCCTGCACAAGAAGTTCTTTAAAAATAGCCAGTGTAAATTGTTTAGAAGTAATATTTAAGATTTCCAGAAGCCCTGTATAAGAATGATCAAGTATATCGGCTTTATAATTCTTACCCTGACGTATATAAAATTCATGCATCTCATCCCAGTTATTGATCTTTCCTTTTTTAACTGCATTTTTTAAATCTGCCACTTCTGAAGAACGTATAAGTTGCCCACCGATATTCATCCATTGGCTACGGGTAGTTTTTGTGATCAACGTTTTTTTAAGATCTTCGAACCCCGTTAATTTTTTTGAGATGATATGATCAATTAGTTGTGTTACTGCATATAACCTGATCATTTCTGTATATACTTTCCTCGCTTCCGGAATTTTATTTAAAACAGTGGGCCGGTTATTATTTTCCCAACCTGTAACAACTGCAGAGCCCGTTTCATCTTCTGATAAAGTATTCAAGAAAGCCAGGCCATCAAACATTTCGTTTATGGTATCCGGTGCGAGAAAATCATATTCTATTCTTTGAATTTTTCCTGTTCTTTTATCCCTGTCTTTGTATTTCCAGGCATTGCGGGCCAGGGCGTACATATTATACATAAACCAATAAGCGGGAACGATCAAAAGCCTGTTATTTGAAACATCGTTTGATATAAGACAAAAAGGTAAACGGATATTTAATTCGGAAGGATAATCGCCCTTGGCTATAATAGTAAAAGAAGCAAAGGAAGAATTATGTTTCAGGCTTACACATAACCCCGGCCAGAAACCCCTGCCTGCTACCAGTTCGCCATCAGCACTGCGACTGTTGTGATTGCTGCCAATAGTGGCCCCTGCGGCAATATTACTTTGTCCCATTACAAGGGAGGCGCATAAAAAAGAATTGTTGTGATGTTGTTCATGTGCAGGGTATATAAGAGAATTCAACACTTCACAACAGGAGATAGTGGAATTATTACCTAAGTAAGAATTGATAAGACGGGCACCATATTTTAATTGCGAATGTGCTGCCATATGAAACCTTACAGCCTTTACCCCATAAAATATCCTGCAGCCAAAACCAACGATACCATTTACCATTTCACAGCCTTCTCCAATTTGTGATTTTCTTTGTGCATCACTGTTGATGGTAAGGTTTTTTAATTTATTCGCACCTTTTATATATGCATCAGAACCAATAAGCACATCTTTTATGATACCGGTATTTTTGATCACCGTTCTTTCGCCGATCTTACCATAATAGCCACGTTGCCTGTCGAATTTTTTTTCAGTGAACTCTTTGAATTTCTGAAGAAGGCCTTCATCATCCCTGTATTTACTCCATAAAAATGCATCGCCTGCTAACATTCCATTAAAGGGTATGATCTTACGGCCGCCATTTTCATTGCAGACTTCTATCCAGGTCCTTACTTTTTCATCTTCGCCATCTTTAATGATCCCATTACCGAATTTTGAATAATCCGTTGTTGCCAGTTCATTTACATTTACGATCATTACATCATTCGAAATAATATAATGACTCAGGTAATTTACATTGTCTATACATACATTATCGCCGAGATCGCAGCTGATAATGGTGCTGTTGTATAAGCCCACGGCCATTCTTATATTATTAAATTCCCTGTAAAGCGGCAACATAGCACCTATCCTTATCAGGCCGAAGAATTTACAGTTTTTTACAAGGTTAGCATCAAAGTTGTCGGAAACGAGGATCTGGTTCCAACTGTCTGAAGTATTTCTGTTGTGAACAAGCGTATCAATTTCTCTTGTATTCAGGGATCGGTAAACAGTTTCGTTATCATTTTGTTGGTTGCGTAAATGATATTCATCAGCACCTTCCGGAATATATTTTTTATCTATAAAATTATAGCCTAGTTCATTTACCGGATGTGTATGAATAATATTCATGCTATATATTTTCTCAAATCATTTTAGAGCCATCCATTATTCCACCGTTACACTTTTTGCAAGGTTGCGGGGCTTATCAACATCAATCCCTTTCATTGTTCCCACATAATAAGAAAGCAATTGCAAGGGTATCACACTTAAAATAGGTGCTATAAGTTCATCTGCTTCCGGTATGGCAAAAACATGATTGCTGAGTGTTGGACTAATCACATCTCCTTCAGTTATAATTGAAATGATCTTTCCCTTTCTTGCTTTTATTTCCTGCATATTGCTGATGATCTTTTCGTGATAAGAATCTTTTGTTGCTACAAAAACAACAGGAAGATTTTCATCAACCAACGCTATCGGACCGTGTTTCATTTCTGCAGCAGGGTAACCTTCTGCATGTATGTAAGAGATCTCTTTTAATTTTAGAGCACCTTCCAATGCAATTGGAAAATTATATCCCCTTCCTAAAAAAAGGAAGTCAGTTGCATCTTTGTAAATGGCTGCTATCTTTTTTAATTCTTCCGCATTTTTTAAGATCGCGTCCACTTTTTCCGGTACATCGGCAAGTTCTATAATCAATTTATTGTACCGCTCTTCCGTGATCGTATTTTTTTCTTTCGCGATCTTTAAGGCGATCATGGTAAGTACCGCCAGCTGGCCGGTAAAGGCTTTGGTAGAGGCCACTCCAATCTCAGGGCCGGCGTGTGTATATGCGCCTGCATGGGATATCCGGGCAATGGAAGATCCTACTGCATTTACAACACCAAAAATAAAAGCACCGTTCTCTTTCGCTTTTTCCAAAGCAACCAGGGTGTCCGCTGTTTCACCGCTTTGAGAAATTGCAATGATCACATCTCCGGGTTTTACAATGGGATTGCGGTACCTGAATTCTGACGCATATTCAACTTCAACAGGGATCCTGCATAATTCTTCAATTATATATTCAGCTACCAGGCCCGCATGCCAGCTGGTACCACAGGCAACGATCATTATCCGGCTGGCATTACCGATCTGTTCAATATTCTCTTCCACACCACTCATTGTTATCTTTGCCGCAGTAGCATCTAAGCGTCCCCGTAAGCAATCGTATATTGTACTGGGTTGTTCAAATATCTCCTTCAGCATAAAATGATCATACCCGCCTTTTTCAATCGCGGCCAGTTCCATATCAAGCTTGGTGATATAAGGTGTTATCTTTTCATTTCCCAGGTTTTTTAAGATCAGTTCGCCGGGCTTTACAATGGCAAGCTCATAATCATTTACATACACTACTTCTTTGGTGTATTCTATAAAAGGGCTTGCATCACTGGCCAGGAAATGTTCGCCTTTACCGATGCCAATTACGAGAGGGCTTCCTTTCCTGGCTGCTATAATGGTTTCCGGGTCATGATTGTCTAACAATAGAATGCAATAGGCTCCGCTTATTCTTTTCAGTGCAATACGCAAAGCTTCTTCAAGTGTACATTCGTTATTCTGCTGAATATCTTCTATAAAATTCAACAGAACCTCTGTATCCGTTTCACTGGTGAATGTGTAACCTTTATTAACCAGTTCCTGTTTGATCTGAGAATAATTTTCAATGATCCCATTGTGTATCATTGCTAATCTGCCACTAACTGAAGAATGTGGATGTGCATTTACATCACTGGGTTCGCCATGGGTTGCCCAACGTGTGTGCCCGATACCGATAGTAGCCGTAATATTTTTACCGATCATCTCCTCTTCCAGTTCCGCTACTTTTCCCTTCTTTTTATAAACGTTTAATTTTCCTTTATGAAGCAAGGCCACACCGCTGCTGTCATATCCCCTGTATTCCAGTCTTTTCAACCCTTTTAATATCACCGGGTATGCCTGCCGTGGCCCGGTGTAACCTACAATTCCACACATATATGATTTGTTATATTTAAGGGATGAATATAATCTACAATATTATCGAAAAATAAGGGTGTGGCAACACTTTGCGATTTATTGCTTTAAGGTTTTTTAATTGAATGAAAGCTTAATTTTAAATCTATGAAATCAATTTTCTCTGTGATTAGTAAAAAGAAGAACTGGCTGTCTTTTTTATTTATGTTTTTGGTTGTTCATTTTGGAAATGCACAACAAATATTTCCAATGAAAAAAGGCGTTATCTATATCGTAAGGCATTCCGAAAAAGATACAGGCATAAACCCCGGCCTTACAGTTGCGGGCCGGATGAGAAATGGATACCTGGCTTCAGCTCTTAAATCTAAAAAAAATTATCCCGATCGTATCTATGTAACACAGTTCAGGCGCACCCAACAAACTGCGGATTCTATTTTTTTTAAAGGTATAAATGATACTACACATTATGTAGCCGATAACAACGGAGATGGACTTATCAATCAATTAAAAAAACACAGGAGAGATAATAATATAGTCGTTATTGCTCACAGCAATACAATACCTGTACTTATTAAACGGTTAGGGATAAACGAAAGCACTGTAGCCATTGCTGATAATGAGTATGACAATCTTTTCAGGATTGTATACCGGAAAAGCAAGGCAACATTATCCCGCAGAAAGTTTGGAGTATCTGTTCCGAAAAGTGATTCTATCTGGAAGGTATTGTAATAATTGCAGTTCAATTACATGGTAAAAGCATATTTGTATATCGGAAATTCGGTTGAAAAAGGAAAAGGAGTTTTTACTGCCGAGCCTATATCCGGTGGAGTAGAAGTGGAGATTTCACCAGTGATAGTAATGAATAAAGAAGATCGCTTACACCTAGATAAAACCCTGTTGCATGATTATATTTTTGAATGGGGAAAAGATAAAAGTAAATGCTGTATGGCCTTAGGCACTATTCCTATTTATAATCACAGCTATAAAAGTAATTGCGAATACTTTATGGATTTTGAAGAAGAAACCATTACTGTAAAGACAGTTAGAACCATTGAAAAAGGAGAGGAGTTAACGATAAATTATAATGGTGACTGGAATGATAGGAAGAAGATATGGTTTGAGGTAAAATAATATGTTTCACGCAAAGACGCAAAGAAATACAATAAAAATCTATATTGTTAGTTGAGTTTTAAAATTTAATTTTTCTTTTTGTCTTTAGTTGAAAATTTAAAATAATTTGATTCACTTCCTGTTCTCAAATTCTTTCCTGATGATATTAAGAGTTGCACCGGCTTTAAACGCAAAGAAGTAAACAATAAAAATCTATATTGTTAGTTGAGTTTTAAAATTTAATTTTTCTTTTTGTCTTTGCGTCTTTGCCTGAAAATTCACTTCCTGTTCTCAAATTCTTTCCTGATGATATTAAGTGCTGCACCGGCTTTAAACCATTCGATCTGTTGTTTATTATAAGTATGATTAACAAAGATCTCGTGCCTGGTGCCATCACAATGCCTTAAAACGATCCTTAATTTTTTATTGGGTGCAAATGTTTTTAAACGTGTTATATCTATAATATCATCTTCATGAATTTTTTCATAATCACTCTTATCTGCAAATGTAAGAGCAAGCATCCCCTGCTTTTTGAGATTGGTTTCATGGATACGGGCAAATGATTTAACCAGAACTGCTCTTACACCCAAGTGGCGGGGCTCCATAGCTGCATGTTCTCTTGAAGAACCTTCACCATAATTTTCATCACCCACTACTATCGTACCTATGCCCTGAGCCTTATAAGCTCTTTGTGTATTTGGCACGGTGCCATAAGAAAGAGTAACCTGGTTTTTTACAAGATCTGTTTTGTCATTAAAAAAATTCACAGCTCCTATGAGCATATTGTTACTGATGTTATCAAGATGGCCCCTGAATTTAAGCCACGGGCCTGCCATAGAGATATGATCAGTGGTACATTTTCCTTTTGCTTTAATGAGTAATCTTAATCCCAGCAGATCATCTCCTTCCCAGGCGGGAAAGGGATCTAACAATTGAAGTCTTTTACTGGTAGGAGATACAATAACATTTACATTACTTCCATCTTCAGCAGGAGCTTCATAACCGGAATCTTCCACAGCAAAACCCCTGGGTGGTAACTCAAATCCTGTTGGCGGATCTAATTTTACATAATCCCCATTCTCATTTTGTAAAGTATCTGTCAGTGGGTTAAAATTTAAACTACCTGCAATTGCCATGGCAGTAACAATTTCAGGGGAGCCAACAAATGCATAAGTATTAGGATTGCCATCTGCACGTTTAGCAAAATTCCTGTTGAAGCTGTGGACTATGGTATTTTTTTCTGCATTTTCTGCTCCTACACGAGCCCACATACCAATGCATGGGCCGCAGGCATTCGCAAAAACTGTTGCCCCGATCTTATCAAAGATTTCCAGAAAACCATCTCTTTCTATAGTAAAACGCACCTGTTCTGATCCGGGAGTTATGGTAAAAGCAGATTTTAATTTCAACCCTTTATCGGAAACCTGTTTAGCCAGGCTCACCGCACGGCTTATATCTTCATACGATGAATTGGTGCAGCTTCCAATCAGTCCTACTTCTATTTTAGTAGGCCAGTTATTGGCTTGTGCAGCCGCTTTCATTTTTGAAATAGGTGTAGCAAGATCGGGTGTGAATGGCCCATTAAGATGAGGTTCCAGTTCACTAAGATTGATCTCTATTACCTGATCAAAATATAAAGAAGGGTTTGCATATACATCTTCATCCCCGGTTAAATGTTCTTTGATCTCATCGGCCATGTTTGCAATTTCCTCTCTTCCCGTGGCTTTTAAATACCGGCTCATACTTTCATCATAACCAAAAGTTGAAGTGGTAGCACCAATTTCAGCACCCATATTACATATAGTGCCTTTTCCCGTACAACTCATACTGGTAGCGCCTTCGCCGAAATATTCCACAACTGCTCCTGTTCCTCCTTTTACCGTTAAGATTCCGGCAACTTTTAAGATAACATCTTTGGGAGATGTCCAGCCGTTTAATTTTCCTGTAAGTTTTATACCGATAAGCTTTGGCATTTTTAATTCCCAAGGAAGCCCTGCCATCACATCACAGGCATCAGCACCACCTACTCCAATGGCGATCATTCCTAATCCACCGGCATTTACTGTATGACTGTCAGTTCCAATCATCAAGCCACCCGGGAATGCATAATTTTCCAGCACAACCTGGTGAATAATGCCCGCACCCGGTTTCCAGAAACCAATTCCATATTTATCGGAAACAGATGCAAGAAAATCATATACCTCACTGCTTTCATGCACGGCACGGTCCAGATCTGTTTTACTGTTGTCCTTAGCTTCTATCAGGTGATCACAATGAACAGTACTGGGCACGGCTACTTTTGTTCTGCCAGACTGCATGAATTGTAATAATGCCATCTGTGCAGTTGCATCCTGCATAGCAACCCTGTCAGGCGCAAAATCCACGTAAGAACTACCTCTGTCATATGGTAATACTGCATTTCCCTGCCATAAATGCGCATATAGATTTTTTTCAGTAAGGGATAATGGTCTTCCTATAACTTTCCTTGCTGCTGTTATACGGCCAGGGAAATTCAAATACACTTTCTTAATCATTTCAATATCAAATGCCATATAACAGTTTTGCAGATTTAAGGATGAAGTAAACTTACTGTTTAATATTTTTTAATTAAAATAGTTGAATTCTTATTCAATATCAGCTGGAAATACTCCTTATCAAGTGAGATGCAAAATTACTTAATTCAGAGGAATGAAATAATGAAAAATTCTGTAAATTTCCAGTATGAATCGCATACGGCATTTTATAGAGTGGCAGGTGTTTGGTGTTTGTGCACTGATAGGAGAAAAAATGGGCATTGCCACCACAACGATCCGTAAATATTTTATCTACATTTCTTTTCTTACCATGGGCTCTCCTGTGGTGGTATATTTATTTGTTGCTTTTTGGATGAATGTGAAGCAATATATATTTAATGCAAGACGAAACCCGTTACGTTATTTATAATTATATATATTTTCACGCAAAGCCGCAAAGATTGTTTCACTTCATTTCAAAGCGAGATTTCACGCAAAGTTAGTCCACTTCATTGTCAGGGCGAATTTTCACGCAAAGGCGCAAAGTGTGGAAGTGTTATGAAATATAAGCACATTAGCAAAACAGTACATCACACTTTATCAATAGAAATTATTACATCAAACTATTACCCACCGGATTTTTTTAAATATTTATCTAAAAAGGCCAACGTTACCCGGCTGGCTTTCATTTGGTTTTCTATTTTTCTAAAACCATGCCCTTCATCAGGAAATAAAACATACTCCACTGGTGTGCCATTTCGTTTTGCACCTGCTACTATTTCATCACTTTCAATTGGCAATACCCTCGGATCATTGGAGCCCTGCAGTACCAACAGCGGTGTTTTAATTTTATCAGTATTAAAGAGAGGAGAAATATTGTACAAACGGGCGCTGTCGGCAGAGGAAGGATCACCCAATTCATCATACAATGCTACGCGTGCGCTTTCCCAGTAAGCTGGAATACTACGTAAAGTACGCACCCAGTTGGTTACGCCAAAAAGGTCTACGCCAACTGCAAACTCCTGCGGATATTGAATGATGCCGGCTAACGCCATAAAGCCCCCATAGCTACCACCATAAATTCCGATCTTGCCTGCATCAATATAATTTTGCTGTGCCAGCCATTGTTTCCCGGCCACACAATCTTTCAGGTCTTTATCACCATGATTTTTATTATCAGCACTGTAAAAAGTTTTTCCGTAGCCGCTGCTGCCGCGGTTGTTTACGGCAAGTACTGCATAACCATGATTCACCAAATACTGCAATGATTGCTGGTAACCCGAACGACTTTGCCCGCCCGGGCCGCCATGTACCCAAACCAGTGCCGGCACTTTGTTGCCCGCAGTGGCAGTATGCGGTTTGTAAAAAATAGCAGGTATCTCTGTATTGTCAAATGATTTAAAGCGTACCACCGTTGCATCCACTAAATCACCCGGGTTTATTTCAGGATTTAATGCAGTGGTTAGACGGCTTAGTTTTTTTGTTTTAAAATTATAGTGACAAATGTCTACAGGCGACCTGTCACCACCCACATACAGAATTGCATTTTCTTCGCCCGGTGAAATGGTTACAGCATTTACAAAACCATCTTTTACTTTCGGGAAAAGAAGGGCCTTCCCGGTTTTATGATCAAACAAAAACACTTTATTGCGGCCATCTTCGTTAATGCCAATTAAACGGTATTTGTAATTATCGCTCAGGCCAAAATACATTACGTCCCAGTTGGTTTGAAATACCTTTTGTTTGCTTTCTTTTTCAATATTGTATTTCATTACATAATTATATTCTGCACCCTCATTGGTTGAGTAATAAAAGCTATAACTATCATCTTCAAAAGCCTCTGCGGAATAAGTGGCATTGCCCGTGGCTACAGAGATCTTTTTCATTTTACCGGTTTGGAGGTTTAACAAGTGCAACTCATTTTTATCTGATGTAATTCTTTTGCTTAGCAACAGGTAATTTTCATTTGGAGAGAGCAACTCAATGTCGAGGGCATCAATATTCTTATACAATAATTCATTTTGCCAGTTTGCAATGTTCATTTTGTACAGGTCGAAATTTTTTGGATCACGAACATTGCTGGAATAATAAAATGCAGTTTTATTTTTGTTCCAGTTTAAAAAATTAGCTTTTTCATTCAGCCCCGGTGTAAGATCTTTTGCGCTGCCATCGCGATGCTGCAGGTAGAGGTGATTGTTTTCATTTCCTCCTTTATCTGCCTGGTAAATAAAATCGTTGCTGCCGAGGAGATAATCCACCGTATAAAAAGATTCTTTTGTATTGTTTGATATGGGGGTCTTCTTTTTAGTGGCAATATCAATTTCATAAATATTAAAAACCCCACTGCTGTTATCATGTATCAAGAGTTTATTTTCCGCCTTATTAAATTTTCCACCTCCAAAGTTTACTGTTTTATAGAACTGCTCAATGGTGTATTGTTTTACTTTTTTTGGCTGTGTTTGGGCCTGCAGGGGCAACACGCTTATTAATAAACAAATGGTAAGGAAATGACGCATAAAATATTATTTTAGGTTGGTAAGTTAATAGTTGATGGTGGTATTTAAATGTAATTGCCCTGATATTTTTAAGGCAGCCGATGCCACAGTAAGTTCACAGGAGTGCATTAAATCTGTATTTTTACCACATGAAAAGCAATTTATCGCAGTTGTTCAGTGGCCAAACATTTAATGAAAGCAATTTTTTCTTAATAGCTGGCCCATGTGTGGTGGAAGATGAAACAGTTGTTTTTGAGATAGCAGAAAAGGTGGCCGACATCTGCAAAGGTTTGCAAATACCTTATGTTTTTAAAGCTTCGTACCGTAAAGCCAATCGTACCAGTGGAGATTCATTCACTGGTATTGGAGATGAAAAAGCCATGCGTTTGATACAGGAAGTTGGAAAGCAGTTAGGCGTTCCCGTTATAACAGACGTACATACGCATGAAGAGGCAACCCAGGCAGCAGAATACGTGGATGTTTTACAGATACCTGCATTTCTTTGCCGGCAAACTGATCTGTTGATTGCGGCGGGCAAGACCGGTAAAATAGTAAATGTAAAAAAAGGGCAGTTTTTAAACGGGCCATCTATGAGATTTGCCGTTGATAAAATAAATAAAACAGGCAATAATAAGGTATGGCTAACGGAAAGGGGTAATAGCTTTGGTTACCAGGATATGGTGGTTGATTATAGAAACATCACTTTGATGAAGGAGATCAATGTACCTGTAATAATGGATTGTACGCATTCACTTCAACAGCCTAATCAGTCTTCCGGTGTTACAGGAGGTAACCCACAGTTAATTGAAACCATTGCAAAGGCTGCTATAGCCACAGGCGCTGATGGACTTTTCATTGAAACACATCCTAATCCCAGCGTAGCAAAAAGTGATGGTGCCAATATGTTGCAGCTTGACTTGCTGGAAGAATTACTTACAAAACTGGTTAAGATAAGGAAGGCAGTAATTTAAAAATCCTGGTCCATGGTACATCGTTCATGGTATATGGTTTATTTCTATCTTCGAAAAAACTATTGAATGGTAAAAGAAAAAATATTGGTTATTGGTGCATCAGGCCAGATTGGGGTTGAACTCACATTAGCATTGAGAAAGATATATGGAAATGAACAGGTGATCGCTTCAGACCTGAGAGAAGAAAACCCATTATTAAAAGGTACGGGTCCTTATGTGAGTATGGATGTGATGAATAAAGAAATGCTGCATGTGCAGGTTATCAGGCAAGGCATCACACAGATATACCTGCTTGCGGCTATATTATCTGCCACAGGAGAAAAGAATCCATCTCTTGCATGGAACCTGAATATGCAAAGCCTCTTACATGTTCTGGATATTGCAAAAGAAGAGAAACTTCATAAAATTTACTGGCCCAGCAGTATAGCAGTATTTGGCCCCACTTCCCCGAAGAAAAATTGTCCGCAACAAACTATTATTGAACCCTCCACCGTTTATGGTATCAGTAAATACGCAGGCGAGTTCTGGTGTAATTATTATTTCAACAGGTATAGAGTTGATGTAAGAAGTTTACGTTATCCTGGATTAATAAGTTACAAAAGTGAACCTGGTGGAGGAACAACCGATTATGCAGTTGAGATATTTCACGCTGCAAAAGATAAAGAAGAATACACCTGTTTCCTGGCAGAAGACACGTATTTGCCAATGATGTATATGCCGGATGCCATCAGGGCAACGATCGAGTTAATGGAAGCTGATGCAAAAAATATCACAGTAAGAACTTCATATAATATAAGTGGTATGAGTTTTTCACCTAAAGAAATAACAGCTGCTATCAAAGAAAAAGTACCGGATTTTAGTAGTATATATAAACCCGATTTCAGGCAGGCTATTGCAAACAGCTGGCCGCAAAGTATTGATGATACGGTAGCACAGAAAGACTGGAATTGGCAACCGGAGTATGATCTTAATGCAATGACAGCGGATATGTTGAAAAATCTTTGAGCATTGAACATTAAATGATTTGATCTTTATGAGAATAATATTGATGTTAAGTTTAATCCTGTGTTTGTGTTTCAAATCTTTTTCTCAAAGTGAAAAAGCATTTAGCAAAGGGAATTCTGTAATTTCTGCAGGAGTAGGTATAGGGAATATCTGGAAAACATTTTTAAAGAATGCATTTACCTATCCACCCGGAACTTATAATGTAAAAACAAGAGGTACTTACACCCTGGTGTATGAATATGGGTTTTCAAACAGGATAAGTGGCGGATTGGCCCTAGGATATTCAGACGTTTATGGAAAATTTGATGGTTATGGAGAAAAGTTCACAGAAACCTTAACGAACTATTCTTTGCTTGTAAGGTCTAATTACCACTTTGGTAAAATACCAAAGTTTGATCCATATATAGGAGCAGGTTTGGGTTATTACAGATTTAAATATTACAATAACAAACCCGGGATAGTTAATTCTAAAGTACCCGGTTCTTTCGGATATTCCGCACAGTTAGGTGCTCATTATTATTTTTCCCGTCACTTGGGTGCGTATGCTGAAGTAGGATATGTAGGAGGTTCTATCGGACAATTAGGTGTAACATACAAATGGTAGAAATGGTATTTGAGATATTTGCTATTGATTACCAAATTGTTATTTATCAAAAATCTATCAATATTCAGCTTACAATTTTTCAAATTTCACGCAGTAAGTTTTGTTTTTAATTAAAATCGTTTAGTTTTGCCTTACTTATTAACCAAAATTATATAAAATGAAAAAATTACTTTTTATTGTCGCGATAATAACGTTCTCGGCAAGTACATTCGCTCAAACATCCTTTGGCATTCAGGCAGGTGCAAATTTTGCATCAATGAAATCCGATGATGATGATGATGTTAAATCTAAAGTCGGCCTTATTGTAGGTGCCCTGGCTGAAGTTGATTTTGGAAGCTCTATCAGTTTCCGACCAGAATTAAACTTTATTCAAAAAGGGTTCAAATATGACGAAAGTGGATATGAGTCTAAATTAAATTTAAATTATATTGAGCTTTCTCCAAATTTCGTTTACAATGTACCAGCCGGAACTGGTAAAGTTTATTTTGGCCTAGGCCCTTCTTTCGCTTACGGATTTTCCGGAAAACTTAAATCTAAGTTCGGTAGTGATCCAGAAGAAGAAGAAGATATTGAATTAGGAAACGATGAAGATAATGATGATTTAAAAGCTTTTGACTTTGGTTTAAATCTGCTTGCAGGTTATAAATTACCAATGGGAATATCTTTAACTGCAGGTTATAACCTTGGATTGGCAAATCTTTCTTTTGATGACGAAGACGAGCTTAAGAACAAAGGTTTCTCTATTAAGATTGCTTATATGTTTGGTGGAAACAAAAGCACAGGTGAATAATTTAGTTATTTAATATATTGAAAAAGGGCTGTTTAATCAGCCCTTTTTTTATGCGAAAATTTTTCTAGATAATTACTCCCAGTATGTCTTTCATACTGAAAATCCCTTTTCTATTATGTATAAATTCAGCTGCAAGAATTGCCCCTTTTGCAAAACCTGACCTGTTATGGGCTGTATGAATTATCTCAATGGAATCGGTTTCTGAAAAATAAGTAACATGGTGTGTGCCGGGTGCAGGATCCTGGCGTTTACTGGTGATCAACAATTCATCATGTTCAGCTGAATTTGTTACCCACTTATTTTTAGTTTTTATTTTTTCCAGGATCTGCTCTGCCAGTGAAATTGCAGTGCCGCTGGGTGCATCTTTTTTTTGAGTATGGTGTATCTCTTTAATAGCTACATCATATTCCTGGTCTTTCATCAATGATGCAAGTTTCCTGTTCAATTCAAAAAAAATATTTACTCCGATACTAAAATTGCTTGCATACAGAAAGCAGCCTTCTTTAGATAAACAATAGTCTTTTATTTCATCCATCTTATGCAACCAGCCGGTGCTTCCCGATATTACAGGTACACCGGCATCCAGGCAGGAAAGGATGTTTTCATATGCAGCCGCCGGCCCGCTGAATTCGATTGCCACATCTGCTTCGCGGAAATGATCTTCTTTTAATTCCTGTACATTCCCGGAATTTATTTTGAGGATAATTGAATGGCCTTTTTTTAAAGCAACCTCTTCGATTGCTTTTCCCATTTTTCCGTAACCGATCAAAGCGATCTTCATAATTTATAAAGTGAATAAAGTGAAAAGTGAAAAGTGAAAATTCAAAATTCAAAATCAATATTGTAAGGTATATGTTAACCCTTAGTTTTAAACGTAGTGTTCTTTGTGAAAAAAATTTAACCACAAAGTTCACAGAGGAAATGCACCACAAAGAACACTAAGTTAAAACAAGTTAATGCTTAGTGCCTCTTTCTTAAAACACTATACCAAAGCCTTTAATTTAAAATTCAAAATGTTTATCAAACCCCTTACTTACCTAATGGAATAACCAGGCTTATTCCATTTGTTTTAGCCATCGGGCTGTAACCCGGCTTAAAATAGAAACTCAGATCTTCACTTACATCAAAGGTCTTTAAATGCGCATCCACAGCAGCATCAGCTACATTCAATCCCCAGAAGATAATAAAGAACAATACAGAATAATCTAAATTCTGCCTTACATCATTTCTAAAAGAACGTATTCTGCCGGGGGAATCTTTTACTGAAAAATAAGGTTCTTTAATAAGAAAGTCATTACCGGGATCTGCATCAGTTGCAAGAATGAAAGCTTGTTTAGCTTCATTATATTGTTTCAGGTTTCTGAAAAATAAAAATCCGGTGGTACCTAAAGCACCATACACGATAGGGATCTTCCAGTATTTTTTATTTGTTGCCTGGCCCCAGCCGGGAAGAATGGCAGATCTCCTGATCGCAATATTGGGATTGTATTTTTTTAGCGTATCCTTTATGATATCAACAGAACCACTATTCAAGACTGCACCCTGCTTATTTATTATAAGGCTATCTGTTTTTTGAGCAAAAGTTTGAAAACAGAAAAATGAAAATACCAGGAATATAAAATATTTTTTTTTCAACTAACTCACTTTTATATTCATTTTTTTGAGTAAACCATTCAATTCATCCAGGGAATAATATTCAAACAGGATACTTCCTTTTCCATTTTTGCTATGCTGAAGTTTAACCCTTGTATTGTATTCAGAAGCTAAATTATCTTCTATCTTTTTGAATGCAGGCGGGAGAGGACTTTTTACAGATGATTTAACAGAATCCCGGGTATACATTTTTCGAACAAGGTCTTCCGTTTGACGTACTGATAAATTGCGGTTCTTTATCTCGGAAAAAATATATAATTGTTTATCAACAACATCAACATTGATCAATGCCCTGGCATGTCCCATACTGATTACATTGTTTCTCACTGCAACCTGTATATCCGGCGGTAATTTCAACAGCCTTATATAATTGGTTACCGTGGTTCTTTCCTTTCCCATTCGTTCTGCCACCTGTTCCGGACTATAATCCAGTTCGTCCATAAGCCTTTTATAGCTCAATGCTACCTCTATTGCATTGAGGTTTTCCCTTTGAAGATTTTCCAGTAAGGCAAGTTCCAGCAGGGAGCTGTCATTTGTCTGGCGTATATAAACGGGTATATCTTTTAATCCGGCTATTTTAGCGGCACGCAATCTTCTTTCCCCGGCTATAAGTTTATATTTTCCATTTGCACTAACGGATACGGTGAGGGGCTGAATAATATTGTGCATTTTTATTGAAGATGCCAGTTCACTTAAAGCAGTTTCATTGAAATCCTTGCGGGGCTGTTCAGGATTTACCTCTATATCATCAAGAGGTATGCGCAAGATCCCTGCAGCTTTTTCAATAACATCATGTTTTAAATTACCTGATGTTGATTTTAGATCTGCATCAATATTCTGAAGCAGGCTGCGTATCCCTTTACCTAAAGCATCTTTTTTATTGTTCTGATTATTCATTGCATTTTAAGTGGTTAATTGTATAAAGGCAGAAACAGGTGAGAAAATAAAGGTCGGGCCTTTATTATTATGATCAGTTCATAATTCTTTCTTCCTGCCTGATCTTTGTAAGATTGTTTTTTTGTAAGATCTCTTTGGCAAGGTTGAGATAATTAACAGCTCCTTTGCTATCGGAATCGTACAAAATTACCGGCTTGCCAAAACTGGGAGCCTCACTAAGTTTTGTGTTACGATGAATAATACTGTCGAAAACTATTTCTTCAAAATGCCTTCTTACCTCACTCACCACCTGGTTACACAATCTTAGCCGGCCATCATACATTGTCATAAGTATCCCTTCGATCTTTAATTCAGTATTGAGCCTGTTCTGTACGATTTTTACTGTATTCAGTAATTTACCTAAACCCTCTAATGCAAAAAATTCAGTTTGAACCGGCACTACAACACTGTCTGCTGCCGTTAGCGCATTTACCGTAATCAGTCCTAATGAAGGGGAACAATCTATAACAATGAAATCATAATCTTTTCGAACTCCTTCCAGGATCTGTTTTAAAACACTTTCCCGGTTAGGATAATTTATCATTTCAATTTCAGCACCCACCAGGTCGATATGTGAAGGAATAAGATCCAGGAAAGGCAATGCAGTTTTCAATATTACATCTGCAGCTACAGCTTCATTTACCATACAGTCATAGAGGCTTTTAGTAACATTATGAAGATCAAAGCCCACACCTGTAGTGCTGTTTGCCTGGGGATCCGCATCCACCAGTAGAGTTTTGTATTCAAGTATGGCGAAACTTGCGGCCAGGTTGATAGCCGTTGTCGTTTTTCCTACACCACCTTTTTGATTTGCAATTCCAATTATTCTTCCCATGTCATTGCCTTGCGGGCAGGCTTTTCTTAACCACCATAAGGTGATGAATTATTAATTAATTGTAATATTTAACGATCTGTAAAGTATGTTTCCTAAAACACTATTCGCAAACATCGGTATTTAATAGCACATCCTGTTAGAGGTGTATTAAATGAGGACAAAAACCCGCCTCTTATGCAAATTTACTGATTCGGTATAAAATTGAAAAACATTCTATCGGCTGAATTGTAGTATATATAAAGCATGTAATTTTATTAGTAACGTATGATAACAATAATTTCAGGAACCAACAGGCAGGCCAGTGTAAGTAAAAAAGTAGCTTTAGAATACAGCAGGATCCTGGCAGATAAACTTTTTGAAAGCAACATCCTTTCCCTTGATGAAGTAGATATGTCACGGAGAAATGAGGAATTTTTAGCTATCGAGGAAAGATTATTAAAACCAACAGAAAAATTTATTATTATAAGCCCGGAATACAATGGTTCTTATCCTGGTATTTTAAAACTGATGATAGATAATACTGATGTGCCTAAAGTATGGTGGCATAAAAAAGTTTTATTAACAGGCGTTTCTACCGGCAGGGCAGGTAACCTCAGGGGGATGGAACATCTTACCGGATCATTGTTACATATGAAAATGCTGGTACATCCTAACCGCTTACCTATTAGTGTTGTTGATAAATTGCTGGATGATCACAACCATTTCAATGATTTACGCACACTTGCTGCTATCAACACTCAACTGGATGAATTTATGAATTTTTAAAATGTTTATTTATGCGTTCACCGCTTGGAGTTATCATATTCATTGTTATCATGTTGTTATTGGATACGTATGTATTCCAGGCAGTAAGAACAGTTGTGCAAAATGCCTCGCCTAAAACAAAAGTGGTCGTTTATACTATTTACTGGGCCATAACGGTAGTTGCTATCACCGGATTTTTGTTATTTGCTTTTACTGAACAGCAATTTTTAGGAAAGAAATTCCGGACTTATTTATTTGCTACTATAATCGGGCTCTTTCTTGCTAAATTAACCGGACTATTGTTTTTTGTTGCAGATGATATCCGGCGTGGAATTCAATGGGCGGCCGGCAAACTTTTTTTTAATAATACAGAGGGGGACAACATGGGAGGAGATGGTATTAGCCGTTCTGTGTTTTTAAGCTGGCTAGGTATTGCAGCCGGAACAACCTTATTCGGAAGCCTTATTTATGGTTTTGGAAATAAGTACAACTACAATCTTAAAAAACTTACCCTTTCTTTTGGCAATCTTCCTGCTTCTTTCAAAGGACTAAAAATAATACACATCAGTGATATTCATAGTGGAAGCTTTACGGATAAAAAAGCTGTAGAGGAAGGGATTCAAATGATATTGAAAGAAAATGCTGACGTTATTTTTTTTACCGGGGACCTTGTGAATGATAAATCCTCCGAGATGACCCCGTTTATGGATACATTTAAAAAGGTAACGGCTCCAATGGGTGTGTATTCAACTTTAGGCAATCATGATTATGGAGACTATGTTTCATGGCCGGTAGAAGGTATCAGTAAAACACAAAACCTGGAAAATTTAAAAAACGTGCATGCT
Source organism: Ferruginibacter sp. (assembly GCA_037720515.1). Classification (GTDB taxonomy): domain Bacteria; phylum Bacteroidota; class Bacteroidia; order Chitinophagales; family Chitinophagaceae; genus Ferruginibacter. The sequence continues at coordinate 275,371 of JBBJMM010000001.1, forward strand.
TCACTCGGATGGAAACTGATGATGAATGAACACATTGTTTTAGAAAAGAACAACGATAAGATAGCAATTTTAGGTGTAGAGAACTGGAGTGCAAAAGGCAGATTCCCTAAATACGGCCGCCTTCAGCAGGCATATGCAGGAACAGAAAGTTTGCCCTTCAAAATATTATTGAGTCATGATCCCAGCCATTGGGAAGGCGAAGTTATAGGAGGTTATAAAGACATTGACTTGGTTTTAAGTGGCCACACACATGGGATGCAGTTTGGTGTGGAAATTCCAGGATTCAAATGGAGCCCGGTTCAATACATGTATAAACAATGGGCCGGGTTGTATGAAGAAGCCAACCAGAAATTATATGTAAACCGTGGATTTGGATTTATAGGTTATCCGGGAAGGGTGGGTATTTTACCGGAGATCACTGTTATAAATCTTGTATGAGAATAATTTTAAATTTTGAATTTTGAATTTTCACTTTGGCTTGATACTAGATACTTGATACTTGATACTTGATACTAGATACTAGATACTAGATACTTGATACTTGATACTTGATACTAGATACTTGATACTTGATACTAGATACTAGATACTAGATACTAGATACTTGATACTTGATACTTGATACTTGATACTTGATACTAAGGATTGGTTTTTGCAAAATACTTAAACTTTATACATAAAAAAATGCCCGCCTTTTAACAGGCAGACATCTTAAATTATTTAAAAGCTTTCACATTTCACTTTTCACATTTCACATTTCACTTTTCTCATTTCCTCGCTGCATATATACGCTTTCTTCCTTCAGGCCTTTCATTTCTATCTCCTCTTGCTCCTTCATCATTAGGCCTTTTAAATCCACCATCAGCTTCATTCATTCTTACAGTACGATTGTTATAACGTTTACCATCAATCGCTTTAATCATTTTTCCGGCTTCAGCCTTATCAACTTCCACCCAGGTATTCATATCCCGCATGTCAATTTTTCCAAGCACTTCTTTTTTCAGGTTGCTTTCATCTAAGATGAACTGTAAAAAACTGGCTTTATAAAAGCCATCCTTAATACCCAGGTTAACAAATAAGCGTGTATAACCATTGTCTGACCTGTTAAAGGTCCTTTCGGTACGTTCTCTGCGGCTGCCATTTTCCTGCCCATCAAATCGTTGCCTGCTGTCACTCCTGGCATTCAGGTCTTCAGCATTATCGTAGTATTTTAAAAAATGATCAAATTCTAGCGCTGCCACTCTTTGCAATACTTCTTCCTTAGTAACATCTGAAAATTTAGCCATCAGGTCTGGTAAGTATGTTTCATAATCGCCATGAGAAATATCAGCAGCTATCAATTTATCCATGAAATGAAAAAATTGTTTACGGCATACATCCTTACCACTTGGTATATCCAATTTATGAAATTGTGCGTTCACCATTTTCTCCAATTGCCTTATTTTAAAAGTTTCCCTGGAGTGAGTTATGGTGATACAAATCCCTGTTTTACCGGCACGGGCAGTTCTTCCGCTTCTGTGTGTATACACTTCCATATCATCGGGAAGTTCATAATTAATAACGTGTGTTATTCCTTCAACGTCAATTCCGCGTGCTGCTACATCCGTAGCTATCAGTAATTGCAATGCTTTAGAACGGAAACGACCCATTACTTTATCCCGTTGCTGTTGGGTAAGGTCGCCATGTAACGCCTCGATCTCGTAACCTGCCTTGGAAAGCCTCTCAGACATTTCCTGTGCATCGGCTTTTGTTCTGGTAAAAATAATACCATACATCCCGGGATTAAAGTCGATCAGCCTTTTTAAAGTTTCATAACGCTGATGCGCAGGTGCAACAAAATACTGGTGATCAATATTTACATTGCCACTGTTTTTCTTACCAACAGTTACTTCTTTCGGATTACTCATAAAGTTTTTTGCAATGGCCCGCACAGGTGGAGGCATGGTTGCACTGAACAACCAGATACTTTCCCTGTTTATTGTATTCTTTAAAACAAAATCAATATCATCACGGAAGCCCATGTTAAGCATCTCATCTGCCTCATCCAGCACAACATATTTTACTTTCTGAAGATCGATGGCTTTGCGTTCAATAAGATCGATCAATCTTCCTGGTGTGGCTACTACGATCTGTACTCCTTTGCGCAGGTTGCGGATCTGCATTGTAATTGAAGCGCCACCATACACTGCTTCAGCACTAACTCCTTTGCTGTACTTCATAAAATCAGAAAGATCATTAGTGATCTGTAAACAAAGTTCGCGTGTAGGGCAAACGATCAGTGCCTGGGGAAATTTATCTGCTGCCTGTATCAATTGCAATAAGGGTAAACCAAATGCAGCGGTTTTTCCGGTTCCTGTTTGAGCCAGTCCTACGAAATCTGTTGTTCCCTCTATCAGCACTGGAATTGCCTGTACCTGGATGGGAGTGGGTTCTGTAAAACCTAAATCTGTAATTGACTGAACTATCTGGTCGTTCAATCCTAATGCCTGAAATCCGTTCATTATATAATTTTTAAAATAATAGACCTTGAAGTTGCGGCTGCAAAATACAAGTGGTCAAAAAAAATGTTTTTTTGATTGTCACATGTTATGCTTCGGGCCGTTGTGGAGATAAATCTTAGTGGAGCAAGACATTTTAAAACCTGCTGTCAACAACATCTGAGCATCGTCATGTAATTTCTCAGTTTCTAAATCGCCGCAAAGGTATGTGAAAATTATTTAAAATGTGTAATGAAATTCATAACTCATAATTTATAACCATCACTCTTAAGCAGCGGAATCAGACTTTATCATTTCAGAATTAAACTTTTAACGTGTTATGAATTCCAAACGAATTAATTATTGAGTTTATCTTAACATTATCTCAAAAAAAAAAGTCTTTATTTGGCATATTAGTTGAAAGTCAACAAAAAAATAAATCATCATTTATGAAAACTAAAACCTTTTCCCTGGCCCTTATTGTAATTATCACATCTTTGAGCGTGAGTGCCCAAAGTTTTAAAATTGGTATCAAAGGAGGAGCTGATATTAATAAAATATCCGGTAAATCTTTCAAAGATGAATTTTCTTTCGGTTATCACCTTGGGGCCTTTGCAGAGATTGGGCTTACCTCAAGATTTGGCATACAACCCGAAGTATTGTTTAGCCAGGTAACCGCTGATACAAGCAGTAATTTCAGCCAGGTATACCAGTTTAATAATATTTCCAAGATCAAACTGAGTTATCTAAAGATTCCATTGCTTCTTAATTATATGCCAAACAAATTTGTTTCTCTGCAGGCGGGGCCGCAATACGGAATACTGATCGATCAGAATAAAGACCTTTTAAAGAACGGGAAAGATGCTTTCAGCAATGGAGAATTCAGTATGCTTGGAGGTATACAGCTGAATATATCTAAGATCCGTATTTATGGAAGGTATGCTGTGGGACTGAATAATATCAATGATATAGATGACCAGGAGAAGTGGAAAAATCAAACTGTACAACTGGGGATCGGACTCACTTTATAAATATTTATTTTACCAGCCTATTTCAGGAACGGATAACAGTAAAAGAATCATCATCATTTAATTTGATAACCGTACTGGGTATGGCAGGTACCAAATCATTCTGACGGTGTTGAACAATATAGTCAACACCGTTTTTAATATCTACGTCTATATCAGTAAATAAAGCCGGTGGCGGGTAGCCGGAGATGTTAGAAGAGGTAGATACCAATGGTTTCCCAAATGTATTAATAAGCCTTGCGCAGAAAGGATCTGATACAAGGCGGATGCCAATACTTCCATCCTGGTTCAATAAATTTTTTGCAAGATTCTTTCCCTGGCTGTAAATAACTGTTACCGGTTTTGCAATTCCTTTTATAAAATCGAATACCGGAATGCGTTGATGATCTATGTACCTGATGATCTCTTTTTCATCAGCCAGCAGAATGATCATACTTTTTTCTGTATTCCTTTTTTTTAAACTGTATATTTTCTCCACAGCAGATTCATTTGTTCCATCACAGCCAATACCCCATATGGTATCTGTTGGGTAGAGTATCAATCCACCAGCTTCCAAAACTTTTATACAAGCTGCTATATCATTGTCAATTTGCATAGATACTTTTCAGCACCTGGCCGGTGGTTATGGATAATGCACATTTAAAATGACCAAGCGGACAGGCTTTATGTCCATGCAGGCCACACGGCCTGCATTTTAAATGTAATGTTGTTTCTACTATATAAGACCTGTCTGATAATGGTGTATAACCAAAAGCGGGAATGGTGGAGCAAAAGATCGCTGTTACCGGTGCGTTCACTGCTGAAGCAAAGTGAAGTGGTGCACTGTCGTTGGTATAGTTCATAAACGCCGAACGCATTAAAGCTGCAGATTGAAGAAAAGTTAATTTCCCAGCCAGGATTTCTACATTATTATTTATAACGGAGTTCAATATTGCTTTACATTCATTTAAATTATCCGCGCTTCCCAGCAAATAAATTTTATACTCCTGGTTGTACTCATTGATAAGATCGATCCATTTTTCAACTGGGTATTTTTTTGTAAACCATATACTTGAAGGTGTCATAGTAACAAACGGAGGTGTAATATATACCGAAACAAAAGCTTCATCTGCCACTGAAGGATACAGCACCGGCCGGTTAATACTGTTATCTGTAATATCTTTTATAAGATCATTGTTCCTTTCCACTTCATGGCGTCCTTCTTTTTCATTCATTACATGTTTTACTTTTTTTGAATAGAGAAAGCTAAGGGGATTTTTATCAAAACCAATGACCTGTTTAGCGCCGGACAATCCGGAAAGCAGCCCGGTAGAAAAATAGCGTTGCAGGTTAATGACCAGGTCGTATTTTATTTTTCTTATACCGGATATGAGTTGAAATAAGTTTTTTATTTTTCCTTCTTTCTTATTCCAGACCCATATTTTTTTTATGTTAGGATTGTTTGCAAGCAAAGTTTCATTCCCTTTACGAACGAGGAAATCTATTTGTGCATACTGGTAATATACATGCAGCTTTTCCACAAGTGCGGTGGCAAGTACAACATCCCCTATAAAAGCAGTTTGTATAACCAGGATTTTTTGCATTCCCTCAAAGTTAAGGTTAGTTTATTATCCGCCGGAGTTAGTAACTGAAGATAAATTAAACGAGTTGCAGGTTATAGTGGCATTACAAAATTTATAAATAAAATTCACTACTGTAGGTTATAATGCTGTTCATCCGGCCGCATAAAAAATCCGTTAAGAAAATTGAAGCGGAAAGCGTTAAAAATTATGAGTTATGAGTTATGAATTAATTTTGAATTGGAATGATTTAGTCCCTCTTCTTTGGAGAGGGGTTGGGGTGAAGTATCAAGACAAAAGTGGAATGAAAAGGAACCTATCCTAAAAGAATTTTCTTAATAAAGGGTTATGGTATTGTGTTTTAAATAAAGAGGCTAACTTATACCGAACTAGTTAATAAAATCGAAAACTTACATTTGTTGAAAAATAAAAAATGGAACTGAAAAAATTAATTGCTGAAGCATGGTTGAACCGGGAATTGTTGAAAGAAGAAATATACAGCAATGCCGTACGGGATGTTATTGAAGAAGTAGATAAAGGCCGTTTGCGTACAGCCGAGCCCGTGAGTAATGGCTGGCAGGTTAATGAATGGGTTAAACAAGCTATCCTTATGTATTTCAGTATACAGCAAATGGAAACATTTATCCTTCCGCCTTTTGAATTTTATGATAAGATGAATTTAAAAAGCAATTACAAAGAACAGGGAGTACGGGCGGTACCACATGCCATTGCCCGTTATGGTGCATTTCTTGGAAAAAATGTTGTGCTTATGCCTTCTTATGTAAACATAGGAGCTTATGTAGGTGAGGGTACAATGGTGGATACATGGGCCACAGTGGGCAGTTGCGCGCAGATAGGCAGCCACGTTCATCTCAGCGGGGGAGTCGGCATCGGTGGTGTATTGGAACCCTTGCAGGCGAGCCCGGTAATAATTGAGGACGGTTGTTTTATTGGCAGCCGTTGTATTGTTGTGGAAGGAGTAATAGTGAAAAAAGAAGCGGTACTCGGTGCTAATGTTGTATTAACTCAATCCACAAAGATCATTGATGTGAGTGGTGAGAAGCCAGTTGAGATGAAAGGGATCATACCGGAGAGAAGTGTTGTTATACCGGGTAATTACACAAAAAAGTTTGCGGCCGGTGAATATGGAGTGGGTTGTGCATTGATAATCGGAAAGCGTAAAGCAAGTACTGATCTTAAAACAAGTCTTAATGATGCGTTAAGGGATTTTAATGTTGCGGGGTAAAAAGAAAATGGGTACCGGATAGCTCGTATCAGAAATTGTGTTTAAACAAAATAGTAAAAATCAAAAATTGTCTAAACCCTTTTTTCAGGTAGAGCGTATATATAGACAAAAAGCAACCGATTGAAAACCTTTTCCATTCACGACCTGGAACGATTTTCTGGTGTGAAAGCACATACATTGCGTGTTTGGGAAAGGCGTTATAATTTACTCCAACCTCTTCGCACAACCGGGAATATTAGAGTTTATAGCCTGGAGCAGCTAAAAAAAATACTGAATATATCCCTACTAAAGAAAAACGGTCACAGGATATCCAAACTTTCTGAAGCGCCTGAATCCTGGATCGAGAATAAATTATCTCTTCTTGAAAATGAACAAAGCACATGTGATAAAGCCGTTGATGAACTTATCATCAACATGTATGCACCGGTTCCTGATTCTTTTGAAAAGGCCCTCGACAAAATCCTGTTTACTGTTCCCTTAGAAGTATTGATAGAAAAAATCCTTTTCCCTTTTTTAAGTGTAACCGGTTTATTGTGTATGGGGCACAAACAGATTGAGCAACATCTAGTGGTAGTGGGTGTACGAAAGAAACTGATACTTGCAATTGAAACAACATTTCAGAACAAAAAACCCGAAAGTTCAGTTTTGCTTTTTCTTCCTGATTCAAAACAACTGGACTTGGGCTTATTGTATTGTTATTATTTTTTGAAGAGGAGAGGAATACATGTAGTGTACCTCGGTACCGAAATAACCCTTGAAAATCTCCGGGTTGTTTTCCAGATACACCAACCGGATTATTTATATACTTATTTGCAAAAATCTCATCATTACCCGGTACAAAAGCTTTTACATATCATGCAGGCATATGCGCCGAATTCAAAATTGATCAATGGGGGCTTTCACAGTGAAGAGACTTCAGAACTAAAAGAATTTTACTTTCAGTTCCAGTTTACCGAAGCCCTAAATTATATGGCTGCTATATCACTTAAGTCCGCTTAATAACATCACTGAATTTTTTTTATTTTCAAGTTCTCAAAAGGGTACTGAGAGTATATTTTTACTCATGTACGTTCATATACTTACTCGTTTGTTCATGAGTAGCAACACATTTTTTGCCAGTCATGAACACCTATCACGGCTTATGTTTTGAATCTTATTATTTTATTATTCTTCATTTATTTCGGAAGCGGAAAATTCCCTCCAGAATTACATCAATAAAAAAACATTTATGAAAAAGAACATCAAAATTTTTACGGTAGCAGTATTTAGCATTACGTCGTTAATTGCCGGCGAAACATTTTCTCAAAATGCAATGCCTGAAAAAATGCAAATGCAGGATAAAGGAATGAAAATGAAAGGTGATAAAATGAAAATGAAAATGGAAATGGCTGATTTGAAGTCCTGGCCTATGGCATCACAAAATGCCGTAAAAGAGCAAATGGAAAAGTATGGCCAGCCTGCTGAGATGACACCCACAATGGTAGTATGGTATAACAACGGGTTTTTTGCCAAAACGATCATTACAAAAATGGAATCCCAGCATAATTTCCCGAAAATGCATACAGACTTAATGGAGCAGTCTGTTATGTATAAGGTGCCTTTGGATATGTACGATGAGCTTGCCCATTTTGATGGCAGTATAACTGTTGACAGAACACAAGGCTTACTTGCAGCAAGATGTGATAAAGAAGAAAACAACTTATTGGCGTTGAACCTTGCACATGATATTATAACAGGTAAAAAAACGGTTGAGGAAGCAAGACAATCATATGGCGAGATGGTGAGCCAGGCTATGAAAGGAAACAAACCTGAATATATGAAGAAGCTAATGTTTACTCCTGTTAAGAGTTCTGCTGATGCCGACATGGAAACATTAAAAATGTAAGAAAACAATTTTTTTTTATTAAAAATTTTATTCCATGAAAACGTTATTATTTATAAGTTTATTTTCCACACTTTTATTCTCCTGTAAAAAAGGAGACACCGATGTTAATAGCAATGGAAATAACAACAGAGGCTATATATATACAAGCACTAATTCCTCTGCAGGCAATGCCATTATTGCACTGGCAAGAAAGGGCGATGGGTCGGTAGAAGAAATTGATAAATCGCCGTACCCTACAGGTGATAAAGGTGATGCGGCCGAAGGTGATTTTGATACGCAATGGGCACTAAAGATTGTAGGAGAATACTTGCTATCTGTAAATGCCGGTGCTAATCCTGTTAATGGTTCTATCTCTGTTTTTAAGATCAACAAAGCCAATGGCCAATTAGCTCAGGTGGATCAAAACCCGTCGACATCTAAAATGGATAATATGGATTCGCGCGGTGAAAGAGCTGTTTCTATTGCAGATAAAACAATTGGTGGGGCTACCTGGATTGTGGTGGGCAACCAGTTTGCAAATCCTAATTACCAGGGAGATCCTGCTGTACAATTTGGAAGTGTTGTATCTACTCCAAATCGCAATTTAGCCGTTTTTACATTTAATAAGGCAACAGGAATTTTGGAATACAAAAGCATTGGCGCTACTTATACTGAGGGTACGAATGGTGGGCCAACTACTGTTATTTTTAATTCAACAGGCACTAAAATAGCAGTTTCTACCTGGGGTGTTCCGCACTTTGCTACTCCAGAGCCAAATCTTACTTTGCAAAAGCCCGGAAGATTGTATATCTATAATTTTTCTGCCGGTAGCTTAACTCAAACAGGAATGTATGAAGAAACTGGTATATCAGGTAACATTGGTATTTCCTGGAGTCCTAATGATGAGTATATCTACATGTCAAACTTCAATCTTCATTCTTCTAAAGAAGCAAATAGCCTGACAGTGCATAACGGAATTACTGCAGTTAAAGTTCAAAATTTTGCAACATCCGATAGAAATGACGAAGGATGCTGGACCTGGGTAAGTCTTGACAAAACCAAAGTCTATGTAACCAGTTTTGGAAACAATGGCGTAAGTACTTTCAGTATTCTCGGCACCAATTTGCTGGCGAATACCTTAGGAAGTAATTACTTTCAAAAGCGCGGTAATTTACCAACAGGTGATGCAAAAGATTTGCATGAAAGTGCAGATGGATATTTGTTTAATACAGGAGCTTTTCAAAGCCATACGGTAAGTACTTTCAGGACTTCGGCTAGCGGCATATTAACAGAAATAGGGAATTCGCCTTATTATATTCCTACCTCTATTGGCAAGTCAAAAGAAGAACACGCATACCTTGGGTTAACGGGTTTTGATAAAAACAACTTGTTAGTTAATCAGTAAAAAGTAATGGGTTTGTTTTAATTTAAATACCTGCTTTATTGCGGGTATTTTTATTTCAGTTAGATAGGAAACTAAAAGGATTTGTTTTCAATATTTCTTTAAGGGCATAATTGCGACGGATATCTGATAGCTGATTTATGATCGCAGATAGTAATTATATTTGTGCCCAATCAAAAAGCCCAGGTGGCGAAATTGGTAGACGCACTGCCTTCAGGTGGCAGCGTTCGCAAGGATGTGCTGGTTCGAATCCAGTCCTGGGCACAAAGCATTTGAGCGAAGCTCGATGGTTTTAAATTGCAAGCTGTATATAAGGGAATTGTAGTAAAAGACAACGGAATTTACTTTAATGAAAAGTATGCTGGCCAGGTATTTGAGCTTTTTCAGTGCCTCCATATTAGTGATCATTCTGATGGAACTGGAATTGGTTTGGCCTTGTGCCGCAAAATTGGTTTAAAGAACCGCAAAAAAAATTTCTGTAAAATCTTAAGAATCAGAAGGTACAAGTTTTCATGTCATCCTTTCTTTATAACAACTATTATTAAATGGGCTGTGTATCCATACACAATCAGCACCTCATTATTATGATTAACGTTTAACAGTATAATCTTAACTTAAAACGCATTTGCAAAACGTTCTTGTATTGGTTGGATAATTCTACAGTGAGGTGAACATAACAACCTTGAATCTCTTGATTTACAAGATTTATTTTGTAGTGTCTATAAAATTTTGCTTTATACTTTCTTTTTCAATCAGCCTAATAACAGTCAAAAAAACACACTGTATAACACATGATACATTGTATCTTTCAAGTTTCAAAATTTATGTAAATTAGATGCTTAACAGTATAATTTCCTTAACTATCTATGGCTTCAAATAATGCCACCCCTGGAATTGCGGTGCCCGAATTTTTATCCGGTGGCGGTGAAATGGGCAAACTAATTCGTTCTTTTAATTGGTCTGAAACGCCTCTGGGTTCTCCCGATACCTGGCCACAAAGTTTACGTACCACGGTTAGCTTATGCATTGCCTCTAACTTTCCCATATCCATAGCATGGGGAGCGCACAGGGTGCAAATTTATAACGATGGTTACTTGCCCATATGCGGCGATATGCATCCTTCGTCTATGGGACAGGATTTTAAAGAATGCTGGTTTTCGGCCTGGCCGGTTATTGGACAGGCATTTGAAGAAGCCTCTTTGGGACAGACCCGCTTTCTTGAAAACCAGCGGATATTTCTTGATCGCTATGGATATAAGGAAGAAACTTTTTTTACCTTTTCTTTCAGTCCTATTCTTGATGAATCTGGTGGAGTAGGCGGGCTTTTTCACCCCGTAATAGAACAGACACAGCAAACACTTGCAGAAAGAAGATTAAATATTTTACATACCATACCCGACCATACAGTAGATGCCAGAACCGCAGACGAAGCATCGGCACTTGTAGCAGAATGCTTAAAAGATTTTGAACTGGATATCCCCTTTATGTTGTTGTATTCAATTTCTGATGATGGTAAAGAAGCAAATCTTAAAAGCAATGTTGGTGTTGAAGCAGGTTCACCTCTAGCCCAGGCAAAAATTGATTTGCAAGCACAGCATCCGGGTAACTGGCCATTTACCAAAGTCATTCAAAATGTAAAAGCAATACAGGTTGAACAATTGGGAAAGATCTTTGAAACATTCAATTGTGGCCCTTATCCCGAAGCTCCTCACCAGGCTTTGATTTTTCCAATTACGCTTCCCGGAACTACTCATAACAATTATCTACTCGTAACAGGCGTTAGTTCCCGGAGAAGCCTCGATGAAAAGTACCGGTTATTTTATGATCTTTTAGCAGAGGCCATCAAAAATGCATTAGCTAAGGCAAGAGCATACGAGGAAGAACGGAAAAAATCAGAAGCACTCGCCAAAATTGATAAAGCAAAAACTGTTTTCTTCTCCAACATTAGTCATGAGTTTCGTACACCGCTTACGCTGATGATTGGATCTTTGGAAGAAGTGCTTAATAAGCGTACAGGAGAAATTGCCCTATCTGATAAAGAAGCAATTGAAACATCCCACCGTAATGCTATGCGTTTACTTCGGCTGGTAAACAACCTGCTTGATTTCAGCCGTATTGAAGCAGGTAGAGTGCAGGCACAATACCAACTTACCGACTTAGCAAAATATACAACCGAGTTGGCAAGTAATTTTCGTTCGGTAGTGGAGGCTGCGGGATTGATATACCAGGTAAAAACAGATGCCGTTCTTCAGCCCGTTTATATTGATAAAGAGATGTGGGAAAAGATTGTCCTCAATCTTCTTTCCAATGCTTTTAAATATACCCTCAAGGGAAGCATCACCATTTCACTTACTACCAAAAACAACCAGGTATTATTGAAAGTGGCAGATACAGGTGTGGGCATTCCCGAGGTTGAATTGCCTAAAATGTTCCAGCGTTTTCATCGGGTTAAAAATGTGGTGGCCAGAACATACGAAGGAACAGGGATTGGTTTATCGTTAGTAAGTGAATTGGTTAAATTGCATGGTGGAAAAATTAAGGTTGAAAGTAAAGAGGCAGAAGGATCGGTGTTTACTGTTTCCATTCCAACAGGCAAGGCGCATTTACCTACAGAGCATGTCTTTGAGAAAGAGTTGGATTTTACGGCGTTCCTTAGTGATGCTTTTATAGAAGAGGCAACAACGCTCATTGACCACAACGTTCTTACTGGCAACGGAACGGAAGTTTTGGAAGTACACACAGATGCGGCCACGGTTTTAGTGGTGGATGACAATGCAGATATGAGGGCTTACATAAAAAACCTTTTACAAAAGCAATATCAAGTTGTTACAGCTAATAATGGAATGGATGCTTTGCATAAGATAAAAGAACATGCTCCGCAGTTGATTTTAAGCGATGTGATGATGCCTGTTATGGATGGCATTGGCTTACTAAAAGCCGTAAAAGAAAATGTTCAAACGAAAAATATTCCTGTCATTTTACTCTCTGCCCGTGCCGGCGAAGAATCAAAAATTGAAGGCTATGAAACCGGGGCTGATGATTATTTGATAAAACCATTTTCTGCAAAAGAATTATTGGCAAGAGTTGCTTCGCAATTAAAGCTGGTAAAATTGCGGCAGGCAACTGAAACAAATGTTCGCAATCTTTTTATGCAGGCCCCTGCTGTAATAGGTGTGCTTCGGGGACCGCAGCATATTAATGAACTTGCAAATGCCATGTACCTGCAGCTTATTGGTAATAGAGATATTATTGGCAAGCCAATACGGGAAGCATTGCCTGAATTGGAAGGGTCGGGAATCTATGAACTTTTAGATGAGGTTTATAAAACTGGCGAACCCTTTATTGCAAATGAAATGCCTGTTACATTTCAAAAAGCAAATGGAAAGCTCGAAGAGCGTATTCTTAATTTTATATACCAGGCATCACGCAATGCAGAGGCAGAAATAGACGGCATTTTGGTACATGCAGTCGACGTAACAGAACAGGTATTTGCACGAAGGAAAATTGAAGAAAGTGAAAACCGCTTCCGCAATCTTGCAGATGAAAGCCCGATGTTTGTTTTTATTATTGAGCCAGATGCAGAAGCTTCCATAAGTTACTGGAACAAAACCTGGCTTAATTATACCGGGCAAACTTTAGAAGAAGCACTTGGCACAGCCTGGAATGGAATAATTCATTCTGATGATGTGAAAGGTGTAATGGAAGTTTACATACCCGCATTTGAAAAGCATCAGCCATATTTTTTACCTGCCATTAGAGTTAAGCGGTTTGATGGCGAATACAGATGGCACATGGTAAAAAGCAACCCCCGCTATTTAGCCAATGGAGATTTTAATGGCTATGTGGGTGTTGGAGTTGATATAAATGAACAGAAATTAGCAGAACAAAAATTAGCTTATCGCACTGCTTTATTAGAAGCGCATAACCAGGCAAGTGTAGATGGAATTTTGCTGGTAGATGCAAAAGGCAAAATCATTTCTTATAACCAAAGATTTATTGAAATCTGGAACATGCCTCAAAAGATCGTAGATGCAAAAGATGATGAAGCAGCCCTGTCATTTGCTATGTCTCAACTGGTGTATCCGCAACAATTTATTGACAAGGTGAAATATCTGTACGACAACCCAACAGAGACAAGCCTTGATGAACTGGAATATAAAGATGGTAAAATAGTGGAGCGAAACGGCTACCCTGTTATCGGAAACGATGGAGCCTACTATGCATGGAGCTGGACTTTTAGAGATATAACCGAAAGAAAAAAAATTGAACAGGATTTAATAAATACTAAAGAACAAATAGAGCTTACATTTAAAAATATACCCGCAGGCGTTTACCTCATTAATCAAAAAGGAGAAATGATTTTTGTAAACGAAAAAGGCGCCTCCGTTTATGGAAATTTTGTACCGCAAGATCTTTTGGACATAAAAGATTTACCATCCCTTCTAAAAAAAGCAGATGAGCTTTTTGAACGTTTTGATGAGGACGGCAATTATTTCGCAGCCCAAAATTCGCCGGCCTTTATAAGCCTTACCACGGGCCTGGCTTCGCAGGCAGTGATGCTGCAAATTAACAGGGATACCAGGGAAAGTAAGTGGTATTACATCCAGGGAGCACCGCTGCTTACTGCAGAGGGAAAGGTATCGATGGTATTAGTGACCACTACAGATATTACTTTGCAAAAAAATTCGGAGAATGCCATTCGCCAAAGTGAAGAAAACTTTCGCCAACTGGCTGACCTGGTGCCGCAAATTCTCTGGACGTCAAAGCCTGATGGCGTACTTGATTATTATAACAAACGCTGGTACAACTACACAGGCTTTAAAGAAGGTTTCGGAGATCAAAGCTGGATTCCCATTCTTCATCCTGATGATGTAGAATTTTGTATTGCCACCTGGTATGACTCAGTAAAAACTGGAGAACCTTACCAAATAGAGTATCGTTTTAAAGAACGCACAACCGGAATCTATAGATGGTTTTTAGGGAAAGCATTGCCTATCCGGGATAGTAGCGGCACTATCACAAAATGGTTTGGTACTTGTACAGATATTCATGATCAGAAAACAATTACTGAAAACCTGGAAAAGCTGGTGGCCGAACGCACAAAAGCACTCCAACGTTCCAACGAAGACCTACAGCAATTTGCTCACGTAGCTTCACATGACCTCAAAGAGCCAGTACGCAAGATCCGGACATTTGGTAGCCGTCTTTCCCGGGATTTTGGGCCAGGTTTACCTGAGAAGGCCAAAACTTATGTAGCCAAAATGGAAAGCGCTGCAACGAGGCTTTCCACTATGATAGATGGTGTACTCATGTACTCTTCTTTAGATGGTGAAGTAGTTGAGCATGAAATGATTGATCTGAATGAAACTATCCACCAGGTTGAAGAAGATCTGGAACTGGTAATAATTCAAAAAAAAGCAATGATCCAATACGCGGATTTACCTTTATTTGAAGGTTCGTCTATTTTAATCTATCAATTGTTTTATAATTTAATCAATAATGCCCTTAAGTTTTCAAAAGAGGGAATTCCTGCTATAATAGATATTGCCTCAAAAAGGGTAAACGCAGAGGATCTAATAAGATATGGACTGGGAGCCAGTAACGAAAATTATGTCTGCATAATAGTAAAAGATAATGGTATTGGCTTTAATTTATTACAAGCAGAAAAAATATTTAAAACATTTTCACGCCTTAATTCAAAGGAACAATACGAAGGAACGGGATTAGGGCTGGCACTTAGTAAAAAAATTGTGGAGCGTCATGGGGGAGCCATTTCTGCGAAAGGCGTAGAAAACGAAGGAGCAACATTTGAAATTATTTTACCCCTGAAACTCCTGGAACAAAATCATGAAATAAGTGAATAAGATGTTATGGAGAAAATATTTTTATTAGCAGATGATGATGTTCATGACACCGAGGTTTTTTGAGAAGCACTTTAAGAAATTGATCCATCCATCATTTGTTATTGTGCTACTGATGGCCAAAAGGTGCTGGAGATATTACAAAATGAAACATTATATAAGCTACAAGTCATCTTACTGGACATCAACATGCCCGGCATGAATGGATGGGAATGCCAGAAACTATTGAAAGACAGCGAAGCATTCAAGCACATAACAGTTATATCTGCTCCTCCTCATACCATCCAAAAAGAAGCCGATCAGGCTTTAGACATGGGGGCAGATTTGTATTGCTTTTAAGATCAATTGTAATTCTATTTTGTGTTAATTGGAAAATTCTCCAATGATGGGGCACAAAAATAAAATATGCCTTGATAAATCTCAAGGCATATTTTATTGATTTTTCTCAGGCAATTCTTTTCCTGTTGCTTGCCAATACCCACAAATGTTTTTTGCACTCCGGGCAGGTATATTTTGAAGCAGGCTGTAATTTTTCTGTATATCCGCAAAAGATGCAGGAATAATGATCGTTCTCTTTAATCTTTTGCTGACTTACTTCCAAAGAACCGGGTAAAATGGGCAAGCCATATTTTACTTCATCATCAGGGTAAAAAAAAATGCTGATGTTTCCTGAGCTTTCTTCAATCGCTTGTTCTATTTGTCCCAATTGCGATACTCCCTGCATTCTCAGTTCAGCAAAAAATTCATCTTCTCCCAATGCTTCCTTATGAAAATTATCGATCGAAAAAACTCCTGCCTTAATTAGGCATACCGGTTTGCCTTCTACAAGCAATTCGAACTTTTTATTTTTTCCAATCAAATAGGTTAACATGCTATACAAACTTACAATTACAATAAATACCAGTATCGCCGGTAATAAGCCTACGTCTTTATAAAACATTGGATCACCGGCAGCAGACCCCAGGCCGATAATAACTACCAGTTCAAATACCGAAAGTTGTTTTACCCCTCTTTTGCCCATCAGGCGAATACTGATAAGAATTATTATGAACATTACGAATGTGCGGAGGATCGCTTCTGGTAGAAAACCCCAGGTCTCTCCCCCTAATAACAATTCTTTCCAGTTAAAACCATTGGAAACTTGTAAAAAGTGCATGAGATTATTTTATATTTCTTTCAATAATAATAATAGTGACGAATTAATAAATGTATCATTTTTGTTTTAATTCATTTATAAATTATATCTCTGTATTGATATACTATGGTATCTTAACTTTATAAATAACAAGCATTCCTATTATCAGATAAAAAAACTAACCCTAACAGCTACACGAAAAAAAGGATTTAAAAAGGTTGTTAACCAAAGATCTTTCTAGTATATTTAAAAGTGTGTATAAATACTTATTATTTTTCCTTTAAAAAGTTTTATTTTTTTAGTAAACTTTCGGCAAATTAAATTTTAAAACCCTTAAAATTTTTACATGAAATCAAAGCTACTGTTGGTATGGAGCATACTGCTCTTCTCTATGCCAATGCTATTGTTCGCCCAATCAAGAGTTATTTCAGGACAAATTTCAGACGCCCAGGGCAAGCCTGTACCCCGGGCCTCAGTTACTGTTAAAGGTACTTCAACAGGAACTGCGGCAGATGAAAACGGGAGATTTTCTATTTCAGTTCCCTCATCAGCATCAGTACTCGAATTTTCTTCAGCGGGTTTTAATGCAAAAGAATACAGGATTGGGAACAGCAATACGATCTCAGTTGAATTAGGGAGTAATACCACTATCTCGGAGGTTATTGTTACTGCATTGGGGATATCCAGGAAAGAAAAATCAATCGGATATTCCACACAACAAGTGCGGGGTGAAAACCTAACCTTAACTAAAGAACAAAATGTGCTGGGATCACTTGCCGGAAAAATAGCCGGCGTACAGGTTGTAGGTGCTTCAGGGGCAAGTTTGGGTGGTACGCAAAAAATAAAGATCCGTGGGGTGAATTCATTAAATGGAAATGACCAGCCCCTAATAGTTGTAGATGGCACACCTATTTCCAATTCAAATTTTGGAAGTTCAAATGGTAACGGGCCGGATCTGGGAAATATCTCTCAGGATGTAAACCCGGATGATATTGAAACAGTAACTGTGCTTAAAGGCCCGGCTGCTTCCGCTTTGTATGGATTAAGAGGCCAGTATGGAGTTATTCTTATATCTACCCGGAAAGGAAAACGCGGTCCTAAAAAAGTAGAAGTTCAATATAGTTCTGCATTTTCAATTGAAAGAACAGGAAACTTTATGCCATTGCAGAATATTTATGGCGTAGGTAATAATCAAACATTTTTAACGCTTGCAAACGGTGATAAATACTTAAGTGGAAATGATGAAAGCTGGGGCCCTAAAATGGATGGCACCCCGGTGAGAATGTATTATAGCTTTTACCAGCAGGATCCTGAATTTGGAAAACTTACTCCATTTGTTCCTCAACCTAATAATGTTCGCGACTATTTTGACAGGGGTCATAATTTTAATAACAACATTTCTGTGGCTGGGGGCAGTGAAAATATGACTTACAGGGTCAGCTATAATAATGGCAATATAAAAGGTGTTATGCCCGGAACATCACTTCAGAGAAACAATTTGGGACTTAGTACAGCCTTAGATATTACCAGTAAACTAGCAGTAGGTGTCAATGCCACTTATGCCAATAACAAAGCTACCCGCCCATCACAGGGTTACCAGGGAACTGCAACCGGCCAGGTGCAATGGTTCCAGCGTAATATTGATATGAATCGTTTGAAAAATTACCGCTATGCAGATGGTACAATAATGAACTGGAATGTAAGTCCCAGTACAGCTACTGGTATCATTACAAACAACCGACCAAGCGATTGGAACAACCCTTATTTCGATGCATTTGCAAATTCAAACGATGATAGCCGAGACCGCCTGTTCGGTGATATTAATTTAAGTTACCAGGTTATTCCCGGTTTAAAATTAAGCACCTTCCTGAGAACGGATATGTACACGCAGAACATATCTCATAAAGAAGCATTTGGTGGAAGATTGGATGATGGGTTTTCCATTGGAAAATACCAAAGCAAAGAATTTAATTATGAATTCTTAGCGCAATACACCAAGCTCTTTGGAAATTTATCTTTAAACCTGAATGCAGGAGCTAATAAATATACTGTCGATTTTAATTCAGTTAGTGGTAATACAGTAGGTGGCTTGATCAGTCCTGCTTTTTACAGCCTTGCAGGTTCGAAGGACAGGCCAAGTATTTCAAGTTTTACCCGCAGAAAAGAAATAAGAAGTATTTATGGAATGGCATCTGTTGGATTTAAAGACACTTATTTTATTGATGCATCACTGCGTAATGATGTCTCATCAACATTGCCGGTGAATAACAATTCTTATTCTTATCCATCTGTATCCGGAAGCATCGTATTCAGTGAATTTGTAAAATGGAAGCCATTTTCTTATGGAAAGATCAGGGCGAGCTATGCAGTAGCAGGAGCAGATCTGGCACCTTATCAAACAGGCAGCAGTTTTAATGCCGGTACACCTTATACACCAACAACAGGTACGATAAACCCCATCTCTATACCTGATGGTTTAAATAATCCGAACATCAAACCCTCTTTCGCACGGGCATTTGAAACAGGTATTGATCTAAGATTCTTTAATAACAGGGTAGGGTTGGAAGCGACGATCTATCATCAGAAAAATGAGGATCAGATCATATCACTTAATGTTCCCGGTGCAAGCGGCTATTCGTCTACGGTAGTTAATGCGGGCCTGATAGAAAATAAGGGATTTGAAATATCCCTTAATGGCAAACCTTTTCAGACAAACTTTTTTTCCTGGAATACAACCATAAATTTTGCCAAAAACAGGAGCATGGTAAAAGAACTTTATCCGGGAATAAATATTTACCAGTTGGATGTGAATACATATTCAAGTGTTTCTATCTTTTTAAATGCAGAGGTGAACAAACCATTCGGAAGTCTTGTAGGCAATGCATACAAACGCGATCCGGCAACAGGAAAGATATTGCTTGATGCCGCAAACCTTCCTATTCATGAAACGAATCACAATTTCGGTTCAGTATTGCCGGATTTTACCGGTGGCTTTTTAAACTCATTTAAGATCTGGAAATTTGAACTGGCTGCAATGATTGACTTTCAATCCGGCGGACAATTTTTTAGCTGGTCTAAAATGCTTGCAGTAAAATCGGGCCAGGCTGCTGAAACAGCAGTGCTAAATGATAAAGGATTTAATGTACGTGAACCGATAGCGAATGGTGGAGGAGTAAGAGTGGATGGAATCTCCGATGCAACAAAAGCGGAAGTAACAGCTTATGTGGATGCACGGTCTTATTTTAGAAATACTATCGGCACACGCGTATACGAAGAGTGGCTGTATGATGCATCGTATATTAAACTGCGTGAAGTAAGTATAGGATTTGCATTGGATAACAACTGGATCAAGGGCACTCCGATAAAAGCCGCCAAACTTGCATTCATTGCGCGTAACCCACTTATGATCTGGCAGAAAGCACCAAAAGGTTTGGAACCCTCCGAGCTTTCTTATGGCAGTGGTTCAATCAGCTGGCTGGAGAAAGGTGAATTTCAAACCGTTAGGTCATACGGCGTTAGCTTAAATCTTACATTTTAAAATTTATTATCATGAAGAGAATACATTTTTTATTTTACATATGCTTTTCTGCATTCACGTTTTTGTCAGGCTGTAAAAAATTTGACGGTAGTATGAACGTCGATCCCAACAGCCCTACAAAAGCATCGGGCACGCAACTTATCGCGAGTGCACAAAGATCGTTGCCAGATATGAGTTCATCACCTTTTGGTGTTCATTATCCGCAGCATTTATCCAATACATCTTTTACAGATAATTCAAGGTACACTACCATAAACTTTAATTTCTCTGGATGGTATACCGGTCCGCTTAATGACCTGGAAACCGTGCTTACTGCAAAGCTGGATGCAAATGAAGGCCCTGTTGTAAACCAGGTTGCTGTGGCCAAAATACTTAAAGCATATATCTTCTGGCATATTACCGATCGCTGGGGAGATGTTCCTTATTCAGAAGCATTAAAAGGGAAAAATAATTTTACGCCCAAATATGATAAGCAAAAAGATATTTATGACAGCCTTTTTGCTTTATTGGATGAGGCTCATGCATCTATTGTAGCCGGCAACATTAAAAACGATATTATGTACAACGGTGATATCAATAAATGGAAAAGGTTTGGTAATACTATTCATATGTTGATGGGATTGCGTCTATCCAAAGTGGATCCGGTAAAAGGTGCAGCGGAATTTAATAAGGCAATTACGAATGGGATCTTTACAGCCAATTCGGATAATTTTGCTTATCCTCATTTGGGAGACAGGGATAATGAAAACTTCTGGTACAATCAAACTGTTCGTCTTGGCAGAAGATGGTATGCTGTTAGCAAGCCATTGGTGGATTATATGTTACCGCTCAATGATCCCCGGCTTCCTGTTTTCGCCGACAAGAATACTGCGGGTAATTATGTAGGCCTTCCCTACGGCCTTCCGGGGTCAACTACTGTTGTGATAAATAATTTTTCTCTGTTGGGTGCAGGATTACGTTTACAAAATTCTCCTGTTTATCTGGTTACCTATGCACAGGCTTTATTTGCACGCGCCGAAGCTGCAAAGCTTGGATGGATAGCAGGAGGAGATGTAACAGCAAAAACAAATTATGATCTTGCTATTCAAAATTCTATTCTTCAATGGACAGCAACTACAACAACAGTTTCGGCATACCTGGCTCAACCCGCAGTAGCATACGACCCTGCCAATGCAATTCAAAAAATTGCCACACAGCGTTGGGTGCATTTATTTTTACATGGGTATGAAGCATGGGCAGAGTGGAGGAGAACCGGTTATCCAATATTGGTTGCAGCCCCCGGGGCCAATGGAGACCGTATACCGAGAAGAGAAGCATACCCGGTTATTGAAAGATCAAACAATGCAATCAATTACAATGCAGCTGTTGCATCATTTCCTTATGGAGGTGCAGATGATCTGAATACAAGGGTTTGGTGGGATAAGCCTTAATAATGAAAAATGGAAGGCCGTCTCCCGGACAAGGGAGGCGGCTTTTTTATTCTGATACACTACTGACGGGGGTCACATATTGGATTTCGTTTTCTATTTATTATGATCTTGCTTCGTCCTTCGAAAGGCTCAGGGATGACAGCATTTTTTATTGTTACTGTTCCTTTTAATAGGTACTATTGTAATTATTAATTTAAAAAACAATTCCTGAAATTTTTTAACTCACCTATTATCATTCCAATTATGAGAATTTTCATAAACCTGCTTATTGTTTCTACCTTCTTAACCAACGGTTTCGCACAAACGAAAGATGATAAACCCGTAGCCAATGTTTTAAATCCTGATCAGACCATTACAACAGAACATACAGTAACAGTAAAGAGTAATCGTATTCCTTATAAAGCCATAACCGGCACTCTGCCTGTATGGAATGATTCAGGAAAGGTTATAGCAGGTGTTTTTTTTACTTATTATGAACGCAACGATATTAAAGACCGTTCCGCCCGGCCCCTGGTAATCTCTTTCAATGGAGGCCCCGGTACTCCTTCAGTCTGGATGGAACTGGGGTATACCGGTCCCCGTCTCTTAAACATTGATGATGAAGGATATCCTATTCAGCCATATGGTATAAAAGAGAATCCTCATTCAATTATTGATGTGGCAGATATAGTATATGTAGATCCTGTTAACACCGGTTATTCAAGAATAATAGGCAACGCTCCTGTTTCAAAATTTTTTGGTGTAAATGCAGATATCAAATACCTGGCAGAATGGATAAGTACTTTTGTTACGAGGTATAACAGGTGGACTTCTCCAAAATACCTTATCGGTGAGAGCTATGGTACTAACCGGGTTTCAGGGCTTGCATTGGAGTTACAACAAAATCAATGGATGTTCATTAATGGCGTTGTACTTGTATCTCCTACTATCCTGGGCATTGAGCGAACAGGCCCTGTTGACATGGCCTCCCGCCTGCCTTACTATGCAGCCACCGCATGGTATCATAAAATGTTGCCGGCAGATCTTCAAAGCAAAGATCTAACTGTAATGCTTACGGAAGTAGAGAGTTTTACAATAAATGAATTGATACCTGTACTTACCATGGGTGGTTTTATTGAAGAAGGAAAGAAAAAAACAATTGCTGCAAAAATGAGCCGTTATTCCGGCCTTTCAGAACAAGTTATTCTTCAACGTAATTTAAATATTACTCCGAATTTTTTCTGGAAGGAATTATTGCGCGACAAAGGTTTTACTATTGGTAGATTGGATAGCCGATACCTGGGGATCGACAGGCAGGAGGGTGGGGAATCTCCGGATTATAATGCAGAGCTAATCTCCTGGAATCATGCCTTTTCCCCGGCAATGAATTATTACCTGCGTGAGCAACTTAATTATAAAACGGATCTTAAATATTTTATGTTCGGGCCGGTACATCCGTGGGACCGCACCAACGATCGTACGGGAGAGAATTTGCGACTGGCAATGGCACAAAATCCATACCTGCATGTAATGACTCAAAGTGGATATTACGATGGCGCCACTGATTATTTCAATGCAAAATATAATATGTGGCAGATCGATCCCAGCGGAAAAATGAAAGACAGGCTGTCATGGAAAGGATACCGCAGCGGCCACATGATGTACCTGCGAAAACCAGACCTGGCGGTAAGTACAGAAGATATACGCGAGTTTATTCGTAAAACTTTACCTAAAGAAGGACAAGCAGCAAAATACAACAGGTAATAGTAAAGACACCATTTTTAATACTGAAGGCTTACTATTTTTTCTATTCTGTTCTCGTTTACGCCGCTGGAGAAAACTCCACGCGGCAAAGATGTAAAACTTTACCTAAAGAAGGACAAGCAGCAAAATAGGTACTGAAGGCTTACTATTTTTTCTATCCTGTTCTCGTTTTACGCCGCTGGAGAAAACTCCACGCGGCGAAGATGGCGAAGATGTAAAACTTTACCTAAAGAAGGACAAGCAGCAAAATACAACAGGTAATAGTAAAGAGGTTTTGATAATTATTTTTTCCTTTTAAATACGTGCCTCAGGTTAGTAACCGGCATATCATCACCCAGTAATTTACCCCAGGGTTGTAATTCATCCACCCTGTCAAAGATCACTTTGCAAATGGCAATGAACGGGATGCTTAAAAACATTCCCGGCAGGCCGCACAATGCCCCGCCGATCAGAACACCAATTATAGAGATCAATGCATTCAGCTTAACCTTAGAGGCAATAACTTTTGGAACAAGAAAATTATTATCTATTAATTGTACAACTAAAAAGATAATTATCGCCCATAATAATTTGGTCATTGAACCTGTATTGGTGTAAGTGATGAGGGCCGTTAGTACCATGGCTACCAGGCCTCCTATGTATGGAATGAGATTTAATATGGCGGCGATTATTCCGAGTAAAAATGCAAAAGGGGCACCGATGAGTAAAAGGCCCGTTACATTCAAAGCGGCTACTATCGATGTTTCCAGCATAAGGCCGGTAATGTAGCTTTGCATAACCAACCTGATCTCAGAGAGTACTTCCTGAACATTGGATATATGTTTTTTATCAAAAAGATCAGTAATGAAACTGACAAGCAAAGGCCTGTAATATAGAAATAGAAAAATATAAACCGGGATGAGTACTATAGAAGCAAGAGAACCTGTAATAACTCCCAGGGTGCTCATCGGCTGTATTCCCATATTACTGTCTGAAGCTTTATCGATCATTTTTTGCTGCTGCTTCTCAGTGAAATTAAAAGAATTGGATAGCCATTGCTGTACCTGGTCCCATAACTGATTTAAATTCCTTTTTACTTCCGGTATATCTTTTACGAAAGATTTTATCTGGGTTGATAAAAAAGTTATGATAAGTATAAAAACCGTTATCGCAATGAGTAAGGTTATAATGATCGCCAGAACACGCGGGCATCTCCATTTGATAAGTTTTTTTTCAACAGGGCGTAAAAGAATGGAAAAAAGAAATGCGAATCCGAGTGGTGTTATAATATCCTGACCAATGTATAGGCCATACAGGATCATATAAACCAGGAAAAAAATTGCAGTAATTTTTGCATAAAGCGGCCAGGATCTGATCATAACCCAAAAATAGGTTTTATGGAGATTACCTCCTTGTTTTTTAAGTGTACTAAGTGTTTAACCGCAAGGGCGGTAAGACACGAAGATTCGCAAAGCTTTTTATTTTTCAATGCGCAACTTTGCGACATCCGGCTCTTGCGGTTATGTCTCAACGACCTGCTTAAGCGGTTAAAAATGTACTTGACTACTCCTGTGTTTAGACTCTTCTTTGAAACACAATAACAGAGCCCTTTAAAAGAAATTTCTTGCGGATTGGGTTCAATTATTAGATTTCGTTTTCTTTTTATAATGTTCATGCTTCGTGCTTCGATTGTCTAAAGGATGACAGCATTTTTGTACGTAAAGTTGTCCCACACCTATAGGTGTGGGACAACTGATTGAAAATTTATACTCTATCTCGTATCTTTATACATTTTCTGTAAAACACGATACCAGAGCCTTTAAAAGAAAATTTCTTGTGGATTGGGATCAATTATAGGATTTCGTTTTCTTTTTATTATGTTCACGCTTCGTGCTTTGATTGTCTAAAGGATGACAGCATTTTTTACGTAAAGTTGTCCCACACCTATAGGTGTGGGACAACTAATTGAAAATGTATAATTTATCTCGGCTCTGGATTGACAGCAAAACGATTGGCTTAGGGGAAGAGAATTAAAAAAATTTTTTTGTAATGCCTATGTGTAATCCGGCACTTTGTAGAGGCAGACTTCCTATACCTACTTTTCTTAAAGGTAGTCTCAGGTAAGGTTCAATCCTAAACTCCATGGATCCAAGTTTTCTTGTGTATCCGCCACTAATATTTGCTACAGAAGCAAAATTATTCCTGGATTCATTGTAGGTGGCGTCTTTTGTATAACTAACTCC
This sequence comes from Ferruginibacter sp., assembly GCA_037720515.1. Taxonomy (GTDB): domain Bacteria; phylum Bacteroidota; class Bacteroidia; order Chitinophagales; family Chitinophagaceae; genus Ferruginibacter. The sequence continues at coordinate 300,876 of JBBJMM010000001.1, forward strand.
GTAACGGGTTATGGTATAGTTGTAATACTCTTTTTTCATCAGGTAGGATGACATGCCTGCAGAAACGAATAAAGCAGAACGTTCCTTTTGTTTGAACTGATAACGGATGTTCAATGGGATCTCGAGCATATTACAGGACCCATCAGCATAATCTATTGTATAGTAGCCAGATATAGGCATATTTTTCAGACTGAAATGTTTTCCATCAGTACTGTAATATTTTTTATCAAAAAGTAAACCTGTTTCCACACTCCACTTTTTATTAATGTGATAACCTGTTACCAATCCCAAACCAAACCCTGTTTTTTTTACTATTTGTAATTTCACTGAACTCACATCAGGGCCGGCTATTATACCTGCATAAAATTTAAGATTAGCCTTTTTTGTTTTGTTGTTATTTTTTACCACACCGGTTTTTTTTTTTCCTTTTCTTTTTTATTGATGGTATCTTTTGATTCTTCACGTGGAACTGATCTCCCTTCATCATTTACCTGTACTATCATTTTAGCATTAGAAACAGCAGCTATATCTGTTGCGGATGTTTCCGGAGTGATAATGACAGCTTTTAATTTTGAATCTGTTTTATAATCTTTAGTACCGGGTAGAATATTTTCATTATTTAATGAATTTGTTGTGAAGAGAGAGATACCTTTCTTTTGTTCAGCTAATTTTATAAAAGAAGGTGGTGCAGGATTTGTAATAAATTCTTTTTGAACCTGGCCATTTGAAATCTCTGGATCTTGAAAAGCTGCAATGTGTTTGACAGTTTTATCAAGGGGCAGAGCAGGTTTTGCTGAAGAAAAAGTTTTGTTTTTGCGCGATGGTATATCAATATTATTTTTAGTATTATTTATAAAAAGCAAAAAAGGAAAAATTAATAAAAGTAAAAGCAGCAGGTACTTCCTGTTAGAAAAATTTTTGGATTTCTCAGTGGGTTTATTGCCGGCAATCATTTTTTTCTCCAGTTTATCCCATTCCGGGTTAGCCGTATTTAGCGGGTAACCATCGGCTGCCTTCCGGAAAAGATCATCCATATCGTCTGTTACATGTAACATATTTTTTCCTTATCAGCTTTTATTAAAAATGATTGTAATAAACCTCTTGCTTTTGAAAGGTTTGATTTAGAGGTGCCCACAGCAATTTTTAATTCCCTGGCAATTTCCTGGTGTGAAAAACCATCTATCACGAACATATTAAAAACGATCCGGTAGGTTGGCGGAAGTTTCTTTATCTCATTGATAACTTCTTTATAAAGCAAACAATTATCCGCACTAGCCGAACGATCTTCTATCCTGAGTCCTTCATTGGTTAAACCTATTTCAGGTAAAAATTTATCTTTTCTCAGTCGGTCGATGGCGGTATTGATGAGTATGGTCTTTATCCAGGCCATAAAGCTCATTTCAATATTGCTCGTCTTGCTGAAATCAAACAGGCTCAATTTGGAAAAGATCTTTATATAACCATCGTGTACAACATCCACGGCTGTTTCGTACCTGTATATATACCGGAAAACGATCTTTAAACTATATCCATAGTACCGTTCATAAAGGATCTTTTGATCCCTTTTACTTTCCTGCAGGCACCCTTGAATTAATTCATCCAGTACTTTCAATACAATGGAGATATTTATAAATAAAAATTAATCATTCAATCGCCCTCCGGCGTTGATCCAATTTACTATTTTTTGTTTATCTGCCGCTGACAGTTCCGGATTGGGTGGCGGTGGCATTATACTTGGATTAGCATCCACAGCTCTTGCTTTTATCCTTGAATTGCTAGTTACGATTGTACAATTAATACTGAAATCCAAACCATTTTGTGGGTTAGGGCCCACGTGGCAACCACTTATTGCACAATTAGTAGCCAACACCTGTTTAACTGCATTGAACAATGGACCGGGTGTTAACACTCCTACTATAACACTAGCATTGTTCGTACATCCGTTTGCATCTCTTACTCCTATTGTATATGTACTGTTGGCAAGCCCGGTAAATAAATTAGAACTTTGAAAAGAACCTCCATTTATACTATAAGTATAGGGCGCAGTTCCACCGCTTGCAGACACCGCAATGCCGCCATTTGCCGGGTTGCACGGATTATTTGATGTTACAGTAGTAGCAATTGTAATTGTTACTCCGGTACAAACATTTACAGTAGTTACTGTAAACTGTGCTGATCCTATACAACCATTGCTGTTCTTAGCAGTTATAGTGTAAATACCGGGAGCCAGGTTAGAGAACAAACCACTTCCCTGGAATGTGCCATTGTTTAAACTAAAAGTAAACCCGGTTCCACCAGTGGCAGATGCATTTAAACTTCCATTATTTTGTCCTGTTGAAGCATTTGTAATTACTGCAGTAACATTTACTGTAACACCTGTACAGGGATTGGTAACTGTAAACAACGCAATACCCGTACACCCACTGCTGTTTTTGGCGGTTATAGAATAAGAACCTGCGGATAAATTTGTAAAATTACCACTCGCCTGAAAAGCGCCGCCATTTATACTAAATGTAAAACCCGAACCACCTGTTGCAGTAGCAGCAATGCTTCCATCATTATTTGCTAGAGTAGCGTTAGTTACAGATCCTGCTACAGCTACATTCACACCTGTACAAGGGTTGGTTGAACTCACAATTACCTGGGTGGAACCAGAACATCCGTTTGCATTTTTAGCATTTATGGTATAAGTACCGGCAGCCAAATTGGAAAAGGTGGTTGAAGCCTGAAAAGTGCCTCCGTTCAAACTGTACGTTAAGCCTGAACTGCCAGACCCGCTTACCGTTATTGAGCCATCGGATTGGCCTGTAGTTGCATTTGTAGCACTTCCGCTAACATTAATAGTTACTCCGGCACATGGATTAGAGGGTGGAGCCGGATCACTCTTACTACACGAAATGTAAGTGAACAATCCAATCAAAAGTGTTGTAACAAATAAAATTTTCTTCATATTTATATACTTAAGGGATAAAGGTATAAGGCTACACAATTATAAACGCATGGGTTAAAAAAGAGTTGCCCCGATCCATAATTAATTAAAAACAAAATTGCTGGTCATTAAAATAGCCTTACAATAAAGTAATAATTATTTGAAAAATCTAATGTAATTATTAGGGTATTTTTTGAATTAATACTGTCCATAAGTTAGCCTCTCATGCGGAGTGGGAGCATCTATTGTGTTTCGTTTTCTTTAAATTATGTTCACACTTCGTGCTTCGAGAGCTTAGGTTTAACAGCATTATAGTACGTAAAGTTGTCCCACACCTATAGGTGTGGGACAACTAATTGAAAATGTATAA